>NZ_JBZAJB010000001.1:0-981405 GCF_058215755.1 Nocardioides sp. Z50_6 | reverse complement strand
TCCTTGCCGGTCTGCTTCTCGCCCTCGGCGATCGTGGGGACGCCGGCGGTGCCGGTGGTGGGGAACGGCAGGTCGGTTGTGGTGGGGGTGGCGGTCATCGCAGTGCCTCCTCGGCCTGGCGGTCGTCGGCGGGGGCGGGCGGCGCGACACCGAGGTCGGCGAGGGCCTCCAGCAGGATGCCCTCCATCTCCTCGGCGCCGAACGGCATGCCGCGCACGTTGGTGCGGGACTCGGCGTCGACCAGGAACTCGCCGCGCAGCAGCAGCGAGAGCTGGCCCAGGTTCATCTCCGGCACCACGACCTTGTCGTAGCGGGCCAGGATCTCGCCGAGGTTGCGCGGGAACGGGTTGAGGTGGCGCAGGTGGACCTGGGCGACGTCGAGCCCGCGCTCGCGCACCCGGCGGACGCCGGCGCCGATCGGCCCGTAGGTGGAGCCCCAGCCGATCACCAGCAGCCGGGCCGGGCGCCCGTCGGCGGCACCGGGGTCGTCGACCTCGAGGTCGGGGATCGCCCGGGCGATGCCGTCGATCTTGGCCTGGCGGATCCGGACCATGTGGTCGTGGTTGGCCGGGTCGTAGGAGATGTTGCCGTGCCCGTCGGCCTTCTCCAGACCACCGATGCGGTGCTCGAGACCCGCGGTGCCCGGCGGTGCCCAGGGACGGGCCAGGGTGTCGGCGTCGCGCAGGTAGGGCCAGAAGTCGGCGACCTCGTCCCCGCTCTTGCCGACCGAGGTGTGGTTGGTCCCGGTGGCGAAGCCGGGGTCGATCTTCGCCAGGGAGGCGACCTCCGGCAGCCGCCACGGCTCCGAGCCGTTGGCCAGGTAGCCGTCGGAGAGCAGGATCACCGGGGTGCGGTAGGCGATCGCGATCCGGCACGCCTCGATGGCCGCGTCGAAGCAGTCGGCCGGCGACTGGGCAGCCACGATCGGCAGCGGCGACTCGCCGTTGCGGCCGAACATCGCCTGCAGCAGGTCGGCCTGCTCGGTCTTGGTGGGCAGCCCCGTGGACGGGCCGCCGCGCTGTACGTCGACGACGACCAGCGGCAGCTCCAGCATCACGGCCAGCCCCATGGCCTCGGACTTGAGCGAGACGCCCGGGCCGGAGGTGGTGGTGACGCCCAGGTGGCCGGCGTAGGAGGCCCCGATGGCGGCGCCGATGCCGGCGATCTCGTCCTCGGCCTGGAAGGTGGTGACGCCGAACGCCTTGTGCTTGCTCAGCTCGTGGAGGATGTCGGAGGCCGGGGTGATCGGGTAGGCGCCCAGGAAGACCGGGAGGTCGCTGAGGCGCCCGGCGGTCACCAGGCCGTAGGAGAGCGCGGTGTTGCCGGTGATGTTGCGGTAGCGCCCCGGGGCGGTCTTGGCCGGCTTGACCTCGTAGGAGACGGCGAACGCCTCGGTGGTCTCGCCGAAGTGGTAGCCGGCCTTGAAGGCGGCGATGTTGGCGTCGCGGACGGCCGGCTTGGTGGCGAACTTGGTCGAGACGTAGTCGATGGTGCCTTCGGTGGGGCGCCCGTACATCCACGACAGCAGCCCGAGGGCGAACATGTTCTTGGAACGGGCGGCGTCCTTGCGGGAGAGACCGAACTCCTTGACCGCCTCGACCGTCATCCCGGTCAGGTCCAGCGGGTGGAGCTGGAAGTCGTCCAGCGAGCCGTCGTCGAGCGGGCTCTGGGTGTAGCCGGCCTTGGTGAGGTTGCGGCCGGTGAAGTCGTGGGTGTCGACGATGATCACCGCGCCGGGACGCAGGTCGGCGATGTTGGCCTTGAGCGCGGCCGGGTTCATCGCCACCAGCACGTCGGGCCGGTCGCCCGGGGTGAGGATGTCGCGGCTGGCGAAGTGCAGCTGGAACGAGGAGACCCCGGGAATGGTGCCCTGGGGGGCGCGGATCTCGGCGGGGAAGCTGGGCAGGGTCGACAGGTCGTTGCCGAAGGCGGCCGTCTCCTGGGTGAACCGGTCGCCGGTCAGCTGCATGCCGTCCCCGGAGTCTCCGGCGAAGCGGATGACCACGCGCTCGACCTGTTCGACCGGCTTCTCGGGTGCGACTGTCATGGTGCTCCCATGCTCGTGGGGTCGGGCGGCGACACGCACGCCCTAATAGTGATAATCAATCCTACGGAATAGCCACCATTCGTCAAGTGCTGACTGGGATCGAGCGCTCCGCCGAGCGAAGCTTCTTTTCAACTATGCATATGATTGCTATGATCCTGGGACAGGATCGGCCGTCGCCTCCCGCGCGCGCCGACCGAGGTGAGGAGACTGGTCACAGTGGAGAAGCGCACCGCAAGCACCTACATCGACTCGGCGTGGGTCGACGGCGCCTCGGGCGAGTCCTACCTGTCGGTGAGCCCGTCGACCGGGCAGCCCCTGGGGGAGACGGTCACCAGCTCGGTCGAGCAGGTCGACGAGGCGGTCGCCGCGGCCAAGGCGGCCTTCCACCACGGCTCGCAGTGGCGCTCCTGGACGCCCCGGATGCGCGCCGACGCGATCAACCGCTTCGCCGACATCCTCGAGCGCGAGCTGGAGCCGATGTCCCGGCTCATCGCCTCGGAGGTCGGGACCCCGGTCGCCGCCTGCCGTGCCATGCAGGTGGGTGGCCCCATCGACGTGCTGCGCTGGTATGCCGAGATGGCCGTCAAGGGCCCGCGCGGCGGCTATGAGCAGGCGCTCCCGCACTACGGCAAGCCCGTCGCCTCGGGCAGCCTGCTCCACTACGAGCCGGTCGGTGTGGTGGCCGCCCTCTCGGCGTACAACTACCCGCTCAACCTGCTGGTGTGGAAGCTCGGCGGCGCCCTCGCCTCCGGCTGCACCACCGTCGTCCTCCCCTCGCCCCAGGGCCTGTGGAGCACGCTGCGCATCTTCGAACTGCTCGACGAGGCCGGCTTTCCGCCGGGCGTGGTCAACCTGGTCACCGGGGGTCCCGAGATCGGGGTCCACCTGACCGGCCACCCCGACGTCGACCTGGTCTCCTTCACCGGCTCCGACGCCGTGGGCGCCAAGGTGATGGCCCAGGGTGCCCTCGGCTCGCTCAGCAAGGCCGTGCTGGAGCTCGGCGGCAAGAGCCCCAACATCATCCTGCCCAGTGCGGACCTGCCGGCCACGGTCGGCGCCTCGATCCTGCGCTTCGCGCGCAACGCCGGACAGGGCTGCGCCGCCTGGAGCCGGATCCTGGTCCCCGAGGAGCGGGTCGACGAGTTCTGCCGTCTGGCCGCCGACTTCATCGAGACGGTCAAGGTCGGCGACCCGATGGAGGAGGACAGCGTCGTCGGGCCCGTCATCTCCGCGGCCCACCGCGACAAGGTCGAGGGCTGGATCGCCGAGCTGATGGAGCGCGGGGCCAGCTGGGGTGCCGGCGGCGGCCGGCCCGATGGCCTGGACAAGGGCCACTACATGAAGCCCGGGCTGCTGCGCGACGTCGACCCCGACGACCCGCTGGCCGACACCGAGTTCTTCGCCCCGGTCGGGATGATCTTCGGCTACACCGACGTCGACCACGCGATCGAGCTGGCCAACAACACCCGCTACGGGCTGGCCAGCAACGTCTTCGGCCCGCTCGACGAGGCCATCGAGGTGGCCCGCAAGATCCGGGCGGGCACGGTGACGATCAACGGCGGCTCCGGGATGCGCCCCGACGCCCCCTGGGGCGGCCCGGGTCGCAGCGGCGTCGGGCGCGAGCTCGGCGAGGACGGCTACGCGGAGTTCTTCGAGGTCAAGCACATCCAGTACGCGCTGGCCGGCATCACCCGCCCCCCGGGCACCTGAGCCCCACCGGTCCCACAGTCGAGCAGCACCCGTCCCGCGGCCGAGCGGCCCGGACGGCGGCAACGAGCAGAGGAGAGAGCATGGAATTCGGCATCCTGATGGGGGACCAGCCGGTCTCGACGCCGCCCGAGGAGCACCTCGACCTGATGCTGCGCAAGGTCGAGGCTGCCCAGAAGGCGGGCTTCACCTACCTCACCATCGGGCAGCACTACCTCTACGACGGGTTCCGCTGGCTCCAGCCGGTGCCGATGCTGGCGCGCCTGGCCGCCGAGCTGGACGACGACGTCAAGATCGGCACCACCGTGCTCGTCGGGCCGCTGCACCACCCCGTCCAGCTGGCCGAGGACCTGGCCACCCTCGACATCATCACGCGCGGCAAGCTGGTGGTCGGCATCGGCACCGGCTACCTGCCGCACGAGTACGAGGTCTTCGGCAAGCCCTACAAGCAGCGCTACTCGCTGCTCGAGGAGCTGATCGAGGTGATGACCAAGGTCTGGACCCAGGACCGCGTCACCCACCACGGCAAGTTCTTCGACATCGAGGACCGCCCCACCCACCTGCACCCCGTGCAGAAGCCGCGCCCGCCGATCTGGCTCGGCGCGATGAAGGAGATGGGCGTGCGCCGCGCCGCCCGGCACGGCGACGTCTGGACCATCACCCCGCAGCAGACCATCGAGCAGGTCGAGCAGCTCGTCGGCGCCTACCTCGACGAGCGGGCGAAGTTCGACCTGCCGCTGACCAAGTTCCCGCTGCGCCGCGAGCTGCAGCTCGGCACCGACCCCGAGGACGCGCTGCAGAAGTTCGCCGACGTGGCCCGGGTCAAGTACGTCTCCTACGCCGACCAGGGGATGGGGCTGCTGGACCGCGAGCGGGTCGAGCAGGACTTCCTGGAGAACGTCAAGGACCACGTGCTGCTCGGGAACGGCGAGCAGGTGCGCGACCAGATCCGTGACATCGCCTCGCGCCTCCCGGTCGGCCCGCTGCTGGTGCGCCCGCACTGGCCCGGGATGGACGCCGACCAGACCGCCGCCTACCTCGAGCAGGTCGGCCGCGAGGTCGTCGAGCCGCTCAAGGACCTGGAGAGCATCAGCTTCGAGGAGCTGGACGCCAAGCAGCCCGCCTGACCCGCGTCTCCGGTGCCCCTCCCTCACCGGGGACGCGCGAGGGGCCGCTCACCGTCACGGTGAGCGGCCCCCTTCTTGTTGCGGCTTGCTTTTTTGGGGCGGAGTCTTCGCGGCGGAACGCTTGGCGGCGAAGCGTCGGGCGAGGTCTCAGGTGTCGGCGGGGCGCTTGAGCATCAGGCCGGCCCGGTGCGCGACGTGCACGAGCTCGTCGCGCTGGTTGTAGCCGCGGTGCTCGAACCTCACGATGCCGGAGTCGGTGCGGCTCTTGGACTCCCGCTTGCCCAGGATCGTGGTCTCGGCCCGCAGGGTGTCGCCGTGGAAGACCGGGTTCGGGAAGTCGAACTTGGTGTAGCCCAGGTTGCCCAGGGTGGTGCCCATGGTGAGGTCGTAGACGATCATCCCGCCGATGAGTCCCGCGGTGTAGAGGCTGTTCATCAGGCGCTGGCCGTGCGGCTGGGTCGCCATGTACTCCGCGTCCAGGTGGATGGGCGCCGGGTTCATCGTGATGGACGTGAAGAGGATGTTGTCCATCTCGGTGACGGTGCGGCTCCAGGGGTGCTTGAACTCCTGGCCCTCCTCGAACTCTTCGAACCACATGCCGGGCATGGGGTCTCCTTCCTGCAGCTCTCGATGATCCGGTCAGTCTAGTGCAATGATGAACATGGTTTCTAGACCGGTGTCGCCGTGGCGCGCGGGTGGCCGGGTGCCGGGTGCATCCCGATCAGCAGCAGCATGCTCAGCGCGCTCACCCCGAAGCAGAGGCCGAAGCCGGGCACCAGGCTGCCGGTGAGGTCGGTCAGGGCGCCCATCAGGAAGGGCGCGGCCGCCCCGCCGGTGAAGGAGAAGAGCATCGCCATCGAGCTGAGCCGGGTGGCGTCCTGCGGCGACGTCGCCTCGTCCTGCACCTTGACCAGGGCCAGGCTGCTGGCGCCGCCGATGCCGAAGCCGGCCAGCAGCAGGCCGGGCAGCGCGAGGTCGCGTGGCTCCAGGGTGAGCAGGAGCAGGCCCACCGTGGCGGTGACCATGACGGTGGCGAAGACCCCGCGCCGGCCGGGGATCCGGTCGGTCAGCGGGGTCAGGGTGAGGATGGAGAAGACCTGCACGGACTGGAAGAGGACCAGGTAGAGCGCCGCGGTGCCCGACGCGATCCCGTGCTCGATGAAGAGGCTCGGCAGCCAGGCGATCACGCCGAAGCCCAGGAACATCGGGACGCTGTAGACGCCGGTGACGAACCACGCGCGCCTCTCGCGCAGCGGCAACGAGATCCGCTGCGCCGGGCCGGTCTCGCGGGGCAGCCCCGCCCCGGAGGCACGGGCGGCGAGCAGGGCGGCCACCAGCAGCAGCGCCGCCGCCCCCCACAGCCCCAGCGCGACACGCCAGCCCCCCAGCAGCTCGGTGATGGGCTGCGCGGTGCCGGCGGCCAGCGCCACGCCCAGCGCCATCGAGGTCGAGTAGACCCCGGTGGCCAGCCCGCGGAGCCGGGGGAGGTGGTGGGAGATGAACGCGGGGGTCAGCGTGGAGACCGCGCCCAGGGCGCCGCCGATGAGCCCGGCGGAGGCCACCAGCGGCACCGCCGTGTCGATCACCAGCCGGGTGAGCTCCGCGACGCCGAGGAAGCCCAGCAGGGCGATCATCGCCCGGTCCGGGCCGAGCCGGGTCGAGAGCGCGTGCCCCAGCGGCGCGCAGAGCGCCATCGCCAGGATCGGCACCGAGGTCAGCAGGCTGGCCGCGGTGGCGCTCAGCGAGAGGTCGTCGCTGATCACCGGGACCAGGGGCGGTGTCACCCCGAAGACGGCGCGGATGTTGACGCCGATCCCCACCACCAGCAGCAGCGCCACCCAGGTCCGCAGCCGACCGCCGGGCACGGTGGCGCCCGGCCCGGGCGTCGCGGCCAGGGCGGGGTCCACGCTCACTCCAGGGCGGAGAGGGGGCCGCCCACCGCCGTCCGGGCCCTCACCAGCTCCTTGCTCAGGTCGACGCCCAGCCAGGCGGTGAGGGTGCCCTCGCGGCTCCAGGTGGCGCGCAGGAGGGAGCCGTCGGCGCCCTTGTCGAGCACCAGCTCGTCCTCCAGGCCGTGGGCCCCGACGTACTGCAGCTTGCGGCCGAACTGGTCGGACCAGAAGTAGGGGACAGGGTCGTGCTCGGGACCCTGCTCCCAGTCCAGCAGGGTGGAGGCGGCCGCGGTTGCGACCATGCTCGCCTCGTCCCAGTGCTCGGTGAGCCGGTGGGTCCCGGTGTGTCGCGACCAGCGCTGGGCCACGTCGCCCAGCGCGACGACGCCAGGCACGTTGGTCCGGCAGCGGGTGTCGGTGAGGATGCCGCGCTCCAGGTCGAGCCCCGAGCCGGCCAGCCAGGTCAGGTCGGGGCGCACCCCGATGCCGGTGACCACGGCCTCGGCCGGCAGCACCGTGCCGTCCTCGAGGTGGACGCCGTCGGCCTCCACGGAGGTGACCCCGGTGGAGGTGCGCAGGTCGATCCCCTCCCACCAGGAGCGGGTGGCCCCGCCGGCCTCCTCGCCCAGGGCGCCGCCCAGCGGCTCGGGGCCGAACTCCACGCAGATGACCCGGCAGCCCGCAGCGCGGGCCGTGGTCGCCACCTCGGCGCCGATCCAGCTGGCGCCGACGATCACGATCCGGGCGCCGGGCACCAGCCGGCCCCGCAGCGCCAGGGCGTCGTCGAGGGTCCGCAGGGTGAGCTGGGGGCCGTCGCCGGGCAGCCGCAGCGGCGAGGCGCCGGTCGCGATCGCCAGCGCGTCGTAGCCGACCGCGTCGGCCCGGTCGGTGCCGGCGTCGGTCAGCACCGTCCGCGAGGCGATGTCCAGCCCGGTCGCGGTGGCGCCCAGGCGCAGGTCGACGGCGAGCTTCTCGGTGTCGAAGGGCAGCGGGGAGTCGTCCCGCTCGCCGGCCAGCACCGCCTTGGACAGCGGCGGCCGGTCGTAGGGCGGCACCTGCTCCGCGCCCAGCACCGTGATGGTGCCGCGGAACTTCTTGCGACGCAGGACCGCGCACAGGCGGGCGGCCGCCAGGCCGGCCCCGACGACGACGACCCGGCCGGTCTCGAGGTCCAGGGCGGGGTGCGCGCCGCCGGGCGCGGTGCTCACGCCCCGGTCTTGGTGTAGTGGTCGGCGAAGAGCGGCTTGTCGCCGAGCAGCCGCTCACCCGGGGTGAAGGTGACCGGGATGGTGTGGAAGCCGGCGTTGGTGCCCTGGTCGGGGTAGGCCACCACGTTGTCCATGTCGACCACGTAGTCGCCCATCCGGGCGAGCACCTGGCGGATCATCTCGCGCGCCATCGCCTTGCCCATGTGGGAGCCGGCGCAGCGGTGGATGCCGAGCCCGAAGGCGACGTGCCGGTTGGGCCAGCGGGTGATGTCGACCTCGTCGGGGTTCTCGAACTGCTCCTCGTCGCGGTTGGCCGAGCCCCACGCGAGCAGTGCGCGGTCGCCCTTGCGCACCGGGCAGCCCTGGAACTCGGTGTCCTCCATGATCGTCCGGGCCAGCGCCTGGGTGGGGGAGAAGACCCGCAGGAACTCCTCGACCGCGATGTCGACCATCGAAGGATCGTCGATGAGCCGCTGCCGCTGGTCGGGGTTCTGGTAGAGCCAGACGAGCGACTGGGTGACCAGCGAGGCGGTGGTGCCGACGCCGCCGGAGATGACCAGCTCGAGGATCGAGTAGACCTCGTCGTCGTCCATCCGCCGGCCGTCGACCTCGGAGTTGATGAAGTGCGTGGTGGCGTCGTCGCTGGGGTGCTCGCGGCGGTGGGCGATGTGCTCGCGGACCGTCCGGCTCACCCACGGGACGGCGACCTCGGCGGCGTGCACGTACTCCGGGGAGCCGGGCGCCGCGGCGACCAGGGTGTGCATCGCGTCGACGTAGTTGCTGTACTCCGACGGGTCCAGGCCGAGCCAGTCGATGGTCACCGCCGCGGGCACGCCCGCCACGATCGCCAGGTCGGCCTCGCCCTGCTCGATGATGGTGTCGATGAAGCCGGTGACGTAGTGCTTGATCACGGCGTCGAGGTTCTCCACCGCCGCGGGCGCGGTCACCTTGTTGACGGCCTTGCGGTAGGGCCGGAACTGCGGCGGGTCGAGCTCGATGGGGATGTGGAAGGCGGTCGGGGCCTTGGGGATGGTCACCGAGAGGCCGGGGCCGCCGTACTCGTCGTGGCGGCCGGAGGAGAAGATGTCGTCGTTGCGCGAGGCCTCGAAGACCCCCTGGTAGTTGGAGATCACCCAGTACCCGCCGTGCGCCTCCGTCCACGCCACCGGAGACTCCTGGCGGAGCTTGCGGTAGGCGCCCACGTGGTCCGCGGCGTGTGCTGCCGAGTGATGGTCGAAGTCGGTCACGGGGCAGCGCGGCTGGTCGGACATCAGATCAATCCTCCTTGGTGGCCAAGGGGTTCCTTGGGTGAGCAGGATCATGATAATAGTTATACCCAGCATGGAGTCAAGGGAGGCCGGTGCGAACATGGTCCCCGACCGATTCCCGGAGCCGGCACCGACGGTGCAGCCAGTCAGGAGGAGCCAGCATGAGAGTTGTCGCTGATCTCGACAAGTGTCAGGGCCACGGCCTTTGCCGCATGTCCGCCCCGGACGTCTACGACGTGACGGTCGACGAGGGCCAGGTCATCGTGAAGTTCGACGGCGAGATCCCCGAGGAGCTCGAGGACGCTGCCGCGCTCGGTGTCGACTCGTGCCCGGAGATCGCGCTGACCATCGAGGACTGAGCACCTCCGACCGAGTCGTCCCGGACTGAGTCCACACGTGCGTCGGGAGGCCCGCCGCCGTCCTGGAGGACGGTCGGCGGGCCTGCTCGCGTTCCTGCTGCTCGGCAGCGCGGTCGCGGTGCCGACGCTGCTCGGCCTGCTCTCGGTCGAGCTCACCGCCGACCTCGGCCTCGACGACGTCCGCCTCGGCCTGGTGGTCTCCGCCTTCTGGGCGGTGACCGCGGTCGCCGCCCCGCTCGCCGGGCGCTGGGTGGACGGTCGCGGCTGGCCCGCCGGCGCGTGGTGGGGTGCGCTGCTCACCGCCGGCTGCCTGGCGGCCTGCGTGCTCCTGGTCGACTCACTGCCCGCGCTGCTGGCGGTGGTCGCGCTGAGCGGGCTCGGCTACGCCTTCGCCTCGCCGACCAGCAACCTCGCGGTGATGGCGACGGTCGCCCCCGGCCGCCAGGCCTCCGTGCTGGGCCTCAAGCAGACCGCGCCCCCGCTGCTGATGACGGTGGCCGGCGCCACCCTGCCCGCCCTGGCCCACGTGCACGGGTGGCGGCCGGCGATGGCCGTCGGCCTGGTGCTGCCGCTCGCGGTGGTGGGCGGGCTGCTGCTGGCCGCCCCCGGCAGCGCCGGGGAGGCCTCCGGAGTCCACGACCCGCCCGGGTCGGCGCCGCCGGCGGATCCCCTGCGGGCGGCCCCCGTGGTGGTCGCCGCCGGTCTCGGGACCTTCGCGGTCGCCACCCTCACCGGCTTCGCGGTGCTGAGCCTGGTCTCGGCCGGGCTGCGCCCGGTGCAGGCGGCCGGCGTGGTCTCCGCGGGGAGCCTGGTGGCCGTGCTGGCCCGGGTCGCGGCCGGCTGGTGGCTCGACCGCCGTCCGCCCGACGACCTGGCTCCGCTGCTGGGCGTGATGGCCGTCGCGGTGGTCGCCCTCGCCCTGGTCGCGGTCGGCACCCTGGGGCTGGACGCCGCCTCCGGCTCCGGGGGCCCCGGGGAGGCGGGCGGTGAGGTGTGGCGCGCCCTGGTGGTCGCCGGCGTGCTGCTCAGCCTGGTCGCGGCGTGGACCTGGCCCGCGCTGCTGCTGGTCACGCTGGTCCGTCGCTCGGCGGGGGCCGGGGCCGCCAGCGGCCTGCTCCAGCTGGGCAGCGGGGTGGGGTCGGCCGTCGGCCCGATCGGCTTCGGCCTGCTCTCGGCGGCCGGCGGTCGTGGCTGGGCGTGGGCGCTGATGGCGCTCACCTCGGCCGCGGCGATGCTCCTGGTCCGCGTCGCGGCGCGGCCGCCCCGCGCTGCCGCGGCGCAGCCTCCGCTCGGGGGGTGACAGCGCAGCATCCTTAGTGATAATAGTGATAAGGAAATCTTGTGAGCCGGGACACGTGAGCCTGAGCCACCCGAGAGCAGGAGGAAGCATGGACTTCGCCGTGGACGAGACGCACGAGTCCATCAGGCAGGCGGTGCGAGCCATGTGCGCCCGGTTCGACGACGACTACTGGATGCAGCAGGACGACAAGCACGAGTTCCCCTGGGACTTCTACAACGCCGTGGCCGAAGCCGGCTGGCTCGGGCTGAGCATCCCGGAGGAGTACGGCGGGGGCGGCCTCGGCGTCCAGGAGGCGGCCGTCGTGGAGCGCGAGATCTCCGCCTCGGGGGCCGGCATGGCCGGCTGCTCGGCGGTCCACATCGGCATCTTCGGCTTCGAGCCCCTGATCCGCCACGGCAGCGAGAGCCTCAAGAAGCGCTTCCTGCCCCGCGCGGTCTCCGGCGAGCTGCACGTCTCCTTCGCGGTCACCGAGCCCGACGCCGGCACCGACACGCTCAACCTGCAGACCTCGGCCCGCAAGGTCGACGGCGGCTGGCTCGTCTCGGGCAAGAAGGTCTGGATCACCAAGGCCCAGGAGGCGGAGCGGATGTTCCTCCTGGTCCGCACCTCCCCGCGCGAGGGCAAGGCGCACCGCGGCCTGACCCTGATGTTCGCCACCCTCGACCCCGAGGCCGTGACCATCCGCGAGATCCCCAAGCTGGGACGGCACGCGGTCGACACCAACGAGCTCTTCATCGACGACCTCTTCGTCGCCGACGAGGACGTCATCGGCGAGGTCGGCGAGGGCTTCAAGGTGATCCTGAGCGGCCTCAACGCCGAGCGGGTGATCTCGGCCAACGCGGCGCTGGGCCTCGGTGAGGCCGCGCTGCGCCGCGCCGTCGCCTACGCCAACGAGCGGATCGTCTTCGGCCGGCCGATCGGGCAGAACCAGCTGATCGCCGGCCAGCTCGCCGAGGCCCGGATCCGCCTCGACGCGGCCACCGCCATCTGCGACAAGGCGGCCTGGATGGTCGACAACGACATCCCCTGCGGCCGGGAGGCCAACATGGCCAAGTTCCTGGCCAGCGAGGCCGGCTTCAACGCCGCCGACGTGGCGATCAACGTGCACGGCGGCTACGGCTACGCGAAGGAGTACCACGTCGAGCGGTACTTCCGGGAGTCGCGCCTCAACCGGATCGCCCCGATCAGCCAGGAGATGGTCCTCAACTACGTCGCCGAGCACGTGCTCGGGCTGCCCAGGTCCTACTGATGCCCGGGGTCGGGGGCGCCGACGGTCTCGAGGGGCTGCTGCTCCAGCGCGAGGCCGAGCGGCTGCTCCACGCCTACCAGCGGCTCGTCGACGCCAAGGACGTCGACGGGCTGGGCGAGCTGGTGACCCGCGACGTGCTGCTCGCCCGCAAGGGCGAGGAGACCCGCGGTCGCGAGGCGTTCCTCGACCTCTACCGCCGGTTCGCGGCCTCGGACGTCGAGGTGGCCCAGCACATGGCCACCAACGTCGAGGTCTCCCCGCTCGGCACCGGTGCCTACGACCCGGTCCGGTTCGACGCCACCTTCTGGGTGGTCACCACCCACGCCTCCGGCGAGGCCCGGATGGTCTGGGGCCGCTACCGCGACGACATGGTGCGCGACGGCGGGCGGTGGCTGATCAGCGCCAAGCGGATCCAGGTCAAGGGCACGGCGTTCGTCGACCCGGCGGCGCTGGCGCCGACGTCGATGGAGTCGTTCGGTCCGCGCCCCGACCGACCCTCACACGGCCGACCCTGACCCGACCGACGCCCGAGGCAGCCGACACCGAGGAGAAGGAGACAGACATGACGACCACCGAGGAGAGGCTGCGCCGGCTCGAGGACAGGCAGGCGATCGCGGACCTCGTGCACCTCTACGGGTTCGTGATGGACGAGCGAGACCTGCAGGGGCTGGAGAGCCTCTTCACCGCCGACGCCCACCTGACCTCGGCGGACGGGGTCTTCGACGCCCGCGGCCTCGAGACGATCGCCCAGACCTACCAGGGGCGCTACGACTCCCTGGGCGCCACCCACCACTTCATGCACTCGGTGCTCACCCGCTTCGACGAGTCGGACCCCGACCGGGCCACCGGGCTGGTCAGCGGGCACGCCGAGCTGGTGCGTGAGGGGGAGACCATGTGGGTCGCGCTGCGCTACCACGACGTCTACCGGCGTACCGAGCGCGGCTGGCGGATCGCCGAGCGGCAGCTGGGCTACATGTACTACCTGCCCGCCTCGGAGTACGTCGAGACGATGAAGAGCGACCGGCGCACCCTGGTCTACGGCGATCCGCGGCCCGCCGACTGGCCCTCGGTCCTCCACGGTGGCGACCTCGGTTGGCTGCGTTCCTTCTACACCGACGAGGTGGGCGCATGAGCGGCCAGAGCACGGACCAGACCGCCGACCGGACCACCGGCCAGGCCTTCGAGGAGACCTTCGACGTCGTCGTGCTCGGCAGCGGCTGCGCCGGGATGATGTCGGCGCTCAGCGCCGCCGACCGGGGCGTCGAGGTGGCGCTGCTGGAGAAGGCCGACGTGCTCGGCGGCACCACCGCGCTCTCCAGCGGGGTCGCCTGGCTGCCGGCCAACAAGTACCAGGCCGAGCACGGCGTGGTCGACTCCGAGGCCGACGGCCGAGACTACCTCTCGGCGCTCTCCCACGGACTCATCCGCCCCGAGATGGCCGAGGCCTTCGTCTCGACCGTCAAGGAGATGCTCGACTGGGTCGAGGACCGCACCCCGCTGCGGATGCGCCTGGTCCCGGGCTATCCCGACTACCACCCCGAGCACCCCGGCGGGATGCCGGGCGGCGGCCGCTCGACCGAGCCCGAGCTCTTCTCCTTCCACGAGCTGGGGGAGTGGGCGGACCGCTTCCTGGGCTTCCCGCGCTCGATGTACGTCGGCGAGACGCCGGTCGGCGGCGGCACCGGCTTCCTCGAGCCCGCGGAGGAGTCCCGCCGCACCGAGCAGGCGCTCGAGGGCCTGGGCCGAGGGCTGCTCGGGGCGCTGCTGAAGGGCCTGCTCGACCGCGACGTCGCGGTGCGGACCTCGGCCGACGCCGTCCGGCTGGTCACCGACTCCGGTCGGGTCACCGGGGTGGAGCTGGCCGACGGCCGCAGGATCGGCGCGCGTCGCGGGGTGGTGCTGGCCACCGGGGGCTTCGAGCGCGACGAGCAGCTGGCCCGCGCGTTCCTGCGCGGCCCGCTCAGCCACTCGCCAGGCGCCCCGACCAACACCGGCGACGGGCTGCGGATGGCCATGCGCGTCGGCGCCCAGCTCGGCGTGATGCGCGAGGCGTGGTGGGTCCCGGTCGTCACGATCCCCGGGTTCGAGGGGGAGCAGTACGCCAACCACGGCATCCAGCTGCTGCAGCGCGAGCGCACCCTGCCCCGCACGATCATGGTCAACGCGGACGGGCGGCGGTTCACCAACGAGGCCGCCAACTACAACGCGCTGGGCGCGGCCTTCCACGTCTTCCACCCGACCCGCTTCGAGTACGAGAACCAGCCTGCCTGGGCGGTCTTCGACCAGGGCTACGTCGAGATGTACGGCGGCTACGGCATCCCCGCCGGCGGCGAGATGCCGGACTGGATGACCCGGGCCGACACCGTGGCCGAGCTGGCCGTCGAGATCGGCGTCCCCGCCAGGGAGCTGGAGGCCACGGTCGCCCGGTGGAACGAGCTGTGCGCCCAGGGCCGCGACACCGACCACGGTCGCGGGGAGTCGGCGTACGACGGGTGGTGCGGCGACCGCAGCCACTACCCGGGGACCGCCGCCACCCTGGGTCCCATCGACCGCGGCCCGTTCTATGCCGCGCCGGTCCACTCGAGCTCGCTCGGCACCAAGGGCGGCCCGCTGACGACGCCCGACTGCGAGGTCGTCGACGTCGACGGCGACCCGATCCCCGGCCTCTACGCGGTGGGCAACGCGATGGCCGCGCCGACCGGGATGGTCTACGGCGGCGCGGGCGGCACCCTCGGGCCGGCGATGGTCTTCGGGTACCGCTGCGGGCGCGCCGTCGCGGGGGAGTGAGCGCTCCACCCTCTTGTCGGCCCTGATGTGATCTGAGACACTTTTACCAATTCATGATTACGGATATCAGGATTGGAGTCTCGGGCCCATGACAACGACCGACGAGAGGGTGGCACCCGACCTGGGTGCCCTCACCGGAGCGTGGCTGGAGCAGTTCCGGGCGATGCTGGCGGAGGGTGTCGGCGCCGCCGTGCCGCAGCTCTTCCACGCCGACGGGTGGTGGCGCGACCTGCTCGCCCTCACCTGGGACCTGCGCACCGCCCACGGCCACGACGCCCTGGCGGCCAGGATCGAGGAGCTGCCCGCAGGACCGGTGACGCTGAGGCTCACCGACGCCCCCGCCCTGGTCGAGGCGGGAGCCGAGCCCTGGGTCCAGGCCAGCTTCGCCCTGGAGACCCCGCTCGTCCGCGGGCGAGGGGTGCTGCGCCTGGTGGAGCGCGACGGCGCCTGGGGGGCGTGGACCCTGCTGACCGCCGCCGACGAGCTGGTGGGCCACGAGGAGCTCACCGGCACCAGGCGGCCGCTCGGCGGCGCGCAGGGCGCCGACCGGATGGCGCGCAGCTGGTCGGAGACCCGCCGGCGCCAGGAGGAGTTCGCCGACGGTGAGCCGGCCGTGCTCGTGGTCGGCGCCGGGCACGGCGGCCTGGGACTGGCCGCCCGGCTGGGCTGCCTCGGGGTGCCCACCCTGGTGGTCGACCGCGGCGAGCGGGTCGGCGACGGGTGGCGCAACCGCTACGACTCGCTCGTGCTGCACGACCCGGTCTGGTACGACCACCTGCCCTACCTCCCCTTCCCGCCCAGCTGGCCGGTCTACACGCCCAAGGACAAGCTGGCCGACTGGCTCGAGTCCTACGCCCGGATCATGGAGCTCAACGTCTGGACCGGCACCGAGCTGGTGGAGAGCACGCACCGGGGCGCCGACGGCTGGGAGGTGACGCTGCGGCGCGCCGACGGCACGGTGCGCACCGTGCGACCCCGGCACCTCGTGCTGGCCACCGGGGTCAGCGGCACCGAGCCCAACCTGCCCGACCTGCCGGGCGCCGAGGAGTTCACCGGGCTCGCCTGCCACTCCAAGGACTTCCCCCGCGGCGCCGACTTCGCCGGACGTCGCGCGGTGGTGGTCGGGAGCTGCAACAGCGGCCACGACATCGCCCAGGAGCTCCACGAGAAGGGCGCCGCGGTGACGATGGTGCAGCGCTCGCCCACCTACGTGGTCAGCGTCGCCGGCTCGGGTCTCGCGATGGCCGGCATGTACGACGAGAGCGGGCCGCCGACCGAGACGGCCGACCTGCTCGGTGCCTCCTTCCCCTTCAACTGCGCGCCGGAGATGCACCAGGCCACCACCGCCGCGATGGCCGAGCACGACAAGGAGATGCTGGCGGGCCTGGAGCAGGCCGGCTTCCTCACCTCCTCCGGGATCAACGGCACCGGCGCGCTCCAGCTCTTCCTGCAGCGCGGCGGCGGCTACTACATCAACGTCGGCTGCTCGGAGCTGATCGCCGCGGGCGAGGTCGCGGTCCGCTCCGGGGTCGGCGTACGCCACTTCACCCCCGAGGGCCTCGAGCTCGACGACGGCACCGTGCTGGAGGCCGACGTGGTCGTCTTCGCCACCGGCTACAAGGGGATGCTCGAGACCGCCCGCCGGCTGCTCGGCGACGAGGTCGCCGACCGCTGCGGTCCCGTCTGGGGCCTCGACGCGGAGGGCGAGCTCCAAGGCGTGTGGCGCCGCTCGGGACAGGAGGGCCTCTGGTTCATGGGCGGCAACCTCGCGATGGCCCGCTTCTACGGCAAGTTCCTCGCGCTGCAGATCAAGGCAGACCACGAGGGGCTCCTCGAGCCCCGCACCCTCTCGGAAGGCAGGACCGCATGACCGACAGCACCACCACGACCTCCCCCCAGCAGGGGGCCGGACCCCTGGCCGGCAAAGTCGCCCTGATCACCGGCGCCGCGCGCGGCCAGGGCCGCAGCCACGCGCTGCGCCTGGTGCGCGACGGGGCGGCGATCATCGCCGTCGACCTCTGCGACCACATCGGCAGCCTCGACGGGTTCTACGACCTGGCCACTCCCGACGACCTCGCCGAGACGGTGCGTCAGGTCGAGGCGGCGGGCGGGCGCATCCACGCCGCCCAGGCCGACGTGCGCGACATCGACGCGCTGACCGCGGCCGTGGACGCCGGGGTCGCCGCGCTCGGCAGCCTCGACGTCGTGGTGGCCAACGCGGGCATCTTCACCTTCGGCGAGGCGACCCACGAGGTGAGCGCCGACGCGTGGCGCGAGCTGATGGACGTCAACGTGACCGGCGTCTGGCACACCTACAAGGCGGCGGCGCCACACCTGCTGGCGGCCGGCCCCGGTGGCTCGGTCATCATCATCGCCTCGCTGGCCGGCTTCAAGGGCCTGGCCAACGTGGCGGCGTACACCACCACCAAGCACGCGATCGTCGGGCTGATGAAGGTGCTGGCCAACGAGCTCGGGCCGCACGGCATCCGGGTCAACACCATCCACCCCAACTCCATCGACACCGACATGGTGAAGAACAGCCGGACCTACCGGCTCTTCCGCCCCGACCTGGAGGAGCCCCGGGCAGAGGACGCCGAGGCGGCGTTCGCCGGGCTCAACCCGATGGGCAAGGCGTGGATCGAGCCCGAGCACGTCTCGCACGCGGTGGCCTGGCTGGCCGGGCCGGAGTCGTACTACGTCTCGGGCGGGCAGATCCCGGTCGACGGGGGCGCGTCGGTGCAGTGACCCGCGCCAGGCGCGGGTGAGCGGGCGTGGCGGAGAATTTTCTCAAGTTGCGGCGGCGCGTGGTGGACATCACGTTCTAACCATGCGCACAATATGCACGAATCGCTTTTCTCTGTGCTGGTGCGACGCCGCGCCCGCTCTCACCAAGGAGTCACCATGACTGACCGCGCCGCTCTCGAGAACCTCGCCAACCGCTACTCCCTGGCCTACGACACCGCCGATCTCGAGACGATGGAGTCGGTCTTCACCGAGGACGCCACCTTCTCGATGATCATCGCGGGCGGTGACAAGATCTCCTTCGGGCCCCGCGACGCGATCATGAAGCTGATGCGCGACTCGATGTCCTCGCAGACCGACCAGCGCCGGCACGTCAACACCAACCTGATCGTCGAGGGCACCGAGGACGGCGTGACCAGGACCAAGCACTACCTCACCCTGATCGCCACCGAGAACGACCAGACCAACCTGCTGTCCGCGGGGGTCTACTCCTCCGAGATCGTGGAGGAGGGCGGCAGCCTGCGCTTCCGCACGCTCCACCTGGACCTCGACAAGGCCTACTGAGCCATCTGCCGCCGCCTGCCGATCTCGGAAGACTCCCCGGAGGACCTGCATGAACCAAGGACTCATCCCTGCCAAGTGGGCGCGCATGACCCCCCACCGGCAGGCCATCTACGACGCCGCCGACGACCGGCGCGTCACCTGGCGCGACTTCGACGAGCTCGTCCGCCGGATGGCCAACGGCCTGCTGGCCCTCGGTCTCACCAAGGGCGACAAGGTCGCGATGCTCTCGCGCAACTGCGTGGAGTTCCAGGCGCTCTACTTCGCCGCCGGCCGGGTCGGCCTGGTCACCCAACCGCTCAACTGGCGGCTGGCCACCCCGGCGCTGGTCGGCGTGGTCCGCGACGCCGGTCCCCGGGTGCTGATCACCCAGGGCGAGTTCGCCGAGGTGGCGACCGCCGTGGAGCGTGAGGTCGACCTGGTCGCCTCCCTCTCCTTCGGCCCCGGCTCGGACGGCAGCCTCGACGAGCTGATCGCCCGGTCGTCGGACGAGGAGCCCGCGCAGAGCGACCAGGTGGGGGAGGACGACCCGTTCTTCCTGCTCTACACCGGTGGCACCACGGGCGACTCCAAGGGCGCCCTGCACACCCACCGCAGCGCCGCGGCCGGCATGCTCAACCAGACGGTCGCGGAGCGGATCGTGCCGACCGACGTCTACATGCTGACCGGGCAGATGTACCACATCCCGATCGTGCTGGCGATGAACTACCTCAAGCACGGCTGCCCGCTGGTGCTGATGAACTTCGCGCCCAAGCTCGCCCTCGACCTGATCGAGAACGAGAAGGTCTCGGCGTTCCTCGGCGTCACCACGATGCTCAACTGGATGATGGCGGAGCCCAACTTCGCGCAGTACGACCTCTCCAGCCTGCGCAACATCCAGTACGGCGGCGGGCCGATGCCGTCCAACATCGTCCGGCAGGCGCTCGACTCCTTCCCGTGCACCCTGATCCAGGGCTACGGGCAGACCGAGGGCACCACGATGACGTTCCTCTCCCAGGAGGACCACCTCGACGCCATCAACGGGATCCACCCCGAGCGGCTCAAGTCGTGCGGCCGCGAGGGCTTCGTGACCAGCGTCCGGGTCGTCGACCTCGACGGCAACGACGTGCCCCAGGACGGGAAGACCCCCGGCCAGATCATCGTCAAGAGCCCGGCCAACATGGTCGGCTACCTCAACCGCCCCGACCTCACCGCGCAGACCCTGCGCGACGGCTGGATGTGGACCGGCGACGTGGCCACCTGGGACGAGGACCGCTACGTCTTCATCGTCGACCGCGCCAAGGACATGATCATCTCGGGCGGGGAGAACATCTACTCCGTCCAGGTCGAGGAGGCCATCGCCTCCCACCCGGCCGTGCTCGAGTGCGCCGTGATCGGCGTGCCCGACGAGGAGTGGGGCGAGACGGTCAAGGGGTTCGTGGTCCTCAAGCCGGGCGCGGAGGCGACCGAGCAGGAGATCATCGAGCAGGCCAAGAAGCACCTGGCGAGCTACCAGAAGCCGCGGTCGGTCGACTTCGTCGTCGAGCTGCCCAAGGCGCCCACCGGCAAGATCCTCAAGCGCGAGCTGCGCAAGCCGTTCTGGGAGGACCAGGATCGCAATGTCTGAGCCGGGAGGCTACGAGGACAGGGTCGGTCGCGAGTTCCCGGGGGGCGAGTACACGCTCGCCCCCTGGCGGGCCTGGCTGGTGGCCGACACCCTGCTCGACGACCCGTGGGACGAGGTGCCCCACCCGGTGCTGGCCTGGATGGCGGGCGTCGCCGGGATGGGGATGACCTGGGACGACCTCTTCGGGTGGTTCGAAGCCACCGCCGCGGACGGCCCGATGTTCGGCGAGCACCACACCACGCTGCACCGCCCCCTGGAGACCGGCGCGACCTACCAGGTCTCCGGGCGGGTGGTCTCGGTCGACCGCAAGGTCGGCCGGCGTGCCGGTGCCATGGACGTCGTCGGCTACGAGCTCGACCTGCACCGCGGCGGCGACCACGTGGCCCGCTGCTACAACTCGATCGTCTTCCCGAGGAGGTCGGCATGAGCGCGCCTGACGACGTGAGCGTCGGCACCACGATCCCCGCGCTCGAGCTCACCGTCGACCCGGAGAAGATGAAGGTGATGGCCGCGCTGCTGGCCGACCCCAACCCGATCCACTTCGACACCCGCGCGCTGGCCGCGCTGGGCATGGACGAGCGGCCGGTCAACCAGGGCCCGCTCAACATGGGCTACCTGCAGACCATGCTGGCCCGCTGGGCCGGCGGGCGCGACCGCCTGCTCACCTTCCGGGTGCGCTTCCAGGGCAACGTCCTGGCCGGCGACCGGGTGCGGGCCACCGGCACCGTCACCGCGGTCGAGGAGACCGAGCGTGGCCGGGTGGCCACCGCTGACATCAGCCTGGAGGTCGTCGGCGGCGCCGTCGTGCTCTCCGGGACCGCCGACGTGCTCCTGGAGGAGACCCGATGACGACGCTGACCCACGAGCCCGCCAAGGGCCGCCTCGCCTTCCAGCTGGCCTACGGCGACACCGACACGGTGGGCATCGCCTACTTCGACATCTACTACCGCTGGATGGAGCGCTGCTACTCCACGTGGCTCTACTCCCACGGGATCCGCAGCGGCCAGATGGCCGACGACCTCGGCGTCGTCACCGTCGGCATCAGCTCGGGCTGCCGCTACGTCGACACCGTCGAGGTCTTCGACGAGATCGTCTGCCAGGCCGTCGCCGAGCGGATCGGCAGCAGCTCCTACGCGGTGGGCTTCGAGTTCACCCGCGGTGACCAGCTGGTGACCAAGGGCCAGATGGTCTTCGCCTCGCGAAACCCCGCGGACTTCTCCAAGGCGCAGATCCCCGAGCGGCTGCGCAAGGTCCTCGGGGAGCTGCCGGCGCCCCGCTTCGAGGTCCAGGTGTGAGCGGGGCTGCCGGGGCCGACCCCCGGGTCCAGGGCCTCCTGGACCGCGAGGAGGTGCGCGACCTGGTGGCCCGCTACGCGTTGTGCGTCGACGACCACGACCTCGACGCGCTGCAGCAGATGTTCCACCCCGACGCGGTCTTCGATCGCGACGGTCACCTCGCCACGGGCTGGCCGGAGATCGCGGAGACCCTGGGCGCGTCGATGCGCGGCTTCCGGCGGATGGTGCACACCCCGCACGCCGTGGTGGTCCAGACCGCCGGCCCGGACGAGGCGGTCGGCAGCTCCAGCGGCCACGCCGAGCTCGTCACCAGCCGGGGCGTGCTGCTGGCCGCCTACCGCTACGCCGACCGGTACGCCCGCCACGAGGGTCGCTGGGTCTTCACCCGCCGCGAGGTGCGGTTCCTCTACGCGGCCTCCGCGCTCGACTACGCCGCGACCCTGCCCGAGGTGGACCGGGTCCGCTTCCCGGGGGAGCCGGCCCGCACCAGCGCGGTCGTCCCGGTCGGGGACGGGCATCTGCGCTCCACCCCCTAACGAGTCAAATGATTCGCAGGGATATTGACACAACAGTGATCATGATATTCACTCATCCTTAGGACCTGTGACGCAGACCACTGTCACCTGGACAAGGAGTGTTCCCGATGACCGACAGCCCCACTACCGTGGCCGCCTCCTCCGACGGTGCGCAGGTGCCCGTCCTGGTCGTGGGCGCGGGCCTGTCCGGTCTCTCCACCGCGCTGACCTGCGCGCTCCACGGCCGCCCGGCCCTGGTGCTCGAGGCCGCCGACCTGGTCGGCGGCGCGGCCGCCTACTCCGGCGGCCAGGTGTGGTGCGGCGACAACCACGTGGCCCGGCGCGAGGGCATCGAGGGCGACTCCAAGGCGCTGACCGAGACCTACATCCGCGACGTCGCCTCCCACCTGGCGCCCGAGGTGCTCGACGAGAAGGCGCTGTTGCGCTGGATCGACGTCTCGCCCGCCGCGATGGAGTACTTCGAGGAGAACGGCGCCATCCGCTGGACCGTCATCCCGGGTCTCGCCGACTACCACAACGAGGCGGACGGGGCGCTGCCCCAGGGGCGTTACCTGACCAACGAGGTCATCGACGGCTCGGTGCTCGGGCCGTGGCGCGAGAAGCTGCGCTACAGCCCCTACTTCCCGGTCGGCACGACCTACCGCGACCTGCTGGAGAAGGGCCGCCGGGCGACGTACGTCGACGACGCCGGCGAGGAGCAGAGCGCGACCAAGCAGTCGCACGCCGGGCTGCCCGCCTTCGGCCTCTCCGACGGCACCGAGTTCGAGCGGGCCACCGACGCCGACCCGCTCACCTACGGCACCGGCGTGGTCGCCGGCTTCCTGGCGCGCGTGGTTGCCCACGAGCTGGTGGAGATCCGCACCGAGCACCGGGTCGTCGAGCTGATCACCGAGGACGGCGCCGTCGTCGGCCTCCGGGCCGAGACCCCCGACGGGACCGTGGAGCTGCGCGGCCCGGTGGTGCTGGCCACCAGCACCTACGACTGGGACCCCGAGCTGGTCCACGAGATCCTCGGCCTCACCGAGGAGGACTGGGGCTCGGTCGCCCCCGAGACGCTGCGCGGCGACGGCATCAAGCTGGCCCGCCAGGTCGGCGGCGAGATCGCCCGGATCCCCGCCAACGCGACGCCGATCCTTCCCGGATGGCGCTCGCAGGTCGGCACCGGCTTCGGCTACGGCCCGGAGTACGCGATGCCGCACTCGATGATCGTCGACCGGCACGGCAACCGCTACTGCAACGACTCCTACTGGGTCGACATCTGCCGCCGCACGCTCGACCCCGACGACACCCACCTGCCGTTCTTCCTGGTCTGGGACGACCAGCACCGGATCAAGTACGGCCTGGCCGCGACCCCGCCCGGCGGCGACTACCCCGAGGGCTGGGTGACCTCGGCCGACACGCTGGAGGAGCTCGGCGACAAGCTCGGCATCGACGGCGAGCAGCTGACCCGGACCGCCGAGCGGTTCAGCCAGTACGCCGACAAGGGCGAGGACCCCGACTGGGGCCGCGGCACCGTGGACTACGTCAACAAGTTCGCCGGCGACCCGGAGAACAAGCCCAGCCCCGTGCTCGGGCCCATCGTCCAGGCTCCCTTCCACGGCATCCGGCTGCGTTTCGTCGGCACCGGGATCGGCACCTCGGGCGTCCGCATCGACGGCGACGGACACGTCCTCGCCGAGGACGGAGAGCCGGTCCCCGGTCTCTACGCCGCCGGGTCGGTGGCGGCGCTGACCACCACCGGCACCGCCTACAACTCGGGAATCGCGCTCGGGCGCGGACTGACGCTGGCATACCTGGTCGGTCGTGAACTGTCGGGCGACCCGGTCGCCTGACACCCAAGAGTCCTCCGCTTCCGCGGCGGGACCTGCAACCTAACGAACAGTGGAGGAACGATGGGTAGAGGAGCGCAGATGCGCAAGGCGCTGCTGGCAGGCCTGGCCATGGCGACGGTGTTCGGCACCGCCGCGTGCGGAGACGGTGGTGGTGGCGGCAGCGCCAGTGGCGACGGCGGCGTCGCCGACACGATCAAGATCGCCCAGGTGCAGGACCAGACCGGCACCGTGGCCTACGCCGGCCTGGGTGCCTCGGAGGGTGCCGAGCTCGCGATCGAGGAGATCGAGGAGCAGGGCTTCCTCGGCGACGGCGTGACCATCGAGCTGGAGAAGTACGACACCGCCGGTGAGATCGAGCGGGCGTCGAGCGAGATGAGCAAGGCCATGGGCGACCGCGACGTCTCCGCGATCATGGGCCCGGTCTCCACCCAGCAGGCCGCCACGGTCTCGCCCCTGGTGGGCCGCCAGAAGGTGCCGACCGTCTTCACCCAGGCGGGTGGCGAGGGCGTCGTGACCAACGACTACACCTTCCGCGTCACCCCGCCGATGGAGTCCTACTACGCCTCGGTGATGGACTTCCTGGAGGAGGAGGGCGTCAAGACCGTCTCGGTCCTCTACAACGCCACCTTCCCGACGTTCGCCCTGCTCGGCGAGGACGACGTCCCGGCGATGGCCGAGGAGCGGGGCATGGAGATCGTGCAGTCGCTGCCGGTCCAGATGACCACGCAGGACTTCTCCGGCCAGGCCCAGCAGGTCGCCAAGGAGGGCGCGGACGCGCTCGTCATGCTGCTCATCGCCCCCCAGTCGGTGACCGCGCTCGGCCAGCTCAACGACGCCGGCTACGACGGACAGATCGTGGCCACCTCGGTCCAGGCCGCCGGCAACATCGAGGCCGCCGGCGACAACGCCAACGGCCTGGTCTACCCGGTGCCGTTCTCGGTCGCCATGGAGGACAAGGCGTCCGACGCCTTCGCCAAGGCCTTCCAGGCCAAGTTCGACAAGGAGGCCACGCCGTACGCCGCTGACGGCTACGACGCCATCTGGTGGATCGCGCGGGCCATCAAGGCCTCGGGCGACTCCTCCCGCGAGGGGATCCGCGAGGGTCTCGCCGAGATCGCCGCCGACGGCTACAGCGGCGCGATGGGCGAGGTGACCTTCGACGGGAACGACGCCCGGATCGACGGCACCCTCGTGCGCTGGCAGGACGGCAAGGAGACGCTCGTCAAGTGAGGGTGACCGGGGTGTGGTCCGCGAGGACCGCACCCCGGTGACTCCGTCCCGTCAACACCGAGAGGAACCCCCGTGCAAGATCTGCTGAACGCAGCGACGCTGGGCTCGATCTACCTGTTGTTCGCGCTGGGCATGGCCTTGGTCTGGGGGACCATCGGCATCCTCAACTTCGCCCACGGCGCGACCTTCATGTTCTCGGCCTTCGTCGGCCACCTGGTCAGCCGGGAGACCGAGCTGCCCTTCCTGGGCGTGATCGCGATCGCCGTGCTGACCGGCGCGATCATCTCCTCGCTGACCATGCTGCTCGCCTTCCAACCGATCCTGAAGCGCTCCAAGAACCAGCACGCCGCCGAGATGCGGATCCTGATCGGCGGCATCGGCGTCGCCGCCATCCCGCTGGCGCTCGCCCAGCGCGAGACGCGCTCGAGCCCCTTCGGCTTCACGAGCAGCTACAGGGCCGAGGTCTTCGAGGTCTTCGGCCTCCGGCTGACCACCACGTCGGCCATCATCATCGTCGCCGGCCTCGCCATGGGGATCGGCCTCACCCTCTGGCTGCGCAGGTCCCGCCAGGGCCTGGCGCTGCGCGCGATCGGCGTCGACGCCGAGACCGCCGCCGGCATGGGGGTCAACCGCACCGTCCTGGCCTTCGGCACCATGGCCGTCGCCGGGGCGATGGCCGGCCTGGCCGGGGCGCTGCTCACCTTCCAGCTCGGCGCCATCGCGCCGGAGACCGGTGACCAGCTGATCATCAAGGCCTTCGCGGTCATCGTGCTCGGCGGCCTGGGGTCGATGGCGGGCACCGTCATCGGCGCCTACGTGCTGGCCGGCGCGGAGACCTTCGTGCTCTACATGAACTGGGGGACCTGGGTCGACGCGGTCTCCTTCGGCCTCATCTTCCTGATCCTGCTCGCTCGCCCCCAGGGGCTCCTCGGCCGCAAGGAGGTGCGACGCACATGAGCGACTGGTACTACATGAACGTCGTCCTGATCCAGACGACGCTGACCACGCTGCTGCTGGCGCTGAGCATCCAGGTGCCGCTGCGCTTCGGGGTCTTCTCCTTCGCCGGGGTCGGCGCCTTCGGCGTCGGCGGCTACGGCGCCGCGATGACGATGGTCCACCTGGAGTGGTCGACCTGGCCGTCGGTGGCCGTCGGCGCGCTGGCCGCCGCCCTGGTGGTCTTCGTCCTGGGCCTGGTGGTGCGACGCCTCACCGGCCTCTACATGGGCATGGCGACCATCGCCTTCACCCTCATCGTCTCGGTCGTCGCGGTCAACGGCGGCGACCTGACCGGTGGGGCCGGCGGCCTCTACGGGGCGCTGGGCGAGATCAGCATGATCCAGATCGTGCTGGTGGCCCTCGCGGTCGTCGCGGTCCTGGTCTGGACCGAGGCCCGCGGCCTCGGCCGGCGGATCGACACGGTCCGTGAGGACCCCGAGCTCGCCCAGGCGCTGGGCATCGACGTCAACCGCTACCGGCTGATGTCCTTCGCCCTCTCGGGGCTGATCGGCGGCCTGGCCGGTGCGATCACCACCCTGCTGCGCTCGACCATCACCCCGGCCGAGGTCAACTTCCACCTGGTGATCGTGGCGCTGACCGCGATCGTGGTGGGCGGCGCCCGGTCGTGGGTCGGCGCGCTGATCGGGGCCGTCATCTTCGTGTGGCTGCCCACCTGGCTCTCGTTCGTCCAGGAGTGGGAGAAGGTCGCCTACGGCTTCATCGTCGCCGCCGCCGCGATCTACCTGCCCAACGGCGTGCTCGGCGTGATCAAGAACGCCTGGCACCGCTTCCGCACCCGAGAGGAGCGCGCCCGCGTGGCCGCCCTCCTGCAAGAGAAGAGCTGAGGCAGATGACTGACACCGCAGTGCGCGCCAGGACGGCGCTGCTGGAGGTCCAGGACGTCGCGGTGCACTTCGGCGGCGTCAAGGCCGTCGACGGCATCACGCTCGAGATGCGGCCGGGCCAGATCTACGGGGTGCTCGGCCCCAACGGGTCGGGCAAGTCGACCCTGCTCGGCGCGATGACCCGGCTGACGCCGCTGACCCGCGGGCGCTTCGTGCTCGACGGGGAGGACTACACCCGCCGGCCGGCCCGCAAGGTCCACCACATGGGGATCGCCCGCACCTTCCAGACCGTGCGGCTGCTCGACGACCGCTCGGTGCGCGACAACATCCTGCTCGGCCAGGACACCCTGTCGAAGGAGACCCGCAAGGAGGCCTCGACCCGGGTCGAGGAGGTGATGGAGCGGATCGGTCTGCGCGAGGTGGCGCGGATGCGTCCCGACGAGCTCTCCTACGGCATGCAGCGCCGGGTCGAGTTCGCCCGCGCCATCATCGGCCGACCCCGGCTGCTGCTGCTCGACGAGCCGACGGCCGGCATGAACACCGCCGAGCGCGAGGAGATCGGCGCGCTGATGAAGCAGCTGCTCGAGGAGGGGATCACCCAGTTCATCGTCGAGCACGACGTGCAGATGATGGTCGACACCTGCGACTACCTCTTCGCGATGAACTTCGGCAAGCTCATCGCCCAGGGCACGCCCGCGGAGGTGGTGCGCCACCCCGACGTCCAGGAGGCCTACTTGGGGAAGGGGGCGGCCGACGATGCTTGAGGTCACCGATCTGCACGTCAACTACGGCCCGGTCCGGGCGGTGCACGGCGTCTCGTTCTCCGCCGAGGCCGGCAGCATCACGCTGGTGCTGGGTGCCAACGGCGCCGGCAAGACGACCAGCCTCCGGGCGGTCGCCGGCTTCCACAAGCCCGCGTCGGGCAAGGTCGTGCTCGAGGGCAGGGACATCACCGGCACGCCCGCCCACAAGGTGGTCAGGCACGGGATGGTCCTGGTCCCCGAGGGGCGCAAGATCTTCTTCCCCCTCACCGTCGAGGAGAACCTGCGGATCGGCGGCTACGCCGCGCCCCGCGGCGGCCTGGACGCCGGCCTGGAGGAGGTCTACGAGAAGTTCCCGATCCTCGGCGACCGGCGCCACTCCCAGGCCGGCCTGCTGTCGGGCGGCGAGCAGCAGATGCTGGCCTTCGGCCGGGCGCTGATGTCGAAGCCCAAGCTGATGCTGCTGGACGAGCCCTCGATGGGGCTGGCCCCGACGATGGTCGAGAAGGTGCTCAGCAGCGTCCGGACGATGGCCGACGCGGGCATCGGCATCCTGATGGTCGAGCAGAACGCCGACGCGGGCCTGCGGATCGCCGACGACGTCGTCGTGGTCACCCGCGGCGAGACCGTCTGGAGCGGCCCGGCCTCCGAGGCGCGCGGCAACAAGGCGATCGTGCACGCGATGCTGGGCGAGGCAGCCCTCGTCGACGATGCCTGAGCAGCCGGAGCAGGGGGCAGCTGAGGCGGCGCGCCCGGGCGACAAGGACATCGAGGACCTCGCCCAGGCGCGCCTCGGCGGGGCCGAGCAGCGCCAGCTCTGGGAGGCCCAGACCGAGTGCGTGCTCTCGTTCCTCCAGGACGGGTTCCCCACCGCGGTGGTGATGAGCTTCCAGGTCGACGGGGACGGGCACTTCTGGTTCGCCACCGTCGAGGGGCGGCGCCAGGTCCGCGGGGTCGACTCCGACCCGCGGGTCGCCGTCGTGGTCTCCAACACCGGGACCGACCTGCCGGGCCGCCGGATGGTGGCGCTGCGCGGGGAGGCCCGGGTGCACCGGGACCGCGACGTGGTCCTCGACCGGGTGCGCAAGCTGGCCCCCCGGCTGGCCCCCGAGGACCCCGACGCCTTCGTGCGGCTGCTCGACAGCCCCAAGCGCGTTGTGATCGAGGTGGTGCCCACGCGGGTCACCGCCTCCCACGACTCCACCCGGCTGGCCGGCGACGGTCGCGGCCGGAAGACCGAGGAGGAGAAGCCCGTTGCCGAAGACGCCTGACGTGCCGGACCTGAGCATCGGGGGGTGGCTGGCGGCGCTGGCCGCCGACCCCGGCCGCCGCGACGCCGAGATCGTCGTCGAGGACGAGGCGGCCAGCGCCGTCGAGCTGGACCGGGCCGCCAGCTCGGTGGCGGCCGGCCTGCTCGCCCTCGGGCTCGCCCCCGGCGACCGGGTCGCGGTGCTGACCAGCGCCCGGATCGCCGCCCTCCAGGCCTGGTTCGGCATCGCCCGGGCCGGGATGGTCGAGGTCCCGCTCAACCCGGCGTCGGGCACGGTGCTGCTCCAGCACTGCCTGGCCAAGTCGCGGGCCCGGGTGGTGATCTGCGCACCCGAGCTGCTCGAGCTGCTGGAGGGCGCGGTCGAGGGCTCGTCGGTGGAGCACCTGGTGCTGCTCGACCCCGAGGAGCCGGCCGAGGCGACCGAGACCCCGGCAGGGCTGTCGGGGCTGAACGCCAGCACCTTCGCCGAGCTGCTCGCCCACCCGGCGGGGGAGGCCCCGGCCGTCGACCCCGGCTCGGTCGCGGTGATCCTCTACACCTCCGGGACGACGGGGCCGCCCAAGGGCGTCCGGCTCTCGCACCGGGCCAACGTCAACCTGGCCCGCCACACCGTCGGGCTGATGGGCTACACCCCGGCCGACCGGCTCTACAGCGTCTTCCCGCTCTACCACTCCAACGCCCGCTACTGCTCGGTGATGGCGGCGCTCGAGTCCGGCGCCCGGCTGCTGATGCACCGCCGCTTCACCGCCTCGGGCTTCTGGGAGATCTGCCGCCGCGAGTCCATCACCGCCTTCAACTACCAGGGCGCGATGATGAGCATCCTGCACAAGCAGCCGGCGCGGCCCGACGACCGGGACAACCCGGTCCGGGTGGCCTTCGGCGCCCCGTGCCCGGCCGAGATCTTCGAGGCGTTCGAGGAGCGGTTCGACCTGCGCCTCACCGAGATCTACGGCAGCACCGAGCTCTCCCTCATCTGCGAGATGCCGCCCGAGCGGCGCCGGGTCGGCACCGCGGGCCAGGAGTCGCCGCTCTACCGGGTCGCCGTCGTCGACGAGCACGACGAGGCGCTGCCCCCGGGCACCCCCGGCGAGATCGTGGCCCGGCCCAAGAACCCGGGCTGGATGTTCGACGGCTACGAGGAGGACGCGGCCGCCACCGTGCACGCGTGGCGCAACCTCTGGTTCCACACCGGTGACCGCGGCGTCCTCGACGAGGACGGCTACCTCACCTTCCTCGACCGGATGAAGGACACCGTGCGCCGCCGCGGCGAGAACATCTCCACCTGGGAGGTGGAGCGGGTGATCGCCGAGCACCCCGGCGTCGCCCAGGTCGCCGCCTTCGGGGTCGACTCCGAGCTCTCCGAGGAGGAGGTGATGGTCGCCGTGGTCCCGGCTCCCGGAGCCCGCCTCGACCCCAAGGAGCTGCTGGCGCACTGCGAGGGCCGGCTGACCGCCTTCGCCGTCCCGCGCTTCGTGCGCCAGGTCGACGCACTCCCGTTGACCCCGAGCCAGCGGGTGGAGAAGTACAAGCTGCGCCAGGACGGCGTCACGCCCGACACCTACGACCGGGAGACCTCATGACCACCGTGCTGCCCGAGCACCTGCAGGGCTACGAGCGGTTCCGGCTGGAGTCGCTCGACCCGGGCGTGCTGCTGGTGACGATGTGCCGGCCCGAGAAGCTCAACGCCATGGACCAGCAGTGGTTCGCCGAGCTGACCAGCCTGATGCGCCGGGTCGGCAAGGACGGCGACCCGCACCGCGCGGTGGTGCTGACGGGGGAGGGGCGCGCCTTCTCCGCCGGCGGCGACATCGACATGTTCCACGGCCTCGACGGGGACGTGCACCTGGTCCGGCCCCACCTGCTGCGGGTCTACGAGGCGTTCCACGCGGTGGAGAAGTGCGCCGTGCCCGTCGTCGGGGCGGTCAACGGGATCGCCTTCGGCGGGGGCAGCGAGCTCACCCTGGCCTGCGACGTCGCGTACGCCGCCGAGTCGGCGCGCTTCTCGTTCAAGGAGGCCTCGGTGGGGCTGATGCCCGGTTACGGCATCGTCCGCGGCCCCGACGTGATCGGGCGGCACTGGACGCGCTACCTGGCGCTGAGCGGCCGCACCGTGGACGCCGCGAAGGCGCTCGAGATGGGGCTGGTGCAGGAGGTGCACGCCGACGACCGCCTGGTCGACGCGGCGGTCGAGCTGGCCACCGAGATGGCCGGCAACTCCGCGCTCGCCGTGCAGGTCGGCAAGGCGTTCCTCAACCGGGGCACCGAGGTCGGCTACCCGGAGTCCGTCGAGGCGATCGCGCTGCTCTTCGGCACCCCCGAGCACCGCGACGCGGTCGCCGCCTTCCGCGCCCGCCGTACCTGACCGCGCCCCGCCCCGCCGCCCCGCCCCGCCGCCCCGCCCCCCTCCCCCCTCCCCCCTCCCCGCCCCCGCCCCCTCCCCGCGGGACGTCATCAGCTCTGGTTGCCCGGACGACCCACTCCGATGACGTCCCAGGTTCGTGAGGCCCCACCCCCCCCGGGACGTCATCACCTCCGGTCGCCGGGACAACCTGTGCCGATGACGTCCCGGGGTCCTCGCGGTCGGGGGCCGACTGGGAGAGGGTGGGGGAGGGCCGTTGCCAAGCGGAAGCGTCTGTGAGTAATGTTGATCATGAACACCATCAATAGGTCGTAGGAGAGGAGTGTCCGTGGGCAGCATCGAGGTGGCCGAACGCCGCGACGTCGTGTGGATCACCATCAACGCACCCGAGCGGCGCAACGCCTACGACCTGGACATGGCCCGCGCCATGATCACCGCGGTCGAGGACGCCGCTGAGGCCCGCGCGGTGGTCATCACCGGGGCGGCCGGCAGCTTCTGCGCCGGCGGCGCGCTGACCCAGCTCGGCGAGCCCGACCCGGCCCAGCTGCGGCGTCTCTTCACCACCTCGCTGCGGCTGCTCGACGCGATCCGCGCCTGCCCGCGCCCGGTGATCGCCGCGGTCGACGGCGCCGCCGCCGGGGGCGGCAACGAGATGGTCGTGGCCTGTGACTTCGCGATCGCCACCGAGCGCTCGACGTTCGGCCAGACCGGTCCCAAGGTCGGCTCCGCGCCGGTGCTCGGGGCGACCAACCTGATGGCGGTGCAGATCGGCGAGCGCCGGGCCAAGGAGATGGCGATGATGTGCCGCCGCTACTCCGCCGCCCAGGCCCACGAGTGGGGCCTGGTCAACGAGGTCGTCCCCGACGACGGCCTCGACGCCGCCGTGGAGCGGTGGCTCGACGAGATCGACGCGCTCAGCCCGCGCTACCTGGAGATCGCCAAGACCAGCTCCAACCAGTGGTGGAACCAGTCGAAGGACAACATGGCCGCCAACCTCGGCGCGCTGATCCAGGCGATCGGCAGCGAGGACATGCTCGAAGGCGCCAGGGCCTTCCTGGCCAAGCGCAAACCCGACTTCCGTGGCGCCCGCGCCGAGAAGTCCTGACGAGGGGTCGAACCGTGACGTTCCGCTACTACCGCGATCTGAAGCCCACCTTCGAGGACCGCTCCCAGTGGGCGCTGCCGACCGTGCTGCGCCACCACGCCGCCGAACGGCCCGACTCGGTCTGGCTCGACGTGCCGGAGGAGAGCGCCACCTGGACCTTCGGCGAGATGCTGGCCTCCGCCGAGCGGGTGGGCCGCAACTTCCTCACCCAGGGCGCCGGCCAGGGCGACCGCGTGGTGCTGGTCGCGCAGAACTCCTCGCGCTTCGTGCGCACCTGGATCGCCACCGCCGTGGCGGGCCTGGTCGAGGTGCCGATCAACACCGCCTACGAGCACGACTTCCTGGCCCACCAGGTGCGCACCGTGGAGGCGAGGCTGGCGGTCATCGACGACGTCTTCGCCGAGCGGTTCGTCGCGGTCAAGGAGGCCGCCTCGACGATCACCAAGTTCTGGGTGATCGACAACGGCCAGCAGGACAAGGCGATCCAGCTGCTCCGCGAGAACGGCTGGGAGGCCGCCCCGTGGGACGAGCTCGAGGACGAGCTGCCCGCCGGTACGAGCGTCGAGCTGCCCGAGGTGCTCCCGCAGGACCTCGCCTCGGTGCTCTTCACCTCCGGGACCACCGGCCCGTCGAAGGGCGTGGCGATGCCGCACGCCCAGATGTACTTCTTCGCCGATGAGTGCGTCTCGCTGGTCCGGCTCACCTCGGACGACGCCTGGATGACGCTCACCCCGCTCTTCCACGGCAACGCCCAGTTCATGGCCGCCTACCCGACGCTGGTCGCCGGCGCCCGCTGCGTGATCCGCAGCAAGTTCTCCGCTAGCCGATGGATCGACCACATCCGGGAGAGCCGGGTGACGGTCACCAACTTCATCGGCGTGATGATGGACTTCATCTGGAAGCAGGACCGCCGCGAGGACGACGCCGACAACCCGCTGCGGGTCGTCTTCGCCGCCCCGACCGCCGCGACCCTGGTGCAGCCGATGAAGGAGCGTTACGGCATCGAGGCGTTCGTGGAGGTCTTCGGCCTCACCGAGACCTCGGCGCCGATCATCTCGCCGTACGGCGAGGACCGCCCGGCGGGCGCGGCCGGCCTGGCGGCCGACGAGTGGTTCGACGTCGCGCTGGTCGACCCGGTGACCGACGAGCCGGTCGCGGTCGGTGAGATCGGCGAGCTGGTCATCCGGCCCAAGGTGCCGTTCATCTGCTCGATGGGCTACTTCAACGCCCCCGAGAAGACCGTCGAGGCGTGGCGCAACCTCTGGTACCACACCGGCGACGCGCTGCGGCAGGACGAGGAGGGCTGGTTCTACTTCGTCGACCGCTTCAAGGACGCGCTGCGCCGCCGCGGGGAGAACATCTCCTCCTACGAGATCGAGACCTCCGTGCTGAGCCACCCGGCCGTCGTGGAGTGCGCGGTCATCGCGGTGCCGGCCTCCACCGAGGCGGGCGAGGACGAGGTGATGGCCTACGTCATCACCAAGGAGGAGGTGACGCCTGCGGAGCTGTGGGCGCACTGCGACGGGCGCATCCCGTCGTTCGCGGTGCCGCGCTACCTGCGCTTCGTCGAGGAGCTGCCCAAGACCCCCTCGCAGCGGGTGCAGAAGGCCAAGCTCCGTGAGCTCGGGGTCACCGAGGACACCTTCGACCGGACCCCCGAGACCCGCTGAGCCACCCCCTCCCAGGAGCTGACGTGCATCCCTACCGCTCGATCCTCTTCGTCCCCGCGCACAAGCCGGAGTGGGCCCGCAAGGCGCTGGCCTCCGGGGCCGACTGCCTGGTCATCGACCTCGAGGACTCTGTCCCGGCCGGCCTCAAGGAGTCGGCCCGTGACACCGCGCGCAAGACGCTCGCCGAGCTGCGCGCCGAGTCGCCCGACGTGGGTCTCTTCGTGCGGCCCAACGCGCTGGACACCAAGATGTCGGGCGCGGACCTCGAGGCCGTCGTCTGCCCCGAGCTGACGGGTCTGTTCACCCCCAAGATCCGCAACGCCACCGACGTGGTCCGGTGGGAGACGCTGATCGACTGGTTCGAGGCGCGCAACGGCGCCGAGGGCCTGGAGATGATCGTGCCGGTGGAGATGGTCGACGCGATCACCAACGCCACCGAGATCGCCGGGGCGTCCCCGCGGGTGGGCGCGATGATCGGGCCCACCTCCGAGCACGCCGACATCGCCCGCGCGGTGGGCTACCGCCAGTCGCGCGAGGGCAGCGAGACGCTCTACCTGCGCAGCCGCATCCTGCTGGCCTGCCGCCAGTTCGGCCTGCACCCGCTCACCGGTCTCTGGGAGGACCTCGCCGACCTCGAGGGTCTGCGCGAGTTCGCCGACTACGGCCTCCAGCTCGGCTTCCGCGGCCAGGTCCTGATCCACCCCTCCCACGTGCCGGTGGTGCACGAGGTCTACACCCCCTCCGACGAGGAGGTCGCCTACCACGAGGAGCTGGTGGCGACCGTGGAGAAGGCCGTCGCCGAGGGCCACGGCGCGGTCCGGTTCAAGGGCACCCACGTCGACCTCGCCCACGCCGACAAGGCGCGGGACTGGCTCGCGCACGCCCGGAAGGTGCGGCGCGAGGGCTGAGGCCGGCTACAGCTAGAGCGGCCGCTTCAAGCCGCGGTGGCTGGCGACGTACCCGAGCCGGGCGTAGAACGCGTGGGCGTCCTGGCGTCGGGCGTCCGAGGTGAGCTGGGCCAGCGTCGCGCCGCGCGCGCGGCCGTGCTCGTGCGCCCACTCCAGCATCGCGGTGCCGAGGCCGACGCCGCGGAGCGCCGGGTCGACCCGGACCCCCTCGACCTGCAGCCGGGTGGCCCCGGACCGGGAGAGCCCGGGGATCACCGAGAGCTGCATGGTGGCGATGACCGAGCCGCTCTCGTCGCGCACCGCCACCAGCAGCTGGCCGGGGTCGCACGCGATGCGGTCGTAGGCGGCCTCGTAGCGAGGAAGGTCGAGGCTCTCGCGGCTCGCCCCGATCTCGTCGCCGGCGAGGAGGGCGACCAGGGCCGGCACGTCCTCACGCGTCGCACGCGCGAGGCGGTAGGCGCGCCCACCCACCGCGAGCAGCCCGCCGGAGGCCTCCTGGGAGTCCCGTCGCAGCTCGGCGACGAGGAGGTCGAGCCACCGGCCGACGTTGCGGCGCGCCTCGTCGGTGTCGGGGTAGCGGCAGCGCAGGTGAAGTCCGGACTCGTCGAGGACGAACCAGAGCATCACCCCGTCGGTGAGGATCGAGGCGCCCACGTACTGCGCCTCCAGGCCGGTGGCGTCGACCCGCACCGGCAGCCGCCGCAGGTCCAGCCAGGAGATGGCGAACATCCCGGGCGCCTCGGGCATCCCGCCCCACGGCGCGAGCACGTCCTCCAGCGGCCACGACCCCAGCCGGACCGCGTCCTTGACCGCCGTCGCGGCGGAGCGCGGGTCGGGGTCGTCGTTGCACAGCACCGAGTTGGTGATGAACCACCCCACGGAGTCGTGCCAGGTGGGCTCGTAGCGGCTGTGCACCGGGAAGACCGCCCGTAGCGGCTCGTCGGCCAGCACCCGGGTCACCCGGGTCATCGCCGCCACCACCACCGCCAGGGTGGAGACCCCCAGCTCGGCCGCGAGGTGCCCCAGGGAGGCGCTCGCGTCGACGTCGAGCACGTCGCGCACCTCGACCCGCTCCCGGTGCATCCCGTCGTCCGGGCCCAGCGGCATCGGGAAGCGGGGCATCACCCCGCCCGACTCCTCCAGGGTGGTGCGCCAGCGCTCCCGCACCTCCCCGGGGGCGGGCTCCATGGCCTGCAGCGCGGCGGTGTGCTCGGCGAAGTGGGGAGGGGTGGGCAGGTCGGCGAACGGCTCCTGGCCGAGCCGTACGGCGTCCAGGGCGCCGAGGAGGTCGCGGGCGATCACCAGCATCGACCACATGTCCACGTGCGCGTGGTCGGCGGCGACCACCAGGGTCGTCCCGTCGGCGGTCTCCAGCAGGCACAGCAGGTGCGAGGGGGCCGAGCAGGGACGGCAGGCGGCGTCCAGGAGCTCGCGCAGCGCGTCGTTGACCGCCTGGCCCGCGGCGATCGGGTGGTCGACCCACCGGCCCTCGCCCACCGTCACCGCCTCGAGCTCCGGCCCATCGGGGCCGGGTGAGAAGACCGAGCGCAGCGTGCCGTGCCGCAGCAGGACCGCACGCCACGCGGCCTCGACCTCCGGGGCGGGTCTGGGGGAGGGAAGCCGGAACGAGAGCGCCATCCAGGACCCGGCCCGGTCGCCGGCCCCGACGTGCCGCCGCTGGTCGAAGGAGACCGGCAGGGACCGGCCGGAGGGCTCCACCGCGAGCTGGTAGGCGCGCAACCGACCGAAGGGCAACCGCAGATGGGCGATGTTGGTCAGTCGCATGAGCCGTACCCTAGATCTCCCGCCACGACAGGAGCCCGGCTTGCCCAGACTCAAGGTGCCCCACGCCGAGCTGGACTGGGAGCTGAGCGACGAGGGTGGAGCTCCCGTGGTCCAGCTGCACGGCCTGACCTCCAGCCGCTACCGGGATCGGCTGCTCGACCTGGACCTCGGCCTCGGGCTCAGCGGCACCCGGCTGCTGCGCTACGACGCGCGGGGCCACGGCAGGTCCACCGGCCGCAAGGTGCCCGAGGACTACCGGTGGGAGGCGCTCTCCGAGGACCTGCTGCGGCTGCTGGACCACGTCTTCCCGGGGGAGCCGGTGCACGGGGTCGGGCCCTCGATGGGCTGCGGGACCCTGCTGCACGCGATCACCCGGGCCCCCGAGCGGTTCTCGGCGCTCACCCTGGTGGTGCCGCCCACCGCGTGGGAGACCCGCACGGGCAAGGCGGCGGAGTACGTGGAGGCCGCCGACCTGGTGGACCGGGCGGGCTTCGAGGCTTTCGTGGCGGTGGGCGCCGCCGTGCAGCCGCCGCCGGCGACCGTCGGGGCGCCGCGCACCGTGCCGGACGTGCCGAAGGAGATGCTCTCCACCTTGTTCCGGGGTGCGGCGCTCACCGACCTGCCGCCCCGCGACGCCGTGGCCCGGATCGCCGTGCCCACCACGGTGCTGGCCTGGACCGACGACCCGGCGCACCCGGAGAGCACCGCGCAGGCGCTGGTCTCGCTGGTCCCGGGGAGCAGCCTGGTGCTGGCACGCACTCCCGACGACGTCGCCCGCTGGCCGGGGCTGCTGCACGACCAGGTGCAGGCGCTGCACTACGACAGGTCGAGCCGCATCAGGTCGTGGGCGGGGCGGAAGCCGAGCGCCTCGTAGAGGGGGATCGAGACCTCCGAGGGTGCGAGGACGACCCGCGCCATCGCGTTGCTCCGCGCGAACCCGAGGAGGGCCGTCATCAGCGCCCGCCCGACGCCCTGTCGGCGCTCCTGCGGTACGACGTAGACGTTGGCGCCGTAGAGCCACCGGGTGCGCGGTCGCCCGGCCGCGGGCATCCGCGTGAAGACCTGTGCGTTGGCCATGCCGATCGGGCGACCGTCGTCGTAGGCCACCCAGGCGCGTCGGTGGTGGCGCTCGGCGGCCCACCAGGCGCGGAACTCCTCGTCGAAGTCTTCGTCCGCGTCGTCCTCGGCCGGCGGGAACCAGCGCCTCCTCAGGGTCAGGAGGTCGTCGCAGTCCTCGCCCACAGGGCGGATCTCCCAGCTGTCGCGGTTCGCCACGGACCGATCATCCACGAGCCGGCCGCCAGGGACTCCCAAGATCCTGGACTAGACCCCCAAGATCCGGGAGGGTCCGCCCGCGAGGTCGCCCTGCGGACCCTCGACTACGAGCTCCGGACGCACGCCGATCCGGCCTGGCGCCCGGCCGACGTCCGGGAGAAGGTGGTGCCCCCGCTCCACGTGCAGCGCGAGGACCTCCGGTCATGGACGAACCCGGGCGGCCGAAGGGCCCGGGCCTCTCGGCCCTAGCCCCTTGCGGCGAGTGGCGGACTAATAGAGGGCAGGTGCGTTGCCCCAGACCACAGCCCGTCCCCATGACGGGCTGGGTCCTCGTGTGAGGAGGGGTCGATGGACACCCCGAACGGCCCAGCCCCCTACCCCGTCCGCGTCGAGGCCGAGCTGGATCCCAGCCTCAGCCGTGGCCTCTGGCTCGTCAAGTGGCTCCTCGCGGTGCCCCACTACGTGGTGCTGACCTTCCTGTGGACCGCCTTCGGGGTCACCAGCCTCATCGCCTTCTTCAGCATCCTGTTCACCGGCCGCTACCCGCACGTCCTGTTCGACTTCAACGTCGGGGTCATGCGGTGGAGCTGGCGGGTCGCGTTCTACGCCTACGGCGCCCTGGGAACCGACCGCTACCCGCCGTTCACGCTCGCGGACGTGCCGGGCTACCCGGCCCACCTCGAGGTGGACTACCCGGCGCGCCTCTCCCGTGGCCTGGTGCTGGTCAAGTGGTGGCTGCTGGCCATCCCGCACTACCTGGTGGTGGCCCTCTTCGTCGGCGGGGTGGGGTACGGCGTCCGCGGCTTCCCCGACGACCCGGCGCTCAGCCTCGGCCTGGTCGGCGTCCTGGTGCTGATCGCGGGCGTGGCCCTCCTCTTCACCGGCCGCTATCCGCGAGGGGTCTTCGACCTCCTGCTGGGCATCAACCGATGGATGCTGAGGGTGGCCGCCTACGTCTCCCTGATGACCGACCGCTACCCGCCGTTCAGCCTCGAGCAGGGCGGGCACGAGGCCCCCCGGCCGGTCTCCGCACCGACCGTCGCGGACCCGGCGGTCGCCCCCACCACACCGATGGGCTCGGAGCCCACAGCGACCGGCCCGGAGCCCACACCGACCGGCTCGGAGCCCACCCAGACCGGGTGGACCGCCGGGCGGGTCGTCTCCCTGGTCATCGGATCGATGCTGGTCGCGTTCTCGCTCTTCCTCGCTCTGCTCGGGCTCGTGCTGGCCGCGGCCGACGTGGGGGCGAAGGACCCCGACGGGTACGTGATGAGCTCAGAGGAGTCGTTCACCACCACCGCGTTCGCCATCACCTCCGACGACCTCGACATCCCGACCGACATCCCCGAGCCGCTCCTGCGCGAGAGCCTGGTCGGCGACGTGCGGTTCACCGCGGACAGCCGCGCCGGAGACGAGGTGTTCCTCGGTGTCGCGCCCACCCGCGACGTGGACCGCTACCTCGACGGCGTCCGGTACGACGTCGTCAAGGACCTGGGCGACGACGGGAGGCCCGTCTTCCGTCCGGTCGAGGGAGGAGCGCCCGCGACCGCCCCCACCGACGAGGGGTTCTGGACCGACAGCGACTCGGGGGTGGACGGCGTCCAGGTCACCTGGTCGCCCGAGGAGGGCGACTGGACCGTCGTGCTGATGCGTGCCGACGGCACCGCCGGGGTGGCTGCCGACGTCGCCGTCGGGGCGGAGTTCCCCGTGCTGGCGACGGTGGTCGCAGTCCTGCTGGTCACGGCCGCGGTCGTGCTGTTGATCGGTGCGCTGCTGGTGGCTATCCCGATCCGCGGCGCGTCACGGAGCCGCCGGGTGATGACCCGGTCGTGAACGCGGGTGGAGCCGCCGCGGCCAGCCGCGCGTCCCACCTCTATGACGCCGCGACTCCGACCCTGCGCCCTGCTGCTGGCCGCCGTGCTGGCGTTGACCTCGTGCGGCGACCCCACGGCGTCCCAGGACGCCCGTGAGGCCGAGCCCGCCGAGGCGGCGTCCACCCCGACCGGCGAGGCGCCGACCGGAGAAGCGCCGACCGGAGAGGCGCCGGCCGGCACTCCCACGCCCACCCGGGCCACGACCCCACCCACCGACGGCCTGCAGAAGATCCGGGTGACCGGGGAGGTCACCGGCACCGGTGACTGCGTGGTGGTGCGCGACGAGCACGCGGTCACCTGGACCCTGACGGGTGCGGCGACCGACGGGCTCGCGGTGGGGGACCGGGTCCGGGTCACCGGCGCCCCCGACCTGGGGGCCACCGGGTGCGGGGGACCGCTGGTGCGGGCGACGACCGTCACCGTTCTCGACTGAGGCCGGGCGCGACGAGGGCCGGGGGCGTGTCGCCCCCGGCCCTCACCGTGCTGCTGCTGTGCTCCTACAAGGGTCCGGTCACTGCACCCGGATCCGCATGGAGGTGCCGTTCTGCTCGAGCACCTGGATCTTCACACCCACGCCGGCGACCTTCACGCCGGTGCGCGGCTGACCTGCCTCCGCGAACGGCCGGAAGTACCGGTCCGGGTCGGAGTCGTCGAAGACCGGGTTCGCTGCCGCACCGCGCACGTAGCTGCGGCGTCCACCTGCGTAGAGGTAGAACGAGTCCGACCGCTCCAGCCCGAACGGGGCGTCGTAGGTCTGGATCCGACCACGCCACGCCTGGCCCTGCAGGTTGTAGAGCACCTGCGGGTTGGCGTCCACCGGAAGCACCAGGCCCTGGCCGGGGTGCTGGCTGGTGTTGTTGTTGGTGAAGGACGCGTCCCAGTAGTTGACGAGCAGCCCGTTCTGGTAGGGGAACTTCTCCACGAAGTTCGGCCGGTCCGGGAAGCTGAAGTTGTACGGACCGGTCTGGAGGTACTTGTCGTAGGAGACGTAGGCCCGGTTGCTCGCCAGGTAGAACTGGTCGGTCGTGGTGGTGCGGGTGGCGCCCACCGACGAGAAGCCGTCGAGGGTCCATCCGTTGGGCGAGGTCTCGGCACCGTCGGCGAAGACCACCTGGCCACCGGCGGTGACCGAGATGTCGTCGACGAAGATCCCCGACCAGCCCAGCGCCGGGTCCTGACCCTGAGCCCCACCGTCGGTGAGGTAGCGGGCCCGGAAGCCGATGGTCTGACCGGCGTACGGCGTGAGGTCGAAGGTCACCGGCACGTAGCCGGCGCTGACCCCGTCGATCCCGATCTCGTCGGCGTCCGGGCCGGCGTCCGGGTCGATGGTGGTCGGCAGCTGGGTCCAGGTGCCGCTGCCCGCGGGCACCTCGGCCTCGAACCACGCGTAGTCGTAGTCCTCCTCGATGTTGAACTGCGTCTTGAGGCTCAGCGTCGCGCCACCGGCGGGCACCGCCACGTCGGCCCGCGACATGGACGCCTCGTAGTCGTCGCCCTCGCCGCTCCACCACTGCCGGGTCCCCTGGGGCGGGGTCGGCAGCGTGGTGACGGTCTGCTTGTCGGGCAGCACCACCGCGACGCCCTGGGCCCTGTCGGAGTTGTACTCGTGGGGGCCGAGGTCGATGGTGCGGTCCTGCCCGGCCACGACGGTCTCGTAGTCGAGCCAGCCGAGCTGCAGCTTGTCCCAGACGCCGAGGTCGGCGGCACGGGTGCCGATGCCCTGGTCGCCCGGGGCGGAGACGCGGCTCTGGGCCATCAGCGTCCACCAGCTGACCGGGTTGTCGCCCGTGGCCGCAGTGTCGTAGTGGTCGGGGAGACCGAGGTCGTGGCCGTACTCGTGGGCGACCACCGAGAGACCGCCGTTCTCCGGCTGGATGGTGTAGTCGGCCACCCAGATCCCGGTGTTGCCGATCTGCGTGCCGCCGTCGAGGTTGCCCGCGGGGCCGGCGATGCCGTCGACGTTCTGGAACGCCTTCCACCGGTGGCTCCAGATGGCGTCCTCGCCGTAGATCGGGTCGCTGTCGGCCTGGTCGCCACCCGCGTGGATGATCTGGAAGCGGTCGATGTAGCCGTCGGGCTCGTCGAAGTTGCCGTCGCCGTCGTAGTCGTAGCGGTCCCGGATGTCGTACTGGGCCACCTGCCGGCGGATCTGGGCGTCGGTCCTGCCGGCCGCCTTCTGGTCCGCCACCCACTGGGTGAGGCCGTCGGAGACCAGGTTCCAGGTGTTGGAGCAGACGTTGCTGCCGCACGGGTAGCCGTCGCTGCGGCCGTACCGGGCCTGGTTGTAGCGGACCGTGGTGAAGTCGGTGACCATGCCCTCGACGCTGTAGCGGCCCGAGGACTGCCGCTCGTAGTAGGTCTTGAGCGACTCCACGCCCTCGCCCTCGCCGAAGTAGAGGTCCTTGTAGTAGCGCTTGTTGTAGTTCTTGCGCCACTGGGTCCGGTTGTCGTCGGGGCCGGGCTTGGGGATCTCGTTGAAGAGCGGGCCGTCGAAGCGGGCCGGGCCGGCCGTGGTGGGGGAGGTGTCGCGGTCGGGGTACTGCGGGTGCCGCTCGTTGCCGAACTCGACCAGGAAGACGAAGACCTTGTCGGTCCGCTCGTTGGAGAGCTCGACGAACTGGTCCTGGGTCTCGGCCGCGGCCTGGCTGCGGGCCTGGGTCGCGGGCGCCGGCTCCTGACCGACCTTGAGCACCGAGCTGCCGTTGATCGTCCGGGGTGTCGCCTCCCCGCTGAGCACGTCGGCCCACGCCTCCTGGCGCAGGACCTCCTGCTTCTCAGCGTCGGGGTTGGGCAGGACGTGGGAGGGGGTGGCGGCTTGGGGTTCGCCCGCGCCGCCGGGGGTTGCGGCCGGTGGGGCCGCAGCCGTCGTGGGGATGGCCAGCAGGCCGGCTCCCGCCATCAGGGCCAGGCTGAGCCCGGCAGTCGTGGTTCGCACGAGGTGGTTCCTTTCCGAGACCAGAGGGACGAACCCCGAGCGAGCCGACTCCCCTGTGACTTGTGACACTAGGGCCGCAGCCACGTCCTGCACAGGGGCTACCTTGGGAAATCGGCGAGGGGGATCGACGTGCGCACTCGGAGCTGCCAGGCGGGCCGTCCGCCCGCACCACCTCGGGCGGGCCTGCTCGCGGTCGCGCTCCTGTCCCTGGTCGTCGGCCCGACCGCCCCGGTCGTCGCGGTTGCCCCGCTCGCCCCGGTCGCCCCGGTCGCCCCGCGGGCCGAGGTCGCCGCCGAGGCGCCGGTCGGAGCGCCCGCCCGCCCGCGTGCGGTGGAGGTGGTCGCGAAGCGGGGCCGCCTGCTGGTGACCTGGAAGCCGGGCCGGGGCGGTCGTCCGCCGGCGGAGAAGCACATGGTCGTGGCGAGGTCCCAGGACCGGGCCAGTGCGGTCGCCGTGATGACCACCCGCAACCGTGCGGTGGTCCACGTGTCGCCCGGTCGCTACCGGGTCAGGGTCATCGCCCGCAACGAGGCCGGTTGGTCCGAGACCGCCTGGGGCGGCTGGGTCACCCTGCGCTGACCCCTCGGAGACGAGGAAGGCCGCGCACCCCGGAGGGTGCGCGGCCTTGCTGTGCGACGTGGCTCCGTCAGCGACCGGTCCAGACCGGGTCCCGCTTCTCGACGAAGGCGAGCGCGCCCTCCTTGGCGTCCGCGGACTCGCGGATCGGCTGCACGAACTCGTGCTGGCGGTCGAACATCTCCTCCAGCTCCCAGTCCTGGGAGCGGACGAGCACCTGCTTGGAGGCGGCCAGTGCGAGGGGAGCGTTGGCCGCGATCTCGTCGGCGAGCTCGAGGGCGACGTCGAGGGCGGAGCCGGGCTCGGCGAGCCGGTTGACCAGGTGCACCTCGGCCGCGGCCGTCGCCGGCCACATCGCGCCGGTCAGCACCAGCTCCATCGCCAGGTGGTAGGGGATGCGCCGCTGGAGGCGGAGCAGGCCGCCGGCCGCGGCGGTGAGGCCGCGCTTGACCTCCGGCAGGCCGAACTTCGCCGACTCGGAGGCGACGACCAGGTCGCAGGCGAGCACGATCTCGAAGCCGCCCGCCAGGGCGTAGCCCTCGACGGCCGCGATCAGCGGCTTGGTCGGCGGCTTCTGCACCAGGCCCGCGAAGCCGCGGCCCTCGATCACCGGGCGCTCCCCGCGGGCGAACCCCTTGAGGTCCATGCCGGCGCAGAAGGTCTGGTTGGCGCCGGTGATCACGCCGACGCTGAGGTCGGGACGGCTGTCGAGCAGGTCGAGCGCGTCGGCGATCTCCTGCGACATCTGCAGGGACATCGCGTTGCGCGCCTGGGGTCGGTCCATGGTCATGACCAGCACCCGGCCGCGCTCGGTGACCTTCAGCTCCGGACCGGTCGGCTCCTCGGGCACGGCGCTCATCGCGGCGACATCCGGATCGCGCCGTCGAGACGGATCGTCTCGCCGTTGAGGTAGGGGTTCTCCACGATCTGCTGGGCCATCATCGCGAACTCGTCCGGCTGGCCGAGGCGCGCCGGGTTGGGCACCTGCGCGCCGAGGCCGTCGCGGATCTCGGGGGAGAACCGGGCCAGGATCGGGGTGTCGAAGACGCCCGGGGCGATGGTGTTGACCCGGATGTTCTTCGTCGCCAGGTCGCGGGCGGCCACCAGGGTCATGCCGACCACGCCGGCCTTGGCCGAGGCGTAGGGGATCTGGCCGATCTGGCCCTCCCAGGCGGCCACCGAGGCGGTGAGCACGCAGACGCCGCGCTCGCCCTCGACGACCTCGTTCTTCGCCATCCGGGCCGCGGCGAGCCGCAGCACGTTGAAGGTGCCGACCAGGTTGATGTTGATCAGCTGCTGGTAGAGCTCGAGGTCGCCCGGGGTGCCGTCGCGGTTGACCAGGCGGACCGTGCCGCCCTTGCCGGCGCAGTGCACGAGCGCCCGCAGCGGGCCGTGCTGCTCGGCGGCGTCCAGGGCGGCGTCGACCGACGCCGCGTCGGTCACGTCGCCCTGGGCGAAGGTGCCCCCGATCTCGGCGGCGAACTCCTTGCCCAGCTCCTCGTTGAGGTCGAGGACCACGACGTGGGCCCCTGCCTTCGCGAGACGGCGGGCGGTCGCCGCGCCGAGCCCGGAGGCCCCGCCGGTGACCAGGGCTGATGCTCCGTTGACGTCCACTCGGACTCCTTGTGTGTGTGGGGGGGAGGGGAGGAGCGGGTCAGAGCCGCTCGATGATGGTGGCGTTGGCCATCCCGCCGGCCTCGCACATGAGCTGGAGGCCGTAGCGCTGGCCCTCGTCCTCGAGGGCGTGCAGCATGGTGGTCATCAGCCGGGCCCCGGAGGCGCCCAGCGGGTGGCCCAGCGCGATCGCGCCGCCCCGGGGGTTGAGCTTGGCCGGGTCGCCCTTGAGCTCCTTGAGCCAGGCCAGCGGCACCGAGGCGAAGGCCTCGTTGACCTCCACGTGGTCGATCTCGTCCAGCGTCAGGCCCGAGCGGCCCAGCACCTTGTCGGTGGCGGGGATCGGGCCGGTGAGCATCAGCAGGGGGTCGCTGCCGACCACCGACATGGTGTGCACCCGGGCCCGGGCGCGGAGCCCGAGCTCGTCGGCCTTGGCCCGCGACATCAGCAGCATCACGGCCGCGCCGTCAGTGATCTGGGAGGAGTTGCCCGCGGTCGTCGACCACGTCACCTGCGGGAACCGCTCGGAGAGCTCCGGGGTCTCGAAGACGGCCTTGAGGCCGCCGAGCTTCTCCGGGGTGGTGCCGCGGCGGATCGTCTCGTCCTCGCTCACCACGCCGTGGGGGGTGGTGATCGGCACGATCTCGCGCGCGAAGGCACCTGCGTCCTGCGCCGCGGCGGCCCGCTGGTGGGAGAGCGCGGCGTACTCGTCGAGCTCGTCGCGGGTGAGGTCCCACTCGGCGGTGACCAGCTCGGAGGCGACGCCCTGGGAGACCAGGCCGGGGGCGTAGGCGGCGAGGATCCCGTCGCCGTACGGGTCCTCTCCCATCCGGGCGGAGCCCATGACCACCCGGCTCATCGACTCCACGCCACCGGCGACCACGATGTCGGCCTCGCCCGACAGGATGCCCTGCGCGGCGAAGTGGACCGACTGCTGGCTCGAGCCGCACTTGCGGTCGATGGTCACGGCCGGCACGTGCGCCGGGAAGCCGGCGGCCAGCCAGGCCATCCGGCCCGGGGTCGCCGACTGCTCGCCGACCTGCGAGACGCAGCCGATGATGACGTCGTCCACGGTGCCGGGCTCGACCTGCGGGGAGCGGGCCAGCAGCGCCTGGATCGTCTGGGCGAGCAGGTCGACGGGGTGCACGTCGGCGAGGGCACCCCCGGCCTTGCCGCGGCCGACCGGGGAGCGGACGGCGTCGACGATCACCACGTCACGAGGGCTGTTCTCTTGCGTCTGGACCATACCTATTGCTTATCATGATTGTCATGCGTATGTCCACGAGCGGTCCGCCGCCCGGGCAGGGACGGATGGCGCCATTGCTTGACACGAAATCCTCGATGAATCTAGGATAATGATTACAACCAAGGAGGTGAGTCCGTGACGGATCAGTACGCGGAGATCAGGCAGCTGGCCGCGCAGGTGGCTCGTGAGGTCTACGAGCCCATGGCCGAAGCGCTCGACGTCAACCGCACGCCCATCCCCAAGGAGGAGCGGCGCCGTCTCGGCGACCTCGGATTCCTGGGCATCGCCCACCCGGAGAAGTACGGCGGCTCCGGCGCCCCGCTCGAGGAGGCGCTCGTGGTCATCGAGGAGCTGGGCAAGGTCTGCCGCCCGGCCGCCTTCCAGGTGTTCGAGGCCAACACCGGTCCGGCGCAGGTGATCACCCACCTCGGCACCGAGGAGCAGCGCGAGCGCTGGCTCCCCGACATCATCAGCGGCGAGCGCACGATGGCCGTCGGCATCTCCGAGCCCGACGCCGGCTCCGCCGCCACCGACATGCGCACCACCGCCAAGGAGGTCGACGGCCACCTGGTGATCAACGGCTCCAAGCGCTGGATCTCCAACGGCGGCGAGGCCGACCAGTACCTCCTCTACTGCCGTCTCTCCGACGCGCCCGGCGCCAAGGGCATCGGCGCCGTCGTGGTCGACAAGGGCACCCCCGGCTTCAGCTTCGGTGCCAGCGAGCGCCTGATGGGCTTCCGCGGGATCCCCTCGGCCGACCTCTACTTCGACAACGTCGAGGTGCCGCTGGAGAACGTCGTCGTCCCGGCCGGCTCGTTCGGCAAGCTCTTCGGCATCTTCTCGATCGAGCGCATGGGCAACACCACCATGAGCCTGGCGATCGGGCAGGCCGCCCTCGACAAGACGCTGAAGTACGTCGAGGAGCGCGAGCAGTTCGGCAAGGAGCTCGTGGAGTTCCAGAGCATCCAGGTGATGCTGGCCGACATGATCCTGCAGGTCGAGGCCGCCCGGCTGCTGCGCGACCGCGCCGCCGCCTCCGCCACCGAGACCGGCATCCCGGACCCGCTCGCGGTCTCGCTGGCCAAGTGCACCGCCAACGAGATGGCCAAGCGGGTCACCGACCTGGCGATGCAGATCCACGGCGGCAACGGCTACACCGAGGAGTACGGTCTCGAGCGCCTCCACCGCGACTCGCACGGCTGGGCGATCGCGGGCGGCACCCCGACGATGCAGCGGATCCGCATCGTCTCCGAGGTGCTCGGCCGCAAGTTCGACCAGCGTCGCTGACCGGGCCCGCCCGCCCGCACCTCGACATTCTTTCCAGAAGGGACTCACCGTGGAAGACGGCCAGTTGTTCGACCTCAGCCCGCGACACCGCGAGGTCAGGGAGATCGCCCGGGAGACGGCCGCCAAGGTCGAGCCCTTCGCGGCCGAGGCCGACGAGGCGGTCGACGTGCACCAGGGCTGCCTCGACGCGCTGCGGGACAGCGGGCTGGCCCGCTACGTCGTCCAGGCGGCGTACGGCGGTCACGACGAGGTGCTCGACCCGCTGACCATCGCGGTGGTCCGCGAGCAGCTGATGTACTCCTCCGCCCACCTGGACTCCATGTTCGGGATGCAGGGGGTGGGCAGCTACTCGCTGTCGGTGGGCGGCTCCGAGGAGCTCAAGCAGCAGTGGCTGCCCAAGGTGGCCACGCTCGAGGCCATCGCCGGGCTCGCGCTCACCGAGCCCGACGTGGGCTCGGACCTGCGCGCCATCACCACCACGATGGTCGTCGACGGCGACGAGCTGGTGATCGACGGGCGCAAGTCCTTCATCACCAACGGTGGGGCGGCCGACTTCTACTGCACCCTGGTCCGCGAGGACGAGGGCTGGTCGATGGTGCTGGTCCCGGCCGACGCCGCGGGCCTCAGCGTGGAGAAGGGTGCCGACCTGATGGCCCCGCACATCCTCGGCGAGCTCACCTTCGACGGCGTCCGGGTGCCCGCCGACCACCGCCTCGGGGTGCCGGGCAAGGCGTTCTCGCTGATGCTGCAGACCCTCGCGGTCTTCCGGGTCACCGTCGCCGGCTCCGCCGTGGGCCTGGCCCAGGCGGCGCTGGACGAGGCCAAGAACCACGCCATCACCCGAGAGCAGTTCGGCAAGCCGCTGATCGAGCTCGGTGCGGTCTCCCAGAAGCTCGCCCAGTCGTGGACCGACGTCGAGGCGGCGCGGGCGTTCGTCTACCGGGCCGCGGCGCTGGCCAAGAGCGACCCGCTGGCCCACCTCGACTACTCCTCGATGGCCAAGGTGCACGCCACCGAGGCCGCCGCCGGGGTGGTCGACCGGTCGGTGCAGACGATGGGCCGCTTCGGCCTCGTCCGCGGCTCCAAGATCGAGCGGCTCTACCGCAACGCCCGCCCGCTGCGCGTCTACGAGGGCGCCACCGAGGTGCTCCTCGACTCGCTGGCGCGCCGGCTCGCGAAGGGTGCCCGCTGATGGACCTCAAGCTCGACGGAACGGTCGTCCTGGTCACCGGTGCCAGCCGCGGCCTCGGTGCCGCGATGGCGCTCGCCCTGGCCCGCGAGGGCGCCACCGTGGTGGCCGCCGCGCGCTCGGTCGACAGCCTCGACGAGGTGGCCTCGCGGGGCGAGGGGCGCATCACCGCCGCCCGGGTCGACATGCGCGACGAGGAGTCGGTGGCGGCGCTGGTGCCCGAGGTCATCGCGCGCCACGGCCGCATCGACGGGCTGGTCAACAACGCCGGCATCGCCCCGGCCGGGAAGTTCGCCACCCAGGACCCGGCGATCTGGAAGGACGCGCTGGCGGTCAACGTGATCGCCCCGATGCTGCTCGCCCAGGCCGCCGGCCGGCAGATGATCGAGCAGGGCGCGGGACGGATCGTCAACGTCGCCTCCACCACCGGTCTGCGCGGCAAGCCGTTCCTGGTGCCCTACTCCACCTCCAAGGGTGCGGTGGTCCGCTTCACCGAGGCGCTCGCCGCCGAGTGGGCGTCGAAGAACGTGCAGGTCAACTGCATCGCGCCCGGTGCCTTCGTGACCGAGGCGCAGAAGGCGGTCACCGAGTCGCCCGAGCTGCACGCCAAGCGGATCGCGAAGATCCCGGCCGGCCGGATGGCGGACCCGTCCGAGATCGTGCCGCTGACCTGCCTGCTCGTCTCCCCCCTGTCGTCCTTCACCACCGGCGCGATCTTCGTGGTCGACGGTGGCGAGTCCGGCAAGCTCTGACCCAGAAGAGGACGCCCCCCATGATCATCGACGCGCACACCCACGTCTGGCCCGACAAGATCGCCGCGGTCGCCCTCGGCGGCAACCGGGTCCAGGGCCTGGAGGCCCGCGGCGACGGCACCGTCACCGGCCTGACCGGCGACATGGCCGAGAGCGGCGTCCAGGTGAGCTGCTGCCTGGCCATCGCCAACGAGGCCCGTCACGTCGACTCGGTCAACCGCTTCGTGGCCGGCCTGGCCGACGAGACGCACGTGCCGTTCGGCACCGTGCACGTCGAGCTGTCGGTGGAGGAGAACCTCGCCAGCCTGCAGCGGCACGGGGTCCGGGCGGTCAAGATCCACCCGCTCTTCCAGAAGTTCGCGCTCGACGACCCGCGGCTGTGGGAGATCTTCGAGGCCTTCGGCAGCGACTACGCGGTGATCACCCACGTGGGGGAGGGCGGCGACGAGTTCACCAACAGCCTCTCCAGCCCGAAGATGATCCGTGACATCACCCGGCAGTTCCCCGACCTGCGGCTGATGGCCTGCCACTTCGGCGGCTACAAGATCCTCGACGACGCCGAGGAGATGCTGGCCGGCGCCGACGTGGTGCTGGAGACCTCCTGGCCGCCCAGCCTGGCCACGCTGCGTCCCGAGCGGGTGCGCGACCTGATCCGCAAGCACGGCGCCGAGCGCATCGTCTTCGGCTCCGACTGGCCGATGACGAGCCCCGCGGAGGAGATCCGGGCCATCGAGGCGCTGGGGCTCACCGACGACGAGACCAAGATGGTGCTCGGCGGCACGCTGGCCGGCGTGCTGGGCGACCGGCTGCCCTCCTGACGGCGGGGCCGTCGGCTCAGACCCGGCCCCACACGATGGGGGCGTCGAGCACCTCGGGGAACTTCCGCTCGGCGTAGCGGACGTACTCCTGGATGTGGTCCTGCATGGCCGAGGCGGCGGCGGCGGGGTCGCGGGCCTCGATCGTCTGGTAGATGTGCAGGTGAGCCTTGTGCACCGCGGCACGGCGCAGCTCGGGGTAGTCGATGCCGATCGCGGAGCCGTCCAGGATGCCGAGCAGGGCGTCGACCAGCAGGCCGAACATGGCGTTGCCCGAGCCGTGGGAGATGAGGTCGTGGAAGCGCTTGTTCTCCTCCAGGAAGACCGACTGGTTCCCGAGGTTGTCGTGCATGTTGTCCACGCTGTCCTTGAGCGAGGCCAGCGAGTCCTCGCTCATCCGCTCGGCGGCCAGCTGCGCCATCATCGGCTCCAGGCCCAGCCGGGCCTCGGCGATGGTGCGGAACGGCGCGTCGGAGAACTGGAGCAGCAGCGTCAGGGAGGTGGCCAGGCTGCTGGCGTCCGGCTGGACCACCACGGGGCCGCCGCCGGGGCCGGGCTTGAGGGTGATGACGCCCTGGAGCTCGAGGAAGCGCAGCGACTCGCGCAGCGTGCCGCGGCCGACGTCGTACTTCTCCAGCATGGCGCGCTCGGGGGGCAGGCGATCGCCGATGACGTTGCCGCGCGCGTTGATGTCCGCGACGATGCGTTGAGCGACCAGCATCGCGGTCTTCATCGGACGCAGGGTGGTGGCAGTCATCGGTGATTCCCTTCGGAGCCGGACCAGGCGCGTCCGTGCGGTGGCGTGATCATAATCAGCATTGAGGGTTGCAACTCGCTCATTCGCAAAGGGGCTTCAGGGCGTCTCAGCCGCTGACCACGCCGTTGTGGGCCAAGCGGGCAACCTCGTCGGGCGCCATGCCCAACTCGTCGACCAGCACCTCCCTGGTGTGCTCCCCCACCGCGGCGACGCCGTCGTACCTGGGTCCATTGTAGTCGTCGAGGTGCAGGATGGGCCCGGGCATCAGGGCGGGGCCGAGCACGGTGTTGGCCAGCTCGACCAGGGTCCGCTCCTGGAAGTGGGGGTCCTGGGTGACGTCCCTGGCGTCGTTGACCGCCGCCGCCACCACCTCGTGCTTGTCCAGGATCGCCAGCGCCTCGTCGCGCGGGTAGGACCCCACCCAGTCGATGACGATCTGCTGCATGGCCTCGTTGTTGGCCATCCGGGCGGTGTTGGTGGCGAAGCGCTCGTCGTCCTTGAGGTCGGGTCGGCCCATCGCCTCGAAGAGCCGCAGCGCGATCGACTGGTTGGAGGCGGCGATGGAGAGCCACCCCCCGTCGGCCGCCTCGTAGATGCCGCGCGGCGAGGCGGCGCCCGAGGCGTTGCCGTGCCGCTGCATGATCGTGCCGCTCGCGGTGTAGTTGAGGACCGCGTCGCCGAGGATGAACATCAGCGGCTCGTAGAGCGCGACGTCGACCTCGGAGCCCCGGCCGGTCATCTCGCGCTTGAAGAGCGCCATCGCGGTGCCGAAGGCCGCCGAGATGCCGGCGATCGAGTCGGCGAAGCCGAACGGCGGGGCGGTGGGCGGAGTGTCGGGCCAGCCGTTGAGGAAGGCGTAGCCGGACGCCGTCTCGGCGACCGTGCCGAAGCCGGGGCGGGCGGCGTAGGGACCGGTCTGGCCGAACCCGCTGACCCTGGTCATGACCAGACCCGGGTGCTCGGCGGAGAGGGCGTCGTAGCCGAGGCCCCACTTCTCCATCCGGCCGGGGCGGAAGTTCTCGATGACCACGTCGGCGCCGGCGATCAGGTTCCGGGCGATGTCGCGGGCCTCGGGGCTGCGCATGTCGAGGCCGACGGAGCGCTTGCCAGAGTTGAGCCGGGAGTAGCCGATCGCCAGCCCCTCGTGGGCCGGCTGCCACTGGCGGGCGAAGTCACCCTGGGCGGGGTCCTCGATCTTGACCACGTCGGCGCCGAAGTCGCGCAGCATGCGCCCCGCGGTGGGGGCGGCATACATCGAGCCCAGCTCGATGACGCGCACGCCGGACAGGGGTGCCTGGGACCCGGACTCGCTCATGTGGCTTCCTCTCGACGCAATCAATGCATATGAATAATAACATCCGTGGTGCCAGTCACAAGATGTTCCGCGAGGGCGGTGCGGTCGGTCCTTGCGCCTGCGGCTCGGGGATGGCCCGCCCGGGGCGGGCGCGGCAGGATGGATCCGAGCCGAGAGGGGAGATCCATGGACCTGGAGCTGACTGGCCGGGCGTTCGTCATCACGGGAGGTTCCGACGGGCTGGGGCTGGCGACCGCGCGCCGGCTGGCCGAGGAGGGCGCCGGGGTGGCGGTCTGCGGCCGGGACGAGACGCGGCTCGAGCGCGCGGTGGCCGCCCTGGAGGGCCTGCCCGGCAGCGTGATCGGGGTGCGCGCGGACGTTCGGGACACCGGTGACCTCGCGACCCTGGTGGAGCGGACCCTGGAGCGGTTCGGCCGCCTGGACGGCGTGATGAACAACGCCGGACAGGCCGCGGCCGGCGCCTTCGAGGGGCTCGGCGACGAGGAGATCCTCGCGGACCACGAGCTCAAGGTGATGGCGATGATCCGGCTCACCCGCCTCGCGCTGCCCCACCTGCGCGAGCGCGGGGGAGCGGTGCTCAACAGCCTGGCGGTCTCCGCGAAGGCGCCGGCCGCCGGCACCCTGCCCACCTCGGCGTCGCGCAGCGCGGGACTGGCCTGGACCAAGGCGATGGCCCAGGAGCTCGCCCCCTCGAGGGTGCGGGTCAACGCGGTGCTCATCGGCTACGTCGACAGCGACCAGTGGGTGCGCGCCGCCGCCACGGCCGGTCAGGAGTACGGCGAGTTCACCGCGGCGCTCGCCGGCCGGCTCGGCATCCCGATGGGCCGGCTCGGGCGGGCCGAGGAGTTCGCGGACGTGGCGGCGTTCCTGCTCTCGCCGCGGGCCTCCTACGTCACCGGGGCGACCGTCAACGTCGACGGCGGGTTCTCCCCGGTGCCCTGACCACCCCGGGTGGCCGCTCAGACGTTGCGGCGGTACTGCCCCCCGACCTCGAAGAACGCCTCGGTGACCTGCTGCAGGGTGCAGACCCGGGCGGCGTCCATCAGCACCGCGAAGACGTTGTCGCCCGAGACCGACGCCTCCTTGAGGCGGGCCAGGGCCGCCTCGGCCTCCGAGGCGTGCGCGGCCCGGAAGTCGCGGACCCGGCGCAGCTGGGACTCCTTCTCCGCCTCCGTGGCGCGGGCCAGCTCGACCTCGGTGGGAGTGACGTCGGAGTCGGGTCGCACGAAGGTGTTGACCCCGACGACCGGCAGCGAGCCGTCGTGCTTGCGGTGCTCGTAGAGCATCGACTCGTCCTGGATCCGGCCGCGCTGGTAGCCGGTCTCCATCGCCCCGAGCACGCCGCCGCGCTCGTTGATCGAGTCGAACTCGCGCAGCACCGCCTCCTCGACCAGGTCGGTGAGCTCGTCGATGATGAAGGACCCCTGGAGCGGGTTCTCGTTCATCGCCAGCCCCCACTCCCGGTTGATGATCAGCTGGATCGCCAGGGCGCGGCGCACCGACTCCTCGGTCGGGGTGGTGACCGCCTCGTCGAAGGCGTTGGTGTGCAGGCTGTTGGCGTTGTCGTAGATGGCGATCAGGGCCTGCAGCGTGGTGCGGATGTCGTTGAAGTCCATCTCCTGGGCGTGCAGGGAGCGGCCCGAGGTCTGCACGTGGTACTTCAGCTTCTGCGAGCGCTCGTTCGCGCCGTACCTCTCCTTCATCGCGATCGCCCAGATCCGTCGGGCGACCCGGCCCAGCACGCTGTACTCGGGATCCATCCCGTTGGAGAAGAAGAACGACAGGTTGGGCGCGAAGTCGTCGATGTCCATGCCGCGGGCCAGGTAGGCCTCCACGTAGGTGAACCCGTTCGCCAGGGTGAAGGCGAGCTGGCTCAGGGGGTTCGCCCCGGCCTCGGCGATGTGGTAGCCGGAGATCGAGACGGAGTAGAAGTTGCGCACCTGCTGCTCGATGAACCACTCCTGGACGTCGGCCATCATCCGCAGGCTGAACTCGGTGGAGAACAGGCAGGTGTTCTGGCCCTGGTCCTCCTTGAGGATGTCGGCCTGCACCGTGCCGCGCACGTTCGCCAGGGCGTACGCCGTGAGGTCGGCGCGCTCGGCCTCGTCGGGCTCGCGCCCCTCCCGCTCGCGGAAGCGCTCGACCTGCTGGTCGATCACGGTGTTGAGGAAGAACGCCAGCACGGTCGGCGCGGGCCCGTTGATCGTCATGCTCACGCTGGTGCTCGGCGCGACCAGGTCGAAGCCGTCGTAGAGGACCTTCATGTCCTCCAGCGTGGCGACGCTGACGCCCGAGGTGCCGACCTTGCCGTAGACGTCGGGGCGGGGGTCGGGGTCGCGGCCGTAGAGGGTGACGGAGTCGAAGGCCGTCGAGAGGCGGGTGGCCTCGCCGTCGGCGGAGAGGACCTTGAAGCGGCGGTTGGTGCGCGCCGGGTCGCCCTCGCCGGCGAACATCCGCGCCGGGTCCTCGCCGTCCCGCTTGAACGGGAAGACGCCCGCGGTGAAGGGGAAGAAGCCGGGCAGGTTCTCCTTGCGCCAGAAGCGGACCAGCTCACCGTGGTCGGTGTAGCGGGGCAGCGCGACCCGCGGGATCCTGTTGCCGCTCAGCGACTCCTTGGTCAGCGTGGTGCGGATCTCCCGGTCGCGGACCTTCACGACCTGCTCGTCGCCGGAGTAGGACTCCACGACCGCGGGCCAGGCCGCGATCTGGTCGGCGACCTCGTGGGGCAGCTGCTTGCGGGCAGCCTCGAGCAGGGCCGGGAGGCCGCCCAGCTGTGCCGCCTCGTCCCGAGCGCCTGCGGCGGCCAGCTCCTCGGCGGTCCACTGGAGTCGCTGGAGCCGCTGGGCGGCGTGGGCCAGCATGTTCGTGCGGGCGTGGTAGTCGCGGACCGTCTCGGCGATCTCGGCGAGGTAGCGGACCCGGTCGGTCGGGACGACCTGACGGATGCCGGAGGAGTGCCGCACGTCGACGTGGGGGAGCGTCCCCTCGGCGACCGGGAGGCCCCGGTCGGCGAGCAGGTCGCGCAGGTGCTGGTAGAGCGCGGTGACGCCGTCGTCGTTGAAGGTGGCGGCGCTGGTGCCGAAGACCGGCATCTCGTGCGGCTGCTTCCCGAAGGCCTCGCGGTTGCGGACCAGCTGGCGGCCCACGTCGCGCAGCGCGTCCTTGGCGCCCCGGCGCTCGAACTTGTTGATCGCCACCGTGTCGGCGAAGTCGAGCATGTCGATCTTCTCCAGCTGCGAGGCGGCGCCGAACTCGGGCGTCATCACGTAGAGCGAGGTGTCGACGTAGGGCACGATCGCCGCGTCCCCCTGCCCGATGCCCGGCGTCTCGACGATCACCAGGTCGAAGCCGGCGGCCTTGACGCAGGCGATCGCGTCGGCCAGGTGCTCGGGCACCTCGTGGGCGCCGCGGGTGGCCAGGCTGCGGAAGAAGACCCGGTCGCCGTCCAGGCTGTTGGCCCGGATCCGGTCGCCGAGCAGGGCGCCGCCGCCCTTGCGCCGGGTGGGGTCGACCGCGATGACCGCGATCCGCAGCTTGTCGGCCTGGTCGACGCGGAAGCGGCGGACGATCTCGTCGGTCAGGCTCGACTTGCCGGAGCCGCCGGTGCCGGTGATGCCGAGCACCGGGGTGGCGCGAGCCGCCGCCGCCTCCCTGATCCGGGCCAGCGCCGCGGCGGGGAGCTGGCCGGTCTCGGCGCCGGTGAGCGCCCGGGCCACGGCGGCGCGGTCGCCGGTGAGGAGCTCGTCGGCCCCGACCTGGCGGATCGCCCAGGGGTCGAAGTCGCAGTCGCGGACGACCGAGTTGACCATGCCGACCAGGCCCAGCCGCTGGCCGTCCTCGGGGGAGAAGATGGTGACGCCGGACTCGCGGAGCCGGGCGATCTCGGCGGGCACGATCACGCCCCCGCCGCCGCCGACGACCTTGACGTGGCCGGCCCCCGCCGCGCGCAGCGACTCCACCAGGAACTCGAAGTACTCCACGTGGCCGCCCTGGTAGGAGGAGACCGCGACACCCTGCACGTCCTCCTCCAGCGCCGCGTCGACGACCTCCTGCACGGAGCGGTTGTGCCCGAGGTGGATGACCTCGCAGCCCTGGGACTGGAAGATCCGCCGCATGATGTTGATCGACGCGTCGTGGCCGTCGAAGAGGCTGGAGGCGGTGACGAGCCGCACCGGGTGCTGGGGGACGTGCAGGTCGGGCGTGAGGGACATCGAGACCTCGGGAGAGTTGGTAGGACTTCCTAGTACCTAGATGGTAGGACGTCCACATAGGTCTAGGAAGCGCCGGGGTGCCCTACTCGCAGGTAGTCCGGCCAAGTCGCGGTCGAGATGAGCTCGGGGAGCCGCTCCGGCCGGGGCGCGACCCTTGACAACGAGAGGCCCCCTCGACTCCCCTGGGGTCCCGGGTGCACGGCCGCGGTGCTCCTCACGGGCCCGTCCGTGCTCCTCCGCCCGCCACCCCAGGAGTGCAGCGTGTCCCGAATCCCTCCGGCGTCCCCCGAGGTCTACGAGCCGATCGTCGGGGCCGACGCGCCACTGCGCCGTCAGGTGCACGCCCACGCCTCCCACCTGCTGGAGGACTACATCGCCTGGATGACTGCCATCAAGACCAAGGGGATCCTCCCCGGTCGCCTGGTGGAGCTGGTGCGGCTGCGGGTCGCCTTCCACAACCAGTGCCGCAGCTGCATGGCCATCCGCTACTCCACCGGCGGCCTCGACGAGGAGCTGGTCTGCTCGCTGGAGAAGCCCGAGGAGGCGCCCGACCTCACCGAGGCCGAGCGCGCCGCGCTGGCCTACGCAGACCTGATGGCGACCGACCACCTGCAGGTCGAGGACGAGACCTTCGAGCGCCTGCGCCAGCACTTCACCTGGCCCGAGGTGATGGAGCTGTGCCTGCTCGTGGGCTCCTTCGTGGGCTACGGGCGGATGGACTCCAGCCTCGCGCTGACCGACGACCTCCCCGAGGAGTACGCCGAGGCGGACGGGGTGCTGGCGCCCTGGCGGCAGGCCCCGGTCACCTTCCTCTGAGGCGCTCCGGCCGCCGGGTCCGGGGCCCGGTGGGCCCCGCTGGGTCGGGTCAGGGGCCTAGCGGCACGACGACGTCGCCCGCGCCGACCCGCACCTCGCCCAGCAGGCGGGTCAGGGCCGCGACCTGCGCGGGCGGCAGGCCCGGCTGCTCGAAGACCGAGGAGTTGAGGGCGAGGGTCGCCTGCTCCACCACGTCGCGCCCCGACTCGGTGAGCGAGGCGAGCACCACCCGCCCGTCGTCGGCGTGCCGGCGGCGCTCGGCGTACCCCTGCTTGACCAGGCGGTCGACGGCGCTGGTGACGCTGGTGGGGTGCACCTGGAGCAGCGACCCGAGGCGGGTCATCGGGAGCGAGCCGGACTTCACGAAGGAGAGCAGCCGGAGCACCTCGTAGCGGGCGAAGGTGAGCCCCAGCGGGCGCAGTGCGGCGTCGATCCGCTCCATCAGCAGCTGGTGCACCCGCACCACCGAGGTGACCATCGCCATCCCGTCGGCCGCGTCCTCCCAGCCGTGGCGCAGCCACTGGGCGTGCGCCTCCCGGATCGGGTCGCGGGCCTCGGGGGAGTGGGAGGTCATGGCTCCACGCTAGCGCTGCTCGGACGTCCTAGGAGTCGGGTGATCACCGCGTCCGTCCATCCCCTTGCCGGCACCGCCTAGCGTGGGGGCATGTCCGGCTGGCCACCCTCCTCCCCAGGTCCCTACGTGGAGCGCGGCCCGTCGCGGTGGGCGGCCTGGCGGACCGCGGCGGTGTGGAGCCTCGGCTTCGTGGCCCTGCTCTGGGCCATCGAGGGCTTCGACGCGGCCACCGGCAACCAGCTCGACGACGACGGGATCCGGCCCGGCAGCACCGACGGGCTGATGGGCGTGCTGCTCGCGCCGCTGCTGCACCACGGGTGGGACCACCTGATCGCCAACACGGTCCCGCTGCTGGTGCTCGGCTTCCTGATCCTGCTCTCCGGGGTGGGCAGGTGGCTGGTGGTCACCGCGGTGGTCTGGATCGTCGGGGGCCTGGGCACCTGGCTCTTCGGCGGGGCCGGCACCGTCCACCTCGGCGCCTCGATCCTGGTCTTCGGCTGGCTGCTCTACCTGATCGTCCGCGGCTTCTTCACCCGTCGCCCCGGCCAGATCGCGCTCGGGGTGCTCGTCTTCCTCCTCTACGGCGGGGCCCTGTGGGGGGTGCTGCCCGGACAGGCGGGGGTCTCCTGGCAGGGGCACCTGTTCGGCGCCCTCGGGGGCGTCTGCGCCGCCTGGGGGATGCGCTACGAGGACCGCCGAGTTTCGCCTACTCGCCGGTACTGAATACCGTCAGGGGTGTACTCGGTCCCATAACGACGAAGGGCGCACTCACGGATGAGCAAGATGGAGAAGGTCGGAGTTGTCGGTTGCGGGCTCATGGGAGCCGGCATCGCCGAGGTCAGTGCCCGCGCGGGGCTCGACGTGGTGGTGGCTGAGTCGAGCGCGGCAGCCGCCGAGGCCGGCCGGGCGCGCCTGGAGAAGTCGCTCTCGCGCGCCGAGGCCAAGGGCAAGATCGACTCCGCCGCTGCGGTGCTGGACCGGATCCGGGTGGTCACCGACCTCGACGAGCTGGCCGACCGCCAGCTGGTCGTCGAGGCGATCGTGGAGGACGAGGACGCCAAGACCGAGCTCTTCCGCACCCTCGACCGGGTGGTCGCCGACCCCGACGCGATCCTGGCCTCCAACACCTCCTCGATCCCGATCATGAAGCTCGGCGTGGTCACCTCCCGCCCCGAGAGCGTCATCGGCATCCACTTCTTCAACCCCGTCCCGGTCCTCCAGCTGGTCGAGCTGGTGCCCAGCCTGCTCACCGCCCCGGAGACCACCGAGCGCAGCCGCGACTTCGTCGAGGGCGTGCTGGGCAAGCAGGCGATCGACTGCCAGGACCGGGCCGGCTTCGTGGTCAACGCCCTGCTGATCCCGTTCGTGCTCTCCGCCATCCGGATGCTGGAGTCCGGCTTCGCCACCGCCGAGGACATCGACCGCGGCCTGGTGCTCGGCGCCGCCCACCCGCAGGGCCCGCTGGCGCTGGCCGACCTGATCGGGCTCGACACCACCAAGGCCGTCGCGGAGTCGCTCTACGAGGAGTTCAAGGAGCCGCTGTACGCCGCTCCGCCCCTCTTGGCCAGAATGGTCGACGCCGGCCTCCTCGGACGCAAGACCGGGCGCGGCTTCTACACCTACTGAACGGGCGTCGACCACAGCGGCTGCCCGACCCGCAGACCAGCTGGAGGACCAACCCGCATGAACAACGACAGGATCGTCGTCCTCGACGGTGCCCGGACCCCGATCGGCAGCTTCGGCGGGGCCTTCAAGGACGTGCCGGGCCACGAGCTCGGTGCGGCCGCGGCCAAGGAGGCGCTGAAGCGCTCCGGGGTCGCCGCCGAGGAGATCGAGGAAGTCGTCATGGGGTGCATCGGCCAGGTCGGGCCCGACGCCTACAACGCCCGGCGCGTCGCGGTGGCGGCCGGACTGCCCACGAACGTGCCCGCCTACACCGTCAACCGGCTCTGCGGCTCCGGCCTGCAGGCGGTCTGGTCGGCGGCGATGGAGATGCGCTGGAACGACCTCGACTTCGCCCTCGCCGGTGGCGACGAGTCGATGACCCGGATGCCGTTCTACGACTTCGGCGCCCGCAACGGCCACCGCCTCGGCCACCGCGAGCTCGCCGACGGCACCGTGATGATGCTGACCGACCCGTTCCACGGCATCCACATGGGCGTCACCGCCGAGAACGTCGCGGAGCGCTACGACGTCTCCCGCCAGCAGCAGGACGAGTTCGCCGCCGAGTCCCAGCGGCGGGCGGCCACCGAGGCGGCCCGGAGGGCGTTCGCCGAGGAGATCGTCGCGGTCGAGACCGGCGGCCGCAGGTCGGTGACCGTCTCGGTCGACGAGCACCCCAAGCCCGAGACCACGCTCGGCACCCTGGCCTCGCTGCGCCCGGCGTTCAAGAAGGACGGCACCGTCACCGCCGGCAACGCTTCGGGGATCAACGACGGCGGCGCGGCGCTGGTGCTCGCCCGCGAGTCCGCGGTGATCGAGCGCGGCATGAGCGGCCTGGTCACCATCGAGGCCGTCGCCACGGCCGCGATGGAGCCCGAGCTGATGGGCTACGCCCCGGTGCTGGCGCTGAAGAGCCTCTTCGAGAAGACCGGGACGGCGCCCTCCGACATCGGCGTGATCGAGCTCAACGAGGCCTTTGCCTCCCAGGCGGTCGCGGTGGTCCGCGACGCCGGTCTCGGGCTCGACCAGGTCAACCCCTACGGCGGGGCGATCGCGCTGGGTCACCCGGTCGGTGCGACCGGTGCGATCCTCACCCTGCGCGTCGCCAAGGACATGGTCCGCCGCGACCTCGAGCTGGGCATCGTGACGATGTGCATCGGCGGCGGCCAGGCGCTGGCCGCGCTCTTCCGGCGGGCCTGAGGATGGGCGCGCTGGTCACCTACGAGGTGCGCGACGGCGTCGCCCACGTCGAGCTCTCCCGGCCCGAGGCGGCCAACACCTTCGACCTGCCGACCTCCCAGGCGTTCGGCGAGGCGGTCGACAGGGCCGCGGGTGACGACGAGGTGCGGGCGGTGCTGCTGACCGGGGCGGGCCCCCGGTTCTGCGCCGGGGGAGACGTCGCCTCGTTCGACGCCGCCGCCGACCCCGAGGCCTACCTGCACGAGCTGGCGCTCCACCTCGACGGGGTGCTGCAGCGGCTCGCCGCGATGCCCAAGCCGGTGGTCTGCGCCGTCCAGGGCGCGGTCGCCGGCGCCGGGTTGGGCGTGATGCTCAGCGCCGACCTCGTGGTCGCCGCGACGGGCACGAAGTTCGTCTTCGCCTACCCCGGCATCGGCCTCACCCCCGACTGCGGGGTCTCCTGGCTGCTGCCGCGGGCCGTCGGCTCGCACCGCGCGCTGGGCTTCGCGCTCAGCGGTCGGCCCATCACCGCCGGCACCGCGCTCGAGTGGGGCCTGGTCACCGAGGTGGCGGAGGACCCCGCGGCACGCGCCGCCGAGCTGGTCGCCGGCCTCGCGACCGGACCGGCCGCGGCCTACGGCCAGGTGCGCCGGCTGCTGCGGTCCGGCTGGGAGCTCGACCGTGCCGCCACCGGTGCCGAGGAGGCACGGACCATCAGCTCGATGGTCCCCGGTGCGGAGGCGAAGGCCCTCATCGGCCGGTTCCTGGGGCGCTGACGCCGGCACACGGGGCGCCGGCGTCAGCGCTGCGTGCTCGGGCCGGCGCTCAGGACGGGGGGAGCACCCCCTCGAGCGCCGCGAGCAACGCCCCGCGGTCGCGGACGTAGAACCGCACCGCGCCGCCGTCGCGGGTCGGCAGGCTGATGGCGTCCATGCCCAGGGGGGTCCCGTAGGAGCCACCCAGGTAGCGGAAGGTCGCGCCGGTTGGGCCCGCCGGGCGCGAGGTCGGCACGTGCACGTCGCCCGCCGAGGCACGGACCCGCCTGCCCATCGACGGCTGCTCGTCGTCGACCGCGCGCACTCCCACGGGGTCGAGCTCGGAGAGCGGCATCCGGTCCCGCCCGACCCGCAGGGTGGAACGGGTCAGCGTGACCTTGCCGTAGAACTCCATCGACCACAGCGTGATCAGCATGACCCAGATCGGCACCCCCCAGGCGACGCCGTAGGCGAACACCTGGATGAGGAAGTCGCCGATCGAGACGAAGTCGTCGTCCAGCACGGGAGGCACGACCGCCATCGCCAGCAGCGCCGCCCAGGTGCCCCACCAGAGCCAGCCCGCCACCGCGCGCCCGCGGTAGACCACCTTGTCGTGGTTCGTCCTGCTCATCCGGTCCCCCTGGTGATGCGGCCCCCTGGTCGTGCGGCGAGGGTAGCGAGCGCCGGACCTCCCCGAGCCGACCCGGCTAGGGTGCGGACGACGACGGCGGAAGGTGGGGGGATGCGGTACACGAAGCTGGGCAGCACCGGGCTGGAGGTCTCGGCCCTGACGCTGGGGTGCATGAGCTGGGGCGACCCGAGCCGCGGGGGGCACCCGTGGGTGCTCGACGAGGACGCCGCACGCCCGATCGTCCGGGCCGCGCTCGAGGGCGGCGTCACCGTCTTCGACACCGCCAACGTCTACTCCGGCGGCAGCAGCGAGGAGATCACCGGCCGGCTGCTCAAGGAGATGGCGCCCCGTGACGAGGTGGTCATCGCCACCAAGGTGCACGGCCGGATGGGGCCCGGCCCTGCCGGCTCGGGGCTCTCCCGCGCGGCGATCATGACCCAGGTCGACGCGAGCCTGCGCCGGCTCGGGGTCGACCACGTCGACCTCTACCAGATCCACCGGTGGGACCCGACGACGCCGATCGAGGAGACCATGGAGGCGCTGCACGACGTGGTGAAGGCGGGGAAGGCCCGCTACCTCGGGGCGTCGTCGATGTATGCCTGGCAGTTCGCCAAGGCCCAGCACGCCGCCGACCTCGGCGGGTGGACCCGGTTCGTCTCGATGCAGAACCACTACAACCTGATCTACCGCGAGGAGGAGCGGGAGATGCTCCCGCTCTGCGAGGACCTGGGCGTCGGGGTGATCCCGTGGAGCCCGCTCGCCCGCGGCCGGCTGACCCGTGACTGGGACGCGGAGACCGCCCGCGTCCAGACCGACGAGTTCGGCGCCACCCTCTACCGCGACGGCGACAGGACGATCGTCGAGGCGGTCGCCGCCGTCGCCGAGCGGCGCGGGATCCCGCGGGCGCAGGTGGCACTGGCCTGGCTCTCCTCCAGGCCAGCCGTCACCTCCCCGATCGTCGGGGTGACCAAGCCGCAGCACCTCGCCGACGCCCTGGCGTCGCTGGACGTCGAGCTGACCGACGACGAGGTCGCCGAGCTGGAGCGCGGCTACGAGCCGCACGCCATCTCCGGTCACCGCTGAGCGCCCTACTTCGGTGGCATCCGGATGCCACCGTCGACCCGGACGGTCTCCCCGTTCAGGTAGGAGTTCGTCACGCACTCGACCACCATGCTGGCCAGCTCGTCGGGGACGCCGAGCCGCTTGGGGAAGAGCACTGACTCGCCCAGCTTGGCCTTGAACGCCTCCGAGGCCTCGCCCTCGCCGTAGATCGGGGTGTCGATCAGTCCGGGGGCGATGGTGTTGACCCGGACGCCGATCGCGGAGAGGTCGCGGGCCACCGGCAGCGTCATGCCCACCACGCCGCCCTTGGAGGCGGAGTACGCCGCCTGGCCGATCTGGCCGTCGAAGGCCGCGGCCGAGGCCATGTTGACGATCGCGCCGCGCTCACCGTCGGCGAGCGGCTCGGTGCGGCCCATCGCGGTGGCGGCGACCCGGATCGCGTCGAAGGTGCCGATCAGGTTGATCGCGATCACCTTCTTGTAGGCCTCGAGGTCGTGGGCGGAGGCGAGCTCGCCGTCGCGCCCGACGGTGCGCTGGGCCCAGCCGATGCCGGCGGAGTTGACCAGCACCCGCAGCGGGCCGAGCTCGGTGGCCCGGTCGACGGCGGCCTTGATCTGCTCGGTGTCGGTGACGTCGACGTGCACGAAGACGCCGCCGATCTCGGCGGCCAGCGCCTCGCCGGCGGAGTCGTTGAGGTCGGCGACGACGACGTGGGCGCCCTTGGCGGCCAGCTGGCGGCAGGCGGCGGCGCCGATGCCCGACGCGCCTCCGGTGACGAGGGCGGATGCTCCGGTGATGTCCATGCCCGGCAGGCTAGTGGTCGGGAGGCCGGTGTGGTCGGAGCCGGACCGCCGGGGCGACGGGGTAGGTCGCCTACTCCTCGACCGTCATGCGCTGGACGTGGGCTCCCGCGAACTCGTAGACGTGAGTGACCTCGGAACGCGCCAGGACGTCCCCGCCGAGGTCGCGCACGACGAGGCCGACGCGGGCCGAGACGGTGCCGTCGGGGCGTGCGCGGATGTCCCGCACGACGGTGGTGGGGCGGATCTCCCGCCACTGGCGCTCCCAGTACGCACGCACCTGTTCACGCCCGAGCAGCCTTCCGCCCTCCCAGGCGTTGGGCCAGTCGACGTCGGGCGCCAACGCCGCGAGCACGGCGTCCACGTCTCGCTCGTTGAACGACTGGTACAGGGTTCGTACGGCGTCCGCGCGTTCCGTGGCCATGGTCCACAGTCTCGACGTGCGCGGACCGTGTCGCCATCGCCTGAACTGGGCACCCGGACGAGCTCGACCTCAGGCGCTGGCGCGCCGCACCAGCTGCGGGGGGATGATGACGCGCATCGGTCGCCCGCTGCCGCGGCCCTCGATCTGCTCCAGCAGCAGGCGGGTCGCCCGCTCGGCCATCTCCTCGACCGGCTGGCGCATGGTGGTCAGCGGGGGAGTGGTCCGCTCCGCGACGCCGAGGTCGTCGTAGCCGACCACGGCCACGTCGTCGGGCACCCGGCGACCGGCCCGGGCCAGCACCCGCAGCGCGCCGGCGGCCATCAGGTCGGAGGCCACCACGAGGCCGTCGAGGTCCGGGTGGGTCTCCAGCAGCGACAGGGCGGCGACCTCCCCGCTCTCCTGGGTGAAGTCCCCGTGCTCGACGGCGTCCAGCGGCAGCCCGGCCGCCGCCATCGCCTGCCGCCAGCCCTCCAGCCGGTCGGCCCCCGCCGTCATGTCGGCCGGGCCCGCGATCGTGGCGATCCGCCGGCAGCCCCGCTCGAGCAGCGCCTCGGTGGCCTGCCGCGCCCCGGCCACGTTGTCCACGTCGACGTAGGCGACCCGGTCGCCGGCCGTCCAGGGGCGGCCCCCGAAGACGCAGGGCAGGTCGGTGCCGGCGAGCTGCTCGGCCAGCCCGTCGTCGCGGTGGTGGGAGACGACCAGGGCACCGTCGACGTGCCGGTTGTTGAGGTAGCGCAGGGTGCGCGCGCTGGAGGCCCCCGGGCGGGCGAGCAGCAGCACCAGCTGCAGGTCGTGCTCGGTCAGCACCCGGGTGACCCCGCGCAGCGTGCCGGCGAAGAACGGGTCGGAGAAGATCCGCTCGTCCGGCTCCGGGACCACCACGGCCACGGAGTCGGTGCGGCGGGTGACCAGGCTGCGGGCGGCCGGGTTGGGCACGTAGCCGAGGGTGCGCACCGCCGACTCCACCGAGGCCAGCGCCTGGGGGCTGACCCGCATCCCGCCGTTGATCGCCCGCGAGGCGGTGGCGCGTGAGACGCCCGCGACCCTCGCGACCTCGTCCAGGGTGGGCGACCCTCCTGACCCGTTCACGCGGCTCACCGTAGCCAGCGCTCCGGATCGCCCTCGGGCAGGGTCGAGGTGCGGACCAGCTCGGCATACCAGCGGGCGCTGCTCTTCGGCGTACGCCGCTGGTCGTCGTAGTCGACGTGGACCAGGCCGAAGCGCTTGGCGTAGCCGAAGGCCCACTCGAAGTTGTCCATCAGCGACCAGTGGAAGAAGCCGCGCACGTCCACCCCCTCGCTGATCGCGTCGTGGGTGGCGCGCAGGTAGGCGTCGAGGAAGGCGATCCGGTCGGGGTCGTGGACCCGTCCGTGCTCGTCCGGGGAGTCGGCGTAGGCCGCCCCGGTCTCGGTCAGGTAGATCGGCGGGGCGGCGTACTCCTCGTGGAGGCGCACCAGCAGCCGGCGCAGCCCCTCGGGGTGGACCTCCCACCCCATGTCGGTCACCGGCAGGTCGCGGCGCGGGAAGGTGACGTGCTCGGACCCCACGAAGGGGGAGAGCGAGACCCGGTCGGGCTTGTCGGCGTCGCGGGCCATCACGTCGGTGTGCGGGTGCCCGGAGACGGCGTTGCCGTGGTAGAAGTTCACGCCCAGCACGTCGATCGGGGTCGCGATCAGTGACAGGTCGCCGTCGTGGACCACGTCGGTCCAGGCGTGGTCCCGCCAGGTGAGGTGGGCGGTGTCGTCGACCAGGTCGGCCGGATAGGTGCCGCGGAGCACCGGGTCCAGGAAGAGCCGGTTGTGCAGGGAGTCGACCCGCCGGGCGGCGTCCACGTCGACCGGGTCGTCGGGGTCGTGGGGGTCGGCGACGGTGAAGTTGAGGCTGACCCCGAGCCGGCCCGCCTCGCCGTGCACGCCGCGGCGGCGCAGCTCGTCGACGACCAGGCCGTGGCCCAGCAGCAGGTGGTGGGCCGCGACCAGCCCGGCGGCGCCCTCCTGGCGGCCGGGCGCGTGGTGCCCCGCGGCGTAGCCGAGCAGGGCGGCGCAGAACGGCTCGTTGAGCGTCGTCCAGGTCGGCACCCGGTCGCCGAGCACGTCGTGGACCGACCCCGCGTAGTCGAGGAAGCGGTACGCCGTGTCGCGGGCGGTCCAGCCGCCCGCGTCCTCCAGCGCCTGGGGCAGGTCCCAGTGGTAGAGGGTCAGCCACGGGGCGATGTCGTGGGCCAGCAGCCGGTCGACCAGGCGGTCGTAGAAGGCCAGCCCGGCGGGGTTGACCGCCCCGCCGTCGGGACGGACCCGGGGCCAGGCGACCGAGAACCGGTAGGAGGTGAGCCCCAGGTCGGCCATCAGCGCCACGTCGTCCGGCATCCGGTGGTAGTGGTCGCACGCCTCCTGCCCGGTGTCGCCGCCCAGCACCGCCCCCGGCACCGCGGAGAAGGTGTCCCAGATCGACGGCGTCCGGCCGTCCTCGGCGGTCGCCCCCTCGACCTGGTAGGACGCGGTGGCCGCGCCCCAGGTGAAGGTCGCCGGGAAGCGGGGGCGTCCGGCCGCCTCGTGGGGGTGGTCGGCCTGGAGGGGGCGGGTGCGCTCGACTGTCATCCCTTGACTGCTCCTTGCATGATGCCGGACACCAGCTGGCGGCCGGCGAGGACGAAGAGGGCCAGCAGGGGCACGATCGACAGCGTCGTGCCGGCCAGCACCAGGCTGTAGTCGACGTAGTAGCCGCTCTGCAGCTGCTGGAGGGCGATCTGGATGGTCGGGTTGCTCGCGGGCAGCACGATCAGCGGCCAGAAGAAGTCGGTCCAGGTGTACATGAAGGTGAAGAGCCACAGGATCGCGGCGGCTGGCCGCGCGGCCGGGACCGCGACGTTCCAGAAGGTGCGGGCCATCGAGCACCCGTCCATCCGGGCCGCCTCGATCAGCTCGTCGGGGACGGCGTCGACCAGGTACTGGCGCATGAAGAAGACGCCGAACGCGGTGACCATGCCGGGCACGATCAGCGCCCACACGGAGCCGACCCAGCCCAGCTCCGCCATCACGATGAAGAGGGGGATCACCCCGAGCTGCGTCGGGACCGCCAGGGTGGCGACCACGAAGACCATCAGCGGGGTGCGGCCGCGGAAGGCGAGCTTGGCGAAGGCGAAGCCGGCCAGGGTGGAGAAGACGACCACCGAGGTGGCCACCGTGGAGGAGACCAGCAGGCTGTTGCCCAGGGCCTTCCAGAACGGCACCGCCTCGATGGCCCGCTGCGCGTTGTCGAGGAAGTGGCCGCCCGGCAGCAGCGGGGGGACCCGGCCGTCGAGGTCCTCGCGGCTGTGGGAGCCGACCAGGAACGACCAGTAGAGCGGGGCGCACGAGCCGAGCACGAAGGCGGTGAGCAGCCCGTAGACGAGGAAGCCGGGACGCCGGGTCATCGCCGCACCCCCGCCCGGAGCCCGGCCCGCCCGCGGCCGCCGGGGCGGCCGGCCAGCGAGCCGGCGCGCTGGCTGAGCCAGAGGTTGAGGACGGCGAAGACCACGATGATCAGGAAGAGCAGCCAGGCCACCGCGGAGGCCATGCCGAGGTCGCGGACCCGCCACCCGAGCTCCCAGAGATACATGGTGAGCGTCTGGTACTGCCGGTCCGAGCCCCCGAGGCCCTGGGTGTCGAAGAGCCGCGGCTCGGCGAAGATCTGCAGCCCGCCGATGGTGGAGGTGATGATGACGAAGAGCAGGGTGGGCCGGATCAGCGGCACCGTGATGGAGACGAACTGCCGCACCCGGCCGGCCCCGTCCAGCGAGGCGGACTCGTAGAGGTCGCGCGGCACCGCCTGCATCGCGGCCAGGAAGATCAGCGCGTTGTAGCCGGTCCAGCGCCAGTTGACCATCGAGGCGATCGCCAGGTGGCTGGCCAGGGTGTTGACGTGCCAGGCGATGGGCTCCACCCCGACGAGGTCGAGCGCGGCGTTGACCAGGCCGAAGCGGTCGCCGAAGACGTTGCCGAAGATGAGCGCGACCGCGGCGGGAGCGACCACGAAGGGGAGCAGCACGCTCATCCGCCACAGCGTCCGGCCGCGAAGCTGGGAGTCGAGGAGTCCCGCCAGCCCGAGGGCGAGGAGCACCTGCGGGACCGAGGAGAGCAGGAAGATGCTGATCGTGTTGCGCAGCGCGTTCCAGAAGTAGCGGTCGGCGAGCACCCGCTCGTAGTTCTCCAGCCCGCTGAACTCGCCCTGCCCGCCGAGCAGGCTCCAGTGGTGGAGCGAGACGTAGGCGGTGTAGAGCAGCGGGAAGAGGCCGACGAGGGCGAAGAGCAGGAAGAACGGGGAGATGTAGAGGTAGGGGGAGAGCTTGGCCTCCCAGCGGCCGAGCCGGGAGCGCCAGGGGCCGGAGCGCCGGCGGCCGGTCGCACCCGGGGTGGGTGCCCCGGCCGAGGAGCCGCTGGTCGAACCCGCCGGGGAGGCCGGTGATCCGGCCCCCCCGGCGGGAGTGCCTGGCGCCTGCAGGCGCCCGGGGTCGAGGGACATGGAGGGTGGCCGGTCCCGCTCAGCCGAGCCGCTCGACGTCGGCCAGGAACGACTCCCACGCCTCGTCCGGGGACTCCTTGCCCTCGTCCACCCGCTGGATGGCCTGCTGGAAGGCGGTGTTGATGTCGGCGAACTTCGGGCCCTTGTAGGGGATGAACTCGATCGCCTTGGCCCGCTCCACCATGATCTCGCCGACCGGCGCGTCGTTGAAGAACTCGCGGCTGCTCTCGGTCACCACGGGGTCCTCCAGCGCCTCCACCTGGCTGGGGAAGGTCGCCTTCGCGGCGTAGGCCTTGGCCTGCTGCTCGGGGTCGGTGAGCCACTTGGCCAGCGCCATGGCCTCCTCCTGGTGCTCGCCCTGCGCGGGCACGGTCAGGTAGGAGCCGCCCCAGACCCCGGGTCCGCCGGGGAAGACCCCGGCGACGTCCCAGCCCTCGACGCCTTCGGAGTTGCCCTCGATCACACCGAGCATCCAGCCCGGGCAGGCCATGGTGGCGAACGCGTCCTTCTTGAAGGAGGCGACCCAGTCCTCGCCCCACTGGACGAGCTTGGTGGAGAGACCGTCCTGCGACATCGAGGTGACGGTGTCGAAGATCTTCTTCACCTCCGGGTTCTCGGCGGCGATGACGTTGTCGTCCTCGTCCTCGAACGTGTACTGGGTCTGGTTGACCATCGCCTGCGCGGTGGCGCCGGAGGCGTCGTACCAGGCCACGCCCGGCACCTTCTCGACGAAGTCGCGGCCGGCGGCGAAGTACTCGTCCCACGTGGTGAAGAGGCCGGCCACCTGCTCGCGGTCGGTGGGCAGCCCGGCCTTCTTGAACAGGTCGGCGCGGTAGCAGAGCGCCTGCGGGCCGATGTCGGTGCCGTAGCCGATGAGCCTGCCGTCGTCGGTGGTGGCCGCGTCGACCTTCCAGTCCAGCCAGCGGCCCTCGACGTCGGGGTCGGAGAGGTCGACGAAGGCGTCGGACTCCTGCATCAGGGCGGCCAACCAGTCGACCTCGATCGCCTCGATGTCGGAGAGGCCGGAGCCCGCGGCGAGCTTGGTGTAGAGGTTGTCCTGGTGCTCGTTGGCGGTGCCGGCCTTCTTCTGCTCGACCACCACCTCGTCCTGCATCTCGTTGTACTCGGTGATCAGGTCCTCGTAGCCGAACTCGTTGAAGGTGGCGACCGTGAGCCGCACCTTCCCGTCACCCGACTCGCCATCGTCGTCGCCGCCTCCGCAGGCGGCCGTCGTCGCGGCCAGCGCGAGCGCCACCAGGGCCCCCGCGGCGACCCGTGTCCTACGCCTCTTGTCTCCGTGCACCGTGATCTCCTGACACTCCTGCTGACGCGCGGACCGCCTTGGTCCGACGGGTGGATCGAGGTGGTCTTCCGGATGGAGAGTGTGGAAGCGCTTCCACGCCGATCTCCGATTCACCATGACAGGGGTCACATTGAGTGTCAATACACGCCTTACGAGAAGTTGTACGTGGCGTGAGAGCGCTTCCACTAGACGGGGGGCGGCAAGGGTCGTACGGTGAGGAGCACCCGGGTCGTCCGAGGCCGGGGAGGGGTCGCCGGCACACCCGGCACCACCCCCGACAGATGCCCGACAGATGCCCGACAGAGGGAGAGCCCCCATGGCGCAGGTCCGGTTCGACCAGGCGGAACGCCGCTACCCGGGTGCGGAGCGCCCAGCGGTGCAGGCCCTCGACCTCGAGATCGCCGACGGCGAGCTGATGGTCCTGGTGGGCCCGTCGGGCTGCGGCAAGTCGACCTCGCTGCGGATGCTCGCCGGGCTCGAGGAGTGCACCTCGGGGCACATCTCCATCGGCGACCGTGACGTCACCCGCGACCTCCCGCGGGACCGCGACATCGCCATGGTCTTCCAGAACTACGCGCTCTACCCGCACATGAGCGTGGCCGACAACATGGGCTTCGCCCTCAAGGTCGCCCGGATGCCGAAGGAGGAGCGGGTGCGGCGGGTCTCCGAGGCCGCGGCCATGCTCGACCTCGCCGACGTCCTCGACCGCAAGCCCAAGGCGCTCTCCGGGGGGCAGCGGCAGCGGGTGGCGATGGGCCGGGCGATCGTCCGCCAGCCCCAGGTCTTCTGCATGGACGAGCCGCTCTCCAACCTCGACGCCAAGCTGCGGGTCTCGACCCGCACCCAGATCGCGGCGCTCCAGCACCGGCTCGGCACCACCACCGTCTACGTCACCCACGACCAGGTCGAGGCGATGACGATGGGCGACCGGGTGGCGGTGATGCGGGCCGGCACGCTCCAGCAGGTCGACACCCCGCTGGCCCTCTACGACCGCCCGGCCAACCTCTTCGTCGCCGGCTTCATCGGCTCGCCCGCGATGAACCTGCTGACGGCGCAGGTCAGCGACGGTGTGGCCCTCGTCGACGGCTGCCCCGTCCCGCTGCCGCGGGAGGTGATCGCGCGGGCGGACGGGGAGGTCACGCTCGGGGTGCGTCCCCACGCCTGGAGGGTCGTCGGTCCCGACGAGGCCGCCGTCCCGGTCACCGTCACGGTGGTCGAGGAGCTCGGCGCCGACGCCTTCGTCTACGCCCTGCGCGACGGCGACGCCGCGCAGGCCGCGGTGGCCCCGACCCCGGTGGTGGTGCGGCTCGAGGGGCACCAGCAGGTCGCCAAGGGCGACCGGATCGGGCTGGCGATCGACCCTGCGGCGGTCCACGTCTTCGACCCCGCGTCCGGCCAGCGACTGTCGGCCTGAGAGGCACGGCGTGGGCTCTCGCGAGGCCGTCGCTCCCCCTGGCGTGGGCGGCTCGTGGTGGCCGGGCTGGGGGTTCCTCCCCGCGCGCGTGCAGGGCGGTCCTCATGACCGTCGGCTTCGTCGACGCCGGCATCACGGCCAACCGCACCGCCCGCCCGTAGGGGAGGCCGGCTCGTGGCGGTCCTTGTGATCCACCTCACGGAGGAGTACGAATCAGGGGTGGGCTCGCGGACCCGGGGCGCGCCCGTTCTCGGAGGAGGAACCACATGTCCGCAGGGTCGACCGCCACGGTGACGCCGCCCCCCACGCCCGGCCCGGTCCGGCGCAACCCCGTCTCGGTGGCCGTGTGGATCGCCGTCGCGGTGGTCGGGGCGGCCTGCTGGACCGTGCTGGCGCTCTCGCGCGGGGAGGAGGTCTCGGCGCTGTGGATCCTCTTCGCCGCCCTGTCCTCCTACGCGATCGCCTACCGCTTCTACGCCCGCTTCATCGCCCGCAAGGTGCTCGAGGTCGACGACACCCGAGCCACCCCGGCCGAGCGCCTGGAGAACGGGCGCGACTTCGACGTCACCGACCGCCACGTCCTCTTCGGCCACCACTTCGCCGCGATCGCCGGGGCCGGGCCGCTGGTCGGGCCGGTGCTGGCCGCCCAGATGGGCTACCTGCCCGGCACCATCTGGATCATCGTCGGCGTCATCTTCGCCGGGGCGGTCCAGGACATGGTGGTCCTCTTCTTCTCGATGCGCCGCGACGGCAAGTCGCTGGGCCAGATGGTGCGCGAGGAGATCGGAACGATCGGCGGGATCGCCGCGCTGATCGCGGTCTTCGCCATCATGATCATCATCCTGGCGGTGCTGGCCCTGGTCGTGGTCAACGCGCTCGCCGAGTCGCCGTGGGGTGTCTTCTCGATCGGGCTGACCATCCCGATCGCGCTCTTCATGGGGTTCTACCTGCGCGTCCTGCGCCCCGGGCGCGTCTCGGAGGTCACCGCGATCGGCGTGGTGCTGCTGTTGCTGGCGATCATCGGCGGCGGGTACGTCGACTCCTGGGGCCTGGCCGACGCGCTCACCCTCTCCAAGGAGCAGCTGACCCTGGCCCTGGTCGTCTACGGCTTCGTCGCCTCGATCCTGCCCGTGTGGATGCTGCTCACCCCCCGCGACTACCTCTCCACCTTCATGAAGATCGGGGTGATCGTGCTCCTCGCGGTCGGCCTGGTGATCGCCGCGCCGGCGCTGCAGAGCCCGGCGGTCACCGACTTCGCGGTCGACGGCGACGGCCCGGTCTTCGCGGGCAAGGTCTTCCCGTTCGTCTTCATCACCATCGCGTGCGGGGCGTTGTCGGGGTTCCACGCGCTGATCTCCTCGGGCACCACGCCCAAGATGGTGGCCAAGGAGAGCCAGGTCCGGATGATCGGCTACGGCGGGATGCTGATGGAGTCGTTCGTCGCGATCAGCGCGCTGATCGCCGCCTGCGTGATCGACCCCGGGCTCTACTACGCGATCAACTCCCCGGCCGGCGCGACCGGAGCCGATCCGGCGACCGCCGCGGAGTTCGTCACCAGCCTCGGGTTCAGCATCAGCCCGGCCGACCTCCAGGCGGCCGCCGCCTCGGTCGAGGAGGAGTCGCTGATCTCCCGCACCGGCGGTGCGCCCACGCTGGCCTTCGGCATCTCCTCGGTCTTCACCGAGGCCTTCGGCGGCGGTCTGGCCGCCTTCTGGTACCACTTCGCGATCATGTTCGAGGCGCTGTTCATCCTCACCGCGGTCGACGCCGGCACCCGGGTGGGCCGCTTCATGCTGCAGGACACGGTGGGCAACCTGTGGCCCCGGTACGCCGACCTGGAGTGGCGGCCGGCCGCCTGGTCGGCCAGTGCCGTGGTGGTCGGGCTGTGGGGCTACATGCTCTACGTCGGGGTCACCGACCCGCTCGGCGGCATCAACCAGCTCTTCCCGCTCTTCGGCATCGCCAACCAGCTGCTGGCGGCGATCGCGCTCACCCTCTGCGCCACCCTGCTGATCAAGCACGGCAAGGTGAAGTGGGTCTGGGTGCCCGGCATCGGGCTGGTCTGGGACCTGGTGGTGACCATGACCGCGAGCTGGCAGAAGGTCTTCTCCGACAACCCGGCGATCGGCTACTTCTCCCAGCGCTCGCGCTACGTCGAGGCGCGCGACGCCGGGGAGCTGCTCGCCCCGGCCACCGACCGGGCCCAGATGGACCAGGTCATCTTCAACTCCACGCTCAACGGCACGCTGCAGGCGCTGTTCGCCCTCCTGGTCATCGTGGTGGTGGCCAACGCGCTCGTCGTCTGCGTCAAGGCGATCCGCGCCGGTGGCCTGCCCACCACCGAGGTGCCCAAGCAGCCGTCGGCCCTGGTCGCCCCCTCGGGCTTCATCGCCACCCCCGAGGAGAAGGAGGCGGTGCGCCGCTGGGAGGAGCAGCGCCAGACCGCCGGGACGGGGGAGCGGTCATGAGAGTGCTGTCCCGGTTGCGCTGGTACGTCCGTCAGCTCACCGGGGAGGCGAAGTGGGACGACTACCTCGCCGAGTGCGCGGCGGCCGGCGCCACGCCGATGGCGCGGCGCGAGTTCGAACGCCACCGCGACGACCAGCGCGAGCACGCGCCGGGGGCCCGTTGCTGCTAGCGGTCGGGGCGGGAGCCCGACGGGCGCGATCCGGCCACGCCGTAAGGTGCCAGGCATGGCTGTCCTGACGAGGGCGGTGCTGCGTTGACCGCGACCGCCACACCCGCTCCCCAGACCTCGCGGGGACCGCGGCGCTCCGGCACGATCGTGCTCGTGCTGGCTCTCTGCGGCACCGCGGTCTCGCTGATGCAGACCCTGGTCGTGCCGTTGCTGCCCGACTTCCCCCGGCTGCTCGGCACCACGGCCGACAACGCCTCCTGGCTGGTCACCGTCACCCTGCTCACCTCGGCCGTGGCGACGCCGATCCTCTCCCGCCTGGCCGACATGTACGGCAAGCGCCGGATGATGATGGTCGCGCTGCTGGTGCTGCTGGCCGGGTCGCTCCTGGGAGCCGCGAGCGACTCCCTGACCGTGCTGATCGTGGCCCGGGCCCTGCAGGGCTTCGCGCCCGCGCTGATCCCCATCGGCATCTCCACCATGCGCGACGAGCTGCCGCCGGAGAAGATCGGCGGAGCGGTCGCGCTGATGAGCGCCACCCTGGGCATCGGGGGCGCGGTGGGCCTGCCCCTGTCCGGGCTGATGTACGAGACCTTCGGCTGGCAGTCGGTCTTCTACGGCAGCGTCGTGATGTCGGTGGTGATGCTCGCGCTGGTCTTCGTGGTGGTGCCCGAGTCGTCGGTGCAGGCGCGCGGCAGCTTCGACTGGCTGGGCGCGATCTTGATGTCGGTGGCGCTGACCTCGCTGCTCATGGGCATCTCCAAGGGCGGGCAGTGGGGCTGGACGTCGCAGTGGACGCTGCTCTGCTTCCTGCTCGCGGTGCTCGTCTTCGGGCTGTGGGCGCCGTGGGAGCTGCGCACCGGCCAGCCTCTCGTCGACCTGCGCACCTCCGGACGTCGTCCGGTGCTGCTGACCAACATCGCCTCCCTGCTCGCGGGGTTCGCGATGTTCGCCAACCTGCTGGTCGCCGTCCAGCAGCTGCAGCTGCCCGCCTCGAGCGGTGTCGGATTCGGCCTCGGGGTGACCGAGGCGGGGCTGGCGATGCTGCCCGGCGGCGTCCTGATGATCCTGATGTCCCCGGTCTCGGCCGCCGTGACCCGCACCTTCGGTGCCCGCACCACGCTGATCGCCGGACTCGTGGTGACCGGCCTGGGCTACGTCTCCCGGGTGATCTTCGACGCCACCGTCATCCAGCTGCTGGTCGGCGTCACGATCGTCTCCGTCGGCATCGCGGTCTGCTTCGCGGCCATGCCGGTGCTGATCATGCAGGCCGTCCCGATCACCGAGACGGCCGCGGCCAACGGGCTCAACACGGTGGTCCGCTCGATCGGCACCTCGACCTCCTCGGCGTGCGTCGCGGCCGTGCTCGCCGCGGGCACGCTCGCCGACGGCTTCCCGTCCGAGGCCGCCGTGCACGCGACCAGCTGGCTGGCGGCCTGCGCCGCCTTCCTCGGGGCGGGCGTCGGCTGGTTCATCCCGGTCCGCCTCGCGCCCGTGCTCGCCACCGACCGACCGGCCGGGGAACCCGCCCGGGCCGACGCCGGACGCCGGGTGGACGCCGCCGCGGAGGTCGTGGTGCGGGGCCAGGTGCGCAAGCCCGACGGCTCGCCGGCCCGGCTGGCGGTGGTCTCGGTGCTCGAACCGACCGGTCGCCAGGCCGACTGGGCGCGCGCCGACAACGCGGGACGCTGGTCGGTGGTGCTGCCGGGCGCGGGGGAGTACCTGGTCGTCTGCTCCGCCGAGGGCTGGGCCGCGAGGTCGCAGCTGCGTCAGCTCTCGCCCGACGTGGAGTCCGCGCTGAGGCTCGACGAGCGGCTCACCGTCGCCGGGGTGGTCTCCCGGGGCGGCTGGCCGGTCGACAGCGCGCTCGTGGTGCTGACCGACAGCACCGGCGAGTCGGTGGGGATCACCCGGACCGACGACGAGGGCCACTACCAGCTCGACCTGCCGCCGATCGGGCGCTACGTGCTGACCGCCCTGGACCCCGAGACCGGGTGGGCGGAGTCCCAGGACGTCGTGGTGAGCGTGCAGCGGCGACGGTTCAACGTCGTCCTGCCCGAGAGCCCCGAGGACGCCGGCGCCCCGGCGCCCTCGGGGGAGATCAGCGCGGGGCCATCCGCAGTGCGCCGTCCATCCGGATGACCTCGCCGTTGAGGTAGTCGTGCTCGATCATGGCGAGCGCGAGCCGGGCGTACTCCTCGGGGCGGCCGAGCCGCTGCGGGAAGGGGACGCCGGCCGCGAGCCCGGCCCGGAACTCCTCGGAGACGGTGGCCAGCATCGGGGTCTCGATGATGCCCGGGGCGATGGTGAGCACCCGGATGCCGTGCTGGGCGAGGTCGCGGGCCGCGGGCAGGGTCAGGCCGACCACCCCGCCCTTGGAGGAGGCGTACGCCGCCTGGCCGACCTGGCCGTCGTAGGCGGCGATCGAGGCGGTGTTGATGACCACGCCGCGCTGGCCGTCCTCGAGCGGCTCGGTGGCGGCGATCCGCTCCGCGGCCAGCGTCATCACGTTGAAGGTGCCGACCAGGTTGACCTGGACGACCTTGGCGAAGAAGGCCAGGTCGTGGGGGCCCTTGCGGCCCAGGATCCGCATCGACGGGCCGATGCCGGCGCAGTTGACCACGGTGCGCAGCGCGAGGCCGGCGCCGGCCGCGGTCTCCACCGCGGCGGCCACCTGCTCGGGGTCGGTGACGTCGACGCCGAGGTAGGTCACCCCGGCGACCTCGGGGGCGTCCTCGATCGCCGTCGGCAGGTCGAAGGCGAAGACCCGGGCGCCCTGGGCGGCCAGGGCGGCGGCGGTGGCCGCTCCGAGCCCGGAGGCTCCTCCGGTGACGATCGCGGCGGTGTCGTTGAGCTGCACGGTCGGTGACTCTCCTGCTGTGTGTGGATGGGTGTGGACGGTCGGGCGTGGGTCGGGTGGGCGCGCGGGGGTGCGCAGGGGGTGCGCGGGGCGGACGTGGGGCGAGCCGCCGGGCGGGGAGGCGCGGGGAGGCGCGGGCGGGACAGGGTCAGGCGTGGGTGATCCGGCCCGCGTCGTCCTTGGCCAGCGAGCGGGAGATGACCATCCGCTGGATCTGGTTGGTGCCCTCGAAGATCTGCATCACCTTGGCCTCGCGCATGTAGCGCTCCACCGGGAAGTCGCGGGTGTAGCCGTAGCCGCCGAAGACCTGGACGGCGTCGGTGGTCACCTTCATCGCGTGGTCGGTGGCGACCATCTTGGCGATCGAGGCCTCCCGGGAGAACGGCAGCCCGGCGTCCTTGAGCCGGGCGGCGTGCAGGGTGATCGCGCGGGCGGACTGCACCGCCGCCTCCATGTCGGCCAGCACGAAGGCGAGCCCCTGGTGGTCGATGATCGGCTTGCCGAAGGTCTCCCGCTCGCGGGCGTAGGCGACCGCCTGGTCCAGGGCGCCCTGGGCCAGACCGGTGGCGACCGCGGCGATGCCGAGCCGGCCGGAGTCGAGTCCGGCCAACGCGATCTTGAGGCCGTCGCCCTCGGCGCCGAGCCGGCGCTCCACCGGGATCCGGACGTCGTCGAGCCGCATGGTCGCGGTGGTGGAGCCGGTCAGCCCCATCTTGCGCTCGGGGGCGTCGGCGCTCAGGCCCGGGGTGTCGGCCGGGACGAGGAAGCAGGAGATGCCGTTCCGGTCGTCGCTGGTGCGGGCCATCACCTTGTAGAAGTCGGCCTGCCCGCCGTGGGTGGTCCACGCCTTGGCGCCGTTGAGCACGTACTCGTCGCCGTCGAGGCGGGCAGTGGTGCGCATCGCGGCCGGGTCGGAGCCGGCGTGGGCCTCGGAGAGGCAGTAGGCGCCGAGCAGGTCGCCGCCGAGCATGTCGGGCAGCCAGCGCTGCTGCTGCTCGGGGGTGCCGAAGTTGACCAGGCCGAAGCAGGAGAGGGCGTGCACCGAGACCCCGACGCCGACCGAGGACCAGACCGCCCCGATCTCCTCGAGCACCTGGAGGTAGACCTCGTAGGGCTGGCCGCCTCCGCCGTGCTCCTCGGCGTAGGGCAGGCCCAGCACGCCGACCTCGCCGAGCAGGCGGAAGACGTCCCGCGGGAAGGTCTCGGTGGCCTCGGCCTCGGCGCTGCGCGGAGCGAGCTCGCGGGCGGCCAGCTCGCGGACCAGGGCGAGGAGCTCGGCGGACTCCTCGGTGGGCATCCGGCGGGTGGCGGTCATGGGGGCTCCGTCTCGTGGGCTCTGGTGGACTGGTGTGGCGCCAGCCACATCACAGCGATACTGTAGCGCAGTCGCCAGTATCGTTATCCGTATCCTACGGAGGTGGCGACAGCTAGCCCTCCCGCCCCCTACCGAGGAGATCAGATGACCCCCGATGGCCGCGTCGCCGACCTGTTGAGCACCTTCGACGCCCCCGCGATGGTCGTCGCCGACCTCCTGTGCGACCGGCACCCGGCCGACGCGGTCGGCTTCACCGTCGTCGGCCCCGACCTGGAGCCGGTCGACGTCACCTACGGCGAGCTCTCCGAGCGGTCCCGGCGGTTCGCCGCCGCGCTGGTCGCCGAGGGCGTCCGGCCCGGCGACCGGGTCGCGACCCTGATGGGCAAGTCGCTCGACCTGGTCACCGCGGTGCTGGGCATCTGGCGCGCGGGCGCCGTGCACGTGCCGCTCTTCACCGCCTTCGCCACCCCGGCCATCGCGCTCCGCCTCGCCGGGGCCGACGCCAAGGTGGTGGTCTGCGACTCCGGCCAGCGCGCCAAGCTCGTGCCGGGAGAGGACCTCCCTGCCGACGTGGCGTGGCGCGTGGTGGTGGCCGGTGGTGCGGGGCGCGACGGTGACCTGCTCCTGGACCCGATGCTGGCAGAGGCGGACCCCGACGAGGCGCCGGTGGTGCCGGTCGACGGCGCCGCCGAGCTGGTCCGGCTCTTCACCAGTGGCACCACCGGCACGCCCAAGGGGGTGCCGATACCGGTGCGCGCCCTGGCCGCCTTCGTCGCCTACCTGGAGTACGGGCTCGACGTCCGCGAGGACGACGTCTACTGGAACGCCGCCGACCCCGGCTGGGCCTACGGTCTCTACTACGGCATCGCCGCCCCGTTGGCCGTGGGTCGGCGCAACATCCTGCTCCAGGCCGGGTTCACCCCGGCCACCACCTGGCAGGTGATCGAGCGGCTGGGCGTCACCAACCTGGCTGCCGCCCCGACCGTCTACCGCACGCTGCGCAGCTCCGAGGTGCCCCCGCCCGAGGGGTTGCGGCTGCGCCGGGCCAGCTCGGCCGGGGAGCCGCTCAACCCCGACATGGTCGAGTGGGGGGAGCGGGTGCTGGGCGCGGAGATCCACGACACCTACGGCCAGACCGAGCTGGGCATGTCGATCGTCAACGGTTGGCACGACGACGTCCGCCGTCCGGTCAAGCCCGGGTCGATGGGTCGCCCGATGCCCGGCTGGGCGGCAGCGGTGCTGCGCAACGACGTCGACGAGCCCGCCGCGCCCGGGGAGCCGGGGCGGGTGGTCATCGACCTGGCCGGCAGCCCGTTGATGTGGTTCACCGGGTACGTCGACGCCCCGGAGAAGACCGCAGAGCGGTTCAGCGCCGACGGTCGCTGGTACTACACCGGCGACACGGGGCACGTGGATGGCGACGGCGACTTCTTCTTCGCCTCCCGCGACGACGACGTGATCATCATGGCCGGCTACCGGATCGGCCCGTTCGAGATCGAGAGCGTGCTGGTCGCCGACGAGCGGGTCGCGGAGGCAGCGGTCATCGGTGTGCCCGACGACCTGCGCGGCGAGGTGGTCGAGGCATTCGTGGTGCTGGCCCCGGGGGTCGAGCCGACCCCCGAGCTGAGCGCGGAGCTGCAGCAGCGGGTCAAGACCAAGCTGGCCGCGCACCTGTTCCCGCGGGCCGTGCACGTGGTCGACGAGCTGCCCAAGACCCCTTCGGGCAAGATCCAGCGCTACCACCTGCGCAAGGCTCGGGCCGAGGCCCAGGCAACCGGGTCATGACCCCGGCGGGCCAGGCGGGGTCGGGGCGGTCGGGGCGGCCGGGGCGGCCGCGTACAGCGCGTCAGCAGGACCTGCTGCGCCGCCTCGTCGACCTGCTCGCGGCCGAGGGCTTCTCCCAGTTCACCCTGGACGACCTGGCCGAGCGGCTGCACTGCTCGAAGACCACCCTCTACGCGCTGGCCTCCTCCAAGCAGGAGCTGGTGCTGGAGGTGGTCCGCGAGTACTTCCGCGCCTCGGTGCCGGTGGTGGAGGCGCGGGTCGGGCAGGCCGGCGACCCGGGGGAGCGGGTCACCGCCTACCTGCTCGCGGTCGCCGACTACCTCCGGCCGCTGTCGCGGGAGTTCATGGAGGACCTGCTCGCCTCCCGCGCCACCGCCGAGGTCTACTCGACGAACACCGCGGCGGCCGCCACCCGGATCCGCGAGCTGATCGCCGAGGGCATCGAGGCCGGGTCCTTCCGCTCCGTCAACGCCCAGTTCGTCGCCGAGATGGTCGCCGCCACGATGGCGGCGATCCAGCGCGGTGAGCTCTTCGCGCGGATGGAGATGACCGACGCCGAGGCGTACGCCGAGCTGGCCTCGCTGGTCGTGCACGCCCTGGCTGTCGGCGACTGACGCGAGAAACGAGCCGTCCCGGGAAAAGCACGCGGAGGTCCGCTGGTGGCCCCTACCCTGCCCGCATGACGTCTCGACGCCACGTGTGTGAATGCCGCCCTGAGCACGCCGGGACCCGGGCCGAGCGCCGCCCGGTCGACACCCGCGAGGTCGCTCGGTGACGGCCCTGGTGCTGCTGCCCTTCCTCGTGCTGGGCGGCTGGTCGGCGGTCGCGGCGGCCCGCGTGGGATGGCGCGATGGGATCCTCTTCGGCTTCCTGCTGTGGGTCGCCGGCTGGCAGCTGGTCGCAGGTCTGCTCTCGCTGGTCGACCAGCTCAACTTCACCGGGGTGCTGCTGAGCCATCTCGTCCTTCTGGCGATCCAGGCCCTCCTGCTCTACCGCAGGCGACCACCCCGCCCCGTCCTGGGCAAGGGGTGGCGCGACCCCTGGGTCGTGGTGCTGGCCGTGGAGGCCCTCGTCCTGCTCGTGCTGGCCGTGAGCGTCGCCCCCACGAACTGGGACTCGATGAGCTACCACCTGGTCAAGGTGGAGCAGTGGCTGCAGGCGGAGCGGGTGACCTCGTTCCCCACGGAGTTCGCCCCGCAGGTCTACCTCCCCTTCACCGCGGAGCTCGGCATGGCCCACCTCTCCCTGCTCAGCGGGGCGGTGTGGGCGGTCAACCTGGTCCAGTACAGCGCCCACCTCGTCGCCCTGGTCGCAGTCTCCGTGCTGGCCCGCAACGTGGGCGTCGACCGACGGGGCCAGGCCATCGCCGCCGGTGTCTTCGGGCTGAGCCCGCTGGTGGTGGGGCAGGCCGTGACCACCCAGACGGACTACGTCATGTGCACCCTGGCGGTGATTGCCTACGCCATGGCGCTGCACCCGCGAGCCCACCCGGGCTGGCTGCTGGGGGTGGCCCTGGCGAGCGGCCTGGCGGTGGCGGTCAAGCCCACTGCGGTGCTGATGGTGCTCCCCGCGGTGGTCATCTCGCTGCGGCTCCTGCGCGGGGTCGCCCTACGGCGCGCGGTGCTCCCGCTCGCCTTGGCGGTCCTCCTCGGGGTGGCCCCGAACGTGTGGTGGATGGTCAACAACCACCAGACGTGGGGCAGCATCGCCGGGGTCGAGTCGAAGCTGACCAACGAGGTCATCACGCCCGCGACGACCGGCCTGAACGTGGTCAGGAACATCACCCTCCACGTGGCCCTGCCCGACCCCGAGGTCAACGACAGCCTCGAGAGGGGCGTCCGCGGCCTCCTCGAGGGCTTGGGGCTGGACCCCGACGACCAGAGGGCCACCATGGGCACCTTCGTCGTCGACTCGTTCAAGACCGAGGATCGAGCCGCCAACCCGCTGCAGGTCCTCCTCATCCTCGTCGCGTTCGTGGCCCTGCTGGCGGGCGGTCGCCGGCACCGGGCGCTGTGGCCAGTCGCGATGGCCACCGTGGTGGTGCTCGTGGGCGCCTCGGCGGTGCTCAAGTGGCAGGTGTGGGGCGGACGCTTCCTGCTGACGGCGATCGCTCTGGGCGCCGTGCTGGTCGGCGCTGCGTTGAGCCGGTGGCCCCGGTGGATCGGGGTCGTCACGCTGGGCGTGCTGACGGCCGCGTCGGTCCCCTACCTCGTCCAGCAGGACCTGCGGCCGCTGGTCGGCGAGAGGTCAGTCCTGACCACGAGCGCCGAGGAGGAGCTCTTCCGGGGTCGCCCGAACCTGGCCTGGCCCTACCAGCACGCCGTGGACTCCCTGCGTGACCAGGAGGCCCCGCGCATCGGGGTGTCCTCGGGCATGTGGCAGTGGGAGTACCCGCTGTGGTGGCTGGCGAAGCAGAGCAACCCCGACGCCACGCTCGGTCACGCCAGCCCGTGCCCGGAGACCGGTGAGCCCTCCGGCGAGTTCGACCTCGTGCTGACCTGGCAGGCCGTCACCGGGGAGGAGTACCTCACGCCCGAGAGCTGCGCCCACTGAGCGCGCGTCGCCGCAGTCGCGGGTAGGGCCTGCAGAAGGGCCGGCCGGGACACCGGTGTGCACCCTCTCTGCTCCGCTTCCGGCGGCGCGGAACGACGAAGGCCCGCCACGCGGTCGCCCTGTTCGGCGGAAAGGTGTTGAACAAGGGCGCGTGATGTCCCGGGTCTGTTTCCGAGGCATTGGAGCCGGCGAGCAAGCGGCATGAAGAGAACCACAACCCGAAGGCCAGGAGATGACATCTCCTGGCCTTCGGTGGTTTGTTCGAGCGGCCGACCGGCTGGCGGCTTCCTGGCGGACTGACCCGCATCTCGTACCGTCTCGGGTATGGGAATCGCTGATGACATCGCCATCTGGGACGCTGAAGCTGCTGCGTTCGACGAGCCGGCAGACCACGGCCTGAGGGACCCGGCCGTGCGAGAGGCATGGCGCGAGCTCCTGCTGAGCCGCCTGCCCGAACCCCCCGCTCGCGTCGCAGACCTGGGCTGCGGAACCGGCACACTCTCAGTCCTGCTTGCCGAGGACGGCTACCAGGTCGATGGTCTGGACTTCTCGCCGCGAATGGTGGAAGCGGCCGAGCGCAAGGGTGCCGGTGTGCGCGGAGTGCGGTTCACGCAGGGAGACGCGTACGCCCCGACGCTCCCGGAGGGGAGCTACGACGTGGTCCTCTGTCGGCATGTCCTTTGGGCGATGCCCGACCCCGCCGTCGCTCTGTCACGGTGGCTTCGCCTGCTCTCGCCATCGGGCCGGCTCGTACTGGTGGAGGGTCGCTGGTCCAATGGGGGCGGCCTCTCGGCCGAGCAGGTGGTTCGGCTCGTGGAGAACACGGGTCGGTCCGCGTCGTTGACTCGTCTCTCCGACCCGGCCTACTGGGGACGGAGCATCAGCGACGACCGCTACGTGGTGTGGAGCCTTCGATGAGAGGGCTGGCGTGCTTCCCCGAACGCCGGTTGGACGGTGAGTCGGTGGCGTAGGGGTTCGGGTTGGTTCGCCCGTCGGGCCTTGCCAGGCGAGGGGCCCGGATGATGCGCGGCCGGGTCCTCCGCGCCTGCTGCTCGAGCGCGGCGACAGCCCACTCCCGCCACTCGGCGAGCTCGTCGTAGGCCGTGTCGGATGTCCGGGCGGCCAGCACGCGGGTGGCGAGCGCGATGGCTTCCTCGGCCTGGTTCCGGGCGGCGTACTGGTGGCAGAGCAGCAGCGTCAGCCGGGGCTCGATGAGGTGGAGTTCGTAGTCCCGCAAGCTCACCGTCGCATGGTCCGTCCTGGCCGTCGTCGAGGTCATCTGGCATCCCGGGCCCACGCCGATGGACGCGCCCACCCGGGAGAACCGGCTACGACTGGCGCGGGCGTACCCAACCGGCGACACCGCCGCGTGGATGCTCGTCCTCGGCGAGCTCGAACGCCCGGACTTCGTCATCGCCGACGCCGCGAGCAGCATCCAGAACGCCGTGACCGCGATGTACGACGGCACGGTTCCCATCGTGCCGTCGCTGTACCACGCGCACCGCAACATCCGCGAAGGCATCGTCGAGCTCGCCGGCACCACGCACGTCGTGGAAGGCCGGGCGGTTCCGCTGCCCCAGCTCGTCAAGCACCTGGACGTGCTCACCCGCAGCGACCTGCTCAACCTCGGCCGTGCGGACTGGTCGCGGTGGTGGGACAGCGTCATCGCCGAGGTCGCGGACCTCGGCGCCCCGGTTGAGAAGCTCCTCATCCAACGAGATGTCTACGAGGACCGCATTTGGACCGGCCTCCATGTCCTGACCGACCACCCGCACCTGCCGGCCTCCAACGCCGCCATCGAGAACCGCCTCCGAGCGAGGCTGTCGCCGTTCCTGGAGAACCGCAAGCAGCTGTTCCGCAACCTCGCCCGCACCAACTGCCTCCTCGACCTCGCGGTCGCCCGGGCTCAGGGCGTGTTCCGCAACCTCGAAGTCATCACCCACCTGCTGCGCGACGGAAGCCTCGCGTGCCCCGACTGCCGAGACCACACGGGCTGCCCGCGCGACACCATCTACCAGCCTCCCGCGACAACGGTGGCGTGAACGTGTGCTGCTTCGACCCGTCGGTGGGGACGCACTGGTAGCGCTGGCGCTGCTTGGCGCCCTGCCCGTTGGTCCCGAACATCCGGACGGCGGAGTCGGCGTGGTCGTCGCACGCGGGCGGGAAGTGGATGGACGTTGCCCCGGGGCGGTTCGTCTCCTCATGCACCTGGAACCAGTGCGCCTCGCCAGTCGGTCGCACGCACCGGTAGCGGCGCCAACGCTGACCGTCCTTCTCGCGACTCCCTCTCGACGCGACCTTCCCGTCAGCGTGACGCGGGTTCGGGCACTTCACGCGCGGCAGCGGCCGGGACACCTCCGTGAGGAAGTAGTGCCTGTCGCCGGCGGGGCTGCGGCACTCCCAGCGCTGGAGGTCGCCGGCCTTGGTGGTGACGAGACCGCACCGCCGCACCGCGTGCTGTTCGTGGCCCACGGTCGGGCAGACGGCGTCGGGCACCCGCCACCTCCACCAACGCAACCGGCCCCTCCGGGCGCCTGACCTGAGGGTCAAGCGCCCCGAAGGGGCCGGGACTTGCTGCGCCTATTTCAACACTATCCGCCGAACAGGGCGGTCGCGTGGCGGGCCTTCGGGCTCAGCGCGTGCGGATCAGCCCTTGTTGGCCTTGCGCGCCCGCGAGGCGGTCTTGGCGCGGACGTTGGCGTCCAGCTCGACCTTGCGGATGCGGACGGCGTCGGGGGTGACCTCGACGCACTCGTCCTCGCGGCAGAACTCCAGGCACTGCTCCAGCGAGAGCTTCCTCGGCGGGATCAGCTTCTCGAAGTTGTCGGAGGTGGCGGACCGGATGTTGGTCTGCTGCTTCTCCTTGGTGATGTTGACGTCCATGTCGTCGGCGCGGGAGTTCTCGCCGACGATCATGCCCTCGTAGACCTCGGTCGTCGGCTCGACGAACATCACGCCGCGCTCCTGGAGCGAGGTCATGGCGTACGCCGTCGCGGCGCCCTTGCGGTCGGCGACGAGCGAGCCGTTGTTGCGCGACCGGATCTCGCCGGCCCACGGCTCGTAGCCCTCGGAGATGTGGTGGGCGATGCCGGTGCCGCGGGTCTCGGTGAGGAACTCGGTCCGGAAGCCGATCAGGCCACGTGCCGGGACGAGGAACTCCATCCGCACCCAGCCGGTGCCGTGGTTGGTCATCTGCTCCATCCGGCCCTTGCGGGTGGCGAGCAGCTCGGTGATGGTGCCGAGGTACTCCTCGGGAGCGTCGATGGTGAGGCGCTCGACCGGCTCGTGGATCTTGCCGTCGATCTCCTTGGTGACCACCTGCGGCTTGCCGACGGTGAGCTCGTAGCCCTCGCGCCGCATCTGCTCGACCAGGATGGCCAGCGCCAGCTCGCCGCGGCCCTGCACCTCCCAGGCGTCGGGACGCTCGGTGGGCAGCACGCGGAGCGAGACGTTGCCGACCAGCTCGGAGTCGAGGCGGTCCTTGACGAGGCGGGCGGTGACCTTGGAGCCCTTGACCCGGCCAACCAGCGGCGAGGTGTTGGTGCCGATGGTCATCGAGATCGCCGGCTCGTCGACGTGGATGAGCGGCAGCGCGACCGGGTTCTCGGGGTCGGCCAGGGTCTCGCCGATGGTGATCTCCGGGATGCCCGCGACCGCCACGATGTCGCCGGGGCCGGCGGACTCGCCGGGCTGGCGCTCGAGGCCCTCGGTCACCAGGAGCTCGGTGATCTTGACGTTCTTGACCGACCCGTCGCGGCGCATCCAGGCCACGGTCTGGCCCTTCTTCAGGTTGCCCTGGCGGATGCGCAGCAGCGCCAGGCGACCGAGGAACGGCGAGGCGTCGAGGTTGGTGACGTGGGCCTGCAGCGGGGCGCCCTCGTCGTAGACCGGCGCGGGGATGGTCTCCAGGATCGTCTTGAAGAGCGGCTCGAGGCTGTCGCCGTCGGGGAGCTCGCCGTTGCCGGGCGCGGTGAGGGCGGCGATGCCGGCCTTGCCCGAGGCGTAGACGACGGGGAAGTCCAGGGCGTCCTGGCCGTGTGAGTCGTCGAGCAGGTCCATGAAGAGCTCGTAGGTCTCGTCGACGACCTCGGCGATGCGGGCGTCGCCACGGTCGGTCTTGTTGACCACCAGGATGACCGGCATGTCGGCGTTGAGCGCCTTGCGGAGGACGAAGCGGGTCTGCGGCAGCGGGCCCTCGGAGGCGTCGACCAGCAGCACGATGCCGTCGACCATGGAGAGACCGCGCTCGACCTCGCCACCGAAGTCGGCGTGGCCGGGGGTGTCGATGATGTTGATCGTCATCGGCTTGCCCTCGGCGGCGGGGCCGGCGTAGTGGATGGCGGTGTTCTTCGCGAGGATGGTGATGCCCTTCTCGCGCTCGAGGTCACCGGAGTCCATGACGCGTTCTGCCACGCCTTCGGCCTGGTGCTCGGTGAAGGCGCCACCCTGACGGAGCATCGCGTCGACGAGGGTGGTCTTGCCGTGGTCGACGTGGGCGACGATGGCAACGTTGCGCAGGTCGTTCCTGCGAGTGGAAGACATGGAGGTACGGCGTCACTTTCGGTTCGGGTCGGGGACCCGTTCGGGCCGTCCGCCAGTGTAAAGGCTGGTGAGCGCATCCCCCGACTCGACGACGCCGGCCCGGACCGTCCCGGCCGCGCCTCCTGGACCCCGACGGTGCAGGTGAGGCAAGACTTGCCTTCGGTGCGGCGTACGACGCTGCCGCCTAGGCTTGCGGTCATGAAGCTCACCCAGACCCTCGAAGACGCCTTCAACGCCCAGATCAGCCTGGAGCTGCACGCCTCCATGGTCTACCGCCAGCTGGCGATCGAGATGGAGCTCAAGGACCTCCCGGGGATGGCTGCGTGGCTGCGCCACCAGGCCGACGAGGAGATCGTCCACGCCAACAAGTTCATCGACCACGTGGCCGACCGCGACAACCACCCGCGCATCGGTGCCCTGGGCGCGCCGGAGGTCACCGGCACCACCGTGCTGGAGGTCTTCCAGGCCGCGCTGGCGCACGAGCAGAAGGTCTCCGCGTCGATCCGCCAGCTCTACCGGCTCGCCGAGTCCGAGGGCGACCTCGACTCCCGGCCGCTGCTCAACTGGTTCCTCGAGGAGCAGATCGAGGAGGAGGCGACCGTCAGCGAGATCGTCGGCCGCGTCGAGCTGATCAACGAGGACGGCCCCGGGCTGCTCCGCCTCGACGAGGAGCTCGGCTCCCGCAAGGTCGGCACCACCGAGGCGCGGTAGCCGAGGATGCGGCTGCGGCCCGGCCGGCCGGACCTCGCCGCTCACGCCGGTCTCCGCGGGCTGCCCGCGGCGGCGGGCGGCGACCCGGCGCAGGGCCCGTCGGTCTCCTGGCTGGGAGTCAGCACGGTGCTGGTCGACGACGGTGAGTCGGCCCTGCTCACCGACGGATTCTTCTCCCGTCCGGGGCTGCTGAGGGTCGGCCTGGGCCGGATCGAGCCGGACATCACACGGATCGACCAGGCGCTGGCCCGCGCCGGCATCCGCCGGCTCGAGGCCGTCGTGCCGGTGCACACCCACTACGACCACGTGCTCGACTCCGCGACCGTCGCCTCCCGGACCGGGGCGGTGCTGGTCGGCGGGGAGTCGGCCGCCCGGGTGGCCCGCGGCCACGGCCTGCCCGAGGACCGGATCCGGACCGCCGTGCCGGGGGAGCCGATGCGCCTGGGTGCCTACGAGGTCACCCTGGTCGAGGGCTCGCACTGCCCGCCCGACCGCTACCCGGGCGAGATCACCGCGCCGGTGCCGCGGCGCGCGCGCACCACGGCGTACCGCTGCGGCGAGGCCTGGTCGACACTCGTCCACCACCTGCCCAGCGGCCGCCGGCTGCTGGTCCAGGGGTCGGCGGGCTGCGTGCCGGGCCACCTCGCCGGCCACGCCGCCGAGGTGGTCTACCTCGGCGTCGGTCAGCTCGGCCTGATGGACTACGCCTACATCGACCGGTACTGGGACGAGACCGTCGGGCAGGTCGGCGCCCGGGCCGTGGTGCTGGTCCACTGGGACGACTTCTTCCGCTCGCTGACTGCGCCCTTGCGGAGCCTGCCCTACGCCGGGGACGACCTCCACGTCTCCGTGGCCCGGCTGCGGCACCTCGCCGACCGGGACGGCGTGGTGCTGCGGATGCCCGACCTGTGGGAGCGCTGCGACCCGTGGGGCCTCCTGGACTGAGGGTCCGCCGCGCCCGTGAGGGGCTGGCGGCTGTCGGCGGCGCGTGCCACCTTGGTCCCCACGCGACGCGCACCGCTCGAGGAGGACCGCATGCTCGCTGCCCTGACCGGCGCCGGCCTGTCGGCCGCGGCGGGCCTCAACGCCTACATCCCGTTCCTGGTGGTGGCGGTGGTGGCCCGGTTCACCGACATCCTGACCCTGCCCGCCGGCTACGCGTGGATCGAGTCGTGGTGGGCGATCGGCATCTGCGCCGTCCTGCTGCTGGTCGAGATGGTGCTGGACAAGATTCCGGTGGTCGACTCGGCCAACGACGCGATCCAGACCGTCATCCGGCCAGCCACCGGGGGTCTGGTCTTCGCGGCCACCCAGGCGGCCGACGACCTGGAGCGGTCCAGCGGGTGGCTGCAGGAGAACCCGTGGGTGGCGGTGCTCCTCGGCGGGGTGGTCTCCGCGGTGGTGCACGGCGGCAAGAGCGTCGCCCGGCCGGTGATCGACGCCGGGTCGCTCGGCACGGCGACCCCGGTCGTCTCCACGGTCGAGGACTCCTTCTCGGCGGGTCTCGCCCTCAGCGCCGTCTTCTGGCCGGTCCTGGCCCTCTTCCTCCTCGCGGTGCTGGCGGCGATGATGGTCGGAGCGCTGGTCACCGTCGGCCGCTGGCGCCGCCGCCGGCAGCCGGGCGGACGCGCGGGCGGACCCGCGGGCGGGCGGGCCGGGGGACACGCGGGGGGAGGCGCACGATGAGCAGGTGCGGATTCGTGCCGCCCTACCTGCTGCGGGGGATCGCCCGGTCCTCGGCGCAGCGGGCGGCGGCGCTGAGCCAGGACACGCTCCGCGTCGACGAGGGGTTCCGTGACGCGCGGCGCACCGAGGGGTCGCGTGCGGGGTTCTCGGTACACACCACCGAGCTGGGCGCCCGCGCCCGTGCCGTCGCCTCCGCCGTGCCATGGACCGTGCACGACGCGGAGAACGGCACGCGGCTGCCGGGCAGGGCGGCCCGACGTCCCGGCGAGGCCCCGACCGGGGACCCGGCGGTCGACGAGGCGGCCGACGGGATCGGGGCGACCCTGCGGCTCTTCTCCGAGGTCTTCGGCCGTGACTCCTACGACGACCAGGGCGCCCAGGTCTCGCTCACCGTGCACTACCGCGAGGACTACGACAACGCCTTCTGGGACGGCCACCAGCTGGTCTTCGGCGACGGGGACGGCGAGGTCTTCGACCGCTTCACCAAGCCGGTCGACGTGCTGGCCCACGAGTTCGGGCACGCGGTCGTCGACGGCTCCGCCCGCCTGGTCTACGCCGACCAGAGCGGGGCCCTCAACGAGTCGGTCGCCGACGTGCTGGCCACCTGCCTGCTCCAGTGGCTGGCCGGGCAGGAGGCGGGCGAGGGCACCTGGCTGATCGGGCAGGGCCTCTTCCTCCCCGGCGTCTCGGCCCGCGCCCTGCGCGACATGGCCGCGCCCGGGACGGCGTACGACGACCCGGTGCTGGGCCGGGACCCGCAGGTCGGCCACCTGGACGACTTCGTGGTCACCGAAGACGACAACGGTGGGGTCCACCTCAACTCGGGCATCCCCAACCGCGCCTTCCACCTGGCGGCCACCCGGCTGGGTGGCCGGGTCTGGGAGGGAGCCGGCAGGGTCTGGTACGACGCGCTCACCGGCGACCTGGTCGGCCCGCGCAGCGACTTCGCCGGCTTCGCCGAGGCCACGGTCGCGGCCGCCTCCGCGGCGCTGGACTCCCGGGCCGCCGAGGTGGTCGCCCAGGCCTGGGCCGCGGTGGGCGTCAGGGTCGCCGGTGCGCAGCCGGGGCGCTCTGAGCCTGACGCCCCGACCACGGAGCAGCCGGGGTCCGCGCCGGACCCGGCGGCCCCCGTCCCGGCGAGCGGTCACCTCTGCGTGCGTCGCTCGGGCGGCTTCACCGGGCGCACCACCTCGTTCCAGGTGGACCTGACGCAGGTGCCCGACGAGGTGCGCGAGGGGGAGCTCGCCGAGCTGCTCGCCTCGGTGCGTCGGGCCCGGGTGGAGGGGGCCGGGGCCGGGGAGGGCCGGGACGTCCCCGACGCCTTCGTCTACACCTTCGAGGTGCCCGGTCTGGAGCCGCTGCGGGTGCCGGAGCAGCGGCTGACCGACGCCCTGCGCCGCCTCGCCGACCTCGTGGTCGAGCTGGGTGGCGAGGCCTGACCTCGTCCCTGCCGGCTCACGCCCGGCCGGGGGAGGGTGGGCCTTCCAGGGCAGCGGCGAGCCGGCCGGCGACCTCGGCGACCGCGGCGCGCAGCTCGGGGCCCTCCTCGACCCGGAAAGCCAGGGGCACCGCCGCCAGCCACTCCGCGGCGTACATGGTCGGGTTCTGGGTGGAGCCGACGAGCACGCAGCCCTCCGGGTGCGGCTCGAGACGGCCCATGTGGGGGCCGACGAACCGGGCGACCTCGTCGGCCGGCGTCCCGAAGACCACCCGGGTGGGCATCGCCCAGCCGGAGGCCAGGTGCTCGGCGAGCGAGGCGACCGGATCGAGCCCCTCCGGCGGGGTGAACCGCTCCTCGGTGGGGGTGACGGCCCGGATCCGGTCGACCCGGTAGGTGCGGACCGCGTCGGCCCGGTGGGAGTGGCACAGCAGGTACCACCGGCCGTGGCGCACCACGACCGCCCACGGGTCCACGAGCGCGTCCCACTGTCCGGCTCCGGCACCGCCGTGGACCAGGCGCACCCGCCGCTGCGCCGCGACCGCCGCCACCAGGTCGGAGGTGATCCGCGGGTCGGGCCGGCTCGCCCGGCGGTCGGGGGTGGCGGCCGCGTGCTCGCGCAGCGCCGCCGCCTCCGCCCCGAGGGCCTCCGGCAGCGCCCTGATCACCTTGCCGAGGGCGGCACCCACCAGGTCGTCGGAGTCCGTGGCGGCCGGCTGCCCGTCCAGGACGGCCATCACCAGGCCGAGCGCCTCGTCCTGGCTGAAGCTGACCGGGGGCAGCCGGGTGCCGCGCCCCAGGCGGTAGCCGCCGTAGGGGCCACGGGAGCCCGTGACCGGCACCCCCGCCTCGCGCAGGATGGCGACGTAGCGCCGGGCCGCCCGCTCGGTGACCCCGAGCCGCTCGGCCAGCTCTGCCGCCGTGGTCCCGGGCCGCTGCTGCAGCACCTCGAGGGTGCGGAGGGCGCGCGCCGTCGGGCTGAGCCGCTCGGTCATCTCCCGACCCTAGGACCTCGTCGCCTGTTCAGGAAGTAGAACGTCCGGAATGCCTCCTACGGTGGCAGGACCACGCGCCGGGCCCCCCGGCCGTGAGAGACGCAGGAGGGAACCGACATGAGGATGCTGCTGATCCCGGGGCTCTGGCTCGACGGAGCGGTGTGGGAGGAGGTCGTGCCGGTCCTGGGGGAGCTCGGGATCGAGGGGATCCCGCTGACCCTCCCGGGCCAGGGGGACGACGACCCGACCGCCACCTACGAGGACCAGGTCCGCGCGGTGGTCGACGCGGTCGACGCCGCGGCGGCCTCGGGCGACCCGGTGGCGGTGGTCGGTCACTCGGCCGCCAGCGCCCTGGCCTGGGTGGCGGCGGACGCACGCGCCGACCGGGTGGCCGGCGTGGTGATGATCGGCGGGATGCCGGTGGCCGACGGTGACGAGTACGCGAACTGGTTCGAGGCCTCCGACTCCAAGATCGCGTTCCCCGGGTGGGCGCGCTTCGAGGGGCCGGACATCGCCGACCTCGACGAGCCGATGCGCGCCGACCTCGCCGGACGGATGGTGGCGTTCCCGGCGGCGGTCGCGCAGGGCGTGGTCCGGCTGCAGGACCCGAGGAGGTACGAGGTGCCGGCGGTCATGCTCTGCCCCGAGTACTCCCCCGAGGAGGCGCGGGCGTGGATCGACGCCGGCGAGGTGCCCGAGCTGCCCCGGGCCGCCGACCTGCGCCTGGTGGACCTCGCGACCGGGCACTGGCCGATGGTCAGCGACCCCCGTCTCCTGGCCGCCACGTTGGCGGAGGTGGCGGCGCCGTGGGCCGGCGCGCCGCGGGACGAGGGCGTCGTTCGTTGAGCCTGGCCGGACAAGAACTGGCAGACTGCTCCGCGTGAAGACCATCGGACTCGTCGGCGGCATGAGCTGGGAATCCAGCGCGGTGTACTACAAGCTCCTCAACGAGGGGGTGGAGGAGCGCGTCGGGGGACTCGCCTCGGCCAGGACCGTGCTGGTCTCGGTCGACTTCGCCGAGGTCACCGCCCTGCAGGAGCAGGAGCGCTGGGACGACGTGGCCGAGATCCTCTCCGAGGCCGCCCGCGGCGCGGAGCGGGCCGGCGCCGACTTCCTCATGCTCTGCACCACGGCCTTCCACCGGGTCGCCGAGCAGGTCGAGGCGGCGGTGGACATCCCGCTGCTCCACCTCGCCGACGTCGTCGCCGAGGCCTGCGCCGAGCACCGGCTGGAGTCGGTCGGCCTGATCGGGACCAGGTTCTCGATGTCGCGCAGCTTCTTCACCGACCGGATCGCCTCGCACGGCCTCGAGGTCGTGGTCCCCGAGGAGCGCCACCACGCCACCCTCAACCGGATCATCTACGACGAGCTCGTCCATGGCCGGGTCGAGGACGGCTCGCGCCGCGAGGTCGTCCAGATCATCGAGGAGCTCTGGGACGCCGGCGCCGGCGGGGTGATCCTCGGCTGCACCGAGCTCGAGCTGCTCGTCCGTCAGGCCGACGTCGAGCTTCCGGTCCTGGGCTGCACCACGCTGCACGTGAAGGCCGCACTGGATCGGGCCCTGTCCGACTGAGCCGGCCGGGGCCTCCGGGCGGGCCGGCCCGATCAGCCGGTGGACGACGCCCGGCGGCCCGTACCACTCCGGCAGGCTGTGCCCGGCCTGTCCGGCCTCCACCGACACCAAGGGGTCCCGTGATGCACCTGCACCGCCCGGTCGTGGCCGTCCTCGCCGCTGCCGTCGTCAGCCTCCCGCTGCTGGGGGCCGCGCCGACCGCGGTCGGGGCCGCCGTCCCCACCGAGGTCACGCTCGAGCTCGCGGAGTCGAGGTCGACACCGGCGGCGCGCCGCCCCGGGGTGAAGAAGGTCGAGGCGGGCTCGCGCTTCCGGCTGAAGGGCAAGGTGTCGACCCGTCGGGGGGTGAAGCGCACCGTCACCCTGCAGGAGAAGAAGGGGCGCAAGCTGCGCCGGGTCGACCGGACCCGGGCGAGCAAGAAGGGGAGGTTCAGCTTCTCCGTCCGGGCGGGCAGCAAGCGCAGGACCCGGACCTTCGTCGTCACCGCGCCGCGGACCCGTGGCCTCAAGCCCTTCCGTCGCACCGTCAAGGTGCGGGTGGTGCGCCCGAGTGAGCCGCCCAAGGCGCCGACCGGCGTGACCGCGACCGTCGACGTGCCGGGCGCCGTGGCCTACACCACCGTCACCACGGCCTCCGGCGTCGTCACCGGCGTGCCGGCGGGTCGCAGCGTCGTCGTCCAGGGCCAGCTCGGCGAGGACTGGCTGCCGCTCGCCAGCACGGTGAGTGCCGCCGACGGCAGCTACGCGGTCGCCCTCCCCAACGACTGGCTGCGCAGCACCTTCACCCGGGTGGTGGTGGAGGAGACCGACAGCGCCCTGGGGGCCGTCTCGGAGCCGGCGGTGGTCACCGAGGTCACGTCGCACTACACCCCGCAGGGCTCGGACCCGACGGACTTCACCCTGCTCTCCGCCAACCGCAACCGCTTCGACTCGTGCCAGCCCGTGCGCTACCGGGTCAACTACGCCAACGCGCCCAGCTATGCCCAGGGCTCGATCCAGGAGGCGCTGCGCCACGTGCGCTTCGCCACCGGGCTCACGTTCGTCGACGGAGGCCCGACCGACGCCTACTCCTGGCCGGTGGTCGGGCTGCCCGGCATCGACACGAGCACGACGGACCTGCTGATCAGCTTCGGCGGCCAGCAGCACACCGTCCAGCCGATGAGCGGCTACGCCGGCCGCGGCGGCCCCGATCCGGGGTGGTGGGCGCTCGACGCCGCCGGACGGCACGTGCAGATCGACAGCGCGCAGGTCTTCCTGCACTCCCTCGACCCCGCGGCCAGTCGCTGGACCCCGGCCTACCTGGCCCAGCTGCTCTACCACGAGATCGGGCACGCCGTCGGCCTGGACCACGCCCGGGCGCCCGACCAGATCATGTCGGCCGCCTTCTCCGCGGCGACGCCTGAGTTCTTCGGGCTCGGTGACCTCGCCGGGCTGGCCACGGTGGGCTCGCGCAACGGCTGCTCCAGCCGGCTCCCGGTCTTCGGCACGGCGAACCGGGTCGGGGAGCCGATCAGCCTGCCCTGAGGCGTGCCGGCCGAGCCGGGCCGGCTCAGACCCGGTGCACCTTGTGCTGGGCGGCCTGCGCCCGGGGCTTGATCACGATCTCGTCGATGTTGACGTGGGCCGGGCGGGTGACGATCCAGGCGATCGCGTCGGCGACGTCCTCGGCGACGAGGGGGTCGGGCACGCCCTGGTAGACGCCGGCCGCCCGCTCGGCGTCGCCGTCGAACCGGTTGAGCGAGAACTCCTCGGTGGCGACCATGCCGGGGGCGACCTCGCTGATCCGGATCGGCTCGCCGACGAGCTCGAGCCGCAGCGTCTCGGTCATCACCTGGAGCCCGTGCTTGGCCGCCGTGTAGCCGCCCCCTCCCTCGTAGGCGATACGCCCGGCGGTGGAGCCCACGTTGACCAGGACGGCGTCGCCGCTGGCCCGCAGCGCCGGGAGCAGCGCCTGGGTGACCCGCAGGGTCCCCAGCACGTTGACGTCGTACATGCGCTGCCAGTCGGCCGGGTCCGCGGCCTCCACCGGGTCCATCCCGATCGCCCCGCCGGCGTTGTTGACCAGGACGTCGAGACGACCGGGGCCGTCCGGACCGGTGAGGCTGGAGACGGTGCCGGCCAGGGCGGCCACCGAGTCGGGCGAGGTGACGTCGAGGGCCACGGCGGTGCCACCGATCTCCTCGGCCAGCGCCTCGAGGCGCTCGACGCGGCGGGCGGCGCACACCACGTGGAGGCCGGCGGCGGCCAGCGCTCGGGCGGTGGCCGCGCCGATGCCGCTGCTGGCTCCGGTGACGACTGCGGTGCGGGGGAGGGCAGGTGGGATCACGGGAGACATGATGGCAGGATCGCCGCTCGTGACGATCATCGCAGCGGCAGACGGTTCGGCCCTCGGCAACCCCGGTCCCGCCGGCTGGGGGTGGTACGTCGACCAGGAGCGGTGGGCCTGCGGCGGCTGGCCGACCGGCACCAACAACATGGGCGAGCTGATGGCGGTCCTCGACCTGCTCCAGCAGAGCGCGCACCTCGACGAGGACCTGCACGTCATCTGCGACAGCACCTACGTCATCAACTCCGTCACCAAGTGGATGGCCGGCTGGAAGCGGCGCGGCTGGAAGAAGGGCGACGGCAAGCCCGTCCTCAACGTCGAGCTGATGAAGGCGATCGACGCGGCGATGTCGGGGCGGAAGGTCACCTTCGAGTGGGTCAAGGGACACACCGGCCACGTCCTCAACGAGCACGCCGACCGGCTCGCCACGGGCGCAGCCCTGGCCTTCAAGGAGGGCGCGGAGCCCGATCCCGGGCCCGGCTTCTCGGGGTCCAGCACCCGGCACCCGGCAGCCGCGCCCGGACAGGTCGAGGAGGAGCCCGACCTCTTCACCGGGCTCGCGGAGCTCCCCGACCACGTCCCGACGCCCGAGGAGGAGGTGGTCGAGCTGGCGCGCAACCTGCTGACCCACCAGGTGCGCGGCGACCGGGCGGCGGTGGCGGCGCTGCTGCATCCGAGGTGGCAGGAGATCGGGCCGTCGGGCCGGGCCCGGAGCCGCGACGAGCTGCTCGACGACGTCTCGCCCCTGCCGGCGGGAGAGGAGGCGACCCTCGACATCGTCTCGGTCGAGCAGGTCGACCCCGACCACGTGCTGCTCGTCTGCCGGAGCCTCGGCACCGGCGGGCCGGCACTGCACAGTTCATGGTGGCTGCGCGCACAAGGAAATTGGGTTCAACGGTTTCACCACGCGACGGCCGAACGTAGGTAAAATGTGACACAGGACGCAGCCGTGTCGCGCACGCGCGCGGTTGCGCTGCTCCTCGCACTCTCGCTGCGTGCCTCACAGGAAGTGGAGAACAATGACAGTACGTCAACTGGGTGGCGGGCTCGGCCTCCTCGGCGGACTCGTGTGGATCGCTCGCTGGCTGTTGGCGCCGGCGGACGGCCCCGCGGACGTCATGCGCTATGCAGGCCTCGCTCTCATGCTCCTCGGACTCGTCTGCGTCGGACTGACCCTGGTGAAGGGGCAGGCCCTGTGGCTCGACGTCGTCGTCGGGTTCGCGGCGCCCGCGCTCTTCTGGGCCGTCTACGAGATGGTCCGGGCCGAGCTCGCGGAGCCCGCGCTGCTCTTCCACGGGATCGTGGGCGTGCTGTGGGTGCTGGTCGGCATGGGCCTGATCGTCAAGGGCAAGCCGCGCGTGCAGGAGCCTGAGGAGGCGCACGTCTGAGCCCGAGCCGCCGCACGACGCTCCTGGGTTCCCCGCCCCACCGCGGGCGGGGAATCAACCAGGGGGCGTTCCGTGTTGTGCTCGGCGCGGTCGCGCCGCCCCGGCACTCCCGGGGTGGGACGAAGCGTCCGCCTCACTGAGTGGACGACGGAAGGCCTCATGCGTGGACCGGGTGGCGATGATCAGCGTGCACACCTCCCCCCTCGATCAGCCCGGGGTGGGTGACGCGGGGGGCATGAACGTCTACGTCCTGGAGCTGGCCAGGAGGCTGGCGGGCCAGGGCGTGGCGGTCGACATCTTCACCCGGGCGACCGCATCCTCGCTGCCCCCGGTCGTGGAGGCGGCCGACGGCGTCCTGGTCCACCACGTCGCGGCCGGGCCCTTCGAAGGGCTCTCGAAGGCGGAGCTGCCCGCCCAGCTCTGCGCCTTCGCCCGCGAGGTGCTCCGCGCCGAGGCGGTGCGCCCGCGAGGTCACTACGACGTGGTCCACTCCCACTACTGGCTCTCCGGACAGGTGGGGGCGCTGGCCCGCGACCGCTGGCAGGTGCCGCTGATCCACTCGATGCACACGATGGCGAAGGTCAAGAACGCCGCCCTCGCCGACGGGGACACGCCCGAGCCGACGGCCCGGCTGATCGGCGAGGAGCAGGTGGTCCAGGCCGCCGACGTCCTGGTGGCCAACACCGACGACGAGGCCCGCCAGCTCGTCGACCTCTACGACGCGGAACCGCGCCGGGTCCAGGTGATCCACCCGGGTGTGGACCTCGGCGTCTTCCGGCGGCAGGACCGCGACGCCGCCCGGCGCCGGCTCGGTCTGCCCGTGGACGCGCACGTCGTCCTCTTCGCCGGCCGGATCCAGCCGTTGAAGGCGCCCGACGTGCTGCTGCGCGCCGTGGCCACGCTGCTCGAGCTCGACCCGTCGCTGAGGCCCCGCCTGGTGGTCCCGGTGGTCGGCGGCCCCTCGGGCAGCGGCCTGGAGCACCCCGAGTCGCTCGCGCAGCTGGCGCACGACCTGGGGCTGGACGACGTGGTGCGGTTCGTGCCGCCAGTCGGCCAGGAGACCCTCTCGACCTGGTACGCCGCCGCCTCCCTGGTGGCGGTCCCGTCCTACAACGAGTCCTTCGGCCTGGTCGCCGTCGAGGCCCAGGCCTGCGGGACCCCGGTCGTCGCGGCTGCGGTGGGAGGGCTGACCACGGCGGTCGCCGACGAGGTGAGCGGACTGCTGGTCGAGGGACACCGCCCCGCCGACTGGGCGCACGCGCTGCGGCGGGTGCTGGCCGAGCCCGGGCTCCACGACCGGCTCAGCGCCGGGGCGGTGGCCCAGGCGGGCCGGTTCGCGTGGGAGCGGACCGCCCGCGAGACCCTGGAGACCTACGGGCGTGCCGCGTCCCTGATGAGGACGGAGGTGCCGGTGTGAGCGAGGCAGTCGTGACGCTGGTCCGAGACCACCTGGACGACAACGAGATCGCGTACGACGAGGTCTCGCCGGGGGTCTTCTCGTTCAACCTGCCGGGGGAGAAGAAGCTCCAGACCCCGGTGCGCCTCGACGTCGGCCCGCACGCGCTGGGCGTCCACGCCTTCGTGTGCCGCAACCCCGACGAGAACCACGAGCGCGTCTACCGATGGCTGCTGGAGAAGAACCTGAAGCTCTTCGCGGTCGCCTTCGCGGTCGACGCCACCGGAGACATCTATCTCGATGCCCGGCTGCCCCTGACCGGGCTGGACGCAGAGACGCTCGACCGTCTGCTCGGCTCGGTGCTGTCCTACGCGGACGAGTCCTTCAACACCATCCTCGAGCTCGGCTTCGCCAGCTCGATCCGCAAGGAGTGGGAGTGGCGGACCTCGCGCGGTGAGTCGACCGCCAACCTCGAGGCGTTCAGGGGCTGGCTGGAGTCCGGGACCGACCCCGCCACGGACGGCTCACCCGGCTGAGCAGCACGCCGCCGATGCAGAGCACCCCGCCGGCGAAGGCGAGGGCCGGCGGCACCTCGTCGAGCAGCGCCCAGGCGAGCAGCGTGGTGATGAAGGGGACCAGGAAGGTCGACATCGCGAAGCGGCCGGCGTCGGCGTGGGAGAGGGCGTAGGCCCACGTGGTGAAGGCGATCGCGCTGGGGAAGACCCCCAGGTAGGCGATCCACCACAGGTCGGCCGTGCTGGCGTCCCGGACCACCCCGGCGAGCTCGAACGTCCACGGCAGGCAGCCGACCATGCCGACCACGTAGTACCAGAAGGTCATGTCGAGCGCGGTCATGCCGCTGCCCAGCAGCCGCTTCTGCGTCAGCACGCCGAAGGCGAAGCCGACTGCCGCGACGACGCCGAGCGCCACGCCCAGCACGTCGCCCTCGGCGCTCTCGGAGGAGGCGCGGGCGATCAGGATCACCCCGCCGAAGCCGACGGCGAGCCCGGCGACGAGCCAGCCGGTGAGCCGGTCCCCGAGGAAGAAGGTCGCCAGCAGGGCTACCAGGATGGGACCCAGCTGGACCAGGAGGGCGGCCGTGCCGGCGTCGACCCGTCGCTCCGCCTCGTTGAGCGCGACGTTGTAGACGGTGATCCAGCTCAGCCCGCCCACGACCACCAGGGGCCACTCCGCACGGTGAGGGACCCGTAGGCGGGTCGCCCCGCCGCGGCGGCGCCGGCCCCGGCCCTGCAGCCACACCATGACGCCCAGCGCCGCCACCGCCACCACCAGGCGGCCCAGGCTGAGCGACCCCGGCGGCACCGTCTCGCCGAGGTGGCGGATCGCCACGAAGGCCGAGGCCCAGGTGACCAGCGTGAAGGCGACCGCGAGGAGCGGCAGCCATCCGGAGACGGCACGGGGCGCCTGGCCGGGAGGTGTCGTCGGGGTCGTCGGGGTCGTCACACAGGGACCCTATTCGGCGCCGCCGTCGCCCGTCGCGCGGGTTTCGGACGCGGCATCGGGGCGGCTCACAGGTCCAGCTTGTAGCCCAGTCCGCGGACCGTCACCAGGCGGCGCGGCTGCGACGGGTCGGGCTCCAGCTTGGCGCGCAGGCGCTTGACGTGCACGTCGAGGGTCTTGGTGTCGCCGACGTAGTCCGAGCCCCAGACCCGGTCGATGAGCTGCCCGCGGGTCAGCACCCGGCCGGGGTTGCGCAGGAACATCTCGAGCAGCTCGAACTCCTTGAGCGGCAGGCGCTGCTCCTCGCCGTCGACGGTGACCACGTGGCGCTCGACGTCCATCCGCACCGGGCCGGCCTCCAGGGTGTCGGGGAGCAGCTCCGGCTCGGAGCCGCGACGCAGCACCGCCCGGATCCGGGCGACCAGCTCACGGGGGGAGTAGGGCTTGGTGACGTAGTCGTCGGCGCCCAGCTCGAGGCCGACCACCTTGTCGACCTCGTCGTCCTTGGCGGAGACCATGATCACCGGGACGTTGGAGGTCGCCCGGATCTGCCGGCAGACCTCGGTGCCGGGCACACCGGGCAGCATGAGGTCCAGGAGCACGATGTCGGCGCCGTGGCGGGTGAACTCCTGCAGGGCTGTGGTCCCGTCGGCCGCGACGGCGACCTCGAAACCCTCCTTGCGGAGCATGTAGGCGAGGGCGTCGCTGTAGCTGTCCTCGTCCTCGACGACTAGCACGCGGGTCATCGGATTCCTTCCTGACGGGCGGTCTGGCGCGGCAGCGAGAGGGTGAAGGTCGAACCCTGTCCCTCCACGGACCAGACGGAGACGTCGCCGCCGTGGGTGGCGGCCACGTGCTTGACGATGGAGAGGCCGAGCCCGGTGCCGCCGGTGGAGCGGTGGCGTGCCGGGTCGACGCGGTAGAAGCGCTCGAAGATGCGGTCGATCTCCGCCGAGGGGATCCCGATCCCGCGGTCGATGACCGAGATGGCGACCGTCTCGTCGGTCGCGGCGGCGCTGACCACCACCGAGGTGCCCTCCCGGGAGTAGGCGACGGCGTTCGCGACCAGGTTGGAGACGGCAGCCACCACCTGGCGTGCGTTGCCGCGCACCTCCAGGCGGGGCTCGACGTCGGTGACCAGCTCGATCCGCTTGGCCTGCGCGTCGGTGGCGGAGGTGTCGACGGCCCGGGCGATCACCTCGTCGACCGAGACCGTCGACCGGTCGTCGACCGGGTCGAGCGACTGGAGCCGGGAGAGCTCGATGACCTGGTGGACCAGCTGGGTGAGCCGCTCGCTCTCCACCCGCATCCGCCCGGCGAAGCGCTCCACGGCCTCGGCGTCGTCGGCGGCCTCGGCGACCGCCTCGGCCAGCAGCCCGATGGCGCCCACCGGGGTCTTCAGCTCGTGGCTCACGTTGGCCACGAAGTCGCGGCGCACCTCCTCCACCCGTCGCTCCCGGGTGCGGTCCTCGGCCAGGACCAGGACCAGCCTGGCACCCAGGGGCGCCACCCGGGCGCTTACCACCAGGGGAGCCGAGCGCTCCCGGCGCAGGCTCAGCTCGGTCTCCCGGATCTCGCCGTCGCGGCGCACCTGCGCGACCAGGTCGGCCAGCTCCGCCGGGACCAGCTGCTGCTCGCGGACCAGGCCGAAGGCGTAGGCAGGCGCGGAGGCCTTGAGCACCCGGTCGTCCTCGTCCACGACGACCGCGCTGCTGCGCAGCACCGACAGCACCGTGTCGACACCGGGGGGCACCTTCGGCTCGGGGGCCGGGTGCCCGGTGCGCTGCTGCCGGTCGCTGATGTGCCAGGCCAGCACGCCGACCACGCCGACGACCAGCCCGAGGAGGGCGGCCAGGGCGGCCTGGGTCGTCGGATCCACAGGTCGATCGTAGGCCAGGGGCCTCGGCCCTCCCGCCCGCGGAGCTCGCCGTCGGGGAGTGTTCACCCGGCGTTCAACTCACGTCGCCCGCCGGTCACCTCGCCGCTCTACGGTGACCGGCATGCGCGAGGTCTTCCACGAACAGCTCGATTCCGTCTTCGACGACCTGGTCGACATCTGTCGCCTGGTCAGGACCGCGGTGCACCGGGCCACTGGTGCGCTGCTGCACGGCGACGCGGCCCTGGCCGAACAGGTCATCTCCGCCGACGCCGAGATCGACGTGGCCCGCGAGCGGGTCGAGGACAAGGCGTTCGCGCTGCTGAGCCTCCAGGCGCCCGTCGCGGGCGACCTGCGGCTGATCGTGGCGGCCCTGCGGATGGTCACCGAGCTGGAGCGGATGGGCGACCTGTCGGTGCACGTCGCCAAGGTGGCGCGCCTGCGGGCGCCGGCGGTGGCCGTCCCCGAGGCGATGCGTCCGACGGTGACCAGGATGGCCGAGGTGGCCGAGGACATGGTCGCGCAGGTGACCCGGATCGTGGCCGACCGCGACGTCGAGGCGGCGCACTCGCTGGCGCGCGACGACGAGGAGATGGACCTGCTGCGCAGCTCCAGCTTCGTCACGCTGCTCTCCGACGACTGGGAGCACGGCGTCGAGGCGGCGGTCGACGTGGCGCTGCTGGGGCGCTACTACGAGCGGATCGCCGACCACGCGGTCTCGGTGGCGACCCGGGTGGTCTTCGTGGTCACCGGCCGCCCTGCGTTGTCGCAGTGAGGCCCCGGGCGACTGCCCGGAGCGGGGCTCAGCGGCCCTGGTTGGCGACCGCGGCGGCAGCCGCGGCGGCGGCCTCCGGGTCGAGGTAGCGCCCGCCGGCGGTCACCGGGCGGAGCTCCTCGTCGAGCTCGTAGACCAGCGGCATCCCGGTCGGGATGTTGAGCCCGGCGATGTCTGCGTCGCTGATCTGGTCGAGATGCTTGACCAGGGCGCGCAGGCTGTTGCCGTGGGCCGCGACCAGCACGGTCCGGCCGGCCCGGAGGTCCGGCACGATCTCCGACTCCCAGTAGGGCAGGAAGCGGGCGATCACGTCCTTGAGGCACTCGGTGCGGGGCATCTCGTCGCCGAGGTCGGCGTAGCGCGGGTCGCCGGACTGGGAGAACTCGTCCGCGTCGTCGATCGGCGGCGGCGGGGTGTCGAAGCTGCGGCGCCAGAGCATGAACTGCTCCTCGCCGTACTCCTCGAGGGTCTGCTTCTTGTCCTTGCCCTGCAGGGCGCCGTAGTGGCGCTCGTTGAGCCGCCACGAGCGCTTCACCGGGATCCAGTGCCGGTCGGCGGCGTCGAGGGCCATGGCCGCGGTGTTGATGGCGCGCCGCTGGAGGGAGGTGTGCACGACGTCGGGCAGCACGCCTTCGCTGCGCATCAGCTCGCCGCCCCGGACCGCCTCGGCCCGGCCCTTCTCGGTGAGGGCCACGTCGACCCAGCCGGTGAAGAGGTTCTTGGCGTTCCACTCGCTCTCGCCGTGGCGGAGCAGGACAAGCGTGTACGTCATCGTCGACCCCTCAGTCCTCGTCAGTGATCCTCGCCGGTGGAGACCTCGCACACCGGGTCGCCCGGGGGGACGCCCGGGACGTTGGCGTAGTCGCCGCAGTTGGGCCGTACCGGGACCTTGAGGGTCACGGTGTCACCGTGGGAGAACTCCAGGGACATGTCGACGAAGGAGCCCGGCTCGATCTCGCCCTCGACGGTGACGGGGTCGTCGGAGGCGGCGAGGTTGACCAGGCCGCCGGGGGGGACGGTGACGTCCTCGACCCCGGAGAACGTGAGCCCGTCGAGGCTGCTGATGCCCTCGAGGGTCGACTCCGCGTCGCCGAGGTTGGTCATCGAGGCGATGAAGACGGCCTCGCCCGAGTCGGCGGTCACCACGGTGGCGCCCAGCACGTTGACCTGGCCCTCACGGTGGTTGGTGCCGACGGCGGGGGTGTAGTCCCGGTCGGTGGCGTAGTCGAAGCCGCAGGAGCTCAGCACGGGGGTGAGGACGAGCGCGAGGCCGGCCAGCGCGGTCGTACGACGGTGGGGCGTGTGCATGGTGCAGAGCGTAGCGTCGACCGGCCGCGACCGACCTCGGGGGGCCGCGCCGTGAAGTGGTGCCGATCACCCCGCACCACAGCCGCCGTGGTTCTGTCAAGGCGTCGCAAGCCTCTGACCTGCGGAAACGAAGGTCTGAGGTGTATAAGTGGCGTGCTAGACTGGGTCTCCTTGAAAGGGGAACTCACCATATGACTTTCACCGTGGGCGAAACGGTTGTCTACCCGAATCACGGGGCCGCGATCATCGAGGACATCGAGATGCGGAAGATCAAGGGCGAGGATCGTGAATACCTCGTCCTCCGCATCGTGGCCCAGCAGGACCTCGTCGTCAGGGTGCCTGCGTGCAACCTCGACCTGGTCGGTGTCCGCGACGTCGTCGACAAGGCCGGTCTCGACCGGGTCTTCGACGTGCTGCGTGCGGCACACGTCGAGGAGCCGACCAACTGGTCGCGACGCTACAAGGCCAACCTCGAGAAGCTCCACTCGGGCGACGTCATGAAGGTCTCCGAGGTCGTGCGCGACCTGTGGCGCCGCGAGCGCGACCGCGGTCTCTCCGCGGGCGAGAAGCGGATGCTGGCCAAGGCCCGGCAGATCCTGGTCTCCGAGCTCGCGCTCGCCGAGCGCACCAACGAGGACAAGGCCGAGGCCATCCTCGACGAGGTGCTCGCCTCCTGAGGCGCAGCCCCCGCTCGTGACAGGGCCCCGACGACCGAGCCGGTCGTCGGGGCCCTGTCGTGTGTCGGCCCCTGGTCTGGCCTCCCTCCGCCCAGTGGCTGCTCAGTGGCTGCTCAGTGGCCTCTTCGCTCGTCGCCTGCCCGGCGCGGGCCGGCTGCCCCTAGGCTGGTCGCGCCATGACTGCAGACCCCTACGACGTCTACGACGACGACGAGCCGCCGCGTCCGCTCGGCCGGGTGCTCGACGAGGACCGTGGCCGGCTGCCCTACCTCCTCATCCACGGGGAGGCGCTGGTCGCCTGCGCGGCCTGGGCCCTGGGCGAGGCGGGGGTCCGGCTGCTCGACCACGGCACCGACTGGGCGGAGGTGCAGGCGGCCGGCGGGCCGCTGGTGCTGCACGACTCCCTGTGCCCGATGACCCCGTCGGCCTTCCTCGCCGACTGTGCGGAGCGGGCCCGGGAGACCGGCCGGGTGGTGGTCGGCGTCCGGCCGGTGACCGACACCGTCAAGGAGGTCGTCGAGGGGATGGTCGGCGGCACCGTCGACCGGGAGGGGCTGCGCGCGATCTGCTCCCCGGTGGTGCTGCCCGCGGAGGTGGTGCGCCGCCTGCCCGCCCTGCCGGCCACCGACCTGGCCGCCGTCCTGGACGCGCTGGTGCTGCCGCTGGGCCAGGAGCGATCGCGCTGGCTTGAGCTGGTCGACGCCCCGCCGGAGGCCCGGCGGGTGCAGGACGCCGACGACGTGCGGCTCCTCGAGGAGCTCACCAGCGGGTCGTCGCCGCGCCCTCATCGCCCCTGAGCAGCAGCACCCTCGAGCAGGGCCTCGGCCAGCGCGACGTCCTCGGGGAAGGTGATCTTGAGGTTGCGCCCCGACGAGGGGACCGCGCGGATCCGCACCGGCCCGCCCGGGAGCGGGTCGGCGCAGCGCTCCACGCAGGAGGCCGTGTCGGTGCCGGCGAAGCCGTCCCGCTGCGCGGCGTCGTAGGCGGCGACCAGGGCCCGGGCGCGGAAGGCCTGGGGGGTCTGCACCGTGCCCAGCCCGGCCGGGGCCACCGACCCGTCGGTGCGGACCATCGGGGGAGCGGCGGCGACCGGCACGGCGCCCCCGTGCTCGGTGGCGGCCGTCAGCAGGTGCTCGAGCAGGTCCGGCGAGAGCAGGGGACGTGCCCCGTCGTGGATCGCCACCACCTCGATCGCGCCGGACTCCACCTCCGGGCGGAGGACCCGCAGCGCGGCCAGTTCGGAGGCGTGCCGGGTGGCGCCTCCGGTCACCAGCAGCACCTCGTGCTCGCCCAGGTGCGGCGCCAGCGCCTCGCCGACCTCGGTCTCCTCCCCGGGCCTGGCCACCACCACCACCCGGCGCACGCCGGGCACGGCGAGCCCGGTCAGCACCGAGTGGGCCAGCACCGGGAGGCCGGCCAGCGGCAGGAGCACCTTGTTGGTCGCGACCCCGTCGACGACCGCGCCCACCCGGGTGCCGGCACCGGCGGCGAGGACGACGAAGGCGGAGGCAGGCACGCCCCGCAGGATACGCGGGGCCGGCGGCCCGCTCCGGCTGCCGGCCGGGGCCTCGCGACCGGCACCCGGCCGGGAGGTCGTGAGTCAGGGTTTTCCTGGCCGAAACATGGGGAAACATCGGGGACAACATCGCCGACCTACGTTTCGGGCATGACGGATCGAGCGCCCCGCACCCGCCAGCGCAGGTTGCGTCCGGGCACCGCGGTCGTCGACGTCGTCGTCGTCGCCGCCGCCCGGACCCTCACCCGCTCCGACGGTGAGGAGGTCGGCTACCACACCCCCGACCCGTCGATCTCGTTCACCACCGCGCGCGGCCGACTCCAGCCGGGGGCCCCCGACGGGGGCGTGCCCGAGCCGCTCGTCGGCGCGACCATCGGGCTGCGTGAGGAGGCGCGATGACCCCCCGCGCCGGGCAGGAGTGGGAGCCCGTCTGTCGCCTGGAGGACCTCGAGGTGGAGCGCGGGGCCGCCGCCCTGGTGCACGGCCAGGCGGTCGCGCTCTTCCGCACCCACGACGACCAGGTCTACGCGCTGGCCAACCACGACCCGTTCAGCCGGGCCTCGGTGCTGGCCCGCGGCATCGTCGGCACCCGCGGCGACGTGGACTTCGTGGCCTCGCCCATGCACAAGCACGCCTTCGACCTGCGCACCGGGCGGTGCCTGGACGACGAGCACGTCTCGGTCGCCAGCTACGAGGTACGCATCGAGGGGGGCATGGTCGAGGTGGGCCCCCGTCAGGACAGACGTGCCAGCGCCTGAGGGGCTCCCGATCGGGGCGCCGCTGACCGGCTTCCGGGTCGGCGTCACCGCCTCCCGCAAGGCCGAGGAGCAGATCGCCCTGCTGGAGCGCCGCGGCGCCGAGGTGACCTGGGCCGCGGTGCTGCAGGCCGAGGACGAGGCCCTGCGCGTGGCCACCTGCCACCTCGTCGACCTGGTCGCGGAGCGCGAGCTCGACGCCGTCACCTTCACCGGAGCCCTCACCGTGCGGGCCTTCCTGGACGCCGCCGAGGCGGCCGGCCGTCACGAGGCGGCGCTGGACGCCTTCCGCAGCGACGTCCTCGCGGCGAGCGTGGGCCCGGTCACCGCCGCCGCGCTCCAGCCGCTGGGGGTGCCGACCATCTGGCCGACCCGCTCCCGCGTGGCGGCGATGGTCACCATGCTCGCGACGGAGCTGCCGAGGCGGCGCAGCGGGCTGAGCTTCGACGTCGCCGACGGGCGCCTGCTGCGGCTGCACGGCGACACGGTGCTGCTCGACGGCAGCGAGGTGCGGCTCACCCCGGCGCCGCTGGCGGTGCTGCGAGCGCTGACGGCCCGCCCCGGACACGTCGTGGGCCGCGCCGAGCTGCTCGCCGCCCTGCCCTCGGGGACTGCCGGCTCCGAGCACGCGGTCGAGATGGCGGTCGCCCGGCTGCGCCGGACCATCGGCAGCGCCGCGGTGCAGACGGTGGTCAAGCGGGGCTACCGGCTGGCGCTGGGCTGAGCCGGTCCGTCCGCCCCGGCCCCCGGCTCCGCCACCTGTGCGTCCCTGGCCCCGAGGACCAGGTCGACGAGGTGCTCGGTCACCAGGTCGCTGCGCTCCAGGGTGAGCATGTGGCCCGCGCCCGGGGCGACGACCAGCCGGGAGCGACGCAGGTGCCGGGCGATCCGCCGGGCGTGGTCGACCGGGGTGAGCAGGTCCCGGCTGCCGACCAGCACCCGGGTGGGGGCGTGGTCGAAGGCCGCCAGGGCCGCCGCCCGGTCGTGGCCCTGCATGTCGTTGTAGAAGCCACGCATCGTCGCGGGGGAGCAGTTGATGAGCTGGTCGACCACCAGGCCGGCGTCGCGGGGGCGTAGCGGCTCCCCGAAGAGGAACCGGTTGACCACGGCGCGTTCGATGGTCGGCGTACGCCGCCGGGCCCGGCGGCTGAGGGTGCGCGCGCGCCGCGCCAGGAGCTGGGGGAGCTGCGCCCTGGCGCGCGGGCCGAGCTCGGGCATGCCGAGGGTGATGGTGTCCAGGTCGCCGGCCGAGGTGGAGACGAAGACGGCCCCGGCCGTCCGGGCGGCCAGGTCCGGGCGCTGCTCGGCCAGCGCCATCAACGTCATCCCGCCGATGGAGTGACCGGCCAGCACCAGGGGGCCGCGGGGCGCGTGCAGGTCGATCAGGTCGCCCATGTCGCGGGCCAGGTTGGCCACCGTGCAGCTCGCCTCCGGTGCGGGGTCGGAGCGGCCGTGGCCCCGGTGGTCCCAGGTCAGGATGCGCACGTCGTGACCGAAGCGGGAGAGCAGGTCGAGGACCTGGTAGTGCCAGTCGTCGGTGTCGGCGGTCCAGCAGTGGGCCAGCACCACGGTGATCGGCTCGGGCCGCCCGCCGGTGCCTAAGCCCGTGCCCGGCCCAGCGTCCGCGGCCGGACCGTGGACGCGGACGTGGAGCTGGAGCCCGTCGAAGGTCCTCATCCGATCACCACCGCGGTCGCGACCGCCGCCACGCCCTCGCCCCGCCCGGTGAGGCCGAGGCCGTCGGTGGTGGTCGCGGAGAGCGAGACCGGCGCCCCGACGGCGTCGCCCAGGGCCAGCTGGGCCTCGGCCCGCCGCGGGCCGAGCCGGGGGCGGTTGCCGATCACCTGCACCGCGACGTTGCCGATCTCGAAGCCCGCGGCCCGGACCCGGGCCGCGGTCTCGCGCAGGAGCGTGGCGCCGGACGCCCCGGCCCACTGCGGCTCGGCGGTGCCGAAGTTGCTGCCCAGGTCGCCGAGCCCGGCCGCGGAGAGCAGGGCGTCGCAGGCGGCATGGGCGGCCACGTCGGCGTCGGAGTGCCCCTCCAGGCCGTGCGTCTCCTCGGGCCACGCCAGCCCGGCGAGGTGCATCGGCACCCCCTCGACGAGGCGGTGCACATCGGTGCCCACGCCGACGCGGGGCAGGGGCGTCTCGGACCGAGTGGGACGGGGGCTCACGCGCACGATGATGCCTGAGCCACAATCACTCCCATGCAGTCGACTCGCCCGTGGGCCCTCATCGGTGTCGTCGCCGGGGCCACCGGGCTCGCCACGAGCTACCTGGCGGCCAAGTCGCTGACCATCCGGGACCCTCCGCTGGTCGCCGCCGCCGAGCTGGTGGTCCGGTTCACCCCGGGCCCGGTGGTCGAGTGGGCGATCGAGACCCTCGGCCGGGCCGACAAGCCGGTGCTGATGCTGCTGGTGGTCCTGGTGCTCCTGGCCGGCTTCTCGCTGGCCGGGTGGGCCTGGGGCCGCGGCTGGTGGCGCTCGGTGCTGGTGTGGGTGCTGCTGGCCGGCGCCGGCCTGGTGGCGGTGATGCTGCAGCCGGGCGCGACGGTGGTCGACGCGGTCCCGATCGGGGTGGGCCTGGTGACCTCGGTGCTCGCCACCGGCCTGCTGGGGCTGCTCGCCGGACGCGAGTCGGACGGCGGGTGGGCGTCCGGTCGCCGGGGCCTGCTGGCCGGCCTCGGCGTGGCCGGCCTGGTGGCGGTCTCCGCCGGCACCCTGGGCCGGGTCGTGGGCAATCGCAAGCGGGCGGTCCAGGAGAGCCGGCGCCTGCTGCGCATCCCCGGCGTCACCGACCGGGAGGCTCCGCCGCGGGCCCGGGTCGACTTGGCCGGGGTGACGAGCTGGCAGACGCCGAACGCGGAGTTCTACCGGATCGACACCACCCTGGCGGTGCCCACCATCAATCCCTCTCAGTGGCGGCTGCGCATCCACGGCATGGTCGAGCGCGAGGTCGTGCTGACCTACCGCGACCTCATCGCCATGGAGCTCAGCGAGGCGTGGATCACCCTGAGCTGTGTCTCCAACCCCGTCGCCGGCCCGCTGGTCGGCAACGCCTGGTGGAGCGGGGTGCGCACCGCGACCCTGCTGGAGCGGGCGGGCGTGCGCCCCGGTGCCGACGCGGTGCTGCAGACCTCCGACGACGGGTGGACGTGCAGCACCCCGCTCAGCGCGCTCACCGACGTCCGCGACTCGATGGTCGCGGTGGCGATGAACGGCGAGCCGCTGCCGCTCGAGCACGGCTTCCCGGCGCGCACCGTGGTGCCCGGCCTCTACGGCTACGTCTCGGCCTGCAAGTGGGTGGTCGACTGGGAGGTGACCCGGTTCGTCGACGTCGACGCCTTCTGGACCCAGCGGGGCTGGTCGGAGCAGGGGCCGGTGCGGCTCTCCTCACGGATCGACGTCCCGTCGTCGGGCGACACCGTCCCGGCCGGACGGCTCCGGGTCGGCGGCATGGCCTGGCACCAGCACGTGGGGATCTCCGCGGTGCAGGTCGCGCTCGACGGCGGCGACTGGCAGGAGGCGGAGGTGGCCCTGCCCCGCACCAACGACACCTGGGTGCAGTGGGCGGCCACCCTCGACGTCGAGCCGGGGGAGCACCTGCTGCGGGTCAGGGCGCGCGACAAGCGCGGCGAGGTGCAGACCGGGGTGCGGCGCGACGTGGTGCCCGACGGCGCCACCGGGTGGCACGAGATCTCGTTCACCGCCGCCGACGACGCCTAGCGGGGTCGGCCCCGGGGCCGGCTAGTCCTCGAGCAGGTAGGTGAGCCCGCCGGACCCGTCGAGCCAGACCTTCTCGAACTGGGCCCGGTCGTAGGTGCGCCGGACGGAGGAGTTGCTCGGCGCCGCCGGGTCGTTGACCACCACTTCGCCGGCGGGGGTGAAGCCCACCAGCACCATCAGGTGACCGGCGGTGGAGGTGATCGGGGCGCCGTCCAGCTCGCCGGCGCCGAAGGCGACCGAGACGATCAGCGGGGTGCCGGCGCTCACGTGCTCCTCGGCCGCCCGCAGGTCGGCCAGCCGGGTGACCCGGGTGTGGGGCAGCAGGGTGCCCGCGTAGGCGGTGTTGAAGGCCCAGTTGCCGGTGCCGCGGTAGCCGTGGTCGTAGACCTGCTGGGCGGTGTGGTCCACCACCGGGTCGGTGTGGGCGCCACCGCCGAAGGCGCGGGCCGCGTCGGGCAGCACGCCGTAGTGGTCGAGCACCATGGCCAGCGAGGTCGGCGAGCACCACGCCTCACCGCCGTTGCCCCACTGGGGGTAGTGGCCCCGGTGCGTCATCTGGGAGTACGCCGGCACGTCGAGGACCGTGCCCACGGCCGGGCCCGGCGCCGAGGTCGCGCCCCGGGGGGCGACCCGGCTGGCCATCGCGCCGACCCGGTCCAGGGAGGGCGCCGCCTTGGTCCCCTGGCGCCGCATCAGCTGGACCTTGAGCTGCCAGCCGACCGCGCCCGCGGCGTCGTGCACCTTGAGCGTGTCGGTCGCCACCCGGGCCAGGTCGTCGTCCTGGCTGCCCAGGGTGGTGCGCCGCAGCCAGCGGTTGCCGGAGGTCCAGCGGGCCATGGTGTCCCACGACCCGACGGTGCCGTCCGGGGCGCGCAGCCGGGCCTTGACCTCGATCCAGCTGTCCCGCGGGGTGGTCGCCTGCCAGGAGGGGATGAGCTCGGTGAAGCCGAAGGCCTCGGTGACCCACGGCGAGGTCCAGATGCCCATGTCGTAGCGGAGGCCCTCGACGGTCCGGGCGCGGGTGGGCCGCTTGAGCCGCACCGACCCCTTGGCGATCCTGGTGCCGACCCGTGCACCCGGGCGCAGCTCGTGACCCGCGTCGAAGGAGGTGTCGGAGATCTGCGTCGCCGAGCGACGCGGCGCGGGCTCCCGCTCGGCCACGGCGGGGGCGGCGAGCACGCCGAGGAGGGTCGCCGGCAGGACCAGCGCGGCCGCTCCGGCCACCAGCCGGGGCACGGGGCGGGAGGAGGGCGCGTGGGGCAGGCGATTCATCCTCGGGACGATACGTCACACCAGCCCCACCCGTCACCGAGTTCGGGGATGCGAATCCCGGCCTCGCCCGCCCCTAGACTGAGCGGGTGACTCTCAGGCTCCATGACACCGCGTCTCGCGAAGTCCGCGACTTCGTCCCCCTCGAGGAGGGGAAGGTCGGTCTCTACGTCTGTGGGCTCACCGTTCAGTCTGAGCCGCACGTCGGCCACGTCCGCTCCGGGGTCAACTTCGACGTCCTGCAGCGCTGGCTCCGGGTGCGCGGCTACGAGGTCACCTTCATCCGCAACACCACCGACATCGACGACAAGATCCTGGCCAAGGCCGCCGAGCAGGGCCGCCCCTGGTACAACCTCGCCTACGCCATGAAGCGCGAGCTGGACCGCGCCTACGACGCCCTCAACGTCGCCCCGCCGACCTACGAGCCGGCGGCCACCGGCCACGTGCCCGAGATGATCGAGATGATCGCCTCCCTGATCGAGCGCGGCCACGCCTACGCCGCCGACGACGGCTCGGGCGACGTCTACTTCGACGTCCGCTCGTGGCCGACCTACGGCGAGCTCACCCGGCAGCGGATCGACGACATGGAGGCCGCCGAGGACGCCGACCCGCGCGGCAAGCGCGACCCCCGCGACTTCGCCCTGTGGAAGGGCTGGAAGTCCGGGAGCGAGCCGGCCACCGCGTCGTGGCCCTCGCCCTGGGGCCGCGGGCGCCCCGGCTGGCACATCGAGTGCTCGGCGATGGCCGGCAAGTACCTCGGCACCGCCTTCGACATCCACGGCGGCGGCATGGACCTGCGCTTCCCGCACCACGAGAACGAGCAGGCCCAGTCGCGCGCCGCCGGCCACCCCTTCGCGGCCTACTGGATGCACAACGCCTGGATCACCACCGCGGGCGAGAAGATGAGCAAGTCGCTCGGCAACAGCCTGACCATCCCGGCCGTCCTCCAGCGCTACCGCGGCGTCGAGCTGCGCTACTACCTGGTCGCCGCCCACTACCGCAGCCACGTCGAGTTCTCCTTCGAGGCCCTCGACGAGGCCGCCACCGGCTTCCGCCGCGTCGAGGCGTTCCTGAAGCGCGCCGGCGTCCCGGGCGAGGCCGGCCAGGTGCGGCTCGAGCAGCTGCCCGAGGCCTTCGTGGCCGCGATGGACGACGACCTCGGCACCCCCGCCGCGGTGGCGGTGGTGCACGAGACGGTCCGCGAGGGCAACCGGCTGCTCGCCGAGGGCGGCGACGCCGGGCGGGCCGGCGCGCAGGTGCTGGCGATGCTCGACGTGCTCGGCCTCCACCCCGCCGACCCGGCCTGGTCGGGCGGCGACGACACCGAGACCGCGCTGCTCACCGACGCGGTCGACGTCCTGGTCGGAGCGCTCCTGGAGGAGCGCGCCGCCGCACGTGCAGCACGGGAGTTCGCCACCGCGGACGCCCTCCGCGACCGCCTCAAGGCGGCCGGCATCGAGATCGAGGACACCCCGTCGGGGCCGCGCTGGTCGCTGGCCCAGGCGCAGGGGAAGGACTGACATGGCAGGCAACTCCCAGCGCAAGGGATCCATCCGCAAGTCGAAGAAGGGCGCCACCATCGGCTCCGGAGGCCGCGTCAAGCGCGGGCTGGAGGGCAGGGGACCGACGCCCAAGGCTGAGGACCGGCCCTACCACAAGGCGCACAAGGCCAAGGCGCGCTCGGAGCGCGAGGCGACGGCCAAGCCGCGGCACCGCAACACGAAGAGCAGCGACGCCGAGTGGGTGGCCGGCCGCAACAGCGTGGTCGAGGTGCTGCGTGCCGGCGTGCCGATCACCGGCGTCTACGTCGCCGAGGGCGCCGAGCGGGACGGCCGCCTGCGGGAGGCCTTCAAGCTCGCCGCCGAGCAGGGCCTGTCGATGATGGAGGTCACCCGCAACGAGATGGACCGGATGACCGCCGGCGCGGTCCACCAGGGCCTGGCCGCGCGCATCCCGTCCTACGAGTACGCCCACGGCGACGACCTGCTCGACCGGGCCGCCGAGGCCAAGGAGCCGCCGCTCGTCGTGGCCCTCGACTCGGTCACCGACCCGCGCAACCTCGGGGCCGTCGTCCGCTCCGCCTCCGGCTTCGGCGCGCACGGCGTGCTGATCCCCGAGCGCCGGGCGGCCGGGATGACCGCCTCGGCCTGGAAGACCTCTGCCGGCGCCGCGGCCCGGACCCCGGTGGCCCAGGCGGTCAACCTGGTCCGTCAGCTGAAGGCCTACCAGGACGCCGGCTGCATGGTGGTGGGCCTCGACGCCGAGGGCACCATGTCGCTGCCCGAGCTGGCCGCCGAGGGCGGGCTGGCCGAGGGTCCGCTGGTCCTGGTGGTGGGCTCCGAGGGCAAGGGCCTGTCCCGCCTGGTCGCCGAGACCTGCGACCAGCTGGTCTCGATCCCGATGGCCAACAACCTGGAGTCGCTCAACGCGGGGGTGGCGGCCTCCGTGGCGCTCTACGCCATCTCCCAGGCCCGCGCCTGACCCGACCTGGGTCGTCGGCCGGCGTCGGCCGTTGGCTACGGTGAGGTCGATGTCGTTCCGTCCCGATGCCGCCTCCGTGCTGCGGTGGGTCCTGACGGCCGCGGTCTGGGTGGTCACCGCGGTCGCCGTGGGGTCCGCGCTCTTCCTCAACAGCAGCCGCACCACGGTGCTGGCCGGCCACGACGCGGTGGTCACCCCCACCCTCGACGGGTACGCCGTGCTGGCGACGGGGCCGGTGCTCCCCGACGTCCGCCTCGACGTCCCGGGCGGGCTGGGGGTGCGGATCGCCCTCGGCAAGAGCGACGCGGCCTCCACCGAGGAGCTCTTCGAGCGCTACACGCTGATCGCCTCCAACCCCGAGGCGCAGATCGCGAAGGTGCAGGGGCTCGTCGTGGACATGGCGATCGCCTCCGGCCTGCGGGGCGCGGCCATCGGCGCGCTCCCGGTGCTCGCCTACCTCCTGCTCGGCCCGGTCCGCCGCCGCGACCTGCTCCGGGACCTGCGCACCCTGCGGCCCAGACCGCTGCTGGTGGCCTCGCTGGTCGTCGTCCTGGCGGTGGCGCTCTGGCAGCCCTGGCACCGCGAGCAGGCGCCGCTGGACCAGACCCGGAGCTGGATCCCGCTGCCCGAGTTCCTGGGCGACCAGGTGCCGGTGCCGGAGGAGGCAGCCGGGCTGGAGGTGCGGGCGGACGTCACCGGCACCCAGACCAAGCGACTGATCGCCAGCGCCGTCGACACCTACGCCAAGAGCCGCGAGTGGTACGACGCCGCCGCGGAGGCGGCCGCCGACATCGAGGTGCACGAGCCGGAGGAGGACCAGACCGTGGCGCTGCTGGTCTCGGACCGGCACGACAACGTCGGCATGGACCGGGTCGCCCGGGCCGTCGCCGACCGCGCGGGCGCCACCGCGATCCTCGGGGCGGGGGACGACACCTCGACCGGGAAGCCGTGGGAGGCGTTCTCCCTGGACTCCCTCCAGGCCTCCTTCGAGGACCTCGACCGCTGGGCGGTCACCGGGAACCACGACCACGGCGGCTTCGTCGGCGACTACCTCGACGACCTGGGCTGGACCCGTCTGGTCGGAGAGGTGGAGGAGGGGCCCGGCGGGGGCCGCATCCTCGGGGTCGACGACCCCCGCAGCAGCGGGCTGGGCAGCTGGCGCGACGAGACCGGCCTGAGCTTCGAGGAGGTGGGTGAGCGGCTCGCCGACACCGCCTGCGACTCCGAGGAGCGGATCAACACCCTGCTCGTGCACGACGTCAAGCTGGCCCAGGAGGCGCTGGAGCGCGGCTGCGCCGATCTCGCGGTCGGCGGCCACCTGCACGTCCAGAACGGGCCGACCGAGGTGGTCGGCCCCGACGGCGAGGTCGGCTACAGCTGGACCAACGGGACCACCGGCGGGGCGGCGTACGCCCTCGCGATCGGCAGCAAGCCCCGCCGCGACGCGGAGATGACCCTGATCACCTACGACGACGAGGGCGTCCCCGTGGGGATCCAGTGGGTGCGGGTGCGCACCGACGGCCGCTTCCTGGTGGGCCCCTACGAGGAGCTCGGCCGCACCTCGGACGGTCCCGTGTCGCCCGCACCCTGAAAGTGCCGTCCACGTCCGGCGGCGCGGACGGGGCGCCGGCGCGGGGTAGGGGATCATGTGGCGTGTTCCTCACCCATGCCGAGGAGCACAACGGGGTATAGGAGACACCATGGACCCACGCAAAGCACTCGCCCAGGTGGCCCGGCGCACGACCGGCCTCGTCACCCGCCCGCAGGAGACCGTCCAGGAGATCGTCGACGACGTCAAGGACGTCGTCGGGACCGGCGTCGGCCTGGCCGGTCAGGTCGTGGGGGGCGCAGTCGCCCGCGCCGGCCAGCTGCTGGAGCGTGGGGACGCGCAGGGCGGCGTGAGCTGGCCCGTGGACTCGCCGCGCGTCACGCCCAGCGAGGCGCCGTCGGCGGCGCCCGACGAGGCGCCCGCCAAGGCACCCGTGAAGCAGACCGAGACGGCCGCGCCGCACGGTGACCCGCTCGCCCCCCGCAAGGCCTACGCGCCGGTGAAGGCCAAGCCGGCCAAGAAGGCGCCCGCCGCCAAGCCGGCTGCCAGGAAGGCTCCGGCCGCCACGCCTGCCGCTGAGCCCGCCGCTGAGCCCGCCGCCAAGAAGGCGCCGGCCGCCACGCCTGCCGCTGAGCCTGCCGCCAAGCCCGCCGCCAAGAAGGCGCCGGCGGCGAAGGCTCCCGCCGAGAAGGTTCCGGCGGCGAAGAAGGCTCCGGCCGCGAAGAAGGCGCCGGCGGCGAAGGCTCCCGCCGAGAAGGTCCCGGCGGCGAAGAAGGCGCCGGCGGCGAAGACCGCCGGCCCCGGCGCCAAGCTCCCGAGCCGCAAGGCCGCGGAGCGGAAGGTCGCCGAGGGCACCCCGGCGCCGGCGGCCATTGCCCAGGTGGCCGCCGCCTCCGACGTGGACACCAGCGTGCCGGTCGCCGCCGAGCCGGCCGCCACGACGCCCGCGACGGGGACCGCGAGCGCCACCACGGCCGAGAAGACGTCCGCCGCGACGGCCCCGGCCAAGAAGGCGCCGGCGAAGCAGGCCCCGGCCAAGAAGGCGCCGGCGAAGAAGGCCCAGGCGAAGAAGACCCCGGCCGCCAAGACACCGACTGAGAAGACCCCGGCCAGCCCGGCCGACCAGCTGCCGCTCTCCGACGCCTGAGCGAAGGCCCGACCCGCGCCGGAAGGCGACTCCTGCCGGGTGCGGCTCCCTCGTGAGCCGCACCCGGCAGCTCAGCGTCCGGGCTCCTCCTGGTCGACCAGCTTCGCCAGCCGGGCTCGCAGCTGCGGCACCCGGTGCGCGTTGCCGGTGAGGGCGACGTACCGCTCGCCGAAGATGGCCAGCAGCGCGTCGTCGAGGCGGCGCACGGCTCCCGCGGGGTAGCGGTAGCCCATCCGGCGGATCACCGCCTCCGGGTCGACGGACGTCAGCAGCGCCGCGAGCTCGTCGAGCGAGGTCACCCCCAGCTCCAGCAGCAGTCCCGCGATCCACCCGTAGTGGTCGGTGTGGGACCACCCGGCGTCGGCGTACTGGCCGGCCAGGAAGGCGGCCAGCTCCTGCCCGCTGATCCGGGGGTCGCTGGGGTCGGCGTCGGCGAGCCGGGTCGGCCCGGAGCCCTGCAGCCTGGCGCGGATCGCCGAGAACTCCTGGTCGGCCAGCTCCAGCAGGCCCGCCGCCAGGGTGAAACGGCGGTCGAGGTCGGGGGCGTGCTCCTCCGGCACGGTGCCCTTGTAGCGGATGTCGTGCTCGAACTCGGCCCAGGCGTGCTGGAGCACCGTGCGGACCTGGATGCTGGCGCGCAGTCCCGCCAGGTCGGTGAAGCTCTCCGGGCCGGGCTCGCCGACCGCGACCAGGAGGTGGCGGCTGGAGTAGCCGAACCGGCCCTCCCGGGCGGTCTCCAGACCCAGGTCGCGGTCGTCGACCACGACCAGCTGGTCGTCGAAGACGTCGGCGACCGCCGCCACGTCGCTGTGCACGTAGGTGATGACGCGGACGCCGACCTGGTCGGTGATCTCGCTCAGCGGGTCGGCGTACTCCGGCTGCCCGTCGACCTGTCGCGCCGCCTTGGCCGCGAAGGAGGCCACGCTCTTGGTCCGCCCGTCCACCGAGAGGTAGTTGATCCCGGCCTCGTCGAGCAGGGAGGTGACCAGCTCGACGAAGCGCTGCGTCGGACCCAGCAGACCGGGTTGCATCGCGGCATAACGGCGCACCGCCTCCCGGACCGGTGCCTCAGGAGGCGCTGGGGCCGCGGGGGTGCCCGGCGGGTCGTCGGCGGGAGGGGGAAGGTCGGACATGGGAGAAGCCTGCCAGTCATGGGACGGGACGGGGGCGGAAGAGGTGGTGGATCGGGTGTTCCTCAGTCTCCCTCACCCCCTTTTGGAATAATCGACGCGCACGCCGCCGGTCCAGTTCCCGCGCGGTCCGCTTCGAGACACAGGAGGCCCACCATCCGACGCTCTTTCGTCTTCCTTCCGCTCCTTCTGCTGATCCTCGGCCTCGCCGCCCCCGCTGTCGCGGCCAAGAAGGCGACCAAGGGTGATGACGTGCTCACCGGCAACCGCAAGCCCAACGTCATCAAGGCGCTCGCCGGGGACGACATCATCAAGGGCCGAGGCGGCGCCGACCGCCTCTACGGACACCCGGGCAACGACACCATCTTCGGCGGCCCCGGCAAGGACCAGCTCGACGGCAACGCCGGGGACGACCTCCTCCACGGGGAGGGGGGCGTCGACCGGCTCAACGGTCACGCCGGCAACGACCAGGCGTGGGGCGGGCTCGGGAACGACACGATCCTGATGCACAACGGCGACGACTCGGCCTGGGGTGAGGCCGGGGACGACGTCGTCGACGGCATGGTCGGCAACGACACGCTCGACGGCGGGGACGGCCGCGACAGCATCTCCGGCGGTCCCGACAACGACGTCATCTACGGCGGGCCCGGCGACGACAACCTCCGTCGCGGCACCCGCGTGGGCGGACTGATGGGCGCCCAGGGCGACGACAAGGTCTACGGCGACGACGGCAACGACCACGTCTCCGGGGCCGTGGGCAACGACTTCCTCGACGGTGGCGCCGGCAACGACGAGCTGGACGGCGGCGACGGCAACGACGTCCTCATCGACGGCGCGGGCGACGACCGGGGCACCGCCGACGAGGGCAACGACATCATCTTCCTCGGCAGCGGCTCGGACGAGTTCTACTCCGAGGAGGGCGACGACATCTTCTACGTCCTCAACGACGGCGACTACGACCAGATCTACTGCCAGGAGGGCTACGACCAGGTGATCTACATCGGGTCGATCGACCCCCGCGACAAGATCGGGCTGGTCAACAAGTACGACGGCAAGGACTGCGAGTCGGTGACCGTCGTCGACGTTCCGCCCTTCGGCTGGCCGTACTGACCCGGACGGGCCCGGCCGTACGGACCTGGCCCGATCGCGTGGGGGCGCCGATGACCCCGGCACCACTACCGTCGAACCCATGGCGCGCGCACGTTTCGTCGGACAGATCGCCGGGGTCGGCACCACCAGCGGGCTGCGTGCCGTCGTCGGCCGATGGCGGGAGTCGCCGCTGGGGGCCTTCGCCGACGTGATGGTGGAGACGGCCGAGGGTCACCGGGTCCTGCTGGCTCCCACCCGCGCGGTCGCCGACCTGGTCGCCGGCACCTACCTCTTCGACGAGGTCCGGGTGGAGCCGGTCGAGGTCGAGGCGGGGCGGGTGGCGAGCGGCTTCGGGATGCCCGCCGGGCGGGAGCGCTGGCAGGTGCGGACGCCGTCGTTGGAGCTCGTCTGCGGCATCGGCCGGCGGACCGCGCTGGGGCACGCGCTGCGCCTGGTGCCGAGGCCGCTGGCCACCGCGCCCGGCTGGTCGCGGGTCACCGACCCGCTCGCCCGGTTGCTGCTGCCCGGCGTACGGACCCGCGGGACCGCCGGCCGGGGCCGCCGCGAGTACTACGGGGCAACCGACGTGCACGCGCTCGACTCGGCCGCCGGGCGCTTCGACGGCGTACGCCTGGGGTCGCTGACCGCCCTGGACCCGCCGTGCCGCTTCGGGTTCAGCTCGGCGCCCCGGCGTCCGGTGCTGACCGACGTGGTGACCACGATCGACGACGTCGGCCCCCAGGGCTGAGCGCACCCCTGCCCCCCCCGCCCCCGCCCCCGGACGTCATCACGAGCGGTCGTCCGAGGCACCACCCACGATGACGTCCGGCGGCCGTCCGGCAGGTCTCCTTGGGACGTCATCGCGAGTGGTCGTTCGGGGCGCCGTTGGTGATGACGTCCGACAGCCCCCGGGGGACGTCATCGCGAGTGGTCGTTCGGGGCGCCGTTGGTGATGACGTCCGACAGCCCCCGGGGGACGTCATCGCGGGCGGTCGTTCGGGGCGCCGTTGGTGATGACGTCCGGGGGGCCCGCGGGTGCGGCAGGGCCGGTCAGGGGCCCGTGTCCGCGTCGGCTGGGAGCAGGCCGGCGGCGCGGGCGGGGGCGGCGTACGCCTCGGCGAGGGTGCCCACGGTCTGGTGCGCGTTGAGGCCCGACGGGTTGGGCAGCACCCAGAGCTCGGACCCGGCGAAGGGCTCCGGCTGGCGGCCGGTGACCGCCTTGCGGTCGCCGAAGGCCTGCCGGTAGGCGGTGATGCCGAGGACGGCCACCACGCGGGGCCGCACCCGGGCCACCAGCTGCTCCAGCCGGGCGCCGCCGGCGGCCAGCTCGGCCGGGGTCAGCTCGTCGGCCCGCGCCGTCGCCCGCGGCACCAGGTTGGTGATGCCGAGGCCGCGGGCGCGCAGGTGGTCCCGGTCGTCGTTGGTCATCCCGGCGGCCGGGTCGATGCGCCGCTCGAGGATGCCCGACAGGTGCAGGGCAGGGTAGAACCGGTTGGCCGGGTGGGCGAAGTGGGTCTGCGTCGCCGCGGTCCACAGGCCCGGGTTGATGCCGACGAAGAGCAGGCGGACGTCGGGCCCGAGCAGGTCGGGCACCTCGGTGTCGCGGAACGCCTGGAGCTCCGCGCGGGTGAATCGAGCCATGTCCCGCAGGGTAGCCAGGGCGCGTAACGGGTACGTGGCGGCCCCGGGCCCGCGGCCGCCGCCCGGGCAGGAGGTGTCACGGGTGCCACAGGTGCGAGCGAGTACGGCGGCCGTCCGCGTCCTGTCCGGCCTCGTCGCGGCGGGCGTGCTCATGCTCGTGGCCGGGTGCGGCGGTGACACGGACGGCCGCGAGGGCGGCGCCGACCCGTCGTCCCCCGCCGCCACGCCGACGCCGACGGCCACGCCCACGCCCACGCCGACGCCGACGGCCACGCCGACGACCGGGGGCGGCGCCCCGGAGGGTGCGGTGGCGTACCGGCCCCTCGTGGAGGTCACCGGGAGCGACACCGGCAGCGGCCCCGGCAGCGGCTCCCTGGTGCTCCTGCCCGACGTGGGAGCGCAGGAGGCGTGGCTGGTGCAGTTCACCTCGGCGCGGTTCCGCGACGACCTCGACCGGGCGCTGGAGGAGGCGCGGCAGGAGCTGCGCGCCGGGGAGGCGCTGCTGGGCGCCGTGCTGGCGGTCGGTTGCGAGGCGCCGGAGCGCTGGTCCCTGCGACGCGAGGACGGCGAGCTGCGCGTCCGGGTCCGGATGCCCAAGCAGACCGTGCAGTGCCTGGTGCCGATGACGACGGTCGCGCTGCTCGCCGTCGACGGGGAACAGGCGCGAGGGGTGGCCGGCCCCGTCTGAGGGGCCGGCCCGCCCTCAGCTGAAGGGGGTGGAGAAGACCGCCAGGCCGTTGGGGACCTTGCGCTGGGTGCCGTCCGAGGGCGTGTTGAGCACGGCGAGCTGTCCCAGGTCGGTGTGGCCGACCATGGTGGTGGAGCCGCCGCCGTCGAGGTTGAGTGCGTTCTCGGCGCCCAGGGCCTGCATCATGTTGGCCAGCTCGACCATCGTGTACCCGCGGCTGTGCGCCTGCCGGCCGTCGACGGTGAGGAAGAAGACCTTGTGGCCGTCCTCGTCGATGCCGACCGCGGTGCGGGGGTGCATCAGCTGGTCGTTGATGACCACGCGCTGGCTGTCGAGCAGCAGCGGCCGGTCACCCGAGATGGCGACCGTCGGCGAGCCCTTGACCCGCCACTTCAGGCCCAGACGCTCGCCGCGCTTGAGCTTCTTGAGCAGCGCGGCGCCCTTGCCGCGCCCGACCAGCAGCTTGCCCTGGATCTTCTTCCCGCGGGTCAGGCCGTAGCGGTTGGAGACGACCCGGCCGTTCTTGATGATCACCTGGCGGGCCCGCTTCTGCCCGTCGGTGACCGAGTAGCCGCTGGTCTTGCCCCACTTGGGGGTGTAGAGGCCGATGCCGCCCTTGGGCACGAGGGGGGAGTTGAAGCCCGAGAAGGTGATGTTGGGTCGCTTGCCGTTGCGGAACTTCCCGACGAACGGCAGGTCGCCCACCCGGGGCCGGCCGGCCTTGTCCACCCAGAAGCTGCTGTTCCACCCCGAGGCGGGGGCGTGGCGCAGGCCGCCATTGCGGGCCTTGCCCACACCCAGCGGGGCGCCGGTGTCGCCGATGTCGAAGAAGTCGCCGTTGATGGCGGCCACGGCACCCGACTGCTTGGCCATCCACTCCACCGACGTGCCGTCGGCGACCTTGTCGGTGGAGACCAGGTCGAAGGTGTTGCCCGGGTTGGCGATGTCGATGGTGAGCAGCTGGAAGCGCACGGTCTGGGGGATGTTCGCCCCGCGGGGCTCGAGCTGGTCCCAGGTGCGGTAGTCGATGCCGGGAGCCATGCTCCAGCCGGTCTCGGAGATCACGGTGGCCGGGGCGCGGCGACCGGCCGGCAGCGGCTCGGCCACCCAGCCGGCCTTGCCGTCGCTGGCGTGGCGCGGCTGGTGGTCGGTGCCGGTCCCCGGGGCGCGGTCGCCGCCCGGGGCTGCGGCGGGGGTCGGGGTGGCGGCGGTCGGCGCGGTGAGGGCCAGCACGCAGGCGCCGGTGGCGAGGCCGGCGACGGCCGCCGAGGCGGCACGGCGAGCGGGGGCAGGCGGTCGTGTGAAGGAGGGCATGCTCTCCAGAGTAGGACGGATGAGCACTAATGTGGCGGACGTGGCGACCTGGAACGCTTTCGTCGAGGGGGACAACCTCGAGGTGCTGGCCTCGCTCGGCACCGGCTCGATCGATCTCGTCTACGCCGACCCGCCGTACAACACCGGCAACGACTTCGCCTACGCGGACCGCTTCCGGACCGCCGACGGCGGCCGCGCCGGGCGCCACGAGGCGTGGCTGGCGATGATGCGGCCCCGCCTGGAGGAGGTACGCCGCGTGCTCGACCCCGGTGGCGCCGTCTTCGTCAGCATCGACGACAACGAGGCGGCCAGGCTGCGGCTGCTGATGGACGACGTCTTCGGCGAGCAGAACTTCCTGGCCCAGGTGGTGGTCAACCTCAACCCCAAGGGACGACAGCTGGGGGGCGGCTTCGCCACCGACCACGAGTACCTGCTGGTCTTCGCCCGCGACGCCCGTGCCTGCCGGCTGGACGCCTCGACCTCCCACAGTGTGGTCGCCGCCGACTTCCCCGAGGTCGCCGAGGACGGCCGCCGCTTCCGGCACCTGCCGCTGCGCAACACCAACAAGAAGTTCAACCCGCTGACGGCCCCGACGCTGCACTTCCCGGTCTACGGCGACCCCGAGGGCGGGCGGGTGGCGCTGGAGCCCTTCCCGGGAGCCGTGGAGGTGCACCCGGTCTTCGGCGACGGCACGGCCGCGGTCTGGCGCTGGTCGCGGCCGTTGATCGGGTCGCGGCCCGACGACCTGGTCTGCCGGCAGATCAAGGGCCAGCGGGGTCCGCGGGTCGACGTCTTCCAGCGCGACTGGCTGGAGCGGCCCGGGGGGCGCCGCAAGAAGCTGCGCACCATCTGGCACGCCGAGGAGGTCGGCTCCACCGACTCCGCGGTCGCCGAGCTCAAGGCGTTGGTGGGCCACGTCTTCGAGTCGCCGAAGCCGACCGGCCTGCTGCGCCGGATCCTGCACACGATGCCGGCCGACGCCCGGGTGCTCGACCCCTTCGCGGGCAGCGGCACCACCGGCCACGCGGTCGCGCTGGCCAACCTGGAGGACGGGGGCACCCGGCAGTGCCTCTCGGTCAACTCCGCCGAGCCCACCCGGCCGGGCTCCAACGCCGACCTGGCCGGCTTCGGGACGGTCGCCGACATCACCCGGGCCCGCCTGCGCGCAGTCGCCGAGCAGCTCGGCGGCGGCCTCGAGGAGCGGTAGGGCGGCTCAGAGGCCGACGGCCTCCTCGAGCAGCGCCAGCTCCTCGTCCAGGAACGGCAGCATCTGCTGCAGGCGCGGCACCGCGCGCCGGCAGCCGGTGAGGCCGAAGCACATCTTGCCGTCGTAGGAGGTGCAGGTGATGTTGAGCGAAGCGCCCGGGATCGGGATGGAGGCCGGGTAGTTGCCCAGCAGCCGGGCGCCGTTGAAGTACTTGGCCTGCCGGGGCCCGGGCACGTTGCTCACGATCACGTTGTACGGCGGACGCGTGAGCCCGCTGGCTCCCCAGATCGCCGGGAGCATCGCCTGGAGCTGGCCCAGCCCGCTCATCGCCACGATCTGCAGCGGCGTCATCGAGGCCAGCGCCGCCTTGCCCGCCTTCATCGACTCGTGGACCGCGCGGAGCCGGCCGGCGGGGTCGGCGATCTCCGTGCCCATCCGGACCATCACCGCGCCGACGGCGTTCCCCCCGTCGGCGGACGGGAGGTGTGACTCCTTCGCCTTGAGCCCGACCGGGACCATGGCCACCAGGCTCTGCCGCGGCAGCTCGTCGTGCTGGAGCAGGTAGCGGCGCAGCGTGCCCGAGGTCATCGCGACCACCACGTCGTTGATCGTGGTCCCGCTGGACCGGGCGACCGCGTGCAGCCGCTCCACCGGCCAGTCCTGGGCCGCGAAGCGCCGGGCTCCGGTGAACTCCCGGTCGAGCATCGTCCGGGGGGAGTGGAGCGAGAGCGTGGAGGGCTGGTCCCGCACCGACCGGGACAGGGTGCGGACCAGCGCGCCGGGCATCCCGGCCGCCTCGGCGAGCAGGCCGAGCGCCGAGCGCACGGCGGTGACGGGCACGTGTGCGAGGTCTGCGCCGCCGACCGGGCTCCGGGAGGCCCCGTCGACCGCGCCCCGGGAGGCCCCGTCGACCGTGCCCCGGGAGGCCCCGTCGACCGGCGCCGGGTGGAGCGCCCAGGGAGCGAGCATCCCGCGCTCCTCGGGGTCGTCGCTGAGCACCACGTTGAGCAGCCGGATCGCGGAGACGCCGTCCATCAGCGCGTGGTGGATCTTGTGGTAGATCGCCACCCGGCCGTCGTTCAGGCCCTCGATCACGTGCGACTCCCACAGCGGGCGCTCCCAGGGCAGCCGCGTGGAGTGCAGGCGGCTCACCAGCTCGAGCAGCTCCCGGCCCCCGCCCGGGCGGGGCAGGGCGCTGTGCCGCACGTGGTGCTCGATGTCGAAGGCCCCGTCGGTCTCCCAGACCAGCTGGCCCCCCGTCCGCACGGAGCGGTGCGGGTGGCGCAGGTAGAGCGGCGACATCTCGGGGACGGTGCGCAGCTGGGTCACCAGCTCGCGTTCGTAGCCGTCGTCGGCGTCCTCGGGACGGGCGAAGAGGTGGAGCCCACCGACGTGCATCGGCATCTGACGGCTCTCCACCATCAGGAATCCGAGGGACGTGGGGTCCGGGAGTGTGGCCACGGCCCGAGGATGGCAGGCCGGGGGTGCCGCGTCCAGGGATCCGGCCAAGCCGGCGACCCGGTCAGGCGAGCGAGTTGCGCAGCTCGCCGACCACCGAGTCGACGACCGCCACCAGGTCGCCGCCCGACTCGTGGGCCACCGCGCGTTGGCGCTGGTAGGAGGCGCCGCGGGTGGGGATGTCGGCGACCCGCCGCAGCTCGTCGGAGCAGCCGAGCCGTCGGGCGACCGGCTCGAGGCGCTCCAGCAGGTCGGCCAGGTCGTCGGTGACCAGGCGCTCGCGGGAGTCGCCGTCGAGGATGATGATCGCGTCGAGGCCGTAGCGGGCCGCGCGCCACTTGTTCTCCTGCACGTGCCACGGCGGCATCGTGCTGACCTGCTCGCCCGCGGCGATCCGGGTGTCGAGGTCGACCACCAGGCAGTGCATGAGGGCGGTGAGGGCGCCGAGCTCGTCGAGGGTGGAGACCCCGTCGCAGACCCGGTTCTCCAGGGTGCCGAGCTTGGGGGCCGGGCGGATGTCCCAGCGCACCTCGTCGAGCTCGGAGATGACCCCGGTGGTCAGCTGGTCGTGGGCGAACCCCTCGAACTCCTCCCAGCGCTGGAACTGGAAGGGCAGCCCGGCGGTGGGGAGCTGCTGGAACATCAGGGCCCGGTTCGAGGCGTAGCCGGTGTCCTGGCCCGCCCAGACCGGCGAGGAGGCCGAGAGGGCCAGCAGGTGGGGGTAGGAGTTGAGGAGCCCGGTGAGCACCGGCATCACCCGATCCCGCTCGGGGAGCCCGACGTGCACGTGGACCCCCCAGATCAGCATCTGCCGGCCCCACCACTGGGTGCGGTTGATCAGCTCCTCGTAGCGGTGGCCCTCGGTGATCTGCTGGGCCGACCAGCTCGCGAAGGGGTGTGCCCCGGCGCCGAAGAGGTCGACCCCCAGCTCGTCGCCCGCCTTGGCGACCACCCCGAGGGTCTCGCGCAGCTGCCCCATCGCCTCCGGGACGTCGTGGCAGATCCCGGTGACGGCCTCCACGGTGTTGCGGAGCAGCTCCTGGTGCAGCCGCTCCGGGTGGGGCAGACGGGGCACTGCCAGCTCGAAGAGGTCGGCGGCGGCGCTGACCAGGTCCCGCGACTCCGTGTCGACCAGGGCCAGCTCCCACTCCACCCCCAACGTGGGGGCCGGGGAGGCGTGGAAGTCGATGCGCACGGCGTCAGCCTAGGGGGCGGGTGCCCGGGGCGTCGCGAGTGCCGCGTGACAGCATGAGGACCGTGCCTGACCAGAACAACGAGGTTGACGTCAAGGAGCTCAACCTGACGATCGACCTGTGCCTGCGGATCGGCGAGATGCTGCTCGCCAACGGGGCCGGGGCCGCGGACGTGACCGCGACGATGGGCGCGGTCGCCCACCACCTCGGACTGCGGCACACCGACATCGACGTGACCTTCACCCAGGTCTCGATGGGCCACCAGTACGACGCGGCGATGCCGTCGCTGGTGATGCTGCGGCAGGTCAAGCAGCGCGACATCGACTACGAGGACCTCACCCAGGTCGACCACCTGGTCCGGGACCTGCTGGCCGGACGCCTCGACCTCTACCTGGCGCGCAACCGGATGGCCACCATCGTCTCGGTCGGCCACAACCGCCCGCGCTGGGCGGTCACCGTCGCCACCGGGGTGATGTGCGCCTCCGTGGCCCTCTTTCTCGGCGGCGGTGCGCTGGTGGTCGCGATCGCCTTCGTGGCGGCGTCCTGCATCGACCGGGTGCAGCTCTTCCTGAGCCGCCGGCGGCTGCCGACCTTCTACCTCCAGGTGGCCGGCGGGGTGGTGGCCACCCTCTTCGCCGTGGGGGCTGCCGCCTCCGGCTTCGACGTCGACCCCTCGCTGGTCGTCACGGCCAACATCATCATGCTGCTCGCCGGGATCGGCTTCATGGGTGCGCTGCAGGACGCGCTCTCCGGCTTCTACGTCACTGCGGGCGCACGGATCATCGAGGCGCTCCTGGCCACCGCGGGGATCATCGCGGGGGTCAGCGGCGGACTGACCCTCGGTGAGCTGCTCGGCGTCGACGTGGGCCAGCTGGAGCCCGGACGCTCCGGCTGGCAGGACATCGGGGTGCTGGCGGTGGGGGCGGCACTCTGCGCGGCCTCCTTCGCCTACTCGGCGTACTCGCCGAAGCGGATCCTGCTGCCGATCGCGGTGGTCGCCGGAGGTGCCGCGGCCATCTTCCGGGTGATCGAGGAGGCCGGGCTCGGGCGCACCTGGGCGGCGGCCACGGCGGCGTTCGCGATCGGCCTCGTCGCCTACGCGGTGGCGGGCCGGGTCCGGGTGCCGCCGCTGGTGGTGGTGGTCTCCGCGATCGTCCCGCTGCTGCCCGGGCTCTCGATCTATCGCGGGCTCTCGCTGCTGGCCGAGGGCGGCGCCGCGATCTCGCAGGGCCTGCTCGCGATGGTCACCGCAGCCTCGGTGGCGATCGCGCTGGCCTCCGGGGTGATCCTCGGGGAGTACGTCGCCCAGCCGGTGAAGCGGGAGGCGCGCAAGCTCGAGCAGCGGCTCGCTGGTCCGCGGCTGGTGGGTGTCTTCAGGGCCCGCTCGAAGCGCTGAGCCCCCCCGGGTGGCGAGCCCGGTCGTCAGACGACCTTGGTGCGGGCCGGCAGCGCCCGCCGCGCGACCCGGGCCACCAGGTCCTGGTAGCGCGCGCCGGTGGTCTTGGCCAGGTGGTGCAGCGCGTGCGCGTCGGCCCCGACCAGCACCCGGGCCTTGCCGGCCAGCACGCCCCTGACGATCACCCGCGCCGCCTCCTCGGGCTCGGTGCGCGCCAGCTGCTTGTCGAAGAAGTCGGCGGTGCGCTGCTTGTCGTCGGGGTCGGCGACCCGGGCGTTGCGGGCGATCGCGGTCCTGATCCCGCCGGGGTGGACGACGGTCACGCCGACCGGGTGTCCGGCGACGATCATCTCCTCGCGCAGCGCCTCGGACATGCCCCGCACTGCGTACTTCGAGGCGCAGTACAGGCTCTGGCCCGGCATCGAGACGAGGCCGAAGAGCGAGGAGAGGTTGACCACGTGCCCGTCGCCCGAGGCGATCAGGTGGGGCAGGAAGGCCTTGGTCCCGTGGACGACGCCCCAGAAGTTGATCCCCATGATCCACTCCATGTCGGTGGGCTCCAGGTCGGTGAAGTCCCCGGCCAGCGCGACTCCGGCGTTGTTGACGATCATGTTGACCCGGCCGAAGTATGCGGCGACCTCGTCGGCGTACGTCGTGAACGCGGCACGGTCGGCGACGTCGAGCCGGTCGACCCTGACCTCCCGTGCCCCGGCGGCCCGGGCACGCTCGGCCGTCTCGGCCAGCCCGGTCTCGTCCACGTCGGAGAGGGCGAGCAGGGCGCCGCGCCCCGCCGCCTCCAGGGCGAGCGCCCGTCCGATCCCCGACGCGGCTCCGGTGATGGCGACGACCTTGGCGTCCAGTGTCCTCATGGCGGCGAGCGTAGCGGTGCGGGACCTCTCGCCGCGGGGAACGAGCCGTGCCACCATGGGGGCATGGACGAGGTGGCCGAGCTCTCGCTCGACGAGTGCCGTGCGCTGCTGCGCGCCGACGTGGTCGGGCGGGTCGCGTTCACCACGCCGCACGGGCCGCGGATCGTGCCGGTCAACTACACCGTGAACGACGGGGTGCTGGAGATCCGCACCACCTCCTACTCCGAGCTGGCCACCCACGGCCCCGGCGCCACCGTGGCGTTCGAGATCGACCACCTCGACCGCGAGATGCGGAGCGGGTGGAGCGTCGTCGTGCTGGGGCTCTGCGAGCGGGTGCTGGACCCCTCGGCCGCCGTCTTCGACCCGCCTGCGCACCTTCCCGCGCCGTGGGCCGGAGGCAACCGTTCGCTGCTGCTGAGCATCACCGCCCAGGACGTGACGGGGCGCAGGGTCGGGGCCGAGGACTGGTCGCACCCGACGGTCGCGGACGTGCCCGGCGCCTGAGCGCCGCCCTCCACCGATCCGCGCGCCCTTGCCGATCCGCGCGCCCTTGCCGATCCGCGCGCCCTGCCGATACGGAGTGATCGGCGCGCCGGGCCAACCCCTCGCCCCTGCACCCCGTTAGGAAGGTGACGGGCAGCGAGAGGAGGACCATGGGCGAGCTGCGGGACCAGGAGTTCACCGACTTCGTGGTGGCCCAGCGTGCCCGCCTGCACCGCACGGCGTACCTGCTCTGCGGGGACGCCCACCGGGCCGAGGACCTCGTGCAGGTGGCGCTCGCCAAGCTCTACGTCGCCTGGCCGCGGGTGTCGCGGATGGAGTCGCCGGAGGCCTACGCCCGTCGCACCGTGGTCAACGCCCACCTCGACGAGACCAGGCGTCCCTGGCGACGCGAGCGGCCCTCGCCCGACGCCGAGCTCGACGGCTCCGACCGTGCCGCCCGCCCGCACCGGGTGGAGGAGGACGACGCGCTCTGGCGGGCCCTGCGCGCGCTGGCCCCGGGCCAGCGCCGGGTGGTCGTGCTGCGTCACTACTGGGGGCTCTCGGTGGAGGAGACGGCACGCGACCTCGGGGTCGGCGTCGGCACGGTCAAGAGCCAGACCTCGGCGGCCCTCGCGCACCTGCGCGTGGCGCTCGCCCCTGCCGCGAACGGAGAGCACTGATGGACGAGCACGCCCTCATGGAGCGAGAGCTGGACCGGCTGGCGCAGCGGGCCGACCCTCTGCTGCCGGCGGCGGTGGCGGCCGCGGGCGACCTGGCACGCGGTCGTCGCCGGCTGCGCCGTCGCCGTCTGGCCCTCACCGCGGGCTCGGCCGCGGCGGTGCTGGCCGTCGCGGTCTCTGTGCCGGCCCTGGCGGGCGTCTGGGGCCCCGCCGACCCCGATCCTGCCCGGAGCCCCAGCGTCGCGACCGAGCCCTCGGCCGCGCCGACCCCAGGGACTCCGACCGAGACCGCGACTGCGGAACCGGAGTCGGGGGAGGGATCCGGCGCCCCCGGCGACTTCGCCCCGACCCTGCAGGCATGGCACGCGGTGCTCGCCGAGCACCTGGACCCGGAGCGGGCACACCTGGGGACGGGCGCCGGGCCGCACCCCAACCTCCAGACCAGCACCGGGGCCGCCGGCGAGCTCCGTTCGCTGGGCTCGAAGTTCGACTGGCGGGTCGAGGGGCAGTCCGGTCTGGGGATGCTCCAGGTGGAGGTGGCGCTGAGCCGGGAGGACGTGATCTGGCCCTGCGACGTGGTCCCGGAGGAGACGGTCTGTCGTTCGCTCCGGGCTCCCGGACTGCGCGCGGCCGAGGAGGCGCTGCTCGCGCCCGGCGTGACCGGGCGGGCGGTGATGGCGGTCCACCAGGACGGGAGCACGGTGGTGGTCACCTACGAGCCGCTCTTCGGCAACAGCTCGCAGGTGCCGGTCCGCACCGAGCCGCCGCCGACCGGGGCGCTCCTGGCCGCGGCCTCCGACCCGAGGCTGACGCTGGACGGCGTCCCGGCGCCCGCGCCCTGAGCGGCGCACCCGGACCGCTGGCGCGTGCCCGGCACACCTGCCGGGCACAATGGTGCCCACCATGCCCAGCAGCGATCCCGTCAGCGGACCCGGGGACCGGCCCGACGCGGAGCCCGGCCCCGGTGACCTGACGATCACCTACCCCGCCGAGCTCCCGGTCTCGCAGCGCCGCGACGACATCGCCGAGGCGATCCGGGACCACCAGGTGGTGATCGTGGCCGGCGAGACCGGCTCGGGCAAGACCACCCAGCTGCCCAAGATCTGTCTCGAGCTGGGTCGGGGCCGGCGCGACGAGGACGGCCGCGGCGGCCTGATCGGCCACACCCAGCCCAGGCGGATCGCGGCCCGCTCGGTGGCGGAGCGGATCGCCGAGGAGCTGGGCACCGAGCTGGGCGACCTGGTCGGCTACCAGGTGCGGTTCACCGCCCGGACCTCGGCGTCCTCGCGGGTCAAGCTGATGACCGACGGGATCCTGCTCGCCGAGCTCCAGCGCGACCGGATGCTGCGCCGCTACGACACGATCATCATCGACGAGGCCCACGAGCGCAGCCTCAACATCGACTTCCTGCTCGGCTACCTCAAGCGGCTGCTGCCCCGCCGTCCCGACCTCAAGGTGATCGTCACCTCGGCCACCATCGACGTGGACCGGTTCGCCGAGCACTTCGCCGACTCCCAAGGCCGGCCGGCGCCGGTGATCGAGGTCTCGGGGCGGACCTGGCCGGTCGAGGTCCGCTACCGCGCCCTGCGCGAGCTGCCCGAGGCCGACGAGGAGGGGGAGCCGGTCACCCGCGACCAGACCGAGGCGATCCTCGACGCCGTCCGCGAGCTCTCCCGGGAGGGCCCGGGCGACGTGCTGGTCTTCCTGCCCGGCGAGCGCGAGATCCGCGACACCGCCGAGGCGCTGGAGGCGCTGGGCTCCGACCGGCTCGAGATCGTCCCGCTCTACTCGCGGCTCTCCGCCGCCGAGCAGCACCGGGTCTTCTCCAGCCACCCCTCGACCGTGCGCCGGGTCGTGCTGGCCACCAACGTCGCCGAGACCTCGCTGACCGTCCCAGGCATCCGGTACGTCGTGGACACCGGCGTCGCCCGGATCTCGCGCTACTCGGCCCGGACCAAGGTGCAGCGCCTGCCGATCGAGCCGATCAGCCAGGCGTCGGCCAACCAGCGTTCGGGCCGGTGCGGGCGGGTCGCGGAGGGGATCGCGATCCGGCTCTACTCCGAGGAGGACTTCGAGTCCCGCCCGGAGTTCACCGACGCCGAGATCCTGCGCACCAACCTCGCCTCGGTGATCTTGCAGATGACCTCGCTCGGGCTGGGCGACCTGGCTCGGTTCCCCTTCGTGGACCCGCCGGACCGGCGCAACATCACCGCCGGGATCCAGCTGCTGGAGGAGCTGGGCGCGCTCGGGTCGTCCGAGGGGGCGCAGCCCCCCGCCGACGCGCAACGTCATCGCGAGCGGTCGCCGGCGAAGCCGGCCGCGATGACGTCCCGCAGGAGGCGGGGCGGGGAGCAGTCCGGCCCACGGCTGACCAAGCTCGGTCAGCGGCTCGCCCGGCTGCCGATCGACCCGCGCCTGGGGCGGATGGTGCTGGAGGCCGAGCGTCTCGGGTGCGTGCGGGAGGTCATCGTGATCGCCGCCGCGCTCTCGCTGCAGGACCCGCGCGAGCGGCCGGCCGACAAGCAGGCCCAGGCCGACCAGCTGCACGCCCGCTTCAAGGACAAGTCGTCGGACTTCCTGACCTGGCTCAACCTGTGGCGCCACCTCAAGGAGCAGCAGCGCGAGCTCTCCTCCAGCGCCTTCCGCCGGATGTGCCGCCGGGAGTTCCTCAACTACCTGCGGGTCCGGGAGTGGCAGGACTTCGAGTCGCAGCTGCGCCAGGTCTGCAAGGAGATGAAGATCGACGTCGGCCAGCCCGCCGACACCCCCGACGCCGACGGCATCCACCAGGCACTCCTCTCCGGCCTGCTCTCCCACATCGGCGCCCTGGAGGAGCGGGAGAAGCCGCGCCCCGGAGCGTCGGGCCGCCGTCCCATGCGCGAGTACGTCGGTGCCCGCGGCGCCCGGTTCGCGATCTTCCCCGGCTCGGTGCTCAGGGGGAGCAGCCCGGCCTTCCTGATGGCCGGGGAGCTGGTCGAGACCAGCCGCCTGTGGGCGCGGCAGAACGCCGCGATCAAGCCGGAGTGGGCCGAGCGGCTGGGGGCCCACCTGGTCAAGCGGTCCTACAGCGAGCCGCACTGGTCCAAGAAGCGCGCGGCGGTGACGGCGCTGGAGAAGGTGACGCTCTACGGGGTCCCGCTGGTCGCCGACCGGCCGGTCAACTACGGCCGGATCGACCCGGCTGTCTCCCGCGAGCTCTTCATCCGCCACGCCCTGGTGCAGGGGGAGTGGGCCGAGCTCACCTCCGGGCGGTACCGCTTCTACACCCACAACATGGAGCTGCTCGCGGAGGCCGAGGAGCTCGAGCACCGCGCCCGCCGCCGCGACCTGGTGGTCGACGAGCACACCCTCTTCGACTTCTACGACGCCCGCGTTCCGGCCGACGTGGTCAGCGGCGCGCACTTCGCCCAGTGGTGGAAGAAGGAGCGACGCGAGCGGCCCGACCTGCTCACCTTCGACCTCGACATGCTCACCCACGACACCGTGGCCGAGGTGGAGGCCGCCGACTTCCCGACGCAGTGGGAGGGCGACCACCTGACCTTCCCGATCAGCTACCACTTCGAGCCGGGCGCCGCCGACGACGGCCTCACCATCGACGTGCCGGTGGCGACCCTCAACCAGGTCGACGTCGACGACTTCTCCTGGCTGGTGCCGGGGCTGCGCGAGGAGCTGGTCACCCACCTGATCCGCAGCCTGCCCAAGAACCTGCGGGTCTCCTTCGTGCCCGCCCCCAACACCGCCCGGGACTTCCTCGCCGCGGTGCCGCCGGGGGAGGAGCCGCTGCTCGACGCCCTGGAGCGCTACCTGCGCGCGGCCACCGGGGTGCACGTGCCGCGCGAGGCGTGGGACTGGGAGAAGGTGCCGGCGCACCTGCGGCCCACCTTCCGGGTCGTCACCGAGGACGGCGTCGAGGCCGCCCGAGGCAAGGACCTGGAGGCCCTCAAGGCCCCGCTGCGCCCGGCCTTCGCGGCGGCGGTGGCCGAGGTTGCCCAGGACACCGGGATGACGGCGACCGGGCAGACCGACTGGACCTTCGGCACCCTGGAGGAGTCCTTCAGCCAGCGCCGGGCCGGCCACGAGGTACGGGGCTTCCCGGCGCTCGACGACGAGGGGACCAGCGTCGGGCTCGGCGTCTACGGGTCGGCCGACGAGGCGGCGGCGCGGCACCGGCTCGGCGTACGCCGGCTCCTGCTGCTCGCCCTGCCGGGCTCCGCGGCGGCGCTCGAGGGGCTCTCCAACACCGAGAAGCTCGGTCTCGCGGCCTCGCCGTACCCGAGCGTCGCCGAGCTGCTGGAGGACCTGCGCGCCGCCGTGCTGACCGACGTCGTCGACGCCCACCCGCCGGTGCGCGACCGCGCCGCGTTCGAGGCGCTGCTCGCCGCGGCCGGCCGCGACCTGGAGTCGGCGGTCCGCGCCGGGATCCACGACGTGATCAAGGTGCTGGCGGCCTGGCGCGCCTGCGACAAGGCGCTCTCCGGCCGCGCCGACCTGCACACGCTGCCGGCGCTGACCGACATGCGGGGCCAGCTTGAGCGCCTGGTCCACCGCGGCTTCCTGGGCGAGGCCGGGATGCGCCAGCTGCGTCACTACCCCCGCTACCTGGCCGCGCTCGAGCACCGCCGCGACAAGCTGGCCGGCCAGGTCGCCCGCGACCGGCAGCTGATGGAGCAGGTCGCGCACGTGCAGGCCGCCTACCTGCACCAGGTCGACGCCCTGCCCCCCGGACGCCCCCCGGGCGAGGCGCTGCGGAAGGTGCGCTGGCTGCTCGAGGAGTACCGGGTCTCGCTGTGGGCCCAGCAGCTCGGCACCGCCCAGCCGGTCTCCGACCAGCGCCTGCGCAAGGCGCTCGCCGCCACCTGAGTCCGCCCGGGCGGGGATCGGTCCGGCCACCGCCACGGACGTACGCTGACGGGCATGGCCGAGCGACCCCACCACCGTCCGATGATGCCGGGGGACAAGCTCTTCGCCGAGATCGAGGCGGGGGCGGACCCGCTGCTCATGCAGGAGGCCGCGGACCGCGCCGCCGCGCTGCTGGTGCGGGGTGCCCGCGCCTCCGGCGACGCCTCGGTCGCCGAGCGGGTGGTCCACCTGGCCGACACCGAAGGGCTGGAGGTGCTGGCCGAGCTGTGGTCGGGCTCGCCGGTCGACTCGCTGGCCGGGGCACTGTGGCGCCTCTACCTCCTCCGCTCGTGGGTGCACGCCGCGCCGCGGGAGGTGGCGGAGCAGTTCGAGGCGGGCCGCGCGGCGGCGCCGTTCGCGCGGGTGGTGGCCGGGGTGGCCGACCCGCCGGGGGTGGAGCAGCTCAAGGCGATGGTCGACCAGGTGCTGCGCGGGATCTCCGGTGGCGACTTCGCCGACGTCCTGCACCGGGCGGCGGCCTTCGCCCACGTGGTGGCGGTGGGCCGGGCGACCCTGGCCGAGCCCGAGGCGCGGCACGACGCGGCCGCGCGGATGCTGACCCTGGCCGAGCAGCTCGAGGCGGCGGCCCACCTGGAGATGCGCGGCGAGCTGGCCTGAGCGGCGCGGCCGCCCTGGTCCTGCGACTACAATGGGACGTGGTGGTGCGCCGGATCGTGGCAGCCCCGGGTCCCAAAATAAGCCGCTACGAGCGGCCACGCGCCGTGAGGCGCTCCCGGTCCGGCGCACCCCGCCTAGCATGAGCCGCATGGGACTCCTCCGTCGCGCGCTCGGCGTGCTCTCGTCGCGGCCCGCCACCCGCCGGCCCGCCACCCGGCCGGCCGTCCCCCGCCGTCCCGCCACCGACCGTCCGGTCGTGGAGTACGCCGCCCGGGCCGACGGGGCGCCCGACCCGGGCGAGGTGGTGTGGGGCTGGGTCCCCTACGAGGACGACCCGTCCCAGGGCAAGGACCGCCCGGTGCTGCTGCTGGCCCACCACGAGGGCGACTGGCTGGGGCTGATGCTCAGCAGCAAGGACCACGACCTGGACGCCGAGGACGAGGCCAGGTGGGGGCGCCACTGGATGGACGTCGGGGCCGGCGGCTGGGACCGGCAGCGACGCCCCAGCGAGGTGCGTCTGGACCGGCTGCTCCGCCTCGACGAGACCGCCATCCGCCGGGAGGGGGCGGCCGTGGACAGGTCGGTCTTCGAGGCGGTCGTGGCGCAGGCGCGCAAGTTCCACGACGTGCTCTGAGGCGCCCACCGGCCGCTCGATAAGGTGGCCGCGCGCCACCGGCGCGGGTGGCTCACCCCCGGCCGCCCTCCTCGCCCCTCAGGAGACCCGTCGATGCCGTTCCGCCGTCCCGCCCTGGTGACCGCCACCCTGCTGTCCCTGGCGCTGGTCGCGGCCGGCTGCTCCGACGACGAGCCGGCCCCGCCCGGTCCCTCCGCGTCCGCCTCGCCGACCACGCCCGAGCCGCCCCGCGCGCCCACGCCCCTCTCGCTGGGCGTCTACGGCAGCGAGGCGGAACTGGCGGCCTGGTCGACGGTGACCGACGAGTTCAACGCCGGCTACGGCAGCGACACGACCCTGGTGGAGTGGAAGGACCACGACTCCGCGGTGGAGGCGATCGCCGGGGGCGAGGTCCCCGACGTCTTCATGGTCGATCGCCAGGACCTCGACCAGCTGATCGGCGAGGGGCTGACCCGTCCCGTCAGCGAGCTGCTCGACGAGCGCGGGGTCGACTTCGGTGACGACTTCTCCCGCGACGCGGTCGAGTCCTTCAGCCTCGACGGCGAGCTGCAGTGCATGGCCTACTCCATCTCGCCGATGGTGATGTTCCTCAACACCGACCTGATCGACTTCGACAAGATGGAACGGCGCGAGCTCGACGTCCCCTACCGCTGGGACCGGTGGACGCTGGCGGAGTTCGAGGCCGCCGCCGACTTCGCGGCGCGGCCGGGCCGGGGGACCAGCGGCTTCCACATCGACGCCACCATCCGCGGGCTCGCCCCCTTCATCCAGTCCGGCGGCGGCTCGGTCTTCGACGACGACCAGGACCCGACCTCGCTGAGCTTCGCCGACGACGACAGCCGGGCAGCGCTGGAGCAGGCGTTGGCCGTGCTCCGCGACGCGAGCCTGACGCTGACCGACGAGCAGCTGGAGAAGCGCTCCGCGCTGGACTGGTTCCGCCGCGGCAAGCTCGGCATGATCGCCGGCTACCGCGACCTGGTCCCCGAGCTGCGGGAGGTGAAGGGTCTCAACTTCAACGTCATGGCGATGCCGACGCTCGAGACCGCGAGCACCGTCGGCGAGGTCACCGGACTGTGCATCTCGGCGCGGACCAAGAGCCCCGGGGCCGCTGCCGACCTGGTCGCCTACGCCGTCGGTGAGAGCGCGATGGCCCGGGTGACGCGCGCCGGGGCGATCGTGCCCGCCAACCTGGCCGTGGCCGCCTCCGACGACTTCCTCCAGCCCGGCCGGCAGCCCTCGCGCAGCCGGGTCTTCAACACCGCGGTGCGCGGGATGGCCATCGAGCCGCTCCTGGAGTCGTGGCCCGACCTGGAGCAGGCGGTCGCACCGCTGCTGCAGACGTTGCTCACCGAGCCCGGCGACCTCGACCTGGAGGCGGTGACCGAGGAGATCGACGAGACCTCGCGCGTGGTCCTCTCCGCCGAGGCGGCCGAGACCGAGGAGCCGGGCGGCGACGACGAGGAGTGACCCGGGCGGCGGGACCGGCTCAGGCCGGCTCCGCTCCCTGCTCCTCCGGCTCCGGCTCGACGTCGCCGGCGAGCACGGCGTCGACCAGGGGGTCGAGCACCAGGTCGACCTGCCAGGGGCGGACCCCCAGCCCGGCGAGCTGGTCGGCCAGCGTGGCGGCCAGCGCTCCCGGCTCGCGGGTGGCCGGGGGAGACCACATGGCGCGGCGCACCGGGTCGGGGCTGATCAGGTTCTCCACGGGGAGCCCGAGCCGGTCCGCGAGCGCCTTGGTCGCCTCCCGGGCGGCCTTGAAGCGCCGGTCGGCGGCCGGGTCGCGGTCGGCCCAGGCGCGGGGGTGCGGGGGACCGTCGCTGCGCGCCGTGCGGGTGGGCAGCTCCGACTCCGGCATCGTCCGCACCTGGTCGAGCACCGCGATCCACCGGTTGGCGTAGCGGTCGGCGCCGCGGCCGTGGAACCCGGGCGTCTGGAGCAAGGCCCGCCGGTCGGTGGGCATGGCGGCGGCGGCGGCGACCAGGGCGGAGTCCGGGATGATCCGGCTCGGGGTGACGTCGCGCTGGCGTGCGATCTCGTCGCGGGCCTCCCACAGCGCCCGGGCGGCCCCCAGTGCGCGGCGCCCGCGCAGCTTGTTGAGCCCCGAGACCCGGCGCCAGGCCTCGACCCGGACGGCCGGCTGGAAGCCGGTGAGGTGCGCGAACTCCTGGCGCGCCCACTCGTCCTTGCCCTGGGCGACGAGCTCGGCGGCCATGTGGTCGCGCAGCTCGACGAGCACCTCGACGTCGAGCGCGGCGTACTCGAGCCAGGACCGGGGCAGCGGACGGGTCGACCAGTCGGCCGAGGAGTGCTCCTTGCGCATCCTCAGCCCGAGGATCTGCTCCACCAGGGTGGCCAGCCCGACGCGTGGGTAGCCGAGGAGGCGCCCCGCCAGCTCGGTGTCGAAGAGGTTGACCGGCTCCAGGCCGACCTCGCGCAGGCAGGGGATGTCCTGGGTGGCCGCGTGCAGGATCCACTCCTCGTCGCCCAGCGCGTCGGCCAGCTGGGGGAGGCGGGAGCCGAAGGGGATCGGGTCGATCAGCCAGGTGCCGGAGTCGCCGCGGCGCAGCTGGATCAGGTAGGCGCGGTTGGAGTAGCGGTAGCCGGAGGCCCGTTCGGCGTCGAGGGCGACCGGTCCCGTGGCCGCCGCCAGCGCCGCGCAGGCACGGGCGAGGGCCTCGGGGGTCTCGACCACGTCGGGTACGCCGTCACGCAGGGTGAGCAGCGGGGCCGGCGGGGCCTCGGGCTGGTCGTCGGGGCCGGCCGTCTCGCGGGGCTCGTCCGGGCTGGCCTGGGAGGGGTCCGGCACGGACCTCTCCTGCGGATCGGGGCTCATCAGGCGTCCGGACCCCGCTGTCCGCGGCGGCTGGGCATGGCGGTCACGCCCTCGGGCACCGGCGGGAGGCCGGCGGCGGTGCACAGCAGCTCGCCCCAGGCCTCGACGTGCGGCGCCAGGTCGAGGTCGTCGTCACCCTCGAGGGGGGTCCAGGAGGCGCGGACCTCCAGCTGGGCGGTGCCGTCCTCGTGGGACATGCCGCCGAAGCTCTCGGAGGCGACCCGGGTGACGGTGCCGGACTCGGAGCCCCACCGGGCCCCGTGGGCCGAGAGCGCCTCGACCAGCCAGCTCCAGCCGACGGCGCCCAGCATGGGGTCGGTGACCAGGTCGGGGTCGATCTCGGCGCGGGCGTAGGCGACGAACCGGAAGGTGCCGTTCCAGGCGTCGTTGCCGTCCGGGTCGTGGAGCAGGATGAGCCGCCCGGTGCCGACCTCGAGGTCGCCCACGGTGACGTCGGCGCTCAGCGCCGAGGCCCAGGGGGCGATGCGCTGCGGCGCGGGCATCTCCTCGCAGAAGACCTCCGGGCGCAGCGTGGCGGCGCGCAGCTGCGCGACAGCGGTCCGGAACGACGCGGGTGCCTCAGCCGGCCCCGTGCCGGGGTGTGGCTCGGAGTGGACGACCATGGCGCCAACCTACGTCGGGGCTGGTGCTGCGATGTGCCAACACGCCGCCTGACCTGCGATGATCGCAGGTGTGACCTCGACTCCCTCCCTCCGTGACAGTGCGTTCCTCAAGGCCGTCCGGGGTGAGCCGGTGCCGCACACGCCGGTGTGGTTCATGCGGCAGGCGGGCCGCTCGCTGCCGGAGTACCTGCGCGTCCGCGAGGGCGTCGGGATGCTGGAGTCCTGCATGGACCCCGACCTGGTCGTGGAGATCACCATGCAGCCCGTCCGGCGCTACGGAGTGGACGCGGCCATCTTCTTCTCCGACATCGTGCTGCCGCTCAAGGCGGTCGGGGTCGACCTCGACATCGTGCCCGGGGTCGGGCCGGTGGTGGCGTCGCCGGTGCGCACCCTGGCCGACGTCGAGGCGATCCCCGACCTGACCCCCGAGCACGTCCCCTTCATCACCCAGGCCGTGCACGGGCTCGTCTCCGAGCTCGGGGCGACCCCGCTGATCGGCTTCGCCGGCGCCCCCTTCACCGTCGCCTCCTACCTGGTCGAGGGTGGCCCGTCCAAGGAGCACGCCAAGACGAAGGCGATGATGTTCGGCGCCCCCGAGGTGTGGGACGCGCTGATGCGCAAGATCGCCGGCATCGCCGCCGACTACCTGCGGGTGCAGGTGGAGGCCGGGGCGTCGGCCGTGCAGCTCTTCGACTCCTGGGCCGGGGCGCTCACGCCGCAGGACTACCGCGAGCACGTGATGCCGCACTCGGCCCGGGTGCTGGCGGTCGCGGGCGAGCTCGGCGTGCCCCGGATCCACTTCGGCGTCGGCACCACCAACCTGCTGGGCCTGATGGGCGAGGCCGGGGCCGACGTGGTGGGCATCGACTGGCGCACGCCGCTGGAGCGCGGGATCGAGCTGGTCGGCGACCGTGCCGTGCAGGGCAACCTCGACCCCACCCTGGTCTTCGCCCCCACCGAGGTGATGACCGATCGTGCCGCGCAGGTGATCGAGGCCGGCCGGACCGCGCGCGGCCACGTCTTCAACCTCGGGCACGGCGTCATCCCCTCGACCGACCCCGACCAGCTGGCCCGGCTGACGGAGTTCGTGCAGTCCTACCCGCTGACCTGACCCGGTCGGACGGAGCCGCGGCCCCGACGGGGGAGCCGGCGCAGGGCCCACCGGGCGGGCGCGCCCAGCAGGACGAGGACGAGGAGCCAGGGCAGCAGCACCCCGGCCACGGTGGCGAGCGCGACCGCCGCGCCCCTGAGGCCGCTCCAGCCGGTCGCGAGCCCGTGCAGGAAGCCGGTCTCCTCGTCCTCGACGACCGGCTCCTCGTCGGCGATGCGCTGCGAGATGTGGACGGTCACGGTGGCCATCGACGTCTGGTCGGCCAGGTAGGCCTGCTGCTGCTTGAGGGAGTCCAGCTCGGCCTGGCGCCGGGTCAGCTCCGCCTCGACGCTGACCACGTCGGCGAGCCGGTCGGCCCGGTCCAGCAGCACCTCCACCCGCCGCAGGCTCCGCTCCTGGGCCCGGATCCGGACCTCGTTGTCGATCACCTGGGTGGTGACGTCCTCGGTGCTGCGCTCGGTCTCGAGCAGACGCCCGGTCGCCTCGATCCGCTCGATGGCCTCCCCGTAGCGCGACGTCGGCACCCGCAGCACGATCCGGGTCCAGGCCAGCTCCCCCTCGTCGGTCCTCGCCTGCTCGTCGCTGACCTCGCCCTGCAGCACGTCGGCGATCCGCTGCACCTCCTGGCGGGCCACGGCGACGTCGGGGGAGTCGAGGGAGACGGTGGCGGTGGCGATCACCGCGCGCCGGGCCACGGCCGGGGCCGCCCGGCTGCCGGTCGCCGGGGCCTCGGCGTCGGACCCGGAGGTGTCCTGGGAGCTGCCGTCGCGGCCCGGGGCGACGGAGTCCGTGCCGGGTGCCGCCGCGCCGTCGTCCGCGGGTGCCCCGACCGAGGACGAGGCGTCGTCCTGCGACGAACCGGCCCCGCAGCCGGTGAGGAGCAGGGCTGTGATCAGCAGGGCGGCGTACGCCGGGCCCCGTGCCGCGTGTCGTCTCGTCATGGCGTTGGGACGCCGGCGGATCCCCGACGGTTCCCCGACGGTTCCCCGACGGGTCTCCTCAGCCCCGCCGCCGCCAGCGCCGGTGGGACTCTCCGCGGCGCCTTCGGCGCCGGGCCGGTCTCGTGGCCGCAGGTCGAGCCCGACTCCGTGACGGCCTGAGGCCGGCGTGGCCGACGAGGCCCTGGCGCTCAGCCGGCCGGGGCCTCGTCGACCACCCGGAGGGCCTCGACCCGGCCCGCCTGGGCCAGCAGCGCGTCGCGGAGGTGACGCTCCGGCGGGGCGGCCCTGGTACTACGGCGCAGGCGCAGCACCAGCGCGACCGCGGTCTCCAGCCCGTGGACCGGGCGGCACACCAGCGCCCCGGCCCGGTGCAGCGGGTCGCCCTCGACGCTGAACCGGGGGAGCAGGGTCAGTCCCGCGCCGTCGGCGACCAGGGCCTTGCCCAGCTCGGCCCCGTCGGTGCTGGTCAGTGCCCGTGGCCAGGCGTCGCCGAAGAGCCGGACGCAGAGCCGGTGCATCAGGTAGCCCTCGCGCATCGCCACGAAGGGCTCCTGGCGCAGGTCGTCGACGCCGACGGAGTGCTGCGCGGCGAGCCGGTGGTCGTGCGGGAGGACCGCGACGACCGGCCCGCTGAGCAGGGGTGTGTCGAGCAGCCCGGCGGGCGGGTCGTCGCCGGCCAGCACGTTGACCAGGCCGAGGTCGAGGCTGCCGTCGAGCAGGCCGGCGTCGATCGCGACCTGGCGAGCGTTGACCACCTCGACGCGGCTCCCGGGCTGCTCGGCGGTGAAGGCCCGCAGGGCCGGGGTGAGCAGGGTGGAGGTCGCGGCGCTGACGGTGCCGACCCGGAGCAGCCGCTCGCCGACCGACCGGTCGCCGGCGGCGCTGCGGAGCCGGGCCACCGACTCCAGGACGGCCTCCACGTGCGGGAGCAGCTCGAGCCCGTCGCGCGAGATCCGCGCTCCCGAGCGCCGACGGTCGAGAAGTGCGACCCCCAGCTCGCGCTCGAGGCGGGTGATCGACTCGCTCAGGGCGGGCTGGGAGAGATGGAGGTGCTCGCTGGCGCGCCGCAGGGATCCGTGACGGGTCACGGCCAGCAGGCACTCGAGCTGTTCGACACGCATGGCAGAAGACTACCGAATCAGGTGACTTAATAGGTTTTCCCGTCCACCCCCTCGGAGAAATGAGACGCGCTGCCGGGCGATCCGCCTTGGCCGCGAGGGGCTGCGACCCCTAAAGTCGAGCAAGTCAATACAGATTGACCTTATTCGGGGCCGGGCGGCCGCCGAGGGACCAGGACCAGCAACCAGGAGGGGTGCCGCATGGGACGCACGAGCGAGGGGGTGCCCGCCACGAGCCGACCCCCGGTGCTGGACGAGACCTCCGCCCTGGAGGTGGCCGCGCAGCTCGGCTCCCTCTTCGCCAAGGGCGCGGCCCAGCGCGACGCCGAGCGCGCCACCCCCTACGAGGAGGTGGCGGCCCTCAAGGCGTCCGGCCTGCTGGCCCTCACGGTGCCGGCCGAGCACGGCGGCCCCGACGTCTCGGTGGCCACCCTGACCGAGGTCTTCCGCCTGCTCGCCACCGGCGACCCGAGCATCGCCCAGATCCCGCACAGTCACTTCGTCTACGTCAACCTCCTGCGGCACCAGGGCACCGAGCAGCAGCAGGCCAGGCTCTTCGCCGACGTGCTCGCCGGGGCCTCCTTCGGCAACGCCCAGTCCGAGATCGGCAGCAAGCACGTGCGGGACCACCGCACCACCCTGGTGGAGGACGGGCGCGGCGGCTGGCGGCTCACCGGGGAGAAGGGCTACTGCACCGGGGCCCTGTTCGCCGACTGGATCCCGGTGCTCGCCCACCGCGGGCCCCTGGGCCCGAAGGTGGTGGCCTGGGTGCCCCGCGACGCCGAGGGCGTCGAGGTGGTCGACGACTGGGACGGCATGGGCCAGCGCACCACGGCCAGCGGCACCGTCTCGCTGCGCGACGTCGCCGTCCCCGACGACCTGGTCACCGGATACGCCGAGACGTTCACCGGTCCGCAGACCTACGGCGCATTCGCCCAGGTGCTCCACGCGGCCCTGGACGCCGGCATCGCCCGCACCGCCCTCCTCGAGGCGGCCGAGTTCGTCGGCACCAGGAGCCGCCCCTACCCCGACGCCGGGGTCGCCCGCGCCGTGGAGGACCCGCTGGTCGTCCAGGCCTTCGGCCAGATGGAGGTCGCCGTGCGCGGCTGCGAGCTGCTGCTGGCGGCCGCGGCGCGAGCGGTCGACGAGGCCGACGCCGACCTCACCGAGGAGTCGGCCGGCGCCGCCAGCCTCGCCGTCGCGGCGGCCCGCGCCGCCACCACCGAGGCGTCGGTCTCGGTCTCCTCGCGGCTCTTCGAGGTCGCCGGCACCCGCGCGGCGCTCGACTCCCTCAACCTCCACCGCCACTGGCGCAACGCCCGCACCCACACCCTGCACGACCCCGCCGGCTGGAAGGTCCAGCACCTGGGCCGCTGGGCGCTCGAGGGCGTGCTGCCCCCCAACCACGGCCAGCTCTGACGGCGTACCCGCCACCCCACCACCCCCGGCCACCCCGGCCACCCCAGCCCGAGAGGAAGTCATGTCCCTGAAGTTCCACTGGTTCCTGCCCACCAACGGCGGTGACGGCCGCCACGTCGTCGGCGGCGGCCACGGGGTCAACCCGGGCGCCGCGGGGCGCCCCTCCGACGTCCCCTACCTGGGACAGGTCGCCCGGGCCGCCGAGCAGTCCGGCTTCGACGCCGCGCTCACGCCGACCGGCGCGTGGTGCGACGACGCCTGGCTCTCCACCGCGATGCTCAGCCAGGTCTCCGACCGGCTCCGCTTCCTGGTCGCCTTCCGTCCCGGCCTGGTCGCGCCGTTCCTGGCCGCCCAGATGGCCGGCACCTTCCAGAACATGACCGGCGGGCGGCTGCTGCTGAACGTGGTCACCGGCGGCGAGCCGCACGAGCAGCGGATGTTCGGCGACTTCCTCGACAAGGACGCGCGGTACGCCCGCGCCGACGAGTTCCTCACCATCGTGCGGCGGCTGTGGGAGGGCGAGACCGTCGACTTCTCCGGCGAGCACCTCTCGGTCGAGGCGGCCCGCCTCAACCAGCTGCCCGACCCCATCCCGGAGATCTACTTCGGCGGCTCCTCCCCCGCGGCCGGCACCGTGGCCGCCAGGCACGCCGACGTCTACCTGACCTGGGGGGAGCCGCCGGCGCAGGTCAAGGAGAAGATCGAGTGGATCCGCTCGGTCGCCGACGCCGAGCCGACCCGCAACGGGCGCCCGATGCGCTTCGGCATCCGGCTCCACACCATCACCCGCGACACCTCCGAGGAGGCGTGGGCCGAGGCGGACCGGCTGCTCGCCGGGATCGACGAGCAGACGCTGGCCAACGTCCAGTCCGGGCTCGCCAAGAGCGAGTCCGAGGGCCAGAAGCGGATGCTCGCCCTGCACGGCGGCTCGCGCGACAACCTCGAGGTCTACCCCAACCTGTGGGCCGGCGTGGGCCTGGTCCGCGGCGGGGCCGGCACCGCCCTGGTCGGCAGCCACGAGGAGGTGGCCGACCGGATCGCCGAGTACGCCGCGCTCGGCATCGAGGAGTTCGTCCTCTCCGCCTACCCGCACCTCGAGGGCGCCTACACCTTCGGTGAGGGCGTGCTGCCGATCCTGGCCGAGCGCGGCCTGTGGGACGACCCCCGCCCCACGGCTCGGGCGAGCACCGCCGCCGTCCCCTTCGCCACCGTCGGCCGGGCCGCCTCGTGACCGGCGCCCGACCACGGGTGGCCGTCGTCGTCGGCAACCCCAGGCCCGCGAGCCGGACGCTGGCGGCGGCCACCCACCTGGCCCGTGAGCTCACCGGCTCCGAGCCCGACCTGGTGGTCGACCTGGCCATCCTCGGTCCCTCGATCCTCGACTGGTCCGACGAGCACGTCGCGTCGCTGGTGGCACAGGTGGGGGAGGCCGACCTGGTGGTCTTCGCCAGCCCCACCTACAAGGCGTCGGTCTCCGGGCTGCTCAAGCTCTTCCTGGACCGCTTCGCCCCCGGCACCCTGCGCGGGATCGCCGTCCCGCTGATGCTCGGCGCCGGCCCGGCGCACGCGCTGGCGCCGGAGTTCACGCTGCGCCCGGTGCTGGCCGAGATCGGGGCCTCCACGCCGGTGCGCAGCCTCTACCTGCTCGACAGCCGGCACGACGACCCCGCGGCGTACGAGCCGTGGCTCGCCGCCGCCCGCCCGGTGGTCGCCGCCCTGCTCGACCTGGCGCCGCCGGGGTCCGCCTCGCCCCACCTGACAGGAGCCCTCTCATGACCGTCGTCCCCGAGACCGCCGAGCACGACCTCGACCCGCGGGTGCTGCGTGACGTCTTCGGCACCTTCCCCAGCGGGGTGGTCGCCGTCGCCGGCCGGGTGGGGGGCCGGCTGGTCGGCCTCGCCGCCAGCTCCTTCACGTCGGTGAGCATCGACCCGCCGCTGGTCTCCTTCTCCATCGCGCGGACCAGCAACACCTGGCCGGCCCTGCGGGAGGCCGGTCAGCTGGGGGTCAGCGTGCTGGCCGACCACCACGACCAGCTCTGCCGCCAGCTGGCCGGTCCGGCCGACCAGCGCTTCGACGACCTGGCCGTGCGCACCACGCCGGGCGGCGCGGTGCTGCTCGACGAGGCCGTGGCCACCTTCACCTGCACGATCCACCAGGAGGTCGACGCGGGCGACCACTCCCTGGTGCTGCTGCGGGTGCACGGCGTCCGCGCCGAGGGCGACCGCTCGCCCCTGGTCTTCCACGAGAGCGGCTTCAAGCGGCTGCACCGCGACGACCTCGACCCCGCCACCCTGCACGGGCGGATCAACGGCGAGCCCGTCCGCGACGCGGGCGAGGCGGGCGACGCGGGCGGCTCCGGCGCGGAGGACGCGGCGTGAAGGCCGCGGTCGACTCGGCCACCGCCCGCCCCCGCAAGGTCGCGGTCGCCTCGGCCGTCGGCGCGACGATCGAGTGGTACGACTTCTTCCTCTACGGCACCGCGGCGGCGGTGGTCTTCGACAAGCTCTACTTCAACGGCCTCAGCGGGCCCGCGGCGCAGTTCGCCGCCTTCGGCACCTTCGCGGTCGGCTTCCTGGCGCGTCCGGTCGGCGGGATCATCTTCGGTCACTTCGGTGACCGCATCGGCCGCAAGCAGATGCTGCTGCTCACCCTGCTGATCATGGGGGTCGGCACCGCGGCCATCGGCCTGCTCCCCACCTACGACCAGATCGGGGTCTGGGCCCCGATCGCGCTGGTGGTGCTGCGGGTGCTGCAGGGGATCGGCGTCGGCGGGGAGTACGGCGGTGCGGTGCTGATGGCGGTCGAGTACGCACCGCCCGGCCGGCGCGGCTTCTTCGGCAGCTTCGCCCACATCGGGGTGCCCGGTGGGATGTTCCTCGCCGCCATCGCCTTCTCCATCGCCGGGCTGCTCCCCGAGGACCAGTTCCTCGCCTGGGGCTGGCGCGCCTGCTTCGTGGTCAGCATCCTGCTGCTCGCCGTCGGCACCTGGATCCGCCTGTCGGTGATGGAGACGCCCGCCTTCGCCAAGGTCCAGGAGGCCAAGGAGGTCTCCCGGCTGCCGCTCAAGGACCTGGTGGTCAGCCAGCCGCGACCGCTGCTGCTCGGCATGGGGACCCGCTTCATCGAGGGGTTCACCTTCAACCTCTTCTCGGTCTACCTGCTCGCCTACGTCGTCACCAACATGGGCCTGCCCCGCGACTGGGCACTCCAGGGCATCGTGGTCGGCGCCGGGCTCGGCGTGCTGCTGGTGCCGCTGGCCGGTGCCTGGTCCGACCGGTTCGGCCGCAAGCCGGTCTACCGGATCGGCGCCTGGATCGGGCTGCTCTTCGCCTTCCCGGCGGCGGCGATGGTCCAGTCCGGCCACCGTGGGCTGATCTTCCTCACCTTCGTCGGCGGGCTCGGCCTGATCTACGGCGTGGTCTACGGCCCGCTGGCGGCCTTCTGGTCCGAGCTCTTCGAGACCCGCTACCGCTACACCGCGCTGAGCACCCTCTACCAGGTCTCGGGGATCGTGGCCTCGGGCCTCACCCCCCTGATCGCCGCGTGGCTGGTGACGCGCGGCGACGGGACGCTGTGGTGGGTGGCCACCTACAACGTGGCGGTCGCGGTGATCTCGCTGACCTGTGCGCGGTTCCTCCCCGAGACGCTGGGGCGCGACCTGGACACCCTGGACGGGGGAGCGGACGACGCCCCTCGGGCCGACCGGCCCCGGGTCCCCGGCGACCGGGAGCCCGTGGAGGTCTGAGAGATTGGGAGCATGCAACAGGCTGTGCCGCGTGGCGGACCCGTCGTGGTGGTGGGCGCCGGTGTGGCCGGCCTGGCCGCCGCCCGGCTCCTGGCCGGGGCCGGGCGCGAGGTCATGGTCCTGGAGGGCTCACCCCAGGTCGGCGGGAAGCTGCGGCGTGACGAGGTCGCCGGCATCCAGGTCGACGTCGGCGCCGAGGCGATGCTCAACCGGCGTCCCGAGGGCGTCGACCTGGCGGCCGAGGTCGGCCTGCCCGTGGAGCACCCCACCGTGGCCTCCTCCCGGATCTGGACCCGAGGAGGGCTCCGGCCGCTGCCGCGCTCGCTGATGGGCGTGCCGCTGGACCTCGACGCGCTGATCGCCTCCGGCGTCCTCTCCGACGAGGGGGTGGCCCGGGTGCGCCGGGAGCCCTCCCTGCCGCCGACCCCGGTGGACGGCGACATCTCGGTGGGCGACCTGGTGGCCGCCCGCTTCGGCGACGAGGTGGTCGACCGGCTCGTCGAGCCGTTGCTCGGTGGGGTCTACGCCGGCCACGCGCGCCGGCTCTCGGCCCGCGCGTCGGTGCCCCAGCTGGTCGCCTTCGCCGAGCGGGGCTCCCTGCTGGAGCAGGGCGCGGCCATCCCCACCACCTACGACCGCCCCGTCTTCGCCGGCATCCCCGGCGGGATGGGCGGGCTCCCCGAGGCGCTCGCCGCGGGGCTCGACGTCCGGACCGGCCACGCGGCCCGTGAGCTGGTCCGCACGCAGCAGGGGTTCGCCCTCACCGTCGGGCCGACCACGGCCCCGGAGCGGATCGAGGCGGCGGCGGTGCTGCTGGCCACGCCCGCCGCCCCGACCGCCCGCCTGCTCCGTGAGGTGGCCCCCACGACCGCCGCGGAGCTGGCCGGGATCGAGTACGCCTCGATGGCGGTCGTCACCTTCGCCTTCCGGACCGAGGACGTCGCCCAGCTGGAGGCGTCGGGCTCGTCGGGCTTCCTGGTCCCCCCGGTCGACGGGCACCGGATCAAGGCCTCCACCTTCTCCTTCGCCAAGTGGGGCTGGGTCCGGTCCGCCGGCGCCGAGCAGGGGGTCGTGCACCTGCGCACCTCCCTGGGGCGGCACGGGGAGGAGACCGCGCTCCAGGCCAGCGACGCCGAGCTGGTCGACTGGTCGTTGCGCGACCTCGAGGAGGCCACCGGCCTGCGAGCGGTCCCGGTCGACACCCACGTGCAGCGCTGGGGCGGCGGGCTGCCGCAGTACGCCGTGGGTCACCTCGACCTGGTCGCCCGGGCCCGGGCGGGCCTGCCCGACGGGGTGGCGGTCGCCGGGGCGGCGTACGAGGGCGTCGGGATCCCGGCGGTGATCGCCTCGGCGAGGCTCGCGGTGGACCGGCTGCTCGCTCAGGCCTGAGGGCCGGGTCAGAGCGCCCCGCAGCGCTCCTCCGATCCTCTCGAACGGGGACCGCATGGCGCTTGAAGGGTCAAGAGCCAGGTGGGACCAGCTGGGCATGACGCCGGCTGATCAGTGCGGTACGGCTTCGTCGGATGCTGCGGCAAGACGAGCAGGAGTAGTTCAGTGATGGCAAGACCCGGGCGCTGACGCTCCGGGGAAGGCCTGCGGTACTGAGCCTCGTCGTTGGCCTCTCTTCTCGTGGCTCTTCTTCTCGTTTCGACGCGGTCTCACACCTCGATCCGGTGGACACGATCCCCACGAACGAGGGGTGTCCGCATCGTGGCACCAGCTCCCTGATCTGCGCCTGTTCTGTCGGCGCTCCCTGGTTGACTCCTACCAGTGAACGGGGCCGGTTCGGCGGTCCCGGCGCCCAGGCGACGGGGGTCGTGCGATGTGCCTCGAGGACGGTGGCGGACAGGCCGGGACGCATCCGATCACCCGTGCCTGCGCGACCATGGCGTCGGCGCTGGACTCCCTCGTCGAGGTCGACCCGCTCTACCTGACCTCGGCCGCGCACCGGCAGGCCCTGCTGGACCTGACGAGTTTGGGCGACCGGGTGGAGTCGCTGCGGATGAGGGTCATCGAGGCCGCGATCCAGCCCGGTGGGGTGGTGGAGGCCGACGGGGCGAAGAGTGCCGCGGCGTGGCTCAACGCGCGCACCCGCACCGGGTACGGCGCCCCGAGGGGCGCGGAGAAGCTCGCGGTCGCGCTGGCCTCCAGGTGGCGCCAGGTCGCCGCGGCCCTGGAGGACGGGCGGGTGAACCTCCCGCAGGCCAAGGTCATCGTGAGAGCCCTCGACGCGCTCGTCACCGACCCCCTCCCCGGCGAAGAGGTCCCCGCCCAGGTCCTGCACCGGGCCGAGGCCCACTTGATCGCTGCGGCCGCCACGTTCGGGCCCGCCCACCTGGAGACCCTCGGTGCCGCGATCCTCGAGAAGGTCGCGCCCGAGACCGCCGACGAGCACGAACGCAAGATCCTCGAACGCGCCGAACGACGGGCCCAGGCCGCCACCCGGCTCGTGCTGCGCAGGCGCGGCGACGGCGCCACCGACCTCTCCGCCCGGATCCCCGACGCGGTCGCCGCCCGGCTCAAGACCGTGCTGGAGGCCTGGACCTCTCCCAAGCAGGACTCCGGCAACGAGCACGGCGCCGCCACCAGGCTGGGCGCCTTCCCCCACACCGATGCCGCCACCGGGGTGCGGCTGCCGCAGGAGAGGCTCCGCGGACAGGCCTTCTGCGCGTTCCTCGAAGCCGCCGACCCCACGCGGATCCCCGCCCACGGCGGCTCGCCACCAAGATCCTCATCACCATCCCCCTGGCCGCGCTCCGCGACCAGCTCAGCGGGCACGGCGACTGCGACCACCCCGGCGGCAGCAGCGGGACGGGGAGCAGCGGGGTGGCGAGCAGCGGGACGGGCAGCAGCGGTGGCGGGGTCGGGACGATCCTGACCAACGGCGACGAGCTCACCCGGATCAGTGCCGACCAGGTCCGCCGCCTGGCCTGCCAGGCGGGTCTGGTCCCCGTGGTGCTCGGCTCGGACTCCGTTCCCCTCGACATGGGGGCGGAGTCCCGGTTCTTCAAGCACTGGCAACGCGAAGCCACGATGCTCACCCAACACACCTGCGGCACCGAGGGATGCACCGTTCCCGCCACCTGGTGCGAAGCCCATCACCAGAACGAACCCTGGGCGATCAGCAGGCAGACCGATCTGCGCGACCTGCTCTTCCTCTGCCCCTTCCACCACCATCGGGCCCACGACCCGGGATACGCCACCCACAGGCTTCCCGACGGCGGCGTCCGTTTCAGCCGACGCGTCTGACCGGCTTCACCCGCGCGCCGGCGCGGAGACGGCCGGGCGTGCTGAGAGGTGGAAGAGCCAGGCGGCGGCGATCAAGAGCGCCACGAACATGGCGTTGACGCCGAGGAGGTCGCCGACCTCCCCTCCGACGTCCTCGTGCACCCCGGCGAGGAGCACGGTCGCCGTCACCACCGCCTGGGTCAGGGCGCTGGCCAGCATGACCAGCACCATGGCGGGGGCGCGCAGCCTGGCCAGGGCCGAGCCCAGCAGGACGACGGCCAGGACCACGACGTAGACCCGATCCTGCCTGCCCCCGGACCCGATGATGCCGAGGGCGCCGGCGGTGAGCAGCAGCACCAGGGGAGTGGCGACGGCCAGGGCGAGGCCGAGGCGGTAGGCGCTCTTCGGTGACATGTCACCACCGTAGGAGCGGTCGTGGGCACGAGTGGTGGCGAAGCCGTGAAGGTCCTGTGCAGGTCCCGGCGAGGCACGTCCTGGCGAGGCAAGTCCGGCGACGGGTGGCTCAGCCCGGCTCGACCGGCAGCCAGAGCTCGCAGGTGGCGGTCGAGAAGTCCTCGGCACGTTCCAGGATCGCCACGATCGAGGGGCCGGGCACCAGTCGCCACGGGTTGGAGGGGAACCACTCGGTGGCCGTGGCCGCCCAGGTCTCCTGCAGCACTGAGGGATGGCTGCCGCTGGTCCGGAAGACGGCCCAGGTCAGCGCGGGCACCTCGAGGACGTCGAGGTCCGGGGCGTGCCGACTGCTCACCACCCCGTGCAGGTAGGTCAGCTCGGTGTCCTCCCGGCCGTCCGGATCCAGGTCCGCCATGACCTGGAGGAGGCCCGCCGGTTCGCCGTCGGACATCTCCTTCAGGCGCCGGTGCTCCTGCGCCGGGAGCGAGGTGACGTGCCGCTGGATGTGCGGGTTGATCCCGCGGTGGAGGAGCGGGACGCGGGCGGCATGGCCCACGAGCCGGAAGGCAGGGCGCTGGACGAGGCGGGTCTCCATCGGAGACCTCCCTTCGACAGAGAGGCGGAAGCGGAGCGGGATCTGGGCGCGCAGCGGCCCACCGTCACGTCGTACGGCGCCGGGGGTGGCGCCGTGGACGCTGCGGAAGGCGCGGCCGAACGCCTCGGCCGAGCCGTAGCCGTAGCGGACGGCCACGGTGAGCAGGTCGTCGTTGCCCGCCAGCAGGTCGTGCGCCGCTGCCGTCATCCGACGCCGGCGCACGTAGTCCGACAACGGCATCCCGGCGAGGGCGGAGAACATCCGCCGCAGGTGGTACTCGGTGGTGGCGAGCCGCCGGGCGAGGGCGGGGACGTCGAGCTCGCGGTCGAGGTGCTCCTCGACCGCGTCCACGACCTGGTTGAGCGCGGTGATCATGCCGGCCACGCTAGGCGGGTCGCCGCCCCGCGTGTCCGACCTTCGGTGCCCGTTGCGGTCAGGCCGAGGTCACGGCGTAGAGCACCGTGCTGGCGTCGCCGGTCTCGGCGACCGTCAGCGTGACGTCATACCCGGCGCCGGTGGCCGTGAGCATCACGCTGCTCTCCCCGGCCTCGCTGCGGGTCTCCTCGGTGAAGCCCGCGCCCAGCAGCTGGTCGATCGCGCTGTCGCGGACCTCCTCGTACGGCGCCTCGACCTCCACCTGCACCAGCCAGGTCCCGGCCTCCTTGCCGGCGACGGAGACGAGGCCGTCAGCCAGGGGCACCTCCGCCGGGAAGTCCGCGGGCAGCTTCTGGGCCTTCGGCTTCTTGCCGCCCTTGCCGCCCTTGTCGGTCTTGCCGGCGTCCGCGTCGGCCGGCGTCGGGTCGCCCGCGGCGCTGGAGCCCGCCTGCTCCGCCGGCTCGTCCTCGCCGCACCCGCTCAACGTCAGGGCGGTGAGCAGTGCGCACACGGTCAGGGGTCGCACAAGAGCCTTCATCGGTAACCCTCCCAGGTCCGGCCCGCTCCCCACGGGCCGCTGGCAAGGATGGCAGGCCCCACGCCATCTGTCAGGTGGGTCTCACCGCGTCCCGGCCGGGGCCGGGTGCTGTGGTCTGCGTCACCAGCGCACAATGGGGGGCATGACCGACACCACCCCGGAGCAGACCACCGCCGGCCAGAGCAACGCCGCGCGCATCAACGAGCTCAACGACTCGATCCGCTACACGATGTGGTCGGTCTTCAAGCTGCGGGACCTGCTCGGCGACGCCGACCGGGCCGCCGAGGCGGCCGAGGTCGAGGAGCTGTTCGCCAAGCTGGCGGCCGACGGGGTGGTGGTCCGCGGCACCTACGACGTGAGCGGGCTGCGGGCCGACGCCGACCTGATGGTCTGGTGGCACGCCGCGGACAGCGAGCCGCTGCAGGCGGCGTACAACGCCCTGCGCCGCACCGCCTTCGGCCGGCGCCTCGAGCCGGTCTGGTCGCAGATGGCGCTGCACCGGCCGGCGGAGTTCAACCGCAGCCACATCCCGGCGTTCCTCGCCGACGAGGAGCCCCGCGCCCACATCTGCGTCTACCCGTTCGTCCGCTCCTACGAGTGGTACCTGCTCGAGGACTCCGAGCGCCGCCGGATGCTCTCCGAGCACGGCCAGATGGCCCGCGGCTTCGCCGACGTCCGCGCCAACACCGTGGCCAGCTTCGCCCTCGGCGACTACGAGTGGATGCTCGCCTTCGAGGCCGACGAGCTGCACCGCATCGTCGACCTGATGCGCCACCTGCGGGCCTCCGACGCTCGGCGGCACGTCCGCGAGGAGGTGCCGTTCTACACCGGCGCCCGTGCCTCGGTGGCCGAGCTCCTCGCTCGGCTGCCCTGACGCCTCTCCCCGGTCACGTCGCCGGGCCCCCTCGGGGAGCGGGGGATGCCATGATCAGGGCATGCCCCTCCGCCCCCGCCTGCTGCTGCCCGTCCTCGCCCTGGTCCTCGCCGGGCTGACCGGATGCGGGACGGAGGCCGAGACCCCGGACGACGCGGAGGAGGCGGTCGCCTCCGCCCCCACCCAGGTGCCCGAGGCCGAGGGTCAGGTGACCACCCGGGGACCGGTCCTGGTGCTCGACCAGGGTGACCTGCCGGTCGTCTGCCTGGGCGCGGTCGCGGCCTCGGAGCCCCCGCAGTGCGACGGGCAGCGGCTCTCCGACTGGAGCTGGGAGGACCATCCCGAGCACGAGACCAGCGGCAGTGTGCGGTACGGCCAGTTCGCGCTCACCGGCACCTGGGACGGCAAGACGCTGAAGGTCACCGAGGCGGTGCCGGTGGCGCTGTACGACGGGCCCGTCACGGTCGAGGAGACCCCGGGCACCGCGTGTCCCGAGCCGTCCGGCGGCTGGCAGGTCGAGAACCGGGCAAAGACCTCCGCGGCCGCGCTCGACGAGACGCTGCGCCGGGCCGGCCAGCTGCCGGGGTATGCGGAGGCCTGGCTCGACGGTGACCTCACCAGGCCCGAGGAGCAGATCGTCAACGTGCGGGTCACCAAGGACCCCGCGGGTGCGGAGGCGGCGCTGCGCAAGACCTGGGGCGGCGCACTCTGCGTCCAGCAGGCGCGCTTCGACGAGGAGGAGCTCGTCGCGCTGACCACCGAGCTCCAGGAGCTCCCGGGCGTGCTGGACAGCTCGGCCTGGGGCGACCAGGTCCTGCTCACCGTGGTCCACGACGACGGCACGCTCCAGGAGTGGGTCGACCAGGCCCACGGGGACGGCCTGGTCGAGGTCCGCTCCGCGCTCGTGCCGGCCGACGACTGAGAGGCACAACTTTCCGGGCGCGCGGGGCGTCACACCAGCAACGACGACCCGGGAGGAACCATGAGCAGGACCGAGCACCCCGCGCACCCCAGTGAACGCGGCCGGATGGCCCGTCGCACCACCGCCCCCGCGGTGGCCGTCCTGGCCGCCTTCGCCGCCTGCTGGCTCCCCGTGCCGGCGGGCGGGGCGGGCCCGGCGACCTGCCGGGGGCTGCCCGTCACCCAAGTGGGCGGCACCGGCACCCCCGGCGACGACGTGCTCCTCACCGCGGGCGACCAGGAGGTCGAGACCGGCGCGGGGAACGACGTCATCTGCGTGACCGACACCCCCCGCTACAGCTCGGTGACGATCGACGCCGGCCCGGGCGACGACGTCGTGGACGCCAGCGCGTCGCGGGGCTACTCCGACGTGGTCCTGGGCGCCGGGGCGGACGAGTTCCTCGGGGGGCCCGAGGAGGACCGGGTCGAAGCCGGCGCGCGAGGTCCGGAGTTCGAGCACCTCGACACCGACCTGGACCGCATCTCCACCGGCGCGGGCGGCGACCACGTCGTCAGCGGTCAGCGGGGGGCGGCGGTCAACGAGGACGTGGTCGAGCTCGGTGCCGGGCCCGACAGCCTGAACTGGGCGGGGCTCTCGGCCACCGCGCGACCCGACGCGGGGCCGGGGAGCGGTCACCGGGCCTACGACGTCCTCTACCTGGTCGGAGACGGCGGCGACTACGTGCTGGACGCCGCCGCCCGGACGGCCACCGACGACGGCGCCCGGTGGCTCGACTGGGCCGGGTTCGACGAGGTGACCCTGTACGGGCCGGCGCCGGAGTCGTTCACCTACCGCGGTCACGGCGGCGGCGACGTCCTCTACCTGGCCACCGACCCCGGCGGCCACACGGCTTACGACGTCGAGCTGGGCGGCGGCGACGACCGGATGGCGATCATGGAGGTCACCCGACCCACCGGACGCCTCGCCGGCGGCTCCGGCCGCAACGACCTGCAGATCGGCAGCGACTCCCGCCGGATGTCGGTCGACCTCGGCCGGGGCCGGGTCGACGTGGGCCGCCCGGGCGCCGACGTGCAGATCGACGGGTTCGCCGGGATCTACGCTCTGGCGCGCGACGTGACGGTCCGCGGCAGCTCGCGGGCCGACCGGATCTACGTGGAGGGCTGCCGGATGAAGGTCCGGGCCCTCGCGGGTCGCGACCGGGTCCGGGTGTTCCCGGACATCTTCTACGAGTACTTCGACTTCTCCGAGACCTGCCGCAACAAGCGGGCGGACTTCGCGGGCGGCCGGGGCCGCGACAGCCTCGGCGGCGCATGGGGCGACGACCGCCTGATCGGTGGCCCGGGCCGCGACTGGGCGCACGGCTTCCGCGGCACGGACAGCTGCCGGGCCGAGGTGAGGAAGGGCTGCGAGCGCTGAGGGAGTCACCTGTCCCGGCACCCGATCCGGCCTCTATAGCCTTCTCGCGTGTCCCACCCCCTCACGTCAGCGCGCGTCATGCTGGTCGCGTCGTTGACCACGCCACTCGCCGCCGGAGGCATCGCAGCGGCGTGGGTCTTCCTCGGCCGGACCGGGTTCGCCTTCGCCTGGGTCACTCATTTCATCCTGATGGCGTGGGTGTCCTCGATCGTCGGCCCGCGGGTACGGATCCCGGATCACGGGTGGCTCCGGGTCAGGCCCTGGGAGGTGCGGCTCTACCCGGCACTGGGGGTCCGACTGTTCGGGAAGCTGCTCGACGTCATCGGATGGAACCGGGTCATCGCGAGGGAACGGGGGTTCGACGGCACGCGGGAGGGCCTGGATGAGCTCGAGCAGCACACACGTCGCTCCGAGGTCGGCCACAGCATCTGCCTTCTCGTTGCGGCGGCCGTGGCTCTCGGCGTGCTCTCGGCAGGGCAATGGGGAGGCGCGGTGTGGCTGGCGGTCCTTGCGCTGCCCCTGCACCTGTACCCGGCGCTGCTGCAGCGGCTCTTGCGTGCCCGCCTTCACTCCCTAGCGGTCAGGCTCGCCAGGAAGACCTAGTCACCCCGAGCTGTGGAGCCGGAGGATCAGGCGAGGCATCTCGACGCGTCGGCGGTCGACGGCCGCCGGATCGGACTCACTGCGAGGACGAGGCGTCCTGCGCCGGCTTCAGGGTGAGGCTGAGCGAGTTGATGCAGTAGCGGTCGCCGGTGGGCGTGCCGTAGCCGTCCGGGAAGACGTGGCCCAGGTGGGAGCCGCAGCTGGCGCAGCGCACCTCCACCCGCTTCATGCCGTGGGAGGTGTCCTCGATGTACTCGATGGTGTCGGTCAGCGGCTCGTAGAAGCTGGGCCAGCCGCACCCGGAGTGGAACTTGGTCTGGGCCTCGAAGAGCTCGTGCCCGCAGGCGCGGCAGGAGTAGGTGCCGGGGGCGTCGGTGTCGTTGTACTCACCGGTGAAGGCGCGCTCGGTGCCCGCCTGGCGGAGCACGGCGTACTCCTCGGGGGTCAGCTCTGCGCGCCACTGCTCGTCGGTCTTCTCCACCTGGTAGCCCATGGGCAGAGGGTATCCATCGCGTGGTGGCCCCTGTCGCCGCCGGAGGCCATGATGGGCCCATGGCGAAGGCGGCGGAGGCGTTTGTGCAGGCGGGGGAGCGGGAGGTCCGGGTCTCCTCCCCCGAGCGGGTGATCTACGAGGCGACCGAGGGGACGCCCGCGATCACCAAGGTCGAGGTCGCTCAGTACTTCGCCGACGTCGGGGAGGGCCTGATGCGGGCCCTGCGCGACCGGCCCACCGCGCTGGAGCGGTGGCCCTCGGGCGTGCGCGAGGGCTTCCAGCTGGCGACCGGGCCGCAGGACAAGGACGCCGAGGCGTTCTACCAGAAGCGGATCGCCAAGGGGGCGCCCGACTGGATCGACTCCGTCGAGATCACCTTCCCCTCCGGGCGCACGGCGCGGGAGATCTGCCCGACCGAGGTCGCGGTGGCCGTGTGGTGCGCCCACATGGGCACCCTCACCTTCCACCCGTGGCCGGTGCGGAGCGCCGACGTGGACCGTCCTGACGAGCTGCGCATCGACCTCGACCCGCAGCCCGGCACCTCGTTCGGCGACGTGGTGCGGGTGGCGCAGGTCGCCCGCGAGCTGCTCACCGGTCTCGGCATCCGGCCGTTCGTCAAGACCAGCGGCAACCGGGGGCTCCACGTCTTCGCCCGGATCCGTCCCGAGTGGGAGTTCCCCGACGTCCGGCACGCCGCCATCGCCCTCGGCCGCGAGCTGGAGAAGCACGACGAGGGCGTGACCACCGCCTGGTGGAAGGAGGAGCGGGGCGAGCGGATCTTCGTCGACTACAACCAGAACACCCGCGACCGCACCATCGCCTCGGCATACTCCCTGCGGCCGCTGCCCGGGGCCCCCGTCTCCACCCCGGTCGCCTGGGAGGAGCTGGACGACGTCAAGGACCCGCGGGCCTTCAACCTCCTCACCGTGCCGGAGCGGCTCGCCTCCGGTGGCGACCCGTGGCAGGAGATCGACGACGTCGCCCACGACCTCGCTCCGCTGCTCGAGCTGTGGGAGGCCGACCCGCGCGAGCTCAACTACCCGCCCGACCACCCCAAGATGCCGGGCGAGCCCCCTCGGGTGCAGCCGAGCAAGAAGGTCGCCGAGCACTGGGACGACGACGGCAACCGGGTCGAGCCGTGAGCGGGGAGGGCCGGGCGCCCAGCGGCCGGCGTGAGCCGGGCCGGTTCGGGGCCGCCGGTGCGGAGCGGTGGAGCGACTACCTCGACTGGCTTCGCGCCGACGTCGTGACGACGGTCCTGGAGATGCACGCCGGCGAGCGGCGCCGGGTCCTCGTCCCGTCGGGCTGGTCGCCCCTCGAGCTGCTCTCCCACCTGATGCACATGGAGCAGCGCTGGTTCGTCTGGGGCTTCCTCGCCGAGCCGGTCCGCGACCCGTGGGGCGACTGGAACACCGACGACCCGCAGCGGCCCGACGACCCCCACGAGGTGCGCGGGGACGCGCGCTGGGAGGTGCCCGACGCCGTCACCGCCGAGCGGCTCGCGGAGCGCCTCGAGGCGGTGGCCGAGCGGACGCGCCAGATCCTCCACGAGCATCCCCTCTCAGCCAGGGCGGCGGTCGGTGGCCGGTTCGACGACCACCCCCCGACGTTGGAGTGGATCTGCTTCCACGTGCTGGCCGAGTACGCCCGGCACGCCGGTCACCTCGACGTGGTGGCCGAGCTCGGCCGCGGCGCCGGTGCGACCCCGGGCACCGACTAGCCTGCACCCCGTGACTCCTCCCAACCGTCCCAAGCTCGTCCTGGTCACCGGCTCGGGCCGCAGCGGGACCAGCAGCGTCGCCGGCACCCTCAAGCGCCTCGGGCTCCACATCCCCCAGCCCGAGGTGCCCGCAGACGACGCCAACCCCCGGGGCTACTACGAGCCCCTGTGGGTGACCGAGTTCCACAAGGACGTGCTCAACCCGGTGCCGGTGCGCACCATCGACACCCGCCCGGACGCCGCCGAGATCGCGATCGCGGCCGGCTCCGCCCCCGAGGTGGAGGCCCGCCTGCGCGAGTGGCTCGGCGAGCAGCTCGACCCCGCGCTGCACCAGGGCCAGATCCTGGTCAAGGACCCGCGCGCCTTCTGGATCCTCCCGGTGTGGACCGAGGTGGCCGCCGGTCTGGGGGCCGACGTGGTCACGCTCACCATGCTGCGCCACCCCACCGAGGTGGTGCGCTCGCGCGACACCGCCTACCTGACCGAGCAGACGCCGAAGTTCCGGCGCCAGCGCGAGACGGCCAACGTGGCCGCCTGGGTCAACGCCGCCCACCTGACCGAGCTCGCCACCCGGGAGCAGGCGCGGGCCTTCGTCCGCTACCCGGAGCTGATCGAGGACTGGCGCACGGCGATGGCGCGGGCCGGCGAGCAGCTGGGGCTGGTCTACTCCGCCGACCTGTCCGACCACGCCCACCACGAGGTCGACGACTTCATCGACGCCCGGCTCAACCGGTCGGCGATCACCTGGGACGACCTCGCGGTGCCGGCCGCCCTGCGCGACCTCGCCGAGCGCACCTGGCAGGCGATGAACACGCTGGTCGAGACCCCGCACGACGACCGCGCCCTCGCCGAGCTCGGCGAGCTGCGGGAGAAGTACGCCGAGATGTTCGAGCACGCCGAGGCGATGGCGATGGACGCCACCACGGCGCGGGTCACCGCGGGTCGCCGCGAGGTGCGACGCAACAAGGAGGCCGAGCTGGCGCAGGTGCGCCGCGAGGTCGAGGAGCTCCGCGCGGAGAACGCCGCGCTGCGCCGCTCGCTGCCCAACCGGCTGGTCGCCCGGCTCCGCGGTCGCTGACCCCGGCCCCAACCTCGCGGAGCCTCTCCGCTGCGGCGCTCAGCGCTCCCAGGGGGCGGGGACCGGGAAGTAGTGCTCCAGGAACTCCCCGAGCACCCGGTCGACCTCCTCGGCGTCGAGCGCGAAGTCGTGGTGGTCGCCGACGCAGAAGAAGTCCTTGTCCCGGGCACGCAGCTGACGCAGCTGCCGCTCCACCCGGGCGTTGCTCAGGTCGATGAAGGCGTGCTCGGCCCGACCGGCGTAGGCGGTGCCGGTGGCCAGCCCGTGGTGCTGGGCCAGGGAGCTGAGCATCGAGACGTCGGTCGGTGAGCGGAAGGGGGCGTGCGCGGTGGCGTCCACCGCGGCGGCGTAGCGCTCGGCGACCTCGGTGAGCACCGAGACGCGGTGCGGGTGCGGGGAGTGCGCCATCACCCGGGTGATGGTCACCCCCAGCTCCGCCTGCAGCAGCCTGCGGTTGTTGGCCGCGGCCTGGAGGAAGGGCCGCAGCTGCTCGGGGTCGTCGGTCGGCAGCCCGATCAGGCCGTCGGCGACGAACGCCGCGAAGTCGCCGCCGGGGGAGAAGAACGCCTCGGGCCCGAGCGGCCGGCCGAGGAAGACGTCGTCGTTGAGGTAGACGAAGTGCTCGGCCAGGCCGGGCACCCGGTGCAGCCCGGTCTCGATCGCCTGGGAGTTGAAGGTGGGCAGGGCGTCGGCCGGCAGGATCTCGCGGTGGTCGACCAGCCGGACCCGGCCCGACTCCAGGGCCTCGTCGGCCAGCCACGCCGGGCGCTGGCCGGCGGTGACGAGGTGGATGGTGCGCACCCACGGCGCGAAGAGGTGGACGCTGCGCATCGAGTAGCGAAGCTCGTCCCAGCTGCGGAAGCGGGCGTGCCCGCTGGCCTCCCGGCGCCGCTCCGTCCCGTCGGCCCGCTCCAGCCGGGCCTGGCGGGCGGCGTTCCAGGCGGGATCCTCGGCGTCGACCCAGGTGTAGACGACGTCCACCGGGAAGCGGCACTCGTCGACCCGGGGCGCGGCCATCAGCGGCAGCGTCGGCACCTCGCGCTCGTGCACGGTCGTGGTCGCGGTCGCCGCGCCGACCGGCACCTCGGCCGCGTAGGCCGGGAGCCGGGGGGCCACCAGCAGGTCGCCGTCGCGGTCCCAGAACTCCAGCCAGGCGCCGGCTCCGCGCAGGTGGCTGGGCCGGCCGTCCTCGCCCCGCGGCCAGGGCTCCAACGCCAGCCGGGCGGTCATCGCCCGCGACTGGAGGGCCACCATCTCCGCGACCGGCAGCCGTCGCTCGGGCCACCCGTGGTCGCCGGGGTCGAGGAGCGAGAGGTGGTCCGGCGCCCCGACCAGGCGGGAGAGGACGCCCTGCCGGTGCTCGGCGGGGACCACCACCGTGGTGGGGTCAGCCCCGTGCGGGGGCACCACGAACCACCCGTCGAACCCGGCCGCGGCGGCGACCAGCAGGTCCAGCGCCTCGCGGCGCGACTCCTCGGGGGTCACCAGCGGGACGGCGACCCCGGGGGCGCGCTCCTGGGTGTGCCGACCGACGCGGAGCCGGGAGCCGGGCGGCCCGGCGGCGGCCGCGGCCTCCATCCGGCTGCGCCCCTCGCGGCGGCCGGCGACCCGGGTGAAGACCTCCTCCCAGCGGGCGGAGATCACCTCGGGGCGATAGGCCTGGGCGGCGTCGTGGGCGCCCTTCCCGAGGCGCTGCAGCAGCTCCTCGTCGGCGGTCAGGCGACCCAGCGCCGAGGCGAGCCCCGCCTTGGCGCCGGCGCTGACCAGCAGCCCGCTCACCTCGTGCTCCACGAGCTCCCGCGGGCCCGAGGGGCAGTCGTAGGTGACCACGGGGACCCCGGCCGACATCGCCTCCTGGGCGACCAGCGGGAAGCCCTCGGTCCGCGAGCTGAGAGCGCAGACGGAGGCGGCCGCCCACTCGGCGCGCATGTCGTCGACGGCTCCCGGGAGCTCGACCCGGTCCTCGAGGCCGAGCTTGGCGACCTGGGCCAGCAGCTCGCCGCGCAGCGGGCCGTCGCCGAGGATCCGCAGCCGCCAGCCGGGGGCGTCGAGGCGGCCGAAGGCGCGCACGAGGTGGATGAACTGCTTCTCCGCGACGATCCTGCCCGCCGCCACCACCAGGCGCCCGTCGAGCGCGGAGCGCGGCTGCGGGGCCGCCGGCAGCGGGTTGGGCATCACCAGCAGCTCGGGGGCGACCGGACCCAGCTCGTGGGCCAGCCAGGCGGCCGACGACTCGGTGAGCAGGGCCACCGCGTCGGCCCGCGGGGCGAAGGCGAGCAGCGGCTCCATGCCACCCACCCGGTCGGCCGAGGAGCGGTGCTCCTGGTGGACCACCGCCACCCGGTCGGGGGTGAGCTGGACGGCGGCGGCGAGCAGCGCCGGGGTGACCGTGACCAGCACGTCGACGTCGAGGTCGGGCAGGGCCGCGGTGAGGGCGGCGTCGGTGAGCGCGGAGAACTGCCCGTCCCACCGCGCCGGGACCAGCACCGACGGACGCCGGTCGAGCCCGTCGGGGTGCGGGGTGCGCAGGTCGGCCAGGTAGCGGACCTCGACGCGGGGGTCGACGGCGTAGTGCGGGGCGTCGGCGGTGCGGGTGACGCTGACCAGGCTGACGTCGTGCCGGGCGGCGAGCGCGCCCGCCTGGGTGATCGCCGAGCGGGAGGTGCCGCCCATGCCGTCCAGGTTGAGGACCAGGAAGGCGATGCGCAGCCGGTCGCCGGCGCGTCGCCGCAGGAGCCGCCGCATCAGAGCCCGGTGACGCCCTCGCCGCCGCCGGCCTGCTCGTCGAAGTTCTCCTGCTCCAGCAGGTGGAGGACCGGGACCCCGATCTTGCGACGGGCCCGCGAGGACCAGTCGACGTGGAAGAACTCCGCGACCACGTGGGGCCGGGTCAGGATGATGACCTCCCGCCCGTCGACCTGCTTCACCAGGGCCTCGAGCGCGTCCACCGGCGGGTCGGTGATGGCCTTGCCGACCGCGCGGGCGCCGGTCGAGGAGAGGGCCGCGAGGCTGGTGGTCAGCTCCTGGGCCGCGCGGTCCTCGCACTCGTGGCGGACGGCCTCGTAGTCGAAGTCGGTCATCACCGCGGGGGCGGCCAGCAGCTCTCCGGTGCCGAGGGTGCCCATCGCCGCCTCGACGCGCGCCGCGGCGTCCTCGATCGGGATCAGCACGTGGTAGACGACCTCGTCGACGATCTCCTCGTGCAGGCTGTGGATCTGCTGCGCGTCACTGGCGCTCACCTCGTGCTCGGCGAGGATCACCACGTCGTAGGTGCCGATGCCGTCGTCGATCCGCTCGTTGCGCGTGCTGTCGCCGCTCTGGCTCATGCCACCTCACCCTTCGGAGTCTGTGCCCAGGATCCTAGCGAGGTCGTAGCGCACGGGCTCCTCCAGTTGCCGGTAGTCGCACGACTCCGGGTCCCGGTCGGGCCGCCAGCGCTTGAAGTGGGCGGTGTGCCGGAACCGGCGCCCCTCCATGTGGTCGTACTTCACCTCGAGCACCCGCTCAGGCCGCAGCGCCACGAAACCGAGGTCCTTGTCGGCGCTCCAGCGGCTCTTGGTGCCGGGGATCCGGTCCGGGTTGGCGACCGCCCACTGGCTCCACTCGCCCCACGGGTGCTCCTCGGGGTCGCAGACCAGCGCCTGCATCTCGTCCCAGAGCTCGGCGCGGCGCTTCTCGGTGAAGCTGGCGCTGACGCCGACGTGCTGCAGCCGGGGTTCGCCGTCGGCCCCGTCGTCGAAGAGGCCGAGGAGCAGGCTGCCCAGCAGCCGGCGCTCGGGGGTGGAGGTCTTGTGCTCGCGCATCCCCGCGACCACCACGTCGGCGGTCCGCTCGTGCTTGATCTTGAGCATCGTGCGGGCGTTCGGCGCGTACGCCGCGTCCAGCGGCTTCGCGATCACGCCGTCCAGGCCGGCGCCCTCGAAGGTCGTGAACCACTCCTGGGCGACTGTGACGTCGGTGGTCGTCCGGGTCAGGAAGCACGGTCCGTCCAGCCCCGTCAGTGCCCGCTCCAGCTCGGCCCGCCGCTCGGCGAAGGGCCGCTCGAGCCAGGAGTCGTCGCCCAGGGCCAGCAGGTCGAAGGCCACGAAGCCGGCGGGGGTGCTCTCGGCGAGCATCTTCACCCGGGAGGCGGCCGGGTGGATCCGCTCCTGCAGCACCTCGAACTCCAGCCGCTCGCCGCCCTCGGCGGTGGGACGGGCCACGAAGAGCTCGCCGTCGAGGACGACGCGGTCGGGGAGCTGCTCCTTGATCGCGGCGACCAGCTCGGGGAAGTAGCGGGTGAGCGGCTTGGTGTTGCGGCTGGTCAGCTCGACCTCGTCGCCGTCGCGGAAGACCAGGCAGCGGAAGCCGTCCCACTTCGGCTCGAAGCTGAAGCCGCCCGCGGTGGGCACGGACGACACGGACTTGGCGAGCATCGGCCGCACCGGCGGCATCACGGGGAGGTCCACACCCCGAGCCTAGAGCGCGGGACAGACGTCCGCGCGCCCTCGCCGCGGACCCCTACGCCGTGGGGGCCCGGCGCTCGCCGACGAGGTGCGCGATCGCGTCGCCCGCGCCCGCCGATAGGCTGGGCCGCCTATCCCCGGTTGGTCTGCCGGCAGGGCCCGCCTGACTTTGAATCAGGACTAGCGACGTAGGTTCGACTCCTACCCGGGGAGCTGCGTCAGCGTGGCACCACGCGCACGGTGAAGACGGTGCTGCCGCCCGCGACGATCGCGTCGCCGGCGAAGACCACGCGTCCGCGGATCCGGCCCGCCGCCCTGGCTGGCGCCAGGCGGAGACGGGCCCTGCCCCGGCTGTCGAGCCGGACCGTGTAGGTCTTCGGCCGTACCGCGCCGCGGACGGTCACCCGGACCGTCCCGCCGGGGGTCACGCCGGCGGCCGCGACGGTGACGACGACCCTGACCCTGGCGCCGCGGCGGATCCTCTTCGGGGCCTTGGCGCGCAGCCGCACGGCCGCCTGGGACGGCCCCGGGGGGACCGCACCCGCGGTCGGGCCGGGGACCGGCCCCGGTGTCGGACCCGGTGTCGGACCCGGGTTCGGAGAGGGCACGGGTGTCGGCGCTGGTGTCGGCGCTGGTGTCGGCGCTGGGGTCGGACCCGGCGTCGGCTCCGCCGCCGTGACGGCGACGGAGAGCGACGTGGCCGCCCCCGCCCGGTGCGCCGGGCCCCCGCCGTAGCGCGCACTCACCACCCGGGTGCCGGCGGTGGCGAACGGCGGCAGGACGAGCCGGGCCCGCCCGTCGACCAGGTCGCGGGTCGCGACCGGGCTGCCGTCGACGGCGAACGTCACGGACCCGGTCGGGACGGGCCCGGCGGCCTCACCGCTGACCGAGGCGGTGAGGGTGACCGGGTCGTCGGCGGTGGGTGCGAGCGGCTCGGCGCTCAGCGACACGCGTGCCTCGGGCAGGGCCTCCCCGACGGGGACGTCCTGGGTGGCCAGCGCCAACACGGTGCCGGGCAGGTCCACCGCGTGGGTGACGGTGCGGCCCAGGACGCCGCCGGTCGCGACGGCCCCGTCGACGGTCACCTCGTAGGAGAGCCGCACCGGGCCCGAGGCGGTGCCGGTCAGGGCGGCCAGCTGGTCGTAGGAGCCGGTCCAGGTGACCGTGCCGTCCGCGTGGCTGCCACCGGCGGTGACCGAGCCGGGCACGTACGTCGTCCCGGCCGGAAGCTCCTCGGAGATCGTGTAGCCCGCCCCCTCCTCGTCCTGCTCGGGCTCGAGCAGCACGTCGTGGCGCACGGTCCCGTAGGGGCGCGCCACCGCCGGCTCCGTGGCCAACGTGACGTCGTCGCCGACGCGGGTCACCAGCAGCGGGAAGGTGTCGGCCACCCCGCCCCCGGAACCGATCCGCAGGAGGCCGAACGACGGGCCGGTGGCGGCGTCCGGCTGGTCCCACGCGACCCGGACGCCGCTGCTGCCGTCGGGGCGCGCGGCCTCGAGGCTGGCGGCCATCGTGCCGTCGTCGGCCCGCGGCATGAAGGTGGTCTGGGTGACGGTCACCGGGTCGTCGCCCGACGTCTCGTAGAAGGTGTAGACCCACCACCGCCCGGCCGCCGGGTCCGTCACGGTGCAGCTCCGGTCGCCGGGGGCCGAGGTGCTGCGGCACCTGACGTTGTTGTCGGTGATCGAACCGGTGCCGAGGAGCACCTGGAGCTGGTCCGCGGTCGAGTCGGTCAGGTCGACCCGCAGGGCGGCCGTTCCGGCAGGGACGTCGACGTACTGGGCCTCGCCATCATCCGGGCTGGTGAGGGTGCGCGAGGTGGCGACACCGGGAGCCAGGCTCGACGCGGTCACTGCCGAGCCGGTGCGGGCCCGGACTCCGTCGAGTGCGGCCGAGGAGGCGTCGCGACGTGTGCTCAGCGCGCCGTCGTGCTGGCCTTCGGTGGGCATCGGTCGCACGGCCAGGGGAAGGCGCGCGCTCGGCGTCAGCGGGTCGCTGGAGGTCAGGACGACGGTCGCGAACGCCCACGAGCCGTCCGGCAGGCCGGCGACGTCCGCGGACACGTCCAGGTCGATCCACCCGCCGTCGGAGACCGTCCACGAGGTCTGGGCGAGCTCGACGGCGAGACCGGAGCTCGCGCCCTCGACGGTGGCGGTCCAGGTGACCGTCGTCGCGGCCCCCGGCAGCGTCGCCGTCATTGTGGCCCGGCGGTCCCACGAGCAGGAGGCGATGCAGCGGTCGGCCGCCATGCTCGGCAGGTTGAGGGTGCTCGGGTCACCGCCGAGGGCGGGGTCGGCGGCGCGGTACTCCGCCTCGGTGACGTCGAAGAGCAGGCCGGCCCGGGCGGCCCGGGAGACGTCGAGGCTGCCGGACCCGGTCTCGAACGGCGAGGCTGCGGTGCCGTCGTGGTCGCGGACGCCGCTGCGCGCGGTGCTCATCATCGCGGACTGCATCTGCGCCGGCGTCCACGTCGGGTGCAGCTGGGTGAGCAGGGCCAGCGCGCCCGCGACGTGGGGGCTGGCCATGGAGGTGCCCGTCATCTGCTCCCAGGAACCGGGGGACGGGTCGTCGATCCCCCCGGCGGCGATGATGTCGGTGCCGGGGGCGGCCAGCGACGGCGTGATGGTGGAGGTGAACGCGTTCGCCCCACGGCTGGTGGACACGTTGAGCACGTCGGCACGGGAAGGGTCCACGAAGTCGCCGCTGACCAGCCGGGCGCGGGGAGCGGTCTTGCCGACGAGCCAGCTCTTGAGCTGCCGGCCCTGGGCCGTCGAGAGGTGGACGCCCGGGAGGTCGTAGAGATCGCCGACCGGTGCGGTGCCCGCCGCGACGTCGACCAGGACCATCCCGACCCCGCCCGCGGCCTTCACCGCCGTGGCCTTGCCGGTCCGCGAGAGGCTGGTGACGCCGTCGGGCTCGAGGCCGCCGCGGTCGCAGACCACGAGCGTGCCGGCGACCCGGGCGGGGTCCAGGCGATCGGCTCGGCAGAACGCCGAGCCGTCGTGCGACACCGCGGAGGCCAGCACCAGCGGTGCCGGAGCGGCCGTCTCGCCGCCCCAGGCCAGGCCCTGGAGGGCTCCGAGGGTCGCGCCGCCGTCTGCGGTGATCGAGGTGAGCGTGGTGCGGAACTGGCGGCCGTGGTCCAGGTTGCCGACGGAGGTGACCCAGGGCGCGGCGGCCGTGGAGGTGATGGTCCCCGCGCCGGGGCCGGAGTTGCCGGCCGAGACCGCCACGTGGATGCCCGCGGCGCGGGCGTTGAGGAAGGCCCGGGTCTTCAGGTCCGCCCAGGGGGAGGTGTTGCTGGAGCTGATCGAGTGGTTGAGGACGTCGACGTCGTCCAGGATCGCCTGCTCGATCGCGGCCAGCATCATCAACTGGAAGCAGCCGGCACTGGTGTTGTTGCACACGTCGTAGGCGATGACGTTGGCGTGCGGCGCGACCCCGCTGAGGGGCAGCCCGTTGGGCAGCTCGACCTGGTTGCCGGCGGCCGTCGAGGCGGTGTGGGTGCCGTGCGCGTTGCCGTCGAAGAGGTCGACGTCCTCGTCGAAGTCGTAGGCGCCGATCAGCTTGCCGTTGCAGGGGAAGGCGGCGTCGTACTGGGCGTGGGTGGGGTCGCAACGGCCGTAGTAGCGGCCGCGGGGGTTGGTGACCACGTGGCCGTCGCCGCCGGCGGCGACGGGGACCGTCTCGGCGAACGACGGGTTGGACGGGTTGATGCCGCTGTCCAGGACGCCGACGACGACCCCCTCGCCACGGACGGCGAGCCCGCCGGCCGTGCCGTCCCAGACCGCCGGCGCGCCGACGTGGGCAGGGCCGCGGTCGGTGTCGGGCGCGAAGGCCTCGTCGACGACCACCGCGACGACGTCGGGCAGCCTGGCGACGTCGGCGGCCTGGGCGCCGGTCAGCTCCACGGTGAAGCCGTTGAGCGCGCGGGTGAAGCGCCTCTCCACGCCAGGGGTGCCGCCGACGATCTCGCGCACCTCGCGCAGCGCCGCGGACTGCTCGGCACGGATCTCCCGGAGCTGGGCGGCCGGGGGGGTGCCCGCCGGGCGGGCCGGCACGGGCGCCGACGCGAGCTCGACGACGTAGCGCTCCCGTCGGTCCGCGTCACCCGGGCCGGTGATCGAGCCGCTGGGGGTGGTCGGTGCCGCGAGGGCGGCCGGGGCGGCCGGGGCGGTGAGCCCGAGCAGCCCGAGCAGCATGAGGAGCACGGTGGTGGTGGAGGTGGCGGCGCGACGGCGCGGGAACATCGAGTCTCCGAGGGGAGTGGCCGAGAGAGGCGGGGAGGATACGGGCGAGAGGGCGATCAGGGGGTCGGTTGCGTGGGGGAGGGACCTTGGTCCCGGAGTCTGGCCGACCCGCGCCCTCCTTGTCAGGCGTTCGGCCAACTCGCCGCCCTCTAGGCTGCGTGTTCATGGACAACCTCACAGTGATCGTCCTCGCCGCCGGCGGGGGCACCCGCATGAAGTCCAAGACCATGAAGGTGCTGCACCCGGTCGGTGGACGCTCGATGATCGGCCACGTGCTCAGTGCCGTGCAGGCGATGGAGCCGTCGCGGGTCGTCGCCGTCGTCGGTCACCAGCGCGAGCAGGTCGGCCCGCACATCCAGCAGCTGGTGCCCGACGCGGTGCTGGCGGTCCAGGAGACCCAGGAGGGCACCGGGCACGCCGTCCGGGTGGCCTGCGAGGCGGCCCACGTCCACGAGGGCACCGTGGTGGTGGCCGCGGGCGACACCCCCCTCCTCGACGGCCAGAGCCTGCGCGACTTCGTGGCCGACCACGTCGCCTCGCGTCGCGCGGTGAGCATCCTCACCGGGGTCGTGGAGGACCCCACCGGCTACGGCCGCATCGTGCGCGACGAGAGCGGTGACGTCGAGGCCATCGTCGAGGAGAAGGAGGCCGACGCCGGACAGCGGGCGATCCGGGAGATCAACTCCGGCATCCTCGCCTTCGACGCCGGCTTCCTCACCGACGCCCTCGGCCGGATCCGCAACGACAACGCCAAGGGCGAGTACTACCTCACCGACGCGGTCGGGATCGCGCGCGAGGCCGGGCTGCGGGTGGGCGCCTACGTCGTCGACGACGTACGCCAGACCGAGGGGGCCAACGACCGGGCCCAGCTCGCCGAGCTCGGCCGCGAGCTCAACCGCCGCATCGTCACCCGGTGGATGCGCGAGGGGGTCACCGTGATGGACCCGGCGACCACCTGGATCGACGCCGACGTGGTCCTCGAGCCCGATGTCACGCTGCTGCCCGGCACCCAGCTGCTGGGCGCCACCGTCGTGCGCGAGGACGCGGTGGTCGGCCCCGACTCCACCCTCAAGGACTGCGAGGTCGGGGTCGGCGCCCGGGTGGTGCGCACCCACGCCGAGCTGGCGGTGGTGGGGGACCGGGCCAACGTGGGCCCTTTCTCCTACCTGCGCCCCGGGACCAAGCTGGGCGCCGACGGCAAGATCGGCGCCTTCGTGGAGACCAAGAACTCCGACATCGGGCCCGGCGCCAAGGTCCCACACCTGTCCTACGTGGGTGACGCAGAGATCGGGGAGGGGACCAACATCGGCGCCGGCACCATCGTGGCCAACTACGACGGGGTGGCCAAGCACCGGACCGTGGTGGGGCGGCACGCGCGCACCGGTTCCAACAACACCTTCGTGGCCCCGGTGAGCATCGGCGACGGCGCGGCGACCGGGGGCGGGACCGTGGTGCGCAAGGACGTGCCGCCCGGCGCGCTCGCGGTCTCCGCCGGCCCTCAGCGCAACATCGAGGGCTGGGTCGTCTCGCGCCGCTCCGGGACGCCGCAGGCCGAGGCCGCGCAGGGCGGGGTCGTGCCCGGCGAGGGCGAGGCGGACGGCGAGCCGGGGTCAGGGGCCTCCTAGCGGACGCGGCCCGTCCCACCGGAGACCCCGGGGTTGGGCCGGGGTTGGTGCGTGAGCCACAATCTGTCGGTACGGGCCTGTTCCACCTGGTCTCACCTCACCCCCCCGAGGAGTCTCGCCGTGAGCGGAATGAAGCGCACCACGGAGAAGAACCTGATGGTCTTCAGTGGCCGAGCCCACCCGGAGCTGGCCGTCGAGGTCGCCGACCTCCTCGGCAGCGGGCTGGTGCCACAGTCGGCGTACGGCTTCGCCAACGGCGAGATCTACGTCCGCTACGAGGAGTCGGTGCGGGGGTGCGACGCCTTCGTCATCCAGAGCCACACCTCGCCGATCAACGAGTGGATGATGGAGCACCTGATCATGGTCGACGCGCTCAAGCGCGCCTCGGCCAAGCGGATCACGGTCGTCATGCCCTTCTACGGCTACGCCCGCCAGGACAAGAAGCACCGCGGTCGCGAGCCGATCTCGGCCCGGCTGATCGCCGACCTCTTCAAGACCGCCGGTGCCGACCGGCTGATCACCGTCGACCTGCACTCCGACCAGATCCAGGGCTTCTTCGACGGCCCGGTCGACCACCTGATGGCCATCACGATCCTCACCGACTACGTCAAGGAGAAGTACGGCACCCAGCAGCTCGCCGTGGTCTCCCCGGACGCCGGTCGGATCAAGGTGGCCGAGCGCTGGTCGGCCCGCCTCGGGGGAGTGCCGCTGGCCTTCATCCACAAGACCCGTCGCACCGACCGGCCCAACGAGACCGTCGCCAACCGTGTGGTCGGCGACGTCGCCGGCCGGGTCGCGGTGCTGACCGACGACATGATCGACACCGGCGGCACCATCGTGAAGGCCGCCGAGGCGTGCATGGAGGCGGGGGCGAGCGGCGTGGTCATCGCGGCAACCCACGCGATCCTCTCCGACCCGGCGGTCGACCGCCTGAAGAACTGCGTGGCCACCGAGGTGGTCGTCACCAACACGCTGCCGATCCCCGAGGACAAGCAGTTCGACAAGCTGACCACGCTCTCGATCGCCCCGCTGCTCTCGCGGGCGATCCGCGAGGTCTTCGAGGACGGCTCCGTCACCTCGATGTTCGACGGTCAGGCCTGACCCCGGCCGCCGAGGACAGCGCCTCCAGCCCGTCGCCGGAGAGCTCCCGGGCGGCGCCGAGCCGCCCCGCGCAGACCATCAGCAGCTCCGGCACCTGGCCGGCGAGGGTGGGTCCGCGACCGCGGCTCCACTCCGTGTCGGTGGCCACCATGCGCACCGACCGCACGATCTCGCGGCTGCCCATCAGCCGGGCGAGCAGACGGCACCGGTCGGCGGCCACCGCGGCGGCGGCGGCCGGCATCTCGTGCCGTCGCCCCAGCGGGCGCACGACGTCCTGGTGGTGGACCAGGGCGTCGACCAGGGGCTCCACCACGGTCGTCGTGGCCACCTTGGCGCGCGAGTCGGCGTACTTCTCGAAGTCGGCGAGGATCCGTGCGGCCGGCTGCCGGCCACGCTCCAACACGTCGCGGTAGATCATCTCGTCGTAGCTCCGCCCCAGGTTGCGCAGGAAGAGGGCGGCGACGTCGCGGGGACGCAACTGGGGGTTGGCGATCACGTGGGCGGCGACGTCCCGGACGGTCCAGCCGGTACAGAGCGAGGGATGCTCCCACTCGTCCTCGCTCAGCGTGGCCAGGGTGGCGGCGAGGCTGCGGCGCTCGGCGTGCACGTGGCGCCACACCTCGTCGGCCGGCATCGGTCGCAGGGTGGTGCGGAGCGACATGGGGCCACCCCCTCGGCGGGATTGGTAAGATTGGCTTACCACTATCGTCAGAGAGGCTGACTGATGTCAAGAGCTCCCCAGGCGGAGCCCCGCTGGTCGCGCGAGGAGTCGCGCGCGATGCATCCGGCCGTCCTGATGTTCGTCGCCCACCGTCACGCCGAGGAGCGGGTGCTGAGTCGGCTCGCTTCCCGGGGGCACGACCTCACCACCGCGCAGGCGCGCCTCGCTGCCCGCATCGACGAGGGGGGCACCCGGCTCACCGAGCTCGCGGAGCGGGCCGGGGTGACCAAGCAGTCGGCCGGCTTCCTCGTCGACGCGCTCGAGCGCGCGGGCTACGTACGGCGGGAGCCGGACCCCCGCGACGCGCGGGCGCGCCTGGTCCGTCTCGCCGAGCGGGGCGAGGAGGCCAGGGAGGTGGCGCGAGAGGTCGAGGCCGAGGTGCTCGAGGAGTGGGAGCGGCACCTGGGGCCGGAGGGTCTCGCGGCGCTGCAGGAGGCGCTGGCGGGGCTGCGCGAGATCACCGACCGGTGAGCGCCGACCGCTGACCGCTGACGATTTCTGGTCCGGCCCGGCGCCGGGTAGTCTGCTGAAGTTGCCTCGGCGAGGGAGTCCCACTCGGGATCTCCGTGATCGACAGGGCAGGCCAGCCGCCGCGCCGCGCCCCCTGCCGGGAGCGCGGCGTTCTTCGTCCCGGGGCAACCACAGAACCTGACCAGTCCGCAGCACAGCCCACACAACGGAGTCGAGCATGTCCACCGAGAAGATCACCGCCCAGGTCCGCCAGGAGTTCGGCAAGGGCGCGGCCCGCCGCATCCGCCGGGAGAACAAGATCCCCGCCGTCATCTACGGACACGGCGCCGACCCGATCCACGTGACCCTGCCCGGCCACGAGACCATGCTCGCGATCCGCAACGGCGGCGCCAACGCCCTGCTCGACCTCGACATCGACGGCGTGAGCCACCTCGGCCTGGTCCGCGACGTCCAGATCGACCCGATCCGCCGGGTCATCGAGCACGTCGACTTCGTCACCGTCGTCCGCGGCGAGAAGGTCACCGTCGACGTCCCGATCCACGTCGTCGGCGAGGCCGTCCGCGACTCGCTGGTCGTCACCGAGAACACCACCGTCCAGCTCGAGGCCGAGGCCACCCACATCCCCGAGCAGATCGAGGTCTCCGTCGAGGGTGCCGAGGCCGGTCTCCAGGTCCTCGCCTCCGACCTGGTGCTCCCCAAGGGCTCGAGCCTGCTCTCCGACGCCGACCTGCTGATCGTCAACGTGACCCAGCAGATCTCCGCCGAGGCCCTCGAGGCCCAGCTGGAGGAGGCCGAGGCCGAGGCCGGCATCGAGCGCGACGAGGCCGACGAGCCCGAGGAGTCCGCGGGGCCCGCCTCCGAGTGATCGCGGCCGGGCCCGCCCGGCTGCTCCGCACGACGTCTGCTCGCGGCGCCGTGGCCCTGTGGCCACGGCGCCGCGTCGCGTTCCGAGGGGGTCGGGGATAATCGGCGCCATGGACTCGCAGGTGTGGCTCGTCGTCGGGCTCGGGAACCCTGGCCCGAAGTACGCCGGGCACCGGCACAACGTCGGCTACCTGGTCAACGACCTGCTCGCCGAGCGACTGGGCTCGGGGTTCCGCACCCACAAGACCGGTCGCGCCGACGTGGTCGAGGGCCGGCTCGGGATGCCGGGCGCTCCCGGTCCCCGGCTGGTGCTGGTCCGCCCCCGGTGCTACATGAACGAGACGGGCGGCCCGGTCTCGGCGGTGGCCAAGTTCTACGGCGTACCGGCGGAGCGCATCGTGGCCGTCCACGACGAGCTCGACATCCCCTTCGGCACCCTGCGCCTGAAGAAGGGCGGCGGCGACAACGGGCACAACGGCCTCCGCTCGATGCGGTCCTCCCTGGGCACGGGTGACTTCTACCGGGTCCGGGCCGGGATCGGGCGCCCTCCCGGTCGCCAGGACGTGGCGGACTTCGTGCTCTCCGACTACTCCTCGACTGAGCGCAAGGAGCTGCCCATCCAGCTCGTCGAGGCCGCGGACGCGGTCGAGTGCCTGGTCACCGAGGGTCTGGAGAAGGCGCAGCAGCAGTTCAACCGCTGATTCCGGCCCCGCGCGTAACAGGTCGGGCGCCTCACACGCATGCCCAATATGAGGCAAGGTTCGTTGACGAACCGTCATCATTTCTCTCTCTGAGGCATTCCAAACCGGCATGGACAGCCGTAGCCTGCAGGGACGGGTCGATCGGATCCGGGGGAATCCGCGGGGGCGCGGGGATGACCGGGGGGCATGGTGAAGAGCGTATTCAGCGAAGCTTCATCCACACCGGGGCGCGGTTCGACGCGCGTCGGCACATCGATCCACGGGAGTGCTCCCCCCCACGCCTTCCGTGGCTCCAGCCGTCACGTCGTTCCACCGTTGCCCCATGCTTCGGACCGGGACGGCGTGGCGGTCATGGGGGCCACGAGATGAGCCGGGCCTTCTCGGCCGAGCACTCCACTCCCGCACAGACCGACACCGTCGAGCGTGCCCTGCCGCTGCTGCGGAGCGGTCCGGTCCCCGACGGGGCCGGGCGAGGGGACCGCCGACCGGGCCTGCGCATGGTCCTCGTCGTCGAGATCGCCGCGGTGGTCGCCGCGATGACCGTGGCGGCGGCCCTGGTCGGGTCGAACCCCTGGGTCGGCCTCGCCGTCGGCCTGGGAGCGCTGGTGGTGGCCTACCAGCCGGGTCGGGACGCCGTCCGTCCCGGGCTGCCCACGCGGGGCCGGGTGGTCAGGGACCTGGCCCTCCCCTTCGCGGCCGTGGGGCTCGCCTGCGCGGGTGGCTGGGTGGAGGCGACCGCCCTGGAGACCGCCCTCGCCGTGCTCCTGGCCGGTGGGTCGGTGACCCTGCTGGCCGCCGCCGTGCGCCGCGCCGCGATGACCGGCGTCCGGGTGGTGGTCGTCGGGCCGGCTGCCGAGGTGGCGTCGAGCTTCGCGTGCTGGGACCGGGACCGCCGCGTCCGGCTCGTCGGCACCCTGGTTTTGGAGGAGGACCCCCCCGGCTCGGTGCCGGGGGAGCGCTTCGACTCCCAGGATCCGCGTCAGCTGATCCTCGGGTTCCGGCCCGACATGGTCCTGGTGGTGCCGGGGCCGGGCGTGGACTCGGAGGTGATCCGCCGGATCGGCTGGGCCCTCGAGGGCACCGGCGCCGGCCTCGCGGTCTGCTCGGGGCTCGCGGGCATCGCCGCGCACCGTGTCCAGCACACGCAGATGGCGGGGATGAGCGTGATGCAGGTCCGCTCCAGCCGGCCGTCCTGGCTGGTGCGCGCAGTGAAGTCCCTGGCCGACCGGCTCTGCGCCCTGCTGCTCCTGGCGGTGCTCTCACCCCTGCTCGCCGTCCTCCTCCTGCTGCTGCGGGCCACCTCGCCCGGTCCGGGACTCTTCCTCCAGCAGCGGATCGGCCGACACGGTCGTCCGTTCACCATGTACAAGCTGCGCACCATGCACGTGGACGCCGAGCAGGTCAAGGAGCTGCTGCGTGACGTCGACGAGGGCAACGGGCTGCTCTTCAAGAAGGAGCACGACCCCCGGGTGACCCGGCTCGGCCGGGTCCTGCGCCGGTACTCGCTCGACGAGCTGCCTCAGCTGGTCAACGTGCTCAACGGCGACATGTCCCTGATCGGGCCGCGACCGGCCCTGCCCGACGAGGTGTCGTGCTACACCTCGATGGAGCGGCGACGCCTCGCGGTCCGGCCCGGGATGACCGGCGCCTGGCAGGTCAGCGGGCGGTCCACGCTGGGACGCGACGAGTCGATGAACCTCGACCTCGACTACACCGACAACTACCGGCTCACCGACGACGTCCTGATCGCGCTCCGCACCGTCGACGCGGTGGCGCGGCCCCGAGGTGCGTGGTGAGCACCACGACCACCACGACGACGACGACGACCACCACCCCCAGGGCGCCGACGAGGGCGAGCGTGGTGATCCCGGCGCACAACGAGGCCCGCACCATCGGGCGCAGCCTCGCCGCCCTGCGGTCGGGAGTGGACGGGCTCGACCTCGACGTGGTCGTCGTGTGCAACGGGTGCACGGACGGGACCGCCGCCGTGGCCCGAGCCGCCGACCCCGAGGCCCGGGTGATCGAGATCGCGCAGCCGTCGAAGGCGGCGGCCGTGCAGGTGGGCAACGCGGCCACCACGGTCTTCCCCCGGGTGCACCTCGACGCCGACGTCGAGCTGACCGGGACCGCCCTGCGCGCCCTGCTCGAGCCGCTCACCAGCGGCGAGGCGTTGGCCACCGCGCCCCGGCGCGCGTTGCCCCGGGACGGCTGCTCGCCGTGGGTCGACTGGTACTACGACGTGTGGGAGGCGCTGCCGCAGGTGCGGTCCGGCCTCTTCGGGCGCGGCGTGGTCGCTGTCGCCGAGGCGGCCCAGCACCGGATCGCCGCCCTGCCGCCGCTGATGAGCGACGACCTGGCCATCTCCGAGGCGTTCGAGGAGGAGGAGCGTCGGGTCGTCGACCGCGCGACCGTGGTGGTCCACCCGCCCCGGACGCTCGGCGACCTGGTCCGGCGGCGGGTCCGGGTGGCGACCGGCAACGTCCAGGCCGCGGAGGCCGGCGTACGCCGGACCGGCTCCGCCACGGGCCCGCTGACCCTGGTCGCGATGGTGCGCCGGCGTCCGTCCCTGGCCCTGCGGATGCCGGTCTTCCTGGGCGTCACGGTGATCGCCCGACTGGGCGCGCGCCGGGCCGTGCGGGCCGGTGACTTCAGCACCTGGCAGCGGGACGAGAGCTCACGCCGATGAGCGCGCAGCGCCGTGGACCGGGCCGCCGTCTCGGCGCGGCGCTGCCCGCCCTGGCGCTGCTGCTCGCCGGGCTCGTGGTCCCCGGGCTGTCCTCGGCAGAGGCTGCCGACCCGTGCGGGGCGGGAGGCAACGCCATCGCCTGCGAGAACTCCAAGCCGGGGACCAGCCCGTCGGTCTGGGACATCGACGGGGCGGGGGACGACTCGATCCAGGGATTCGCCACCGACGTCTCGGTCAACGTGGGGCAGCGCGTCGACTTCAAGGTCGACACCGACGCCTCGTCGTACACCATCGACATCTACCGGCTCGGCTACTACCAGGGGCTCGGAGCCCGCAGGATCACCTCGATCGTCCCGACCGCGGTCCTCCCGCAGGCCCAGCCGTCGTGCATCAGGGACGACGCCACCGATCTCTACGACTGTGGGACCTGGGCCGTCTCGGCCTCCTGGACGGTGCCGGCGACGGCGGTGAGCGGGGTCTACGTCGCCCACCTGAAGCGCCCGGACGGCGACGAGAGCCACATCACCTTCGTGGTCCGCGACGACGCCAGCAGGTCCGACGTCGTCGTGCAGACCTCCGACACCACGTGGCAGGCCTACAACACCTACGGCGGGGCGAGCTTCTACCGGGGCGGCGCCCACGGACGCGCCTACAAGCTCAGCTACAACCGCCCGGTCCTGACCCGGGGCCAGCAGGACGGGCGGGACCACTTCATGGGGACCGAGTACCCGCTCGTGCGGTTCCTGGAGCGCAACGGCTACGACGTCAGCTACCAGGCGGGAGTCGACACCCACCGGCGGGGCGGCCTGCTGACCAACCACAAGGTCTTCATCTCGGTGGGCCACGACGAGTACTGGACCGGGACGCAGCGGGCCAACGTCGAGGCTGCCCGCGACGCGGGTGTCGGCCTGCAGTTCCTGAGCGGCAACGAGGTGTACTGGCGCTCGCGCTACGAGCCGTCGATCGACGGCCGCGGAACCTCGCACCGCACCCTGGTCGCCTACAAGGAGACCTGGGACAACGCCAAGATCGACCCCTCGCCGGAGTGGACGGGCACGTGGCGCGACCCGCGTCACGCCCCCGGCGCCCAGGGTGGCGGCCTGCCCGAGAACGCCCTGACCGGGACCATGTTCAAGGCCAACTTCAGCGACCTGCGACTCGCGGTGAGTGCGACCGAGGGGAAGCTGAGGCTGTGGCGCCACACGCCCTTGGCGAGCCTGGCCGCCGGGACGACCGCGCAGCTCGCGCCCCACACGGTCGGCTACGAGTCCAACGAGGACGTGGACAACGGGTTCCGGCCCAAGGGCCTGATCCGGACCTCGACCACGGTCGGACCGACGCCGGAGTACCTGACGGACTACGGGACGCGCGTGGTCCCCGGCACCACGACGCACCACACCACGCTCTACCGGGCCGCCAGCGGTGCCCTGGTCTTCAGCGCGGGATCGGTGCAGTGGTCGTGGGGGCTGGACCCAGAGCACGACTCGTCCTTCGCCCCCGAGCCGGCCGACGCCCGGATGCAGCAGGCGCAGGTGAACCTGCTCGCCGACATGGGGGCCCAGCCGACGACGCTGATGTCCGGCCTCACCCGGGCGACCCGGACCACCGACTCGGCGGGGCCGGTGGTGAGCATCACCAGCCCCGCAGCGGGCACGACGGTCGCCAACGGGACCCAGGTGACCGTGAGCGGGACGGCGTCCGACGCCGCGGGCCGGGTCGCCGGGGTGGAGGTCTCGGGCGACGGCGGGCGGACGTGGCACCCCGCGACGGGCACCACCTCCTGGTCCTACACCTTCGTCCAGTCGGGGATCGGTGCGGTGGCGCTCCAGGTGCGCGCCACCGACGACAGTGCCAACACCGGCGCGACCGCGAGCCGGTCGGTCACCGTGACGTGCCCGTGCTCGATCTTCGGCGCGCAGGTGCCGACGCCCCCCGCCACCACCGACACCTCGGCCCTGGAGCTGGGCGTGCGGTTCAGCCCCACCATGGACGGTTTCGTCTCGGGGCTGCGGTTCTACAAGGGACCGGGCAACGGGGGGTCGCACGTCGGCTCGCTGTGGAGCACGGCCGGGACGCTGCTCGCCCGCGGCACCTTCACCGGTGAGAGCGCGACCGGCTGGCAGACGCTCCAGCTCCCGGAGCCGGTCCCGGTCGCCGCCGGCCAGACGTACGTGGCCTCCTACACCGCTCCGCAGGGCAGGTACGCGTTCGCGACCGACGCGTTCTACGAGGCGCCCAAGGTCGCCACGCCGCTCCGGGTGGCCGGCGGGTTCGGCGCCGCCCCCGCGGGCGTCTTCGCGGACCCCGGAACGTTCCCCGACCGCAGCTACGGGAGCAGCAACTACTTCGTCGACGTGCAGTTCACGACCAGCGACGAGTCCCCGTTGCGGGCCGGCTCGCACGCCCCGCTCGCCGGGTCGACCAGCGTCCCGGTCCAGAGCGCAGTCACGGCCGTCTTCTCCAAGCCCGTGGTCCCCGGATCGGCCACCCTCCAGCTGCACGACGCCCTGGGCGAGCCGGTGGCCGGCACCAGCCGGTTCGACGCGGCGACCCGCACGATCACCTTCACCCCGGCCCAGCCCTTCGCCGGCTTCGTCACCTACCGCGCCACGGTGAAGGGCACCGACACCCTCGGCCAGGCGGTCACGGCGGGTGGGGAGTGGAGCTTCACGACCGCCGAGCCCGCCGCCGCGCCGGGCGTCTGCCCGTGCGGGGTCTACGACGACGCCGCCCAGCCGGCGATGCTCCAGGGCCCCGACACCGCGGCGGTGACCGTGGGGCTGCGCTTCGCCCCGCTGCGGGACGGGCAGGTCTCCGGGCTGCAGTTCTACAAGGGGCCCGACAACACCGGGACGCACGTGGGTTCCCTGTGGCGGGTCTCCGACGGCGCTCTCCTGGCCCAGGGCACCTTCGGTGCCGAGTCGACCGCAGGCTGGCAGGAGCTCTCGTTCGGCTCGCCCGTCGACGTGCAGGCGGGCGTCCAGTACGTCGTCTCCTACCGGGCCCCGGTGGGCAGGTACTCGATGACCACGGACGCCTTCGCCGGGGGTGCTCTCGACACCGCGCTCATCGATGCCCTCGGCGGCAGCTACAGCTACTCGGCGGGGTTCCCGGCGGACCGGTCCTCCAGCAGCTACCTGGTCGACGTCGTCTTCCGGAAGGCGCCCGAGCCGCTGAGCGTGACCGGGCAGGCGCCGGCACCCGGCGCCCTCGAGGTGCCCCCGGGCACCTCCGTCGCCGTCGACTTCTCCACCGCCCTCGCCCCGGGCGCGAGCCTCACGGTGAAGCAGTCCGGGAGCCCGGTCGCGGGCACCACCACGCTGGCTGCGGGAGCGACCTCGCTGCGGTTCACCCCGGCCGCGCCGCTGGCCCCAGCGACCGACGTCGAGGTCACGCTCTCCGCAGTCACCTCGACGGAGGGGGTCGCGCTGGCCCCCAGGGCCTGGTCGTTCCGGACCCGGACCGCGGCCCGGACGGAGACGGGCGAGCAGACCCTCTTCACCACCCAGGTCCCGTCGGTGCCGGCGGTCTCCGACGCGAGCCCGGTCGAGCTGGGGACGGCCTTCGTCCCGTCGCGCGACGGGCGGGTGACGGGCGTCCGGTTCTTCAAGGGCCCCGGCAACACCGGTACGCACCGGGGGTCGCTCTGGTCGGTGAGCGGGCAGCGCCTCGCCCAGGTCACCTTCGCGGGGGAGTCGGAGAACGGGTGGCAGGTCGCCTACTTCGACCAGCCGGTGCCGGTGAGCAAGGGCACCGAGTACCTCGTCTCCTACCTGGCTCCCCGCGGTCACTACGCCGCGACGCAAGGGCTCTTCTCCACCGAGCTGGTCTCCGGGGACCTCCGGGCCCGGTCGGGGTCGAACGGCCGCTACCAGTACGGCGCGACCGGCGGCTTCCCGCAGGACTCCTGGGGCGCCACCAGCTACTTCGTGGATCCCGTCTTCGAGGCCACTGCGGCGTCCGTCGCCGTCGAGTCCCGAAGTCCCGTGCCCGGCGCGACGGGGGTGCTGACCTCGGCGCAGCCCTACCTGACCCTGACCGAGCGGGTCCGGCCCGCGGGATGGTCGGCGAGCCTGACGCGGGGAGGGACCGCGGTGCCGGCGGGAGTCGCGCTGAGCGACGATGCCAGGTCGCTGGTGGTCACCCCGGAGCAACCGCTCGCGACGGGGGCGCTGCACACCCTCACCGTCAGTGGCGTCGTCTCCGAGGACGGCGCGGTGCTGCCGACGCAGTCGTGGAGCTTCACGACCGAGCTGACCTCCTCGCCCGTCGCCACCCTGTTCGAGGGGGTGGTCCCCGCGACGGCGGCCGCTGCGGACGGCGCCGCCGTCGAGCTGGGGACCAGGTTCGTGCCGACGGTGGACGGCGAGGTCCTCGGGGTCCGCTTCCACAAGGGCGCCGGGAACGCCGGTCCGCACCAGGGCTCCCTGTGGTCCGCGGCGGGAGAGCGCCTCGCGACCCTCACCTTCGCCCACGAGAGCGCGACCGGGTGGCAGAGCGCCACGTTCGACCGGCCGGTCGCGGTCACGGCCGGGACGACGTACGTCGTCTCCTACCACGCCCCCGTCGGGCGCTACTCGCTCACGACGGGCTTCTTCAGCCAACCGTTCAGCCGGGGAGGCCTCACGGCCCCGGCCGGGGCCAACGGCACCTTCCGCTACGGGGCGGGCGGGGGGTTCCCGATCGACAGCCACGGGGCCAGCAACTACTTCGTCGACGTCACGTTCAGGCCCACGCCCTAGCAGCACCCACTCATCCACACATCGCGCAGCACACGGGGGAGTCAGATGACCAGCACCTCACAGGAACGAGAGCCGATCGGTGTCGTCGTCGTCGGCGCCGGCTACTGGGGACCGAACCTGATCAGGAACTTCGGGTCGAGCCCGGACTGGGAGCTCGTCGGGGTCTGCGACCTGGACGAGCAACGTGCCCGGGCCGTGCTGGGCAACGCCGGCGGAGCCCACGTGACCGCGTCGCTCGAGGAGGTGCTGGGCCGCGACGACGTCGACGCGATCGCCATCGCCACCCCAGCCCGGACGCACCAGGGGATCGCCCTGGCGGCGCTGCGGGCCGGCAAGCACGTGCTCGTGGAGAAGCCGCTGGCCGACAGCGTCTCCCACGGGTCGGCGATGGTGGAGCTGGCGGCCGAGCGGGCGCTGGTGCTGATGGCCGACCACACCTACTGCTACACGCCGGCGGTGCTGAAGATCCGCGAGCTCGTCGAGGCGGGCGAGCTCGGCGAGATCCTCTTCGTCGACTCCGTGCGGATCAACCTCGGCCTCGTCCAGCCGGACATCGACGTCTTCTGGGACCTGGCCCCCCACGACCTGTCGATCCTCGACTTCGTGCTGCCCGGCGGGCTGCGCCCCAGCGGTGTGGCCGCCCAGGGGGCGGACCCGTTGGGCGCGGGGAAGGCCTGCGTGGGCTACCTCAGCCTGCCCCTGCCGGGTGGGGCGATGGCCCACGTCCACGTCAACTGGCTCAGCCCGACCAAGATCCGGCAGATGGTGATCGCCGGCACCCGCCGGACCCTGGTGTGGGACGACCTGAACCCGCAGCAACGGGTGAGCGTCTACGACCGGGGGGTCGACCTGGCGCAGCAGACCGCCGGCGCGACCGACCGGACCGACGCGACCATCTCCTACCGGCTCGGCGACACCTGGGCCCCGGCCCTGCCGGAGCGCGAGGCCCTGGGGGCGATGGTGACCGAGTTCGCCGCCAGCATCCGGGGGCGACGCACGGCCCGGACCGACGGGGCCGCCGGGCTGAGGGTGCTGAAGGTGCTCGATGCCGCGTCCCGCAGCCTCGGTGCCGGCGGGGTCCTCGTCGACACCGAGATCAGCGCCGCGCGGCTGGAGGTGGCGGGATGACGAGCCTGGCAGGGGCGCAGGTCCTGGTCACCGGAGGCGCGGGGACGATCGGCTCCACCCTGGTCGACCAGCTCGTGGCGGCGGGGGTGGCCCACGTCGACGTGCTCGACAACCTGGTCCGCGGCCGGCGCGCCAACCTCGACGACGCGCTCGCCTCGGGTCGGGTCACGCTGGTCGAGGGCGACATCACCGACCGGGACCTCGTCGGTGACCTGACCTGGGGCAAGGACGTGGTCTTCCACCAGGCCGCGATCCGGATCACCCAGTGCGCCGAGCAGCCGCGCCTCGCGCTGGAGGTGATGGTGGACGGCACGTTCAACGTCGTGGAGGCCGCCGCGCAGGCGCGGGTCGGCAAGCTGGTGGCCGCCTCGTCGGCGTCGGTCTACGGGATGGCGGAGGAGTTCCCCACCGGGGAGCGGCACCACCACCACAACAACGACACCTTCTACGGGGCGGCGAAGTCGTTCAACGAGGGCATGGTCCGCAGCTTCCGCGCGATGCACGGGCTCGACTACGTGCTGCTGCGCTACTTCAACGTCTACGGGCCGCGGATGGACGTGCACGGCCTCTACACCGAGGTGCTGGTGCGCTGGATGGAGCGGGTCGAGGACGGCCTTCCTCCGCTGATCTTCGGCGACGGCCGCCAGACCATGGACTTCGCCTGCGTCCCGGACATCGCCCGGGCCAACGTGCTGGCCGCCGCCAGCGACGTGCGCGAGGGGGTCTACAACGTCGCCCGTGGCACCGAGACCAGCCTGCTGGAGCTGGCCGAGGCCCTGCTCCGCGTGATGGGCCGCACGGACCTCTCGGTCGAGCTCGGTCCCGAGCGGGCGGTCAACGGCGTGGTCCGGCGACTCGCGGACGTCTCGGCCGCACGGCGCGACCTCGGCTTCACCACCCGGATCGGGCTCGAGGAGGGGCTCGAGAGCCTGGTGGAGTGGTGGCGCCCGCTCCGCGAGGAGATCGCCTCGGGGCGTCGTCCGGCAGGTGCCCGATGAACCGGATCGACGTGATGCGGCCGTGGCTCGGCGAGGAGGAGGCTGCGGCCGTGGCCGAGGTCATCGCGTCCGGCTGGGTCGCCCAGGGACCCCGGGTGGCCGCGTTCGAGGCTGCCTTCGCCGCCCACCAGCAGGTGGAGCACGCGGTGGCGGTCTCCAGCTGCACCACCGGGCTCCACCTGGCCCTGCTGGTCGCGGGGGTGGGCGCCGGGGACGACGTGGTGGTGCCGTCCTTCTCGTTCATCGCCACCGCCAACGCGGCGGCCTACCTCGGCGCCCGGCCGGTCTTCGCCGACGTCGACCCGGTGACGGGCAACCTCACCGCCGACACGGTCGCCGAGGTGCTCACCGCGACCACCGTGGCCGTGGTGGTGGTCGACCAGGGCGGCGTGCCGGCCGACCTCGGCCCGATCCGCAAGCTCTGCGACCCGCTCGGCATCGTGGTCGTCGAGGACGCGGCCTGCGCCGCGGGGTCGACCTACCGTGGCCGGCCGGTGGGCGTCGGGGCCGAGATCGCCGCGTGGTCCTTCCACCCGCGCAAGCTGCTCACCACCGGCGAGGGGGGAATGGTCACCACCTCCCGGCCGGAGTGGGCCGAGCGGATCGCCCGGCTGCGCGAGCACTCGATGAGCGTCTCGGCGGCCGAGCGGCACGCCAGCGTGCTGGCCCCGGCCGAGGAGTACGCCGAGGTCGGCTTCAACTACCGGATGACCGACCTGCAGGCGGCCGTCGGACTGGTGCAGCTGGCCAAGCTCGACGAGATGGTCGCCCGGCGGCGCGCGCTCGCCGACGGCTACGCCAAGGCCGTCGGCGAGATCGACGGCCTCCGCCTGGTCGCCGACCCGCGGTACGGGACGACCAACTTCCAGTCCTGCTGGGTGGAGGTGGAGGAGGGGTTCCCCGTCTCCCGCGACGCCCTGCTCGGGAAGCTCGCCCGGGCCGACATCTCGGCACGACGCGGGATCATGGCCGCCCACCGCCAGCCCGCCCACCGGTACCGGTACGGCGGGGGGTTGCCGCTGCCGGCGACCGACCGGCTCACCGACGGCACGCTGATCCTCCCGCTGCACCACCACCTCTCCGAGACCGACCAGGGCCGCGTCGTCGAGGTGCTGCGCAGGGCGGGGGACAGACGATGAACGTCCCGTTCGTGGACCTGGTCTCCCAGCACGCCGAGATCGCCGACGAGGTGCAGGCCGGTCTCGCCGACGTCTTCGCCCGGGCCGCCTTCATCGGCGGTGAGGAGGTCACCCGGTTCGAGGAGGAGTACGCCGAGTACGTCGGCGCCCGGCACTGCGTCGGCGTCGCCAACGGCACCGACGCCCTCGAGCTGGCGCTGCGGGCCGTGGGCGTCGAGCCGGGGTCCGAGGTGGTGCTCCCGGCTAACACCTTCATCGCCACGGCGGAGGCGGTCTCCCGGATCGGTGCCACACCGGTCCTGGTGGACGTCGACGAGGAGCACCTGCTGATCGACGTCGGCGCGGTGGAGCGGGCGATCACCCCGCGGACCGCGGCGGTCGTGCCGGTGCACCTCTTCGGGCAGGCGGCTCCGGTGGAGCTGCTGGAGCCGGCGTGCCGGGCCGCCGGGATCCCGATCGTGGCGGACGCGGCGCAGGCGCAGGGTGCGAGGCGGCACGGCCGGGCGGCCGGCTCGCTGGGCAGCGTCGCGGGGACGAGCTTCTACCCCGGGAAGAACCTCGGCGCCGCCGGCGACGCGGGGGGCGTGACGACCGACGACGCGGAGGTCGCGGAACGGGTGCGGATCCTGGGCGCCCACGGGTCCGGGACGAAGTACGTCCACGACGTCGTGGGGGTGAACTCCAGGCTCGACACGGTGCAGGCGGTCTACCTGAGGGCCAAGCTCAGCCGGCTGGAGAAGTGGAACCAGCAGCGCCGCGAGGCCGCCGACCGCTACGCCGCCATGCTCTCCGGGCTCCCGGGCGTCCGGCTCCCCGGGACGGCGGCGGGCAACGAGCACGTCTGGCACCTCTACGTCATCCGGGTGCCGGAGCGTGATGCGCTCCTGGCCGGGCTGACGGAGGCCGGGATCGGCTGCGGGATCCACTACCCCACGCCGGTGCACCTCACCGGGGCGTACGCCGGACTGGGGCGGGGGCCCGGCTCCTTCCCGGTCGCGGAGGCGGCCGCGAGCACGATCCTCTCCCTGCCGATGCACCAGCACCTGGGGCCCGAGCAGCAGCAGCGGGTGGCCGAGGTGCTGGCCGGTCTCGTGGGAGCCGGGCGATGACGAGCCAGGACGTGCGCCCCCGTGAGCTCTGCCCGGTCGGTGCGAGGCACCGTCACCCGGCGCCGGCCCTGGTCGGCCACCCGACCGCGACGGTGGTCATCCCCTGCTACAACTACGGCCGCTACCTCGGTCAGGCGGTCGCCTCGGCCCTCGCGCAGCCCTCGGTCCGTGTCGAGGTCGTCATCGTCGACGACGCGTCCACCGATGGCAGCACCGCGGTCGCGGAGCAGCTGGCGCGCGCCGACGACCGGGTCCGGCTGATCGCCCACGAGGAGAACCGCGGTCACATCGCCACCTACAACGACGGTCTCGCCGCGGCGACGACCGACTACGTGGCGCTGGTCTCCGCCGACGACCTCCTGGCCCCGGCGGCGCTGACGCGTGCCCTCGCCGTGATGGAGGCGGTGCCGACCGTCGGCATGGTCTACGGCTCGATCAGGACCTTCGACGGGCCGGCCCCGGTCGCCACGGAGCGCCACGGGGCACCGTGGGTCCACTGGGACGGGGCCGAGTGGGCTCGCAAGGTCTTCACCAAGGGCTCGAACGTGGCGTACTCGCCCGAGGTGGTCCTGCGCAACTCGGTGCAGCAGCGGATCGGCGGCTACGACCCGGAGCACCCGCAGGCGGGCGACATGCTGATGTGGCTGCTGGCCGGGGCCGCGGGGGAGGTCGGCATCCTGGTCGACACGGTCCAGGCGTTCTACCGGGTCCACGGCGCCAACATGCACTCCTCGGTCTTCTCGGTCGGTCAGACCCACGGGGTGATCACCGGGCTCGAGGCCCGCCTCCGGGTCTTCGAGACCGCGGCATCCGCGTACGAGCAGGGGGACGCCCTGCTGGTCTCCGCGCGGGCGGCGCTGGCCCGGGAGGCGGTCGAGACCGCCTCGAGCGCCCTGGTGGAGGGGTGGTCGGACCCCTCGTTCGTCCAGGAGCTGGTGGCCTTCGCCACGCGCGTCGACCCCTCGGTCGTCCGGAGCCGCGCCTGGCGGATGCTGCGCCGGCGCCAGGCCTGGGGGAGCCGCAGCCGGGGGAACCCCCTCTTCCTGCCGCGCGAGCGCTGGCTGACCGAGCGGCACCGCGTCCGGAGCCGGCGTCAACGACAGGGCCTGGTGTCGTGAGCGAGGAGGTCCTCGGCAGGGCCGTCGGTCGAGGACTGGCCTGGGGCGGGCTGAGCGCCCTGGTGCTGAGGTTCAGCAGCCTGGGTCTCGGCATCGTCCTCGCCCGGTTGCTGGCCCCCGAGGACTTCGGCGTCTACGCCATCGCCCTCACCGTCCAGGGGATCCTGATGGCGGTGATGGACCTGGGCCTGAGTGCCGACCTGGTGCGGACCCGGGCCCCCGCCGTCCGCGAGCCCACGGTGGCCACGCTGAGCCTGGGCACCAGCGGGGTCCTCGCCCTGGCCATGGTGGCGGCGGCAGGTCCGCTGGCGTCGTTCCTCGGCAGCACGGAGGCCACGCAGGTCATCCAGGTGCTGGCGCTCACCATCCCGCTGGGGGCGCTCGGCGTCGTCCCGTACGCGCGGATGCAGCGCCGGTTCATGCAGAAGCAGATGTTCGCCACGAGCGTGGCCGGCTTCCTGGTCGACGCCCTGGTCACCGTCTCCCTGGTCCTCCTCGGCTGGGGTCCCATGGCCCTGGCGGTCGCCCGCGTCGCCTCGCAGGTCTGCACCACGTTCCTGCAGTTCCTCTTCACCCGCTGCCGCCCCGCGCTGGGCTGGTCCACGGAGATGGCCGGCTCCGCGCTCTCCTTCGGGGTGCCGCTGGCCCTGGCCAACATGGTCTCGATCGCGGTGCTCAGCGCGGACAAGGCGGTCGTCGGTCGTCTCGCCGGCGAGGTCTCCCTCGGCTACTACGTGCTGGCGTTCAACATCGCGAGCTGGCCGATGACCGCGCTCGGGCAGACGATCCGTCCCGTGGCGCTGGCCGCCTTCTCGCAGCTGCGCCGCGAGACGCACGACGCGGGCCGGAGCCTCGTCGTCGCGGTGCAGCTCACCTACGGACTGGTGGCGCCGGCCGTCTGCCTCCTCGCGGCCGTGAGCGTCCCGCTGGTCTCCTTCCTCTACGGCGAGAGGTGGCTGCCCGCGGCCACGGCGCTGCCGGCGCTGGCCCTGGTCGGTGGCCTCCGGGTGCTCTTCGACCTGTTCGCCACCTACCTGATGGCGCTGGGCCGGGCGCGTGCGGTGCTGCACCTGCAGGTGCTCTGGCTGGCCTCGCTCATCCCCGCGGCGGTCGTCGGCACCAGGTGGGGAGGTCTCGAGGGGGCGGCCTGGGCCCAGGTCGTCATCGCCCTGCTGATCGTGCTGCCGGGCTACCTGTGGGTGTGCCGGCGCTCGGGGGCCCGCGTGCGCGACGTCGTTCCTGCGGTGGCGCTGCCGATGCTCGCGTCCGTCCCGGCCTTCGCCGCCGCCGTCCTGGTCGCCGGTCTGGTCGACTCGTCGGCGCTGGCGATCGTGGCGGCGGGCGCGGCGGGCACGGCGGTCTACGCCGTCCTCATGCACCGGTGGATCACCAGGGCCCTGCGCACCGCCCGCGAGATCGGCGCGGTGGAGTCGGGCGTGGTGCCGGTGCCCCTGCGAGCGGGAGGGACCCGATGAGCGGGCCGCGGCGCGTGCGCCCGACGACCTGGCAGGGGCCGCCGCCGGTGGTCTCGGTCGTCGTCCCGTGCTTCAACTACGGGCGGTTCCTGCGCCAGGCGGTGACCAGCGTGCTGGGCCAGGACGGGGTCCGGCTCGAGGTGGTGGTCGTCGACGACGCCTCGACCGACGACTCGGTCGAGGTGGCCTCGGCGCTGGCGGAGGCCGACCCCAGGGTCCGGCTGCTCAGGCACCGGACCACGCGCGGCCCGGTGGAGACCTTCAACGACGGGCTGGCCGCCTGCTCGGGGGAGTTCCTGGTCCGGCTGGATGCCGACGACCTGCTCACGCCGGGGTCGCTGCGCCGCTCCACGGACGTGGCCCAGGCGCTCCCGTCCGTCGGACTCGTCTACGGCCACCCCGTGCACTTCCGCGGCGACCCACCGCCCGCCGCGACGAAGGTCCGGGAGTGGCGGGTCTGGCGGGGTGCGGACTGGCTGAGCGACCGGTGCGAGGACGGGCACAACGTGATCACCGCGCCGGAGGTCCTGATGAGGATGGCCGCGGTCCGGCAGGTCGGCGGGCAGCGGCCGCTCCCGCACACCCACGACATGGAGATGTGGTTGCGGCTGGCTGCGGTCAGCGACGTCGCCTACGTCGTCGGCGCGGACCAGGCGTGGCACCGCGAGCACGACGCGAGCCTCTCGGCGCGGGAGGTGGACGCGGTCAGGGACATGGAGGGGCGGCTCGCGGCGTTCCGGGAGCTGGGAGGCGGTGTGGTGGCGCGGGTCCCCGGGGTCGCCGAGGGGGTCCAGCACGCCGTGGGGGCGATCGCGCGGGAGGCGGTGCGGGAGGCCGCCTACGAGCGCCGCCGGGGCCGGCGCGGTCGGCCGGAGGTGGTGAGGCGTCTCGCCGAGCTCGCGGTGGAGGCGGACCCGGAGGTCACCGGGACCACGGCGTGGGCAGCGCTGCAGGGCGGCGGCCCGGTCGGGCGGCCCGTCCACGCGGTGGCCCAGTCGCTCCGTGCCCGGTGGACCTGGTGGCGCCTGCAGCGGCGCTGGGCGCGGACCGGGACCTGGGGGTGAGCGCGCCGATGGACGCCCGGCTCCGGGGACTCCTCGCGACACGCAGCACCCCGTGGCGCAGCCCTCGGCCGCGGCTCGTCGTCTCCGAGCGCCAGTCGGCGCCGCCCACCCTCTACTTCCTGTGCCCGGACTACGACCGTCCGTCCGGCGGCGTGCGCGTGATCTACCAGCACGTCGACCTCCTCAACGACGCGGGCCGGCGCGCCCGGGTGATGCACCGGCGACGCGGCTTCCGGTGCAGCTGGTTCGACAACGCCACGGCGACCGTGAGCTCGCGGGACCAGGGCGTCGGACCGCAGGACGTCCTGGTCGTCCCCGAACAGGACGTGGACCTCCTGGTGCGCGCGCCGCGGCGGCCACGGCACGTCGTCCTCAACCAGAACGCCCACCTCACCTGGACGAACGCCCCCGGGCCGGCGTCGGCCTACTACCGCGACCCGGAGGGTCTGCTCGGGATCCTGGTCGTCTCCGAGCACAACCGGGCCTACCTCCAGCACGCCTTCCCGGAGCAGCGGGTCCTGCGGGTGCGCAACCGGGTCGAGTCGGAGGTCTTCCGGGCGCGTGCCAAGGACCGGCCGCGCCTCGTCTACGTCCCGCGGCGCGGCGCCGACGACTGCGAGCAGGTGCTCGGGATCCTCCGCGCCAGAGGGGTCCTGGACGGGTGGGACGTGGAGCGGGTGGCCACCCGCTCGCAGCGGGAGTTCGCCGACGCGCTCGGCCGGGCCACGATCTACCTCACGTGCTCGCGGCAGGAGGGGTTCGGGCTTCCCCTCGCCGAGGCGATGGCCTGCGAGGCGTACGTCGTGGGCTACCACGGCTTCGCGGGGATCGAGCTGATGCAGCCCGGCTTCTCCGCGCCGGTGCCCGCCGGCGACGTGCTCGCCCTGGCACGCGAGGTGGAGAGCGCGGTGGCGGCCGAGCGCACCGAGCCCGGGTGGTGCGCGCGACGCGGAGCGCTCGCCCGGTCGTTCGTCGCCTCCGAGTACGGCGCGGAGCGGCAGCGCGCGGAGCTGCTGGGCGCCTACGACTCCCTGGTCGGCAAGAGCCTGGGGTGGGAGGGCCGGGAGCCGTGACGAGGGCGCCGTCGCCCCGGGACGTGACCGCGGTCATCGTGACGTGGAACAGCTCCTCGGACCTGACCGCGGCGATCGGCTCCCTGGAGGCAGCCTTCGCGGGGGTGCCGCGCTGGCGGCTGGTGGTCGTCGACAACGGCTCCGAGGACGGCTCCGCCGCGCTGGCCCGACGTCTGTGCCCGGCGGCGACCGTGGTCGAGCGGGGACGCAACGACGGCTACGCCGCGGGCGTGAACGCCGGGATGCGCACCGCCCCCGACAGCGGGGCGTTCCTCGTGCTCAACCCGGACGTCACCCTGTCGCCGGGGTGCGTGGCCACCCTCCTGGAGTCGCTCGGGAGCAGCGGCGCCGGCGTGGTCGTGCCCCGGCAGCTCGACTCCGGCGGACGGCTCAACCCCTCCCTGCGCCGGGAGCCCACGCTCGCTCGGGCCTGGGGGGAGGCGCTGCTCGGCGGAACCCGCGCCGGCAGGTTCGCCCGCCTCGGCGAGCTGGTGGTGGACCCGGACGCCTACGACGCCCCCCGGTGGGTCGACTGGGCGTCCGGCTCGGCGCTGCTCGTCGCCGGGGAGTGCGCCCGCGCGGTGGGCCCGTGGGACGAGGGCTTCTTCCTCTACTCCGAGGAGACGGACTTCGCACGGCGGGCGAGGCGGCTGGGGTTCGGCATCCGCTACGAGCCGGGGGCGGTGGTGCGGCACCGCGGGGGCGAGTCGCACGTCTCCCCGGTGCTCTACAGCCTCCTCGCCCGCAACCGGGTCCGGTACTTCGCGCGTCACCACGGGCCGGTGCCCGCGCTCGCCTTCCGGTGCGCGGTGCTGACCAACGAAGCGCTCCGGGCCCACCGGCCCGTGCACCGGGCGGCCCTGCGTGCCCTGCTGTCGCGGTCCTCGGGCGGGGAGTCGACCGGCGCGACCGTACCGGGCCGTCGAGCGGGGGAGGACGCGGCCGGGGAGAGCGGGGGCCTGCGGGTGCTCTACAGCTTCCCGCACACCCTCGGGGCGCCGGGGATCGGCACCACCGCCTTGCAGCAGGTGCTGGCGCTGCGGCGCCTCGGCTGCGACGTCACCGTCTGGTGCACCTCACGCGCCGCGGGCGTCCCGCGGGACCTTCGGGTGGTGGAGACCCTGCGGGTCGCCGGCCGCCGGGTGCCGCACCGCGTCCTCGGCGTGGACCGCGCCTACCGCTACCACGACCGGCGGGTGGCCCGGGCGCTCGCGCGGGGAGTCCCGGGGTACGACGTCGTCCACGCCTGGCCCCGTGGCTCCCTGGCGACGCTGCGGGCGGCCCGCAGCCTCGGCGTCCCCGGGCTGCGCGAGGTCCCGAACACCCACATCGTCCACGGGTACGCCGAGGTGGCGCGCGAGTACGACCTGCTCGGGATGGCCCTGCCGCGCGGCCACTCCCACACGCCGTCCCCGCGCCGCCAAGCGCTGGAGGAGGCCGAGTACGCCGCCGCCGACGGACTCCTCGTGCCGTCCGACCACGTCGCCGCCACGTTCGTGGCCCACGGCGTGGACGAGAGCCGGTTGCTCCGGCACCGGTACGGCTACGAGCCCGGCCGGTTCACCGCCTCCTCCCCGCCGGAGACCTTCACCGCCGTCTTCGTCGGGCGCGCGGAGCCCAGGAAGGGCCTCCACTACGCCCTGCGCGCCTGGCGTGCCTCGGCCGCCGCCGGCAACGGACGCCTCCTGGTCTGCGGCGAGGTCGACCCCGACTACGCGGAGCGGATCGCCGAGGAGCTCGCGGCGCCGGACGTGAGCGTGACCGGCTTCGTCCCCGACGTCGGTCGCCTGATGGCGCGGGCCGACGTGCTGCTCCTGCCGTCGGTGGAGGAGGGGAGCGCGCTGGTGGTCTACGAGGCGATGGCCTGCGGAGTCGTGCCGCTGGTCTCCACCGCGGCGGGTGCGCCCGTCCGGGACGGGGTCACCGGGCTCCTGCACGCCCCTCGCGACGTCGACGCGCTGACGCAGCAGCTCACCCGGCTCCGGCTGGACGAGGAGTGCCGGGCGCAGCTGCGGCGGCAGACGCAGGAGGCGGCGCGCACGCTCACCTGGACGGACTCGGGCCGCCTCCTGCTGGGTTGCTACCGCGATGTCGTCGGGTCAGGTCACGGGTTGACCGGGTCGCCCGCCCTGGGCCCGTCGGCCCACACGTTCCCCGACCAGGTGTTCCCGGCCGACCGCCAGTAGGCGACGGGCCCGTAGAAGCCGGAGCGCGGGAAGTACCGGGTGCTGAACTGGTTGTCGACCACCCGGTGGCCGCGCGCGGTGTCGGGTGCGCCGCCGTACAGGGTGAAGCCGCCTCCGGCGAAGTAGTTGTCCTTCACCACGACGTTGGTGTCCGGGTTGCTGCCGAACTCGCTGAGCATGATGGCGCTGGTCTGGTTGTGGTCGTTGAGCACCGTGTTGTGCACGACCCTGGCGTTCACCGCGGCGGTGACCTCGAGCCCGTCGTTGTGCGCGTCGGGCAGGTCGGAGAGGTCGTGGACGTAGCTGTCGTAGATCTCGGTGTTGGCGTCCATCTTGGCGCCGTCCCCGGCGCCGCTCAGGTCGAGGCGCTGGCCGACCCAGCTCGCGCCCGCGATCGACGCCTGCGTCTCGGGGCCGCCGCGGAGCGTGGAGTCCACGACCGTGAGCCTCTTGCCGTAGTTGTAGAGGACCCAGAAGCCGTCCGAGACCACCTTGACGTTGCGCACCGTGACGTTGTTCGCCCGGATGATGAGCGGGCCGCGGATCTCGCGGTTCTCGATCACCGCACCGTCGTTGGTGACGGTCAGGCCGCTGTTGCGCACCTCGAGGGGACCGCTGACGCCGGTGTCGGCCGCGGACGGGAAGGCCCCCGCCTGGCTCGGCGGCGGCGTGGACGGCTTCTGCGTGGTCTCGTCGTCCACCGTGACGTCCACCAGCACGTCGACCCAGTAGTTGGTGGAGTCGAAGGTCTGCTCCGGGAAGCGGGAGGTGGAGCCGTAGCGGAAGACGCCGTTCGCGCCCCCGCCGGGCGCGGTCAGCCCGGCGCGCTTCACGGCGTTCGCGAAGCCCTGGCGGGTGGCGGCGTAGCGGCCGCGCGGTGCGTAGACGGAGACGGTGTAGGTCTTGCCGGCCGCGATCGCGACCGGCTGGGAGAACACGGCCGTGACCCATCGCGCGCCCGTCGTGGCCGGCAGGTCGACCCGGGCGAGGCGGCGACCGTTGCTGTTCCACAGCGAGGCCGACGTCGGCGTGACCGAGGAGGCGCGGGCCGCCTTGTAGACCTGGGCGCCGACCACCTCCGCGTTGCGGGAGGAGGTGAACCGCATCCCCAGCTCGACCGCGCTGCGGTCGTCGTCCGCCACCACGGCGGAGGGGGTGGCGTCGGAGAAGAGGCCGACCGTCTCGGATCCGTCGGGGGCGGACGTGCTCTGCCCGGCGGGGAGGAGGATGGCCGCGGCGGCCAGCACCGCCAGGGCGACCGACGAGAGCGTGAGTCGCCGGGACCGACGCGTGCGCCGGGTGCCGGACGAGGAGAGAGGGGTGGGCATGAGGCCCTGCTTTCGGGGTTGGGGCGCCGGTGCCGACGAGTGACGCGAATCTGGTCGGGGAGCACTCCGAACCGTCGGCGCCCCCCACCACTGAGTACGCCCTTCCCTGGATCTTCGAATCTAGCGCGCGGCTGGGTGTGCGCGGACGAATCGTCTCGAGGCACGCTCCGCGGGCGCGCGACACCCCTAGACTCGTCTCGTCGGAGCAGCGCGCTGGCCGGAGGTGCCATGGCTTTCCCGGTCGACCCAGACGGTGAGCTCCCCGGCGTGTCTAGTGCGCCTGCCGGTGTGTCTGCCGGTGTGTCTGCCGGTGTGCCTGCCGGCGCGCTCGCCGGTGGTCGGGTGGTCACCGATCTCGCGGAGCTGGCGGGCCTCGAGGCCGAGTGGCGCGCCGCCGGCCCCACCGGCCCGGAGACGGACCCCGGCTACTTCACCACCCTGGTCCGGAGCCTCCCCGGCACCGAGTCCCCGTGCGTGCTGTCCCTCCCGCGCGAGGAGGGGGGCACGATGCTCGTCGTCGGCCGGATCGCGAGCACCGCGGTCTGGGTGCGGCTGGGCTACCGCAGGGTCGCGAGGACGACGGGCCGGGCCCTGGTGCTCTCCTTCGACGGGGTGCTGGGGGCGCGCAGCCCGCAGGACTGGCAGCACGTCGTCGGGGCCCTGCTGGCGCTGCTCGACGACCGCGGCCTGGACGCGGTGGTGGCGCCCAAGCTGCCGGAGGGCTCGCCGTTCGTCGCCGCCGTCCGGGGCCTCCTCGGCCCGGCGAGGCTGAGCGTCTCGGGTCCCACGGGCAAGTGGCTCGTCGAGGTGCGCGACGACTGGGGGCAGTGGCTCGAGCGCCTGCCCTCCAAGACGCGGAAGGACTTCCGCTACCACCTGTCCAGGCCGGAGCGCAGGTTCGGGGAGCGGCTCTCGCTGCGCCGTCTCGTCCGGGCGGGCGACCTGGCCGAGCTGAGGGCCGGCCTGGCGTGCGTGGACGCCGGCTCCTACCAGGCCGGTCTGGGCATCGAGGAGATGCCGGCCGCCACCCGCGAGGCGGTGCTGGCCTGGGGGGCGGAGCACGGCGCCCTGCGCTCGTGGCTCGTGCTGGTCGACGGGACGCCGGTCTCCTACTGGTGGGGTTTCGTCGTGGGACGGACGTTCTTCGCCCAGGCCACGGCGTACGACGCCGCCTTCGCGAAGGATCGCCTGGGCAGCTATGCGTTCGGCCGGATGATCGAGGACTGCTGCGAGGACCCGGGGATCGACGAGATCGACCTGGGCTTCGGGGACGCCGCCTACAAGGAGCGGTTCGCCACACGTCACGTGCTGGCCACGGACGTGACCGTCTTCAGCCGGCGACCCCGGGGCCGGCTGATGCGGGTGGTGGTCGGTCTCGACGCGCTCCGGGCGCGGGCGGCCGGTTCCCGGTGGGCTCGAGGGGAGGCGGCGCGCAGGCTCAAGCGACGGTTGCGGGCGAAGGCGGTGCAGGGGCCCGGCGACCGGGGGCCGGTCGCCGGCTGAGCCGGAGGGCGAGCAGCACCAGCAGGGCCGAGGCTGCGAGCCACCCGGACAGGGCACGCACCGGATCGCCGTCGTGGAAGGTCACCGCGACGGAGCCGGGATCGCTCACCACCTCGATCCGGTCGTCCGGTGGGACACCTGCCTCGCTCTCCCACGACGCCAGGGTGGCCCGGACGCGGGCCTCGGCCTCCTCGAGCAGGAGCCGGACCTCCTCGGCGGTGCCGGCCACCGCCTGCACCTCCAGGGTGGGCTGGTCGTAGATGCGCTGCCACTGGGATCCCTCGGAGCGCTGCTGGACGGACCACCCGTGGCGGACCCCCTGGTCCAGGAGGGTCACCTCGGGTGAGATGTCGACGAAGCCCTCCGACCCGCCGACCGAGCGAGCGACCATCCCCGCGACCCCGATGGTGCTGTTCATCCGTGGGGGCAGGAGCGTGGGACCGGGCGGACGCCCGGGCGGGACGAGGATCAGCGCGGACTGACCGAAGTGGACGCCGGGCGGGCTCAGCACCGCCCAGCCGACCAGCAGGCTGAGCAGCAGGGCGCAGACCAGCGGCACCGCTCCGCCGCGACCCGCCCGGCGGAGGTGGCGCCTCGCGTCGCTCGCCCGCTCGGTCCCGCCCATCGAGCCCCATCCTGCACCCCGCTCGAGCCGTTAGGCTAGGCGACCAGCAGCTGGTGGGACCGTGAGACGGCGATGCGTCTCCAGGGGTCTCCAGGGGGATGGGGCGGCGATGACCGTAGGGGCTCTGCTCCGGGCACTGGCGCGGCGTTGGTACGCCACCCTGCTCGGGCTCGTGATCACCGCGGTGGCCGTGGCTGCCGTGATCAACCTCGTTCCGGTGCGCTACGAGGCGCGGGCCTCCCTGGTGCTGCTGCCGCCCGTCTCCACCGAGGCGGAGGTGAAGAACCCCTTCCTGAGCCTCAACGGCCTGGACTCGGTCAACAGCGTGCTGGCGCGCACCATGCAGACCGACCCCGTGGCCCAGCAGGTCGCGGAGGTCTCCGGGGACGCCGATTACACCGTCGCGGAGGATCCCACCGCGAGCGGACCCCTGCTGCTGGTCGTCGTGGAGGACCTGACCGAGCAGGGAGCGCTGACGGCCCGCGACACCCTGGTGGAGATCGCGGCGTCGAGCCTCCAGGAGCTCCAGCTGGCCAGCGAGGTGGAGAGGGAGGCGCTGATCAGGACCTCGGTGGTCTCCGCGGACCCGCTCGTGCAGACGATCCGGAAGTCCCAGCTGCGGGCGCTGCTGGTCGTGCTCTCCGGGGGACTGGTCGCCACCGCGGGTCTGGTGGCCCTGCTCGACGCCTTCCTGAGGCGGCGCCGGCGTCGTCCGGCACCGGGCGACCGGGGCTAGCGATGGCCCTGGCGCGGCTGCGCCACCCGACGGATCGTGCGGTGGGGGACAGCGCCCTCCTGCTCCGCATCTACGTGACGCTGCTGCTCCTCGTGCCCTCGGCGCTCGTGGTCGCCCCGCTGGGAGCCGCGGGAACGCCGGCCCAGCTCTTCGGCATGGCTCTGGCGGTCCTCGCGCTCGTCTGGAGCGCCCTGGCCCCGTCCCGCCCCGGCCAGGAGGTGCAGCAGGTCACCAGGGCGCCGGTGATGGTCCTGATGGCGGTCTTCGCCGCCTGCGTCCTGATCAGCTACTCCGTCGCCGCGGCGGGCACGGTGGGCTCCGTGGAGCTCAGCGCGGCCGACCGGAGCCTGCTCTCGGTCCTCTCCTGGGTGGGCGTCGTCGTCACGGCACTGGTCGTGGGGGCCTCGGCGAGCTCGGAGGAGTCCGTGCTGGGACGGATCGCCGTCCTGTCCGGCCTGATCGCCCTGCTGGGCATCCTCCAGTTCCTCACCGGCGACGTGCTGGTCGACAGGATCAGCATCCCGGGGCTCTCCCTAAACGGTGACATCGGCGGGGTGGGGGAGCGGGTGGGCTTCACCCGGATCGCCGCCACCGCGGTGCACCCGCTCGAGTTCGGCGTGGTGCTGAGCATGGCGCTGCCGCTGGCGCTGCACGTGGCGATGGCGGGCTCCGGTCCGGCGGGGCGTCTTCGGCGCTGGTGGCCGGTGGCAGCCATCGCGGTCGCAGTCCCGCTCAGCATCTCCAGGAGCGCGATCGTCTGCGTCGTCGTCGCCCTGGTCATCGTCTCGATCGGCTGGTCGGGGCGCCAGCGTCGCGCCGCACTCGCCTGGACCGTCGTCCTGCTGATGTCGATCTACGTCCTCGTCCCCGGCATGCTGGGCACCCTGCTCAAGCTCTTCACCGGGATCTCCGAGGACGGCAGCGTCCTGTCACGGACCGACAGCTACAGCCTGGCCGGTGAGTTCATCAGCCGCTCGCCGGTCCTGGGCCGCGGGTTCTTCACCTTCCTCCCGCAGTACCGCATCCTCGACAACCAGTACCTCGGGATGCTGATCGAGATCGGCATCCTCGGGACGCTGTCCTTCCTCGCCCTCCTGGCCGGCTCGATCCTCTCGGGTCTCCGGGCGCTGCGTCACGAGGAGCCGCAGGACAGGTCGCGGACGCGTGCGCTCGTCGCCGCGGTCGCCGCGGCGGCCGTGAGCATGGCGACCTTCGACGCCCTGGGATTCCCCATGGTGCCCGGCCTGCTCTTCCTCTGCCTCGGTCTGCTCGGCGCGAGGGGCCGGAGCCTCACGGCACCCCTGGCCCCCCTGGCGGAGCCGGGCAGTGGCGGCTCCGGGCGCGGGGACTCCCACGGCGTGCATCAGACAGGTGCGTGACGCCTCCGGCTCCGATACCGTTCTCTGGTCCGCACGTCGGACGCCGGACGTCGGGGGAGGGCGGCCATGGGGGAGACCGTGATGGTGGTCTACGGGACCCGTCCCGAGGCGATCAAGATGGCCCCGGTGATCCTGGCGCTGGAGGGATCCCCGCACGTCGACCCGCTCGTGGTGGTCACCGGACAGCACCGGCAGATGCTCGATCAGGTCAACGGCCTCTTCGGCATCACTCCACGCCGCGATCTCGACGTCATCCAGCCACGCCAGCAGCTCCACGAGATGACGCAGCGCATCCTCGCCGGCCTCACCGAGGTCATCCGCGAGGAACGGCCCGACGCCCTGCTGGTCCAGGGCGACACGACCACGACCATGGTCGCGGCGCTCGCCGCCTTCTACGAGCGGGTGCCCGTGGTCCACCTCGAGGCGGGCCTGCGCACGGCGCACCGCTACAACCCCTTCCCGGAGGAGGTCAACAGGCGGCTGACGTCCCAGCTCACCTCCCTGCACCTGGCCCCCACGCCGGTGTCCCGGGCGAACCTGCTGCGCGAAGGTCTCGCGAGCGAGGACGTGGTCGTGACCGGCAACACCGTGATCGACGCCCTGCTCGACGTGGTGGGCAGGCGCCTGCCCCTGGAGAACCCCGCCCTGTCGGTGCTCGACGGCTCGCCGGCGGTCCTGGTCACCACCCACCGTCGCGAGTCCTGGGGTGCGCCGATGGCGCGCACGGCGTCGGCCGTCGCCCGACTGGCCGTCGAGTTCCCGGACACGAGATTCGTGCTGCCCGCGCACCTCAACCCAGTGGTCCGCGAGGTCCTCCTGCCCGCGTTGCGGGGGTTGCCCAACGTGACGGTGACCGAGCCGCTCTCCTACAGCGACTTCGCCCGGGCGATGGACGCCTCCTCGATCATGCTCACCGACAGCGGCGGCGTGCAGGAGGAGGCGCCCAGCCTCGGCAAGCCGGTCCTGGTGCTGCGCGAGACCACGGAGCGGCCGGAGGCGGTCGACGCCGGGACCGTCCGGCTCGTGGGCACGGACGAGGAGCTGATCGTCGGCGCGGTCCGGGAGCTCCTCACCGAGCCGGCGGCGTACGCCGCGATGGCGCGCACCGTGAACCCCTACGGCGACGGTCGTGCCGCTGGCCGGAGTCGGGCCGCGATCGAGCAGTACTTCGGTCGGGGCGTGCGGATCCCCGACTTCAGCCCCTGACCCGGGCCGGGTCGCCTCAGCGCCAGATGCCGCGGGTGTCGTAGAGCACCTTGCCCTCGAGACGGGAGCGGCTCAGCGACCGGAAGTGGTCGTGGTCGACCAGCACGACGACGATGTCGGCGTCGTCGATCGCCTCGTGGACCCGTTGCAGGCGCACCCCGCCCCGGCCCTCCAGCGTCGGCGGCAGGTGGTCGATGAACGGCTCCGCCACCCGCAGGTCCAGGTCGGGCAGCGCGTCCGCGATGTCGGTGACGATGTCCATGGCGGGGCTCTCGCGCAGGTCGTCGACGTTGGCCTTGTAGCCGAGGCCGAGGCAGGCGACGGTCGGGTTGCGGAACCGCTCGGTCTTGGCGATGACCTGCGAGGCCACGTGGTGGGGCTTGCCGTCGTTGACCTCGCGGGCGGTCCGGATCAGCCGTGAGAGCCCGGGCGAGGCGCCCACGATGAACCAGGGGTCCACCGCGATGCAGTGGCCACCGACCCCCGGCCCCGGCGTCAGGATGTCGACGCGCGGGTGGTGGTTGGCCATCTTGATGATCTCCCAGACGTCGAGCCTGAGCTCCTCGCTGATCAGCGACAGCTCGTTGGCGAAGGCGATGTTGACGTCCCGGTAGGCGTTCTCCACGAGCTTGGCCATCTCCGCGCTGGCGGCGTCGGTCAGGTGGATCTCCCCCTGGCTGAAGACCCGGTAGATCGCGGCGGCCTTCGCGGCGCAGCGTCGGGTGACGCCGCCCACCACGCGGTCGTTGGTGATCATCTCCACCATGATCCGCCCAGGGAGCACCCGCTCGGGGCAGTGGGCGACGTGGAAGTCGGGGACCCCCTCCGAGGTGTGCGGGGCCACCAGGTCGGGGCGGAGCTCCTGGAGCCACCTGCTGACGCCCTCGGTGGTGCCGGGGGGAGAGGTGGACTCCAGCACCACGACCTCGCCGCCCCGGAGCCGGGGAGCGATCTCCTCCACCGCCGCGCGCACGTGGCTCAGGTCGGCCTGGTGGTCGTCCCTGAACGGCGTGGGCACCGCGATGATGTAGGCGTCGGCGTCGGGGGTCTTGGTGGTGGCGGTGAGCCGGCCCATCGACACCGCCCCGCTGACCCCGATGGCCAGGTCGGGCTCGACGAACGGCAGCTCGCCCCTCGACACGGCGGCGACGGTGCTCTCGTTGACGTCGACCCCGATCACCTCGACCCCGCCCACCGCGAGGGAGACGGCCGTCGGCAGGCCGATGTAGCCCAGCCCGATGACCGCGACCGTTCCGTTGAAGACCTCATCCATCGTCTTGCCCCCGTCTTCTGTGCACTCAGTGCGGTGTCGGTGTCGGTGTGGGTGTGGGTGTCTGGGTGACCGGGCCGCGAGGACGCGGCACGGCCGGCCGGCGGTAGGGCCGGCGCGGGTGGATCCGCTCTGCCGCGAGCAGGCCGACGAACGCCGCGTTGGTGACCAGGTAGCGCCGCCAGAGCCGGCGGGGCTCCTGGCGGACCCGGTAGGCCCACTCGAGTCCCGCTCGCTGCCAGCGCTCGGGCGCCCGGCGGGTGAGCCCCGCGAGGACGTCGAAGGAACCCCCGACCCCGTGCAGGACCGGGACGTCGAGCTCGTGGCCGAAGGTCGCGAGGAAGATCTCCTTGTGCGGGGTCGTCATCGCGAGGAAGAGCATGTCCGCCCGTGAGTGCCGGATCCCGTCGGCCACCTCCTGCGCCTGGGAGGCGTCGAAGTAGCCGTCGCGGCTGCCGGCGACCACCAGCCCGGGCCAGCGTCGCGCCACGACCTCAGCCATGGCCGCCAGCACCGCCGGCCTGGCGCCCAGGAAGTAGACCCGCCGGTGCTCCCGGTCGGCCAGGTCGAGCAGCGCCTCGAACAGGTCGATCCCGGCGACCCGCTCCGGCAGCGGTCTGCCCAGGACCTTGCTGGCCCAGACGACCGACTGGCCGTCGGCCAGGAGCACGTCGCAGGCGAGGAGGGAGTCGCGGAGCAGCTGGTCGGCCGTGAGCTTGACGACCTTCGCCGCGTTGACGACGCCGATGAGGAGCCGCTCGCGGGTGCGCACCGCGTCCCGGGCCAGGGCGACGGTCTCGGCCAGGGTCAGCGAGTCGACGTCGAGGCCGAAGAGCTGCTGGTGTCCGAGGACCCTGGACTCACTCATCGTCGCCGCCGGCGGGGAGCCAGGCGTAGAGCAGCCAGCCCAGCTCGTAGGGCCGGCACTCGTGGTCGATTCGCCGCGGTGGCAGGACGAGGTCGAGGCCGGGCACCCGGGCGGCGGGCACGGCCGCGGACAGGGCGGCCTGCAGTGCTCTGGCCGCCTTGGGGGGCTCTCGCCGTCCCACCTTGCGCCACACCAGCCCCCACCGCTCGGAGACGAGCTCGTCGAGCACCTCGGGGTGGCGGTCGAGCCACCCGAGGCCTCGCGCGACGGCCGGGCGGTGGTCCGCGCCACCCGCCTCGAGCAGGTCGAAGAGGACCATCGGGGCCATCGCGTGCTGGTGCACGCTGTAGACCGGGAAGCGCTCGACGACCGTGCCGTGGCGCGAGTCGTAGTGCCACCACCACTGGCCTGCGGCGCCCTGGAGCTCGCAGAGCGTGGCCGCGGTGCCGTTGGCCGCCTCGAGCCACTCGGATCGCCCGGCCACCGAGGCCCGTGCCAGGGCCTGCAGCGGATACACCTGGTCGGCGAAGCTGCCGACATGGGCCCGCCACCGTGGCTGCGCGGCGGCGGGGAGCAGGTGGGGGTAGATCCCGGCCTCGCCCCGGTGGGCCAGGAGCCTCTCGGCGGCGAGCTCGGTCACGGCGCCGGTGTGGCCGAGCCGGCTCGCGGCGGTCGCGGCGGTGAGCATCCAGGCGACGTCCACGGTGGGCAGCGGCCCGCCTGCGGCGAGGAGCTCCTCGAGCCGACGGAAGAGCTTGTCGCAGAAGGTGTGGCCGACCTCCGCCTCCGCCCACGCCACCAGGGCCACGGCACCCGGGTCGGGGTCGTCCAGCGCGAGATGGGCGGTGCGGACGAGCAGCTGCTCGAGCATCGTCCCGCCCAGCACGGCCCGGGCCGGCTCCGCGCCCAGGCGCCCCAGGCCGAGCAGGGCCATCGCCGAGTAACGCAGGTTGTGGCCCTCGGCCCGCACCCGCAACCCGTCAGGGCCCCTGACCAGCCGGAGCGTCTGCGCGAACTCCCCGCGCGGAGCGTCGTACCCGCGAGCCAACCCCCCAGCAGCCAGCTCCACCAGCCTTCGGACCGCCTCGGCCCCCTCGCGCCCGACCTGCTCCGCCCGCGGGGCGGGATGCCCCGAGCGCACGTTCTTCACCACCATCAGACCCCCCGACATCTCGCTCCATCGTGTGCTACGTCACACGGGGGCGATACCACCATAATTGGGTAAATGGTGACTAGTCGTCAACAAGGACGGTCGGTGACCATGCCTCCTCGACGAAGCGCAGGGGCGCCGTCTCCGCGTCCACGTCCAGGGACCAGACGTCGGTCACGCCGGGCTCGTCGGGGCGCGGCATCCCGTAGAGGAGCGTGTCGTCATCGAGCCACGCGACCTGGTCGTCCACGCCGCGTGGGCTTTGGGGCAGGACCCGTCTTCGGCCCGTGGCGAGGTCCAGCACGGCGAGACCCCAGACCTTCTCGTCGCCCGGCTCGACGTCGACCTTGAAGGCCACCCGCGAGCCGTCCGGGGAGAGGGAGGGACACTCGGCGTCCTCGGTGACCGAGGTGAGGGTCCGGGAGCCGAGGTCGCCCTCGACCAACCAGGTCCTCCCGGCGGTGGCGACGGTGGCGTAGAAGCGCTCGCCGCCGGCGAAGGTCACCCCCCACACGTTGCGGTCGGCCGGCTCGGTCCGGCGTCCCTCCAGGACCAGGGCGAACTCCTCCAGGTCGCCCCAGTCCTGCCCCGCACCCCACTCGCGGACCACCGTCTCGGTGGAGAAGCCGACTGTCGTGTAGGAGTGGCCCGTCACGAACGACGTGGTGGCCACGAGGGCGCCGTCGAGGGAGACCTGGGTCCTGCTGGGGATCCCGGGGAGCGGGTGGGTGCGTTGCACCTGCCAGTCCGGACCGAGCTCGCTGGCCTCGAAGAGGGTGCCCGCCCGCCTGATCGCCAGGCACGACGCGCCTCCGTGCCAGGCGGCCACGCGGTCGCACTCCACCCCGGTGAACTCGCGCGCACCCTGCGGGTCGTCCAGCGCGACCAGGGTCACCTGCCCGTACCTGCTGTCCAGGCCGGTGTGGCGGAAGACGATCCTGGGGCGCGCAGCGATGCTCCCCGTCCTGGCCTCCGCCGCCTTCGGTGCGCGCTCGCCCTGGGCGACCACCCGGTCGCGCTCGGCCAGGACGTACGCCGTCGCGCCGCCGACGACCACGACGGTCACCGCGGTGAAGGCGGCCACCCGCGCCCCGGCCCTCATCCGTTCGCCACCGCTTCGTCCAGGCGCCGCACCCGCGTCGCGGCGAGCAGCACCAGGCAGGCCAGGGCGCCGGCGACCACCAGCATCGCGGTGCGCGGGCCCACGAGCAGCCACAGCGAACCGAACCCGACCGAGGCGACCATCCGGGCCAGCGCCACCACGGTCTGGGCGGCCGCGATACCGCTGGTGCGTGCCTGCACGGGCACCAGTCGGCCGGCCACAGCGGCGATCACCCCGTCGGTGGCGGCATAGAAGCCACCGAGCAGGAGCACGGTGGTCAGGGTGGCGACCGCCGTGGAGGCCGGGAGGGTGGCGCACAGGTAGGCGCCGGCCAGCAGGAGGTGCCCTCCGACCAGGACCCGGGCGCGGCCGACCCGGTCGGCGAGCCGTCCGACGGGGACCGCGAGCAGGAGGTAGGCGACGTTGGTGCCGACGTAGAGCAGGGGGAACCACTCGACGGCGAGCCCGCCCCCGTCGAGCAGGACCAGGTAGACGAAGCCGTCGCCGACGGTGAGGACCCCCAGCCCGCCTGCCACCGCCAGCAGCGGACGGAGTCGTCGGTCGGTCAGGTCCCGCCAGCGGAAGGGCGGGGGGACGCTGGTCCCGGTCCGGTCGGGAGCGGGGCGGACCCGTTGGTCGGGGCCCAGCAGTCCGAGGAGGGCCAGCCCCACCAGCGCGAACGCCAGCGAGGCCACCAGGACCACGGTGTAGTCGCCGGGGACCAGCCACAGCAGGGCGAACGCGATCAGCGGACCCAGGGCGGCCCCGATCGTGTCCAGCATCCGGTGCACGCCGAAGGCCCGACCGAGGTACGCGGTCGGCGTGGCCGAGGAGATCATCGCGTCGCGCGGCGCGGTGCGGATCCCCTTGCCCACCCGGTCGACCGCCACCACCGTGGCGATGCTGCCCACCCCGGTGGCGAAGAGCAGGAAGACCCGCGCGAGCGCGGAGAGCGCGTAGCCCGTGAAGGCGACCCACTTGGGTCGGTCCGTCCGGTCGGCCACCCACCCCCCGCCCAGCCGGACCAGGGCGCCCACGCCCTGGTAGAGACCGTCGACGAATCCGTAGGCGAGCACGGAGAGACCGACCACGCCGGTGAGGTAGAGCGGCAGGATCGCCGCGACGGACTCCGAGGAGACGTCGGTGAGCAGGCTGACCAGGCCGAGCGTCACCACGACCCGTCCCACCGGCCGGCGCGGCGCGGCGGGGTCGCCCCCGGTCGCGGGCCGGTCGCGGAGGGAGAGGTACACCGGTCTCAGTCCCCGGCGGCGCGCCGCACGCCGTCGCGGTGCGCTCTCGGGCTTGCTGCGCGCATCTCAGGCCCCCTCGCGTGACGGGCCCGGCAAGCGCCCGCACCAGCCCAGTATCGGCTCGTGGAGCGACGGGGGGAATCCCTCCGGGGGGTCTTTGCCACGTCTCACGCCGGTGCCGACGAGGTTCCGCGACGTGAGAGGCTGCGGTGCGTGACCACTCCCGAGACCCCGATCCCAGCCGCAGCCCTCTCCGACGACCACGCCTTCGCCACCTGGGCGGCCGAGCAGGCGGGCGAGCGCCTCCTGGCGGTCCGCGCCCAGGGCCTCGAGGGCAGGGCCCTCAAGGACGCCGGCGACGCGGCCGCGCAGGCGATCCTCGCCGAGCTGCTGGCCACCTACCGTCCCGACGACGCCGTCCTCTCCGAGGAGGCGTCCGACGACAAGGCCCGTCTCGACGCCGACCGGGTCTGGATCATCGACCCGCTGGACGGGACCCGCGAGTTCTCCGAGCCGCCCCGCGACGACTGGGCGGTGCACGTGGCGCTGTGGCAGTCGGGCGAGCTGGTCGCCGGCGCGGTGGCCCAGCCCGCGCTGGGGGAGACCTTCAACACCGGCATCCCGGCGGTGGTGCCGCCGCGCACGTCGCAGAAGCCGCGGATCGCGGTCTCGCGCTCGCGCCCCCCGGCCTTCGTCGAGGCGCTCGCCGCCGAGCTGGACGCCGTCCTGGTGCCGATGGGCTCGGCCGGGGTCAAGGTGATGAGCGTGGTCCGCGACGTCGCGGACGCCTACGTGCACGCGGGCGGGCAGTACGAGTGGGACAACGCCGCCCCGGTCGCCGTCGCACGGGCCGCGGGCCTCTTCTGCTCCCGGGTCGACGGCTCCGAGCTGGTCTACAACAAGGACGACGTCTCGCTGCCCGACCTGATCGTCTGCCGCCCCGAGCTGGCCGAGTCGATCGTCGACTTCGTGCGGCGGCACGGGACCGACTGAACGACCGACCGCCGAACGCCGACAGCCGCGGCCCCTCGTGGGGACCGCGGCTGTCGTGTCTGGCGGGTGCTGCCCGGTGCTGAGTGGTGCTGGGCTCAGCCCACGGGGCGGAAGAATCCGCGGCTGGTGACGATGCCGTAGGCGGTGGCCGAGTACGTCTCGTCGTCCTTGGTCACGAACTGGAAGGAGTACTCCGGCCCGATCTTCTTGGGGGCGGGCAGCTTCACGGTGAACTTGCCCTTCTTGTCGGTCTTGATCTTGCGGAGCTTCTTGTACTCCGCGTTGTCCTTCTTCTTCCAGAAGATGGTGATCGGCTTCTTCGTGTAGGACGGGGTCACCTTGCCCTTGATGACCGTGCCCTTCTTGGTCTTGTTCTTGCCCACGTTCGTCTTGAACTTGCGGGTGACCGCCACCGGGACCGGCGCGGAGGTCGCCGCCAGGAAGTTGTCCTCGTACTGGCTGGCCGCGTTGTAGCCGCTGTAGACGACGCGGAACAGCGCGTTGGAGTCCGGCTTGATGTCGCGGAAGGTGCCGTACGTCGCGCCGGTCGGGGCGCCGAGGTCGACCCAGGTGCCGCTCTTCGCGGTGAACATCTGGAGCGTCGAGACGCCCTTGAAGGCGCCCTTCTCCGCGCCGGTGGAGTCGACGTAGCGCAGGTCGACCTCGACGTTGACCGTGGCGCCGACCGGGATGCGGCCGCTGTCCGCGTAGTCGAGGGGCAGGCTCACCTCGACGGTCGGCGTCGGCTGGAACGTCTCGGTGGCGTTGGCCGGTGCGCTGAGCGCGAGCGGGCTGAGGCCCAGGAGTCCGGCGGTGGTGAGTCCTGCGATGAGGCGGGTGGTGTTCATTCCCCGTTGGTCCCTTTCTGAATGGTGTGGGCGTCGCCCACGAAGTCGGCTGGCTGCCCCCGAGAGCCGCCGCGCAAGTCCTACCCCATGGTGGGTACGGACAAACCAGCAGGGGTCGTGCCGCATGGCCCGAACGGGTCATTTGTGGGCCGTTCTGCGCCATTCGGCCCCGCCGGGTCCGGACGCGGGTCACCGTGGAGGAATGTGGGACACCATCGACACCTCGCGCGCGAGCCATCTCTCGCACGACCGCCCGTGCACGGCCTGCGGGCACGCGCTGCACGTCTACCTGCCGTGCTCGGACAGCTGCGACTGCGAGCCGACCGTCCCCGAGCCGCCCCGGTCGCCGGGCCGGCGCCGGCCGGTGAGCGTCTGAGCGTCGCGCTCGTGCCTGACCCCGCGACGTAGACTCGCGACATCACCCCGCCGGACGTGCAGGCGGGGTCTCTCGTGTTGCCCGTCGTCGGAAGGCCCCTGTCGTGAGCTCTGGCTCCACGCTCACCTCACTCACCCGCGCCGTCCTGGCCGATCCTGCCCTCGCCGAGTCCATGGCAGACGCCAGGGACGGCTCCCTGCGCACCCTGGACCTCACCGGCCCGGCCGCGCTGCGCCCCTTCGTGGTGCGGGGGCTGGTCGACGCCGGCCGCTTCGTCCTGGTGGTCACCGCCACCACCCGGGAGGCCGAGGACCTGACCACCGCGCTGGGTGCCCTGGTCGACCCGGCCAAGGTGGCGCACTACCCCTCGTGGGAGACCCTGCCGCACGAGCGGCTCAGCCCGCGCAGCGACACCGTGGGCCGACGGCTGGCGGTGCTGCGACGCCTGGTCCACCCCGGCGAGGACGCCAGCAACGGTCCTCTCTCGGTGGTCGTGGCGCCGGTCCGGTCGCTGCTGCAGCCCCAGGTCAAGGGGCTGGCCGACCTGGTGCCCGTCGAGCTCGTCAAGGGCGGGCAGGCCTCGCTCGAGGACGTCGTGCGCGGCCTCTCCGACGCGGCGTACTCCCGGGTCGACCTGGTGGAGCGGCGCGGCGAGTTCGCCGTCCGCGGCGGCATCGTCGACGTCTTCCCGCCCACCGAGGAGCACCCGCTGCGGGTGGAGTTCTGGGGCGACGACGTGGAGGAGATCCGCAGCTTCTCCGTCGCCGACCAGCGCACGATGGAGGAGGTGCCCCGGCTGTGGGCGCCGCCGTGCCGCGAGCTGCTGCTCACCGACGAGGTCCGCGAGCGGGCCGCCGAGCTCGGCCGGGCCCACCCCCAGCTGCTGGAGATGACCGACAAGATGGCGGCCGGGATGGCCGTGGAGGGCATGGAGTCCCTGGCGCCGGTGCTCGTCGACGAGATGGAGCTCCTGGTCGACCTGCTGCCGGCCGAGAGCCACGTGCTGGTGCTGGACCCCGAGCGGGTCCGTACCCGCGCCCACGACCTGGTCGCCACCAGCGAGGAGTTCCTCGGGGCGAGCTGGGCCGCGGCGGCCGGCGGCGGTGCCGCCCCGATCGACCTCTCGGTCGCCTCCTACCGCGAGGTCTCCGAGGTGCGCGAGCACACCCTGGAGCGGGGGATGCCGTGGTGGTCGATGAGCCCCTTCGGCCTCGGGGACTCCGCGGAGCTGGCCGAGCTCGACCTCGACGTGCGGATCGGCGCGGTGGAGTCGCGCACCCTCTCCGCCCAGCCGGTCGAGAGCTACCGGGGCGAGACGGAGCGGGCCCTGCACGACATCAAGGGCTGGCTGGCCAAGGGCCACCAGGTCGTCGTGATGTATCCCGGCCACGGTCCCGCCCAGCGCCTGGTCGAGGTGCTCGGCGAGCACGACGTGCCGGCCCGCCTCGTCGGGCCCGAGGAGCCGCCGGCCGGGCCCGGCGTGGTCACCGTGACCTGCGGGCCCCTGGACCACGGCTTCACCGACCCGGACCGCCGGATCGTGCTCCTGACCTCGGAGGACCTCTCGGGCCAGAAGTCCTCGACCCGCGACATGCGCCGGATGCCGGCGCGCCGCAAGAGGCAGATCGACCCGCTCGAGCTGAAGACCGGCGACTACGTCGTCCACGAGAAGCACGGCGTCGGGCGCTTCATCGAGATGAAGCAGCGCGTGGTGCAGGGCGCGACCCGGGAGTACCTCGTGGTCGAGTACGGCGCCTCCAAGCGGGGGGCCCCGCCGGACCGGCTCTACATCCCGGCGGACACCCTGGACCAGGTCACCCGCTACGTCGGCGGCGAGCAGCCGAGCCTGGACCGGCTCGGCGGGGCCGACTGGGCCAAGCGCAAGAACAAGGCCCGCAAGGCGGTCCGCGAGATCGCCGCCGAGCTGATCAAGCTCTACGCCGCCCGGCAGGCGACCCAGGGTTACGCCTACGGACCCGACACCCCCTGGCAGCGGGAGCTGGAGGACGCCTTCCCGTTCGCGGAGACCCCCGACCAGCTCACCACGGTCGACGAGGTCAAGGCCGACATGCGCCGGACCGTCCCGATGGACCGCCTGATCTGCGGCGACGTGGGCTACGGCAAGACCGAGATCGCCGTCCGCGCCGCCTTCAAGGCCGTCCAGGAGGGCAAGCAGGTGGCGGTGCTGGTGCCGACCACCCTGCTGGTCACCCAGCACCTGAGCACCTTCACCGAGCGGATGAGCGGCTTCCCGGTGGTGCTCAAGGCGCTGAGCCGCTTCCAGAGCGACAAGGAGGCCAAGGAGGTGATGGCGGGGATGGCCGACGGCTCGGTCGACATCGTCGTCGGCACCCACCGGCTGCTCGGCAAGGACGTTCGCTTCAAGGACCTCGGGCTGATCATCGTCGACGAGGAGCAGCGCTTCGGCGTCGAGCACAAGGAGCAGATGAAGCAGCTGCGCACGTCGGTCGACGTCCTCGCCATGAGCGCCACCCCGATCCCGCGGACCCTGGAGATGGCGGTCACCGGGATCCGGGAGATGTCGACCATCACCACCCCGCCCGAGGAGCGCCACCCGGTGCTGACCTACGTGGGCGGCTACGAGGACCGCACGGTGATCGCCGCGGTGCGCCGCGAGCTGCTCCGAGACGGGCAGGTCTTCTACATCCACAACCGGGTGCAGTCGATCGAGAAGGCCGCCGCCAAGCTGCGTGAGCTGGTCCCGGAGGCCCGGGTGGCCACCGCCCACGGGCAGATGGGGGAGAAGCAGCTCGAGCAGGTGATGCTCGACTTCTGGGAGAAGCGCTTCGACGTGCTGGTCTGCACCACGCTGGTCGAGTCGGGCCTCGACGTCTCCAACGCCAACACGATGATCATCGAGCGCTCCGACACCCTCGGGCTCTCCCAGCTCCACCAGCTGCGCGGGCGGGTGGGCCGCTCGCGCGAGCGCGCCTACGCCTACTTCCTCTACCCGTCGGAGAAGCCGCTGACCGAGACCGCCCACGAGCGGCTCGCCACCCTGGCCCAGCACTCCGACCTCGGCGGCGGCATGGCGATCGCGATGAAGGACCTCGAGATCCGCGGCGCCGGCAACCTGCTGGGCGGCGAGCAGTCCGGGCACATCGCCGACGTCGGCTTCGACCTCTACGTCCGGCTGGTGGGCGAGGCGGTCAGCGAGTTCCGCGGGGAGGAGAGCGACGAGGTGGACGAGGTCCGCATCGAGCTGCCGGTCGACGCCCACCTGCCCCACGACTACGTGCCCAGCGAGCGCCTCCGGCTGGAGATGTACAAGCGGCTCTCGGAGGTCCGCGGTGACGCCGACGTCGACGAGATCCGCGAGGAGCTGGTCGACCGCTACGGGCCCCCGCCCGAGGTGGTGGAGACCCTGCTGGTGGTGGCGCGCTTCCGGGCGCGGGCCAGGAACGCCGGTCTCACCGAGATCGGGCTCGCCGGCAAGAACGTCCGGTTCGCCCCGGTCACCCTGCCCGACTCGCGGCAGGTGCGGCTGCAACGGCTCTACCCCAAGGCCAAGCTGCACAGCCAGGTCGACGCCCTCCTGGTGCCCCGCCCGCTCGGGTCGGCGAACGGCTCCGGGATCGCCCTGCTTCAATGGGCCCACGGAGTCATCGACCAGATCATCGACCCCGCGCCTCCGGGCGCCCCCGCTCCGACCAGCTGAATGCCGCGCACCACCGAGGAGAACCCGTGAGCTCGTCCCGCTTCCGTCGTACCGCCCCCGCTGCGGCCATTGCAGCGGCGGCCGCCGTGCTGCTCTCGAGCTGTGGTGTCACCGACGCCCAGACCGCCGCCCGGGTCGGGGACGCGGAGATCACGGTCTCCGAGGTCGACGGTGTCGCCCGGGCGCTGTGCACCAGCTCCGAGCCCCAGCTGGAGGAGGCCGGCCAGACGCTGCCGATGAAGATGGCGCGCCAGGCCTCGCTCAACCTGCTCACCCTCAGCGAGGTGGCCCACCAGATCGCCGACGAGTACGACGTGAAGCCCGGCCCCGCCTACGAGCGGGCGCGAGCCCAGTCGGCGGCGGCCGCCGAGGAGCTGCCGGAGGACCAGCGCGACGACTTCGTCACCGCGGCGTCCGTCGACGCCCTCCTGCAGGGGGTCTGGGAGGCGACCGGCGAGGTCCTGCTGGCCGAGGAGGGCGTCGAGGACCTCCAGGAGGGGCAGGCCGTCGCGCGCGGCGCGGAGCTCTTCTGGAGCTGGCCCGAGACGCTCGACCTCGAGCTCAACCCGGTCTTCGACGTCCAGGTCGTCGACGGCCAGCTGGAGCCCGCCAACGGTGCCGGCGACGTCAGCGTCCCCGTCTCCGAGGACGCGGTGGCGGCGAACGCCCCCGAGCCGGACCCGAGCCGGGCGGCCGGGCTGCCCGCCAACCTGCGCTGCGGCTGACCCAGGCGCCGTGACCGCGGAGGAGCAGCCCCTGCTGGAGCTCGCCTCGGTGATGCGGCGGCTGCGCGCCGAGTGCCCCTGGAAGGCGGCCCAGACCCACCGGTCGCTCCAGCGTCACCTGCTGGAGGAGACGTGGGAGACGCTCGAGGCGATCGACGTCGGTGACGCCACCGGGGAGTGGGACCACCTCCGCGAGGAGCTCGGCGACCTGTTGCTCCAGGTCTACTTCCACGCCGCGGTCGCCGAGGAGGCGGGCACCTTCACCCTCGACGACGTGGCGCGCGGCATCGTGGAGAAGATGCGGCGTCGCAACCCGCACGTCTTCGGCGACGCGGCCGCCCCCGAGGGCGGCGCGCTGGACGCCGCCGCCGTCAACGAGCTCTGGGAGCAGGCCAAGGCCGCCGAGAAGGAGCGGGCCTCCGTCTTCGACGGGCTCCCGCCCGGGCTGCCGGCGCTGCTGCTCGCCGACAAGGTGCTCGACCGCCTCGAACGCGCCGGCCGCACCCCCGCGCCCTCTCCCGCGGAACGTCATCACGAGGGGTCGTCCGAACGACCGGCGGTGATGACGTCCGACGAGGTGGGGGAGGAGCTGCTCGCTCTCGTGGCTCGGGCCCGCGCCGACGGCATCGACCCGGAGCAGGCGCTGCGCGACGCCGTACGACGTCTGGTCTGAGCGCCCGCCTCTGCCCCCCTCTGCCCCCTCTGCCCCCTCCGCCCGCTCCGCCCGCTCCCGCAGGACGTCATCGCGAGCGGTCGTCGGAGCGACCGGAAGCGATGACGTCCCACGAGGTGGCTGACGGGAGACGGGGCGAGGGGGCGTCGCGCTGAGGGTGGAGAGGTGGCGGAACGGGCCTCCTGAGCCCCGTTCGTGCAGGTCAGCGGAGGGCTGGGGGTGACTTGGGTGGCGTTGTGGGACGCTATTGACTCCTAAGTCGAGTTCAATACTAGAGTTTTAGTCATGAGTTCTTGCCCGCCCACAGTCGTCTCCCGGCGAGACGACCAGGCACGGCGTGTCGCCGAGGTCCTGCGGGCTGAGGTCGTGGGCGGTCGGGTGACCCGTGGTCTGCTGCCCTCCGAGGAGCGACTCGCGGTGGAGCACGGCGTCTCCCGCAACGTGGTGCGTGCCGCGCTGGAGCTGCTGCGGGCCGAGGGTCTCGTCGAGCGGATCCCCGGCACCGGTACCAGGGTGCGCGGCACCGCTCTCGACCACGGCATCGACCAGCTGCAGGGTCTCGCGGAGACCTTCGCCGACCGCGGCGTCGTCCGCAACGAGGTGCTGATGGCCGCTCCGGTCCCGGCCTCAGAGGCGGTCGCCCAGCGGCTGGAGGTGGCCCCCGGCAGCACGTTGGTCTGCCTTGAGCGCCGCCGCCTCGTCGACGAGATCCCGATCTCGGTCGACCTCACCTTCGTGGTGCCCGAGCTCGGCGAGCCGCTCCTCGGCCACGACCTGGGTGGCACGGACGTCTTCGCCCTCCTCGAGCAGATCTCCGGGAGTCGACTGGGGACCGCCGAGCTGGGCATCCAGGCGGTCGCCGCCGACGCCACCCGCGCGGCGCTCCTCGAGGTCCCCCGCGGGGCGGCCCTGCTGGTGGTCGAGCGGCTCACCCGACTGGCGTGCGGCCGCCCGGTCGACCTGGAGTTCATCCGCATGCGAGGTGACCGCATCTCGCTGCGGGGCACCGCCGTACGCGCACCCTCACACCCACCGATCTCAGGAGGAACCCGATGAGCACACCCGTCTCCCGGAAGGCGGGCTGCAGCGACGGCTCCGCCCCGCGGCCCGCCCTGGTCGACCAGCGGTTCGACGTCCCGGTCACGGTCGACGAGAGCCTCTGCATCGAAGGCTGCAACCTCTGCGTCGAGGTCTGCCCGCTCGACGCGCTGGCGATCGACCCGGAGACCAACAAGGCCTACATGCACGTCGACGAGTGCTGGTACTGCGGCCCCTGCGCCGACCGGTGCCCCACCGGCGCGGTGACCGTCAACATCCCCTACCTGCTCCGATGAGAGGCCGTCCGTTGAACCGTCGTCGTGGCGTCGCAGCAGCTGCGAGCCTTCCCCTGGTCCTCGGCCTCGCGGCCTGCTCGGTCACCGGAGCCGGCGACGGAGACGACCAGGTGGTCACCATCGGCTACCAGTCCAAGACCATCAACACCGTCACGGCGGGCACGCTCCTGCGCGAGCGGGGCTACTTCGAGGAGGCGCTGGCCGAGCTGGACCCCGACCTCGAGGTCGAGTGGCAGGACTACGACACCGGAGCCCCGATCACGGCCCAGATGGTCGCCGGCAAGATCGACATCGGCTCGATGGGCGACTACCCGCTGCTGATCAACGGCACCCGCGCGGGGACCGGCGAGGAGGGTCACTCGATGCTCTCGGTCACCGGGTGGAACGCCCGAGGTGCGCTCAACGGAGTCGTGGCGGCGGCCGACTCGCCGGTCGAGGTGCTCGCTGACCTCGAGGGGCGCAAGGTCTCGGCGAGCGTCGGCTCGGCCGGCCACGGGACCCTGGTCCAGGCCCTCGACGCCGCCGGGCTCGACCCCAACGAGGACGTGGCCGTCGAGAACCAGGACCCCTCGGTGGGGGCCTCCTCCCTCCAGGGCGGTTCCGTCGACGCGGTCTCGCAGTTCGTGGCCTGGCCCGCGCTGCTCGCCTTCCGCGACGACGCGCGGCTCGTCTACGACGGCGGCCGCCTCGAGGTGCCCACCCTGCACGGCACCGTGGTGCGCAACGAGTACGCCGCCGAGCACGAGGATGTCGTCAAGGCCTTCCTGGCGGCGCAGCAGCGGGCCACCGAGTTCCTGCACGAGGACCCCGTCGGCGCGGCGGAGATCGTGGCCGAGGAGACCGGGCTGCCCGTCGAGGTGGTCTACCTCTACAACGGGCGGGGAGGGGTGTCGAGCTTCGACCCCACCCTGAAGCCCGAGCAGCTCGAGGCGCTGCGTGGCGACGTCCCGTTCCTGGCCTCGATCGGGGTGCTCGAGGGCGAGCTCGACGTGGACGCCTTCGTCGACGACCGGCTCATCTCCGAGGTGCTCGGAGACGACTACGCCACCACCGCGGCCAGCACCGAGAACCCCGCCCGGATCACCGGGCGCGACGAGGTCTGCGACCGCGAGGTCGACGACCCCGCGGTGGCCGGCGAGGTGTGGGTGCAGGGCGAGGACGAGCCGCGGCCGGTGGCCGACGCGGCCTGCCTGCTGCGCACCGTCGCCCAGGTGCGCGCCGACGGTGGGGAGGTCCGGGCCTCCTACGTGCCCGACGCGATCACCGGCACCCGCTGGTTCGCCGACCGGATGATCTGGCTGCGCGACGGTGACGACCTCGTCCCGTTCGCCACCCAGGAGTCCGCGGCGGAGTACGCCGAGCGCCGGCCGCGGGCGGCCGAGGTCGACTTCGAGCGGGCGGTGGGCGTGGCCGGGGGCGCGCGGTGACCACCCTCGCGCAGCGCGGCGAGACCCGCGAGGGCGGCGCCGGGCAGGAGCCCGCCCGGGTACGCCGACCGCGGCGCGGCCGCAGCTCCCCGGCCCACTGGCTGGTGCGCGCCGCGTCCCTGGCGACCGCGCTGCTGATCTGGCACCTGCTCACCGCCAACGACGTGGTGCTCTGGCTGCGGTTCAACCGCCTGCCCGGCCCGGTGGAGGTCGCCGAGGCGCTCTTCGCGCAGCTCGGCACCTCCCTCTACTACCAGGACCTGGCGCAGAGCCTGGTGCGGATCCTGAGCGGCTTCACGCTCGCCTCCGTGCTGGGGATCGGCTTCGGCGTGCTGCTGGCCCGGTCGCGCTGGCTCGTCGACGTGCTCCAGCCGCTGCTCGAGGTGGCCCGGCCGATCCCGGCGATCGCCCTGGTGCCGGTGGCGATCCTGCTCTTCCCCACCAACGAGCAGGGGATCGTCTTCATCACCGCCTCGGCGGCGTTCTTCCCGATCCTGGTGAGCACCCGGCACGCGGTCCGGGCCCTCCCGATGGTCTGGGAGGACGCGCTCCTCACCATGGGGGCCTCCCGCCGCCAGGTGCTGGCCCGGGTGGTCCTGCCGGGGATCGTGCCCGGCATCTTCGGCGGCCTGTCGGTGGGGATGGGCGTCGCGTGGATCTGCGTGATCTCCGCCGAGATGATCTCCGGCGACCTCGGGCTCGGGTACCGCACCTGGCAGGCCTACACGATCGTCGACTACCCCCACGTGCTGGTCGGCATGGTCTCGATCGGCGCGATCGGCTGGCTCACCTCCAGCTGCGTGGAGCTCCTCGGCCGGCGCCTGACGCGCTGGCTCTCCTCCGAGCAAAGGAACGCCGCATGATCGACGTCGATGTCCGCCCGTCCGCCGTCCGCGCGGAGGGGGTCGTGCTGGGGTACGCCGGGGAGCCGGTCGTCGAGGGCGTGGACCTCGACGTGCGTCCCGGGGAGATCCTCGTCGTGCTCGGCCACTCCGGCTGCGGCAAGTCCACCCTGCTCCGCTCGTTCGTCGGGCTGCTCGCGCCGTTGGCCGGCCGGGTGGTCGCGGACGGCCGTACCGTCACGGGCCCGTCGGCCGAGCGCACGCTGGTCTTCCAGGAGGACGCGCTGCTGCCGTGGCGGACCGCCCGCGCCAACGTCGAGCTCCCGCTCGCGCTGCGAGGCGTCGGCCGCAAGGAGCGCCGGGCGACCGCGACCGAGTGGCTGGACCGGGTCGGCCTGGGCCGCTTCGCCGGGCGACTGCCCGGCCAGCTCTCCGGCGGCATGCGCCAGCGCGTGCAGCTGGCGCGCGCGCTGGTCGGAGCCCCGGGTCTGCTCTGCATGGACGAGCCCTTCGGCGCCCTGGACGCCCAGACGCGCGCCTCGATGCAGCAGCTGCTGATCCACACCTGGCGGGCCTCGGGCTGCACGGTCGTCTTCGTCACCCACGACGTGGACGAGGCGATCGTGCTGGCCGACCGGATCGTGGTGCTCGGGCGGCACGGCGTGGTCTCCGAGCACCAGATCGAGCACCCGCGCGACCCCTCACGACCGCCCGCGCCGGCCCAGCGCGCCGAGATCCTCGAGCGGCTCAGCCACACCCAGTCGCTCGCCCCCGTCACCCCCGACCCCTTCAAGGAGCTGGCATGACCGTCACCGCCCCGAGCAGCCGGAACCAGCGCACCCACCCGGCCCCGTCCTTCGCCATCCCCCCGAGCACCCCCGCGCGCCACCTGACCTGCGACGTGCTCGTGGTGGGCGGCGGGACGGCGGGCACGATGGCGGCGATCACCGCCGCCGAGGCCGGCTCCGACGTGCTGCTCCTGGAGAAGGCGCACGTGCGTCACTCGGGTGCCCTGGCGATGGGGATGGACGGCGTCAACAACGCGGTGATCCCGGGCAAGGCGGAGCCGGACGACTACGTCGCCGAGATCACCCGGGCCAACGACGGGATCATCAACCAGGCGACCGTGCGGCAGACCGCCACGCGTGGTTTCGACATGGTGCAGCGGCTGGAGAGCTACGGGGTGAAGTTCGAGAAGGACGAGTACGGCGAGTACGCCGTGCGGCGCGTCCACCGCTCGGGCGCCTACGTGCTGCCGATGCCCGAGGGCAAGGACGTGAAGAAGGTCCTCTACCGCGTGATGCGGCGCCGGGAGATCCGCGAGCGCCTGACCATCGAGAACCGGCTGATGCCGGTGCGCGTCCTCACCTCGGGCGGGCGTGCGGTCGGGGTGGCGGCGTTCGACACCCGCACCGGGGAGTTCGTCACGGTCAGCGCCGGGGCGGTCATCCTGGCCACCGGGGCCTGCGGGCGGCTCGGGCTGCCGGCCAGCGGCTACCTCTACGGCACCTACGAGAACCCCACCAACGCCGGGGACGGCTACGCGATGGCCTACCACGCGGGGGCCGAGCTCAGCGGCATCGAGTGCTTCCAGGTCAACCCGCTGATCAAGGACTACAACGGACCCGCCTGCGCCTACGTGGCCAACCCCTTCGGCGGCTACCAGGTCAACGCCGAGGGCGACCGGTTCGTCGACTGCGACTACTGGTCGGGCCAGATGATGGCGGAGGTCACGCAGGAGATCGACTCCGCCCGGGGGCCGATCTACCTGAAGCTGAGCCACCTGCCCGACGAGACGCTGACCGAGCTCGAGGGGATCCTGCACCACACCGAGCGGCCCACGCGTGGCACCTTCCACGCCGGCCGCGGGCACGACTACCGCACCCACGACGTGGAGATGCACATCTCCGAGATCGGCCTGTGCGGGGGCCACTCGTCGTCGGGGGTGTGGGTCGACGAGGACGCCCAGACCACGGTCCCCGGGCTCTACGCCGCCGGCGACCTGGCCTGCGTGCCGCACAACTACATGATCGGCGCCTTCGTCTTCGGAGACCTGGCCGGCGCGCACGCGAGCCGTCACCTGCCCACCGAGCGGGCCCCGCTGCCGGCCGACCAGGTGGCGGCGGCGCACGAGCTGATCTACCGCCCGCTGCGCAACCCGGACGGGCCGCCGCAGCCGCAGGTGGAGTACAAGCTGCGTCGCTTCGTCAACGACTACGTGGCGCCGCCCAAGACCGCCCACAAGCTCGAGATCGCGATCGAGTCGTTCGACCGGATGGCCGACGAGATCCTCGAGATGGGCGCGCGGACCCCGCACGAGCTGATGCGCTGCGCGGAGGTCACCTTCATCCGCGACTGCGCCGAGCTCGCCGCGCGGGCCTCGATGGTGCGCGAGGAGAGCCGCTGGGGGCTCTACCACTCCCGTGCCGACATCCCGCTGCGCGACGACGACTCCTGGTTCTTCCACCTCAACGTCCGGCGGCGCGAGGACGGCGGCACGGAGTTCGTCCGGCGTCCGGTGGCGGCGTACGTGGTGGACGTCGACGACGTCCAGATCCCGGCCGGGGCGCCCCAGGACGTCGCGGTGATCGCCAGCGTGGACCCCCGGGTGGGGCGCGTCACCGGGACCGCCGACGCCACCGCAGCGCCGGTGGAGCAGCAGTCGCCGCGGATCCTGGAGCTGCTCAGGCTCGCCGAGACGGGCCCGGACCTCGAGGCGCTCGCGGGCTTCCTCGCCGACGCCGACCCGGGAGTGCGCCGCGCCGCCGTCGCCACCCTCACCGAGGTGGTCCCCGCCGGGGTGGGGCCCGCCATGGCCGGGCTGCTCCGCGACCCCGACGCCGGGGTGCGCCGGGCCGCGGCCGACGCGCTGCGCGAGCTGGTGGAGGTGATCCCGGCAGACGCCGACGTACGCCGGGCGCTCGCCTCGGCGCTCGACGCCGAGGACCCGGTCTCCCGGGCGGCGGTGCTCGACGTGCTGCGCGCGCTCAAGCTGGGCTCACGTGAGGACTTCCGTGGTCGCGTCGACGACCCGGACTCGCGCGTGCGGATCCAGGCGATCCGGGCCCTGGTCTCCCTCGACGACGTGGAGGGGGTCGCCGCGGCGCGCGACGACGCGCTGCGCGAGGTGCGGGTCGCGGTCGCCCACGGGCTGGGGACCATCGCGCAGCCCGCCGCCGCGGAGACCCTGCTGGTGCTCGCGGCCGACCCGGAGCCGCTGGTCCGCGCGGCCGCGCTGGAGGCGGCTGCCGGACTGCGCGACCCCCGGCTGTGGGACCAGGCGGTCGCCGGGACCGGCGCCGAGGACTGGCAGGTCCGGGTCGGGGGAGTGCGCGGCCTCGGTGGGGCGCCCGACGACCTGGCGGTCGGCCCGCTGGTCGGCGCCCTGGAGGACGAGTCGGCCGACGTGCGCAAGGCCGTGGTCATCGGCCTCGGTCCGCGGACGGCCGCGCCGGGCGTCGTGGACGCGCTGGAGCGGGCGCGCAAGGACTCCGACGCCGACGTCCGTGGCTACGCCAGGCGGGCGCTGGCCGGTCGGCGGTAGCACCGGAAGCGATGACGCCCCGGCCGAGCGCCCCCTCCCCGCGGGACGTCATCACGAGGGGTCGTCGCAACGACCCATGACGATGACGTCCCGAGGCGGCGGGGGGAATGGGACGTGGCCCGGGCGCCGGCGAGGGGGCGCACTAAGGTGAGCGGCGAACCCGGACACCCCGCCTCAACCCCTCAGGAGCACCACCGTGGCATCCATCGAACTTGTCGGCGCCCGCGAGATCCTCGACTCCCGTGGCAACCCCACCGTCGAGGTCGAGGTCCTCCTCGACGACGGCTCGTTCGGCCGCGCCGGCGTCCCGTCGGGGGCCTCCACCGGCGCCTTCGAGGCGGTCGAGCTGCGCGACGGCACCAAGCGGTACGGCGGCAAGGGTGTCGCCAAGGCGGTGCAGACGGTCATCGAGAAGATCGGCCCGGCCGTGATCGGCCTCGAGGCCGACGACCAGCGCCTCGTCGACCAGGCGATGATCGACCTCGACGGCACCGACAACAAGGCCGACCTGGGCGCCAACGCCATCCTCGGCGTCTCGCTCGCGGTCGCCAAGGCCTCCGCGGAGTCCGCCGGGCTGCCGCTCTTCCGCTACGTCGGCGGCCCCAACGCCCACCTGCTGCCCGTGCCGATGATGAACATCCTCAACGGCGGCGCGCACGCCGACACCAACGTCGACATCCAGGAGTTCATGGTCGCGCCGATCGGCGCGCCCACCTTCGGCGAGGCGCTCCAGCAGGGCGCCGAGGTCTACCACGCGCTCAAGTCGGTGCTGAAGAAGCGTGGCCTGGCCACCGGGGTGGGCGACGAGGGCGGCTTCGCCCCCGAGCTCCCCTCCAACCGCGACGCGCTCGACCTGATCGCCGAGGCGGTCGGCCAGACCGGCCTCTCGCTCGGCAGTGACGTGGTGCTGGCCCTCGACGTGGCCGCCACCGAGTTCTGCGAGAAGGGTGCCTACGCCTTCGAGGGCGGCAGCAAGTCGTCCGACCAGATGATCGCCTACTACACCGACCTGGTCTCCTCCTACCCGATCGTCTCCATCGAGGACCCGCTCGACGAGGAGGACTGGGACGGCTGGAAGGCCATCACCGACTCGCTCGGCGCCCGCACGCAGCTGGTCGGCGACGACCTCTTCGTCACCAACGTGCAGCGCCTGCAGCGCGGCATCAGCGGCGGCCAGGCCAACGCGATGCTCGTCAAGGTCAACCAGATCGGGTCGCTCACCGAGACCCTCGACGCCGTCGACCTCGCCCACCGGGCCGGCTACCGCAACATGATGAGCCACCGCTCCGGCGAGACCGAGGACACCACGATCGCCGACCTGGCTGTGGCCACCAACTGCGGCCAGATCAAGACCGGCGCGCCGGCCCGCTCCGAGCGGGTCGCGAAGTACAACCAGCTGCTCCGGATCGAGGACCAGCTCGGTGACGCCGCGCGCTACGCCGGTGCGGCCGCGTTCCCGCGATTCACCGCCTGAACGAGGGAGACTGGTCGCCTGATGGCGACGCGACGTACCCCCCGGTCAACCCCCGGAGGCACCCGACGGCCCGGCCAGCGCGGTCCCGCACCGCGCGGCCGGGCCGTCGGCGGCCCCAGCCGGAGCGCCGGCCCCCGGACGGGCGAGCAGCCGCCGGTGCCCGGCGGCCCCCAGGCACCCAAGGGCCGGCGCCGGCCACGGCTCACCGGCCGCGCCGGGGTGCTCCTGCTGGTGCTGGCCGTGCTGGCGGTCTCCTACGCCTCCTCGCTGCGGGCCTACCTCGACCAGCGTGCCCACATCGAGGAGACCCGGGCCGCCATCGAGGAGCGCCGGGTGAGCATCGCCGAGCTGGAGCGGGAGAAGAGCCGCTGGGAGGACCCCGCCTTCGTGCGTGCCCAGGCCCGCGCCCGGTTCGGCTACCTGCTCCCCGGCGAGACCGGGTTCCAGGTGATCGACGAGGAGGGCAACCCCGTCGACGGCGGTGACCAGCTGCCCGACCCGGCCTCCGTGGGTGACCAGACCCCCACCGCGTGGTGGAGCGAGGCGTGGGACTCCGTGGAGCTGGCGGGGAACCCCCCGCCGCCCGCCCCCGAACCGAAGGACAGGATCGACGGCGTGAAGCAGAGCAAGAAGAGCACCGAGGACGAGGCGCAGTGAGCCAGGCACGCATCGACCCCAGCGACGAACGGGCCATCGCCGCCCAGCTGGGCCGCGAGCCGCGAGGCATCCACGAGGTCGGCCACCGGTGCCCGTGCGGCAACCCCGACGTGGTGACCACCGAGCCGCGGCTGCCCAACGGCACCCCGTTCCCGACGACGTACTACCTGACCTGCCCCCGGGCCGCCTCCCGCATCGGGACGCTGGAGGGCGGCGGGCTGATGAAGGAGATGCAGGCCCGTCTCGGCGAGGACCCCGAGCTGGCCGCGGCCTACCGCGCCGCGCACGAGCGCTACCTGGAGGCGCGCGACGAGATCGGCCGGGAGGCCGGGCTCGACGTCCCGGAGATCGCCGGGATCTCCGGCGGCGGGATGCCCGACCGGGTCAAGTGCCTGCACGTGCTGGCGGGCCAGTCGCTGGCCCAGGGGCGCGGGGTCAACCCGCTGGGCGACGAGGTGCTCGACCTGCTCGGGGAGTGGTGGGCCGAGGGCCCCTGCGTGGCGCCCGATCAGGACCCCGCCGCGTGACCGGGCCGGTCGCGGCGATCGACTGCGGCACCAACACCGTCAAGCTGCTGATCGGCACGCTGCCGGAGGTCTCCGTCCGCGAGATGCGGATGGTCCGGCTGGGCGAGGGCGTCGACACCACCGGCGAGCTGGCCCCCGAGGCCCTGGCGCGCTGCTTCGCGGCGATCGACGAGTACGCCGTCCTGATCGCCGAGCACGGCGTCCGGCGCGAGCGCATCCGGTTCTGCGCCACCTCCGCCACCCGGGACGCCCGCAACGCCGACGTCTTCGCCGACGGCGTCGAGCAGCGGCTGGGCGTCCGGCCCGAGGTGATCGCCGGCCACGAGGAGGCGGCGCTCGCCTTCGACGGGGCGGTCCGCAACCTGCGCACCCCCGCGGAGCCGCCGGTGCTGGTGGTCGACATCGGCGGCGGCTCCACCGAGCTCGTGCTCGGCACGCACGCCCCGGAGGCCTCGATCTCCCTGGACGTCGGGTCGGTGCGGCTGCACGAGCGCCACCTGCGCGACGACCCGCCCACCCCCGAGCAGGTGGCCGCCTGCGCCGCCGACGTGGATGCCGCGCTGGACCGCGCCGAGGCGGCCGGGGTGGAGCTGGGCCGGGCCGCGACGATCGTCGGCGTGGCCGGCACCTGCACGACCGTGGCGGCCGGTTGCCTGGACCTGCCGGCCTACGACCGGGAGGCGATCGACCAGGCGGTCCTGTCCGTCTCCGACACCCACGCCTTCCTCGACCGGCTGGTGGCCGCCACCGTGGCCGAGCGGCGGGCGATGCCCTTCATGCACCCCGGCCGTGCGGACGTGATCGGCGCCGGCGCGGTCATCCTCGACCGGGTGCTGCGCCGCACGTCGGTCTACTCCTGGACCGTCTCGGAGTCCGACATCCTCGACGGCATCGCCTGGTCGGTGGCGTCCCGCACGGACTAACCCCGGCCGCCACGACGACGTGCCGTCACCAGGGCGACGAGCCCGGCGGCCCCGCCGACGAAGGCGCCGCCCAGCACCCACCAGGCGACGTCGTGCCACGCGCCGGCCGTCGCGGGCACCAACGCCGCCAGCAGCGCACCGGCGATGCCGGACAGCAGCACGGCGACGCGCTCGCCGCCTGCTCCTGTGGTCTCGCTCGTCATGGTGATCCTCAGCCATCCCTGTCCCGGCGCTCAGCCGCCCGTGGCGTCCGTCGACCTCGACGGCAGCGCCCGGTCGGTGGGCCGCAGGGTCTGACCCTGCGCCACCCCAGCGCCAGGCTCTCCCGCACGTAGCGCGAGCAGGGACTGGAGGGCCACCAGATCGATCATGAAGCGACGCTACCGATTCGACCCGCCTAGCGTGCGATGGACGTGAACTGTCGGGCCGGGGGACCATGAGCCCGTGCCCCTCAAGGACTCGCTGCTCGCCACCCTCGTCGCGGTCCTCTGGGGCGTCAACTTCGTCGTCATCGACGCCGGCCTGGACGACGACATGCCGCCGCTGCTCTTCGTGGCGCTGCGGTTCATGATGGTCGCGCTGGCGGTGGTGGTCGTCGCTCGCCCCCAGGTGCCGTTCCGGCAGGTGGCGCTGGTCGGGCTCTTCATGAGCGTGGGCCAGTTCGGGCTGCTCTACTCCGCGCTCGCGATGGGGATGCCGCCCGGGTTGGCGTCCCTGGTGCTCCAGGCGCAGGTGGTGCTGACCGTGGTCTTCGCCGCAGTGCGACTCGCCGAGCTGCCCACCGCGGGGCAGCTCGCCGGCGTGCTGCTGGGCGCGGTGGGGCTGGGGATCGTCGCGGTCGGGCGGAGCTCGGCGACCCCGCTGCTCGCCCTGCTCGTGACGGTGGCGGCCGCGGCCTCCTGGGCGTGCGGCAACGTGGTCGCCCGCCGGGTCGGCGCCGCCTCGGGACTGTCCCTCACCGTGTGGTCGGCCACCGTCGTCCCCGTGCCTCTGCTCGCCCTCAGCCTCGTGGTCGACGGACCGGGAGCCGTGGGGGAGGCGCTCACGCACCTGTCTCTCGCCGCCGTGCTGTCGACCGTCTACACCGCGGTGCTCGCCTCCTGGGTGGGCTATGGCATCTGGAACTCGCTCCTGGCACGGCACCGCACGTCGGCGGTGGTGCCCTTCACCCTCCTGGTACCGGTGGTGGGGATGACGACGGCCTGGCTGGTGCTCGGCGAGACGCCCAACGGCCCCGAGGCGATCGGTGGCGCGGTGCTGCTCCTCGGGGTGGCGACGGCCGCCCTCGGGCTGCCGCGCCGCCGGCAGCGCGGCGAGCGGGCGACGTACATTGAAGGGGTGGAGGAGCTCCCGACCGTGCCCACCCCCCGGTGAGGCACCCGCTCACCGGCCAGCAGTTCGACTCGCCGGTGCCTCCGGGGGCCGGCTGGCCGGAGGACCCGGCGGCGCCCACGACCCCTGTCGCCCGCACCCCGGACGAGGTACGACGGCTCGCCGGGACCGACGACCTCGCCGAGCTCGACGCCCGGGTCAGCGTCTGCGCGGCCTGCCCCCGGCTGGTCGCCTGGCGCGAGCAGGTGGCGCACACCAAGCGCGCCTCCTTCGCCGACCAGCCCTACTGGGGGCGGCCCATCGCGGGCTGGGGCGACCCGGAGCCGGGGGTGCTCATCGTCGGGCTGGCGCCGGCCGCCAACGGGGGCAACCGCACCGGACGGGTCTTCACCGGCGACAGCAGCGGCGACTGGCTCTTCGCCAGCCTGCACCGGGTCGGGATCGCCACCCAGGCCACCTCGGTGCACGCCGGTGACGGGCAGCGGCTGCTGCGGGCCCGGATGGTCGCCACCGTCCGCTGCGCGCCCCCGGCCAACAAGCCGACCCCCGAGGAGCGCGACACCTGTGCGCCCTGGATCCACCGCGAGGTCGCGCTGGTGCGACCCCACCTGCGGGTCGTGGTCGCCCTGGGGGCCTACGGGTGGGACGCGGCGCTGCGCGCGCTGCGGGGAGCGGGGGTCGAGGTGCCGCGCCCGAAGCCGCGCTTCGGCCACGGGGCCGAGGTCGCCCTCGCCGGGCTCACCCTGCTGGGCTGCTACCACCCCTCCCAGCACAACACCTTCACCGGCCGGCTGACCCCGGCGATGCTCGACGACGTCCTGGGCCGCGCCCGCGACCTGGCCGGCCTGGGCGACGCAGCGACGGACGGCGACGGACTGGGGGAGAATGCGTCGCATGACTGACGCAGGGACGCTGCACGCGATCACCGTGCTGGGCCACGACCGCCCGGGGATCATCGCCGAGACCACCGACAAGCTGGCCGCGCTGGGGCTCAACATCGAGGACACCTCGATGACCCTGCTGCGCGGGCACTTCGCGATGACGCTGATCTGCGCCGGTGCCGCCGCCGGCACCGACATCCGCGCCGCCCTGGCCGTGCTCGAGAACGACGGCACCCTCACCGTCACCGTGCGGGAGGTCCCGCACGAGGAGCCCGCGCACGCCTCCGGCACCTCCTGGGTGCTGAGCGTGCACGGCGGGGACCGGCCCGGAATCGTCTCGGGGATCGCCGCGGAGGTCGCCCGGGTCGGCGGCAACATCACCGACCTGACCACCCGCCTGGCCGGTGACCTCTACCTGCTCGTCGCCGAGGTCGCCCTGCCCGCCGACGCGGACGCCGCCGCGCTGGAGAGCGCGGTGAGGAGCGCCGCGCAGGAGCTGGGCGTCGGCGCCACCCTGCGGGCGGCGGAGGCCGACGAGCTGTGAGCGCCACCAACGACCGGCTCGCCGCCTGGACCGAGGGCGAGCTGGGGGTGAGCGGCCGCGTCCTCGACGTCGTCCGCGCCCCCGCCCCGGTGCTGTCGGCCGACGGCGAGCGGGTCGACCCGGCCGCGCCCGAGATCGTGCAGCTGGCCGCCGACCTGGTGGCCACCATGCGGGTCTCCCCGGGCTGCGTCGGGCTGGCGGCACCGCAGGTGGGCGTGGGCGCCAAGGTGTTCTGCGTCGACGTCTCCGGCCACCCCAAGGCCCGCACCCACCACGGCACCTTCGTGCTCTGCAACGCCGAGGTGGTGGAGTCCTCGCGCAACGAGAAGGCACGCGAGGGGTGCATGTCGGTCCCCGACCTCACCGGTGACGTCAAGCGGGCCTCCCGCGTGCTCGTCCGCGGGCAGCTGCCCGGGACCGGTGAGGAGGTCGAGGTGCGCACCGACGCCTTCGAGGCACGCTGCCTGCAGCACGAGATCGACCACTGCGACGGCCTGCTCTTCCTCGACCGGGTGGCCGGTGCGCACGCCGTCTACGCGCGGCAGACCTACCTCTGAGCGACCTCGCGGCGAGTCGCGGGCGGCTTCTGGGCCACACTTGCCCCGGGCCGGGCGACCGGCTCTCGCCCCCGTATCCCAATGGCAGAGGAAGCCGCCTTAAAAGCGGCACAGTCTGGGTTCGAGTCCCAGCGGGGGCACCGGCGTCCCGCCCGGCGCGGACGGCCGGACCCGGGTCCGGATACCGGGAACACGGGGGCCTCGTCGCGCGTTCTTGTGGTGACGCCTGCGTAGAGTGAGCGTCTCACGACGACGCGCGGTCAGGGTGATCGCGCCCCCCGGCCTCCAAGGAGAGACCATGAAGAGCAGCAACCCGGTGTTCGCGCGATCCGCCGAGTTCAACGGGCAGTCGAACGCCTACGGAACCCAGACCTACCCCGGCCACGGCCAGGACCAGGACTACGGCGACCCGTCGACCTGGGGCACGGGCACGCCCACCCAGGCGCCCGCCCGGCGGATGACGATCGACTCGGTGGTCCAGAAGACCGCCGCCACGCTCGGCGTCGTCATCGTCACCGCGTTCCTCACCTGGTGGTGGACCGGCGACCTGTCCGGCACGGTCACCGAGGAGCAGATGAGTCGCATCTACACCGCGGTGATGGTCGGCTCGCTCGGCGCCTTCGCCCTGTCGATGGTCAACTCGTTCAAGAAGGTGATCAGCCCCGCGCTGGTGCTGGCCTTCGCCGCCCTCGAGGGTGTCGCCCTCGGTGGCCTGAGCAAGCTGTTCGACGCGCAGTTCGGTGACGGCATCGTCTCCGGCGCGGTCTTCGGCACCTTCGCCGCGTTCGCCGGCACCCTGGCGGCGTACAAGTTCCTCGGCATCAAGGTCGGCGACAAGTTCCGCAAGGGCGTCATGGCCGCCGTCTTCGGCATGGTCGGCCTCGGTCTGCTCTCGCTGGTGCTCAGCTTCGCCGGCATCAACACCGGTCTCTTCGGCTTCGGTGCCCTCGGCCTGCTCATGTCGGTCGTCGGCCTGGTGCTCGGTGTCTTCATGCTGATCCTCGACTTCGACTTCGTCGAGCAGGGCGTCGCCGCCGGCCTCGACGAGCGCGAGTCGTGGCGCGCCGCGTTCGGCCTGACCGTGAGCCTGGTCTGGATCTACACCAACCTGCTGCGCATCCTGGCGATCTTCAGCCAGGACTGATCAGCACCCCGTAACTCTCAGCCAGGGCCCCGGAGCGATCCGGGGCCCTGGCTGCGTCTCCGGGGGGTGCGCTCAGACCGGCGCGTCCCCGGGCGAGCGCTCCTCGCGCTGGGGCTCCTCGTCCTCCTGCGGGGTCTCGGCCTCCGGCGACGGACGGCGTCCGCGGTGGCGCAGCTCGACCCAGCGGCCGCGCAGGCCCCGCTGGGAGCCGGCCACCTCGGTGCCGTCGAGCTCGGTGCCGGTGTGGTGCGCCGCCTCGACGGCCGCGGAGGCGACCGGCATGACCCGCTCGCCCCGCCGCGCCTGGGGCACGGCCTCGTCGTCGGCGGCCAGGCCTAGGGCGGCCAGCGTCGAGGGCAGGAGCACGCCGGCGAGCGAGCGGTAGCCCTCGGCGGAGGGATGGAACTGGTCGGGGCCGAAGAAGAGCGCCGGTGCCGCCTCGAACTCCGCGCCGAGGCTGGTGGCCAACGAGACGCTCCGGCCGCCCTCGTCGACCGCCACGATCGCCTGGGCCGCGGCGATCCGACGCGACCACACCCGGGCGACCTGCTTGAGCGGGGGCGGGATGGGCCGGACGGTGCCGAGGTCGGGGCAGGTGCCGACCAGCACCTGGGTGCCGGCGTCGCGGAGGCGCCGCACGGCCTCGGCGAGGTAGCGGACCGAGGCCGACGGCAGCACGGTGTGGGTGACGTCGTTGGCCCCCACGAGGATGACGGCGAGGTCGGGTCCGCTGGGCAGCACCCGGTCGACCTGGCCGACGAGGTCGGAGGACTTCGCCCCGACCACGGCCACCGAGCGCAGGTGGACGCGGCGGTTCGCCTCGGCCGCCACGCCGGAGGCGAGGGCGGCGCCGGGCGTGTCCTCGACTCGGTGCACGCCGTAGCCGGCGGCGCTGGAGTCGCCGAGCAGCGCGATCCGCAGGGCCGGCCCCGGGCGGCCGCGGCCGTACCAGCCGGAGGCGTCCGGCGGCTCGCCGGTGGTGCGGCCGATGGCCCGCCGGGCGATCCGGGCCTCGACGTTGAGCACGCCGTAGAGGCCGGCGCCCAGCACCGACAGACCGCCACCGCCGTACGCGGCGGCAGAGGCGAGCTTGCGAGCGGCTGCGGCTTTTCCCACGGGCCCACCCTAATCATTTCACGGTTGTCCCAGCACTCGGACTAGATTGGCGGGATGCAGTATGTGAACTCGCTCCTGGACCTGATCGGCAACACCCCTCTGCTGCGACTCTCGAGGTCGCTCGGCCCCGAGCTGACGGTGGAGCGTGGCAAGGACAGCCCCGGTCCGCTGGTGCTGGCCAAGGTGGAGTACCTCAACCCCGGGGGGTCGGTGAAGGACCGGATCGCCACCCGGATGATCGAGGCCGCCGAGGCCTCCGGGGCGCTCCAGCCGGGCGGCACGATCGTGGAGCCCACCTCCGGCAACACCGGGGTGGGTCTGGCCATGGTCGCCCAGGAGCGGGGCTACAAGTGCATCTTCGTCTGCCCCGACAAGGTCAGCGAGGACAAGCGCAACGTGCTCAAGGCCTACGGCGCCGAGGTGGTGGTCTGCCCCACCGCGGTGGCCCCGGAGCACCCGGACTCCTACTACAACGTCAGCGACCGGCTGGCCTCCCAGCCCGGCGCCTGGAAGCCCGACCAGTACTCCAACCCCCATAACCCGCGCTCCCACTACGAGACGACCGGGCCGGAGATCTGGGAGCAGACCGAGGGCCGGATCACCCACTTCGTGACCGGCGTCGGCACCGGGGGCACCATCTCCGGGATCGGGCGCTACCTCAAGGAGCGCAACCCCGCCGTCCAGGTCATCGGCGCCGACCCGGCCGGCTCGGTCTACTCCGGCGGCACCGGGCGCCCCTACCTGGTCGAGGGTGTGGGGGAGGACTTCTGGCCCGACACCTACGACAAGTCGGTGGCCGACCGGATCATCGAGGTCTCCGACGCCGACTCCTTCGCCTTCACCCGCCGGCTGGCCCGCGAGGAGGCGCTGCTGGTGGGCGGCTCGTCGGGGATGGCGGCCTTCGCCGCCAAGCAGCTGGCCGCCGAGCTGGCCGCCGAGGGCCGCGAGGACGCCGTGATCGTGGTGCTGCTGCCCGACTCCGGCCGGGGCTACCTGACCAAGGTCTTCAACGACTCCTGGCTGGGCCAGTACGGCTTCGCCACCGAGGCTGCGGAGAGCGACGCCCTGACCGTGGGCGAGGTGCTCCGCGGGAAGTCCGGCCTGCTCCCGGCGCTGGTCCACACCCACCCGGGCGAGACCATCGCCGAGGCGGTCCACATCCTCCAGGAGTACGGCGTCTCCCAGATGCCCGTCGTCCGGGCGGAGCCGCCGATCGTGGCCGCGGAGGTGGCCGGCTCGGTCTCGGAGCGCGCCCTGCTGGACGCGCTGTTCACCGGCCAGGCCAAGCTGACCGACGCGGTCGAGCAGCACATGTCGCCGGCGCTGCCCACGATCGGCTCCAACGAGCCAGCCCGCCAGGCGGTCCACCTGGTGGAGAAGGACGACGCGGTGCTGGTCCACGAGGACGGCAAGCCCGTCGGAGTGGTCACCCGGCACGACCTGCTGGCCGTGCTGGCCCGCGGCTGAGGCGCCGGCCGGGTCAGTCGTTGACCAGCACCCGGTCGTCGTGCGGCGGGACCACGCCGGACTCGGTGCGCACCCCGCCGGGCAGCACCACCCGGAAGGTGTTGTCGAGTGAGTCGTAGTGGACGCTGCCAGACATGGCGGTGATCAGGTCGCGCACCACCGAGAGGCCGAGCCCGGAGCCGTGCCGTCCGGTGCCCTCGACCCGGGTGTAGGCGTCGAAGAGCCGGGGCACGAACTCCTCGGGCACGCCGGCGCCGGCGTCGGTGATGCTGAACTGCACGAAGCGGTCGCCGACCGGACGAGCCTCGAGGAGCACCGGCTCGGCGCCGTAGTTCTGTGCGTTGCGCACCAGGTTGGCCAGCACCTGCTGGAGTCGCAGCGGGTCGCCCGTGACCCACAGGTTGCGGGTGGTGGTGACGCGCAGGTCAAGGTCGGGGAAGGCGGCGGCGCTCTCGGTCAGCGCCCGCGCCACGTCGACCTCGGTGAACTGCAGGGAGAGACCGCCGCGACCGGCGGTGGCGGCGCCGAGGAGGTCCTCGGTCATCAGCGACAGGCGGGCCGCGAGCATCCGGGACCGGGCGATCACCCGCTCGGCCTGCTCCGAGGGGAGGTCGCCCTCGGCCAGCACCTCGAGATAGCCCTCGAGGCCGGTCAGCGGGGTGCGCATGTCGTGGCTGACCACGGCCACCATGTGCTCGCGCAGCGTCTGGGCCTCCACCAGCGTGTCGTTGTGCTCGCGCATCAGCTCGGCGTGCCGCTTGGCCTGGCCGTAGAGGAAGGTCACCTCCCGGAGCATCGCCAGCAGCACGATGATCGCGGCGGTCAGGGCCAGCGCCCGGGCGCTGTACCAGCCGACGGTCCAGCGCGCCCCGCCGGTGAGCACCAGCCAGGAGTCGCAGCACGAGGCCACCACGGCCACCAGGGCCCAGGTCTCCAGGTCGCCGCGGTTGCCGCGGCGCACCACCCCGACGAGGGCGACGAGCAGGGCCACGATGTTGAGCGCGAAGAGCCGGTAGCCCTGGGCGGAGGCGAAGCTGCCGTAGTCCTGGCCCTCCAGCAGGTCGGGCAGCAGGTGGACGAAGCGGGTCGCCCCGACCACGACGGCGAACGCGGCCAGCAGGGTCACCCCGTGCACCAGCGCGGTGCGCCGGGTCCGGCCCTCGGGTCGGGAGAACCAGCGGCGCATCGCGGTCGGCCAGGGCGCCAGCGCGCTCGCCACCAGCAGCGGGAAGCCGACGTTCCAGGCCAGCCACAGCCACGGCGCACTGTCCGGCCGGGTGTTGAGCACGCCCTCGGGCCCCAGGAAGCCGGGGAAGGTGAGGGCGTGGGCGGTCACGCAGACCGCCGACCAGACGTAGGCGGCGGAGAGGGGGAGCAGCCGCGCCCCGCCTCCGGCCCGGTAGTGCTCGACCAGCATGGTGGAGGTCAGCAGGTGACAGGCGAGGACCAGCGTCAGGAACGCCGGCATGAACCCCTGGTTGGGCGTGAGGGGGGTGTCGGCGCGCAGCCAGAGCAGCAGCGTCACGGCGGGTAGGATCGCGGCCACGACCAAGGGGGCCCGACGGGATCCCTGGGGCGCGGTGGGCGACGGCATGCCGGCAGTCTGCCGGATCACGGCCCCTTGCGACCCCAACTAGCGCCAACTCGTGGAAGGACATCTCCTGGACCTGTCCGGCGACGTGGTCGTCCTCCTCGCCCTCGCCGCCCTCGCGGCGGGGTTCGTGGACGCCGTGGTCGGCGGGGGTGGGCTGATCCAGCTGCCGGCGCTGCTCGTGGGGCTGCCCGGGGCGTCCCCGGTGCAGCTGCTGGCCACCAACAAGCTGGCCTCCATCTGCGGCACCACCGTCAGCTCCGCGACCTACGCCCGACGCATCCGCCCCGACCCCCGGACCTTCCTGCCGCTGATGGGCGCCGCGTTCGCGGGCTCGGTCGGGGGTGCCCTGGTCGCCGGCCTCATCCCGCGGGAGGCCTTCGACCCGATCGTGCTGGTGGCCCTCGTCGTCGTGGGGGCCTACGTGCTGTTCAAGCCGTCGCTGGGCGAGATCACCGAGCTGCGCTTCGCGGGTGCCCACCACACCTCCGCGGCGCTGGGCACGGGTCTGGTGATCGGCTTCTACGACGGGGCGCTGGGGCCGGGCACGGGGTCGTTCTTCGTCTTCACCCTGGTCGGGCTGCTGGGCTACAACTTCCTGGAGGCCTCCGCCAAGGCCAAGCTCGCCAACTGGGCCACCAACCTGGCTGCCCTGGTCGTCTTCGTCCCGCAGGGGGCCGTGCTGTGGGGGATCGGCCTGCTGATGGGGGTCGCCAACATGGCCGGCGGCTACCTGGGGGCACGCACCGCGCTGGGACGCGGCGCCCCCTTCGTCCGGGTCTTCTTCATGGTGGTGGTCGGCGGCTTCGTCGTCCGGATCGGGGGCGGGGTGCTGGGCTGGTGGTGAGATGGCCGTGACCTCCTACCGGACCCTGGCCCGGGATGCGGAGGCACTCCTGGAGGTCAAGCGGTCCCGCTTCCTGTGCGTCGTGCGCAGGGTGGAGAGCGAGGACCAGGCCCGCGCGGTCGTGGAGGAGATGCGGCGGGCGCACTGGGACGCCCGGCACCACTGCTCGGCGTTCGTGCTCGGCCCGGACGGGTCGCTGCAGCGCTCCTCCGACGACGGGGAGCCGTCGGGCACCGCCGGCGCGCCGATGCTCCAGGTGCTGACCGGGCGCGGGGTCAGCGACGTGGTGGCGGTGGTGACGCGCTGGTTCGGTGGGGTGCTGCTGGGCGCCGGCGGCCTGGTCCGCGCCTACTCCGACGCCGTGTCCGCGGCGCTGGACGAGGCGGGGACCCTCGAGCGCACCCTGCTGGGCGAGTACGCCGTGGAGCTCGACCACGCCGAGGCGGGGCGGGTCGAGGGGGAGCTGCGCAGCCGCGGCTTCGCGGTGCTCGACACGGTGTACGCCGACCGGGTGCGGCTGCTGCTCGGCGTCGAGGACCCGGCGCCGCTGGAGGTTGCGCTGGCCGAGCTGACCGGCGGCCGCGCGGCACCGGAGCGCGCCGGCGAACGGTGGGTCGACCGGCGGCCGTCCCGCTGACCGGACGGGCGCCGGGGCCGGCCGGTCAGCCGGCGACGTCGTGCAGGGTGCGGGCGAGCTGGCCCGTCAGCTCGTCGGGGTCCACCCCGGGGTCACCGAGGCGGCGGACGGCCGCGAGGCAGACCATCCGCACGCACAGCGCCAACCAGTCGTCGGACAAGGGGCTCGTCACCTCCCCGGTCGCGCGCCGCGTGGAGATCTCGGCCTCGATCGGTTCGTCCTGGACGGCCAGCCGGGCGGTCTCCTCCAGGTGTGGCACCACCGCCAGGACCACGTCGCGGTAGCGGGCGCTGAGCCCGACGACCCGGTCGGCCAGCAGCGCCAGCGCGTCGGGCCAGGACAGCGGGCGCATCTCCTCCAGCATCGAGGGGACGACCTGGGCGGCGGTCTCCTGCACGACCGTCCGGGTCAGCGCGCTGCGGTCCGGGAAGTGTCGGTAGACCGTCGCCCGGGTCAGGCCGGCCGCGTCGGCGATCTCGGCGATGCTGGCGTGGGGGTCGTCGAGCAGCACCCTGGCCGCGGCCTCGGTGATCAGCTGCTTGTTGCGTCGTCCGTCGGCACGTGCCGGCTCCCTCGTGGACATGACCCGAGCCTAGGGGCTGGGGTGTGGGCCGGAGACCGGGTTCAGCCCGTGGCCTCCGCGGGCCTCGGCCGCTGGACGCCGGTCCCCGGGAGCGGGAGGATCGGCGGAGTTGGCGCCGAGCCGGGGAGAGGCACATGACCTGGGACGAGGGGCTGGCGGCGCGGATCCGGGCGGCGGTCGCCGAGGCCGCGGGTGAGCACGCCAGCCGGGAGATCAAGATGTTCGGCGGCCTGTGCTGGACGGTCGACACCCACATGGCCGTCGGCTGCAGCGAGGGCGACCTGATGGTGCACGTCGGCACGGGCGGGATCGACGACGCGCTGGCCCGGGGCGCCCGGCGGGCGACGATGGGGGAGCGCACCATGGGCGGCGTCGTCCTGGTCGCCTCCACGGAGCTGCCCGACGCCGCGGCCCTCGACGCCTGGGTCGGTCCCGCGGTGCAGCGCGCCCTGGCCAAGCCGCCCAAGCCGCCCAAGGCATCCCTGCGATGACCGGCCCCGCCGACCGCGAGGCCCAGGTGGTGGACGAGGTGCTGCGCGAGGCGCTGGGGCCGGTCTGCCGCGACCTGGAGAGCTCCGGCCTCCGAGCGCCGCGGCTGGAGGACTCGGACTGGCAGGACCACCCCGGCTACGCGTCGGCCCTGATGTGGGCACCCGGCGGCAGTGGCACGGGAGTGTCCGTGCTGCGGGCCGCGCCGCCCTGCGAGCGGGTCGCTGAGGTGGCCGACCAGGTGCAGGAGTGGGCCATCGAGTCCCAGCTGTGGGGTACGGCGCCGACGAACTGGCCGCCGTGCCCCGAGCACCCTCGGACCCACCCGCTGCGAGCCACGACCTCCGAGGAGACGCCGGTGTGGGTCTGCCCGGCGAGCGGCGAGGTGGTCGTCCGGATCGGCAGCCTCTGACGCCGTACGAGGGACCCGAGCAGCCCGCGAGATACGTTGAGCCGTGTTTCATGTGATGTTCCTCGAGCCCCGGATCCCGCCCAACACCGGGAACGCGATCCGGATGGTGTCCGGGACAGGCGCCACCCTGCATCCGGTGGGCTGGCGGGCGGTCGGTCGGTCGCTTGCACATGTCCAGCTCCGCCGCGGTGGTGACCTACGAGGCCTGGCGGCAGCACCGGGTCCCGCAGCGCGAGGTAGATGTCGCCGCCCTCCCGCTCACACCCGGTGCACCTGCACCACCGCTGGACGGGGTCCCCGGACGTTGGCCGCCCGGTAGGCGGTGCGGCCGTAGGGGAAGGTGGAGGCCGGGCTCTCCGGGCTGGCCCCGGCCACGTCCCCGGGGTGCTGCACGGCCACGAAGACCGAGGAGGAGTCCTCGTCGATCACCGGCCCACAGGTCTCCCCACCGGTGGGCACGGCGAGGAACTGCTGCACGTGCCCGCGCTGCGGCCCGGCGACCGGCACCAGGTGCAGCGCGTCGTTGAGCCCCAGGCTGCCCTGGCCGTCGGTGGAGATCCACAGGTTGCCCGAGCGGTCGAAGGCGACGTTGTCCGGGCTGGAGATCGGCGAGACCAGCTGCTTGGGGTAGCCGGAGAAGTACGTCGTCGGGTCGCTCGGTTCACCGCACACCAGCACCAGCGACCAGGTGAAGGTCAGGTCGGTGGCCCGTCGCTCCTGGAGCTCCACCACCTGGCCGTAGCGGTTGCCCGGCCGCGGGTTGGCCGGGTCGGCGCTCGTGCGGCCGGTGTTGTTGGTCAGCGCGGCGTAGACGTAGCCGTTGACCGGGTTGCGCTGGACGTCCTCGGGCCGGTCCATCGGGGTGGGGCTGACGGTGTCCGCGGCGGCGCGGGTGAAGAGCAGCACCTCCTCGACCGAGAAGCCCGGCACCCTCGACCTCCCACCCACCACCAGCGGCAGCCAGACCCCGGTGCCGTCGTAGGTGCTGGCGGGGTCGCCGGTGGCCTCCAGGCGGGCGACGTAGAGGTCGCCGTTCTCCAGCAGCCGCAGGTTGTGGGCCTTGGCCCAGCGCGAGGAGCCGGGTCGGTAGCGGTCCCGGGAGATGAACTTGTAGAGGTACTCGTTGCCCTGGTCGTCGCCCATCACCGCGACGACGCGGCCGTCGGCGGCGATGTCGACGGTCGCCCCCTCGTGCTTGAACCGACCGAGCGCGGTGTGCTTGCGCGGCGTGGACGTCGGGTCGTAGGGGTCGATCTCGACGATCCACCCGAACCGGTTGGCCTCGTTCGGCTCGTGGTTGAGGTCCCACCGGGGCTCGACGGCCTCCCACCCGCGGCCCGTGGCGCCGATCCCGTAGGTGACGTTGCGCGGGTCGAGACCCGGGTCGGCCTTGAAGTAGCCCTGGAAGTTCTCCTCGCCCGACAGGATGGTGCCCCACGGGGTGACGCCGCCGGCGCAGTTGTTGACCGTCCCCAGGACGCGGGTGCCGCGGGGATCGGCGCTCGTGCGCAGGTACGTCGAGCCGGCGGCCGGACCGGTCATCGCGAACTCGGTCTGCTGGTGCACCCGGCGGTTGTAGCGCGAGTGCCGCACCGGCTGCCACGGGCGCCGCGAGCCCTGGCGGCGTACCTCTACGACCGACATGCCGTGGGCGGCCATCTCGATCCGCAGCCGCTCGAGGCGCTCCTCCTCGCCCGCCGGGGCGCCGGAGAACATCAGCTCGGGGTTGGTGTACTCGTGGTTGACCACCATCAGCGCGCGGTTCTTCCCCGCGAGCGGGACGAAGCCGACGAAGTCGTTGTTGTAGCCGAACTGGACCCGCTGCGCCGCGGCGCTCTGCTGATCGAAGTCGAACGTCGGCGCACCCGCGACCACCGGGTCGCCCCAGGCCATGATCGCCGTCCAGTCGTAGCCGGCCGGCACCGTGAGCTCGTCCACGTCGGAGGTGGGAGCGGGCTTGAGCTGGGTGAAGGGCAGGCCCGTGGTGGGGCGGCCGCCACCTCCGGGCCCCTTCGCGCCGGCCCCCTTGCCGAACGGCGTGCCGGGTACGGCCGCGGCCGGACCGGTGAGCGCCAGGGTGCCGCCCACGACGAGCGCCCCGAGACCGCCCCGCAGCACCGAGCGACGGCCGAGCGCGTCCTGGGCCACCTCGGCGAAGGCGGGGCTCTGGCTGCGGGCCGGGTGGGCGGTGGCGCACTGGTCGGCGCAGCGCCAGTGGCACACGGTGGCGCTGCGGGTGCCCTGGGTGTGTCCGACCATCGGCAGCAGCCGGGGCTGGGTCGGGGACTGCGTCATGTCTGTCTCCTCGTGGGTGAGCGGTGGTGGGAGGTGCGTGCTGGAGCGGCGGTCGCTACCGCAGGGCGGCTGCGCCGAGGGCGGGCTGGTCTGTGAAGAAGCCGTCGATCCCGGCGTCCAGGAACGCCCGGAGCTCGCCGGCCAGGTCGCCCAGGGCGGTGGGGTCGGTGCCCCGGCGGAACTGGAGCGGGAGGTACTGGTTCTCCGCGCGGAAGGTGTAGGGGTGCACCACCAGGCCCGCAGCGTGGGCGTTGTCGATCACCGGGGTCGGCGCCAGCAGCCTGCCGCCAGCGTCACGGGGGATGAGCTGGTCCTTGCACGCCCCGAGGCCGTCGGCGTAGCGGGCGACCTCGCGGAGTCCGGCCGCGGTGACCAGGTCGGCGTACGTGCGCGGGTCGCCGGCGGCGACCAGGTCGTACGGCGCTCCGGAGCAGCCGGTGAGCTGGACGAGCCGGAAGTCGCTGGCGCGGTCCAGCTCGCGGAGGTTGCCGGTCTCGAAGCTCTGCAGGAAGACCGGGTCGGTGCCGTCGTAGCCGTTGGCGGCCAGGGTCGCCAGCAGCGGCTCCTCGAGCGAGAGGCCGATCCTGTCGAAGTAGGTGGGGTGCTTGGTCTCCGGGTAGACCCCCACGGGGCCGCCTGTGCACGTGCGCGAGCGTCGGGCCAGGTCGAGCACCTCGTCGAGGGTGGGCACGGCGTACAGGCCGTCGAACGCGGTGTTGCCGGGGCGGACCCGGGGGATCCGCTCGACCGCGCGGAGCGTCTTGAGCTCGGCGAGAGTGAAGTCCTCGGTGAACCAGCCGGTCAGCGCGGCGCCGTCGATGGTCTTCGTGGTGCGCCGCGAGGCGAACTCCGGGCGGCTGGCCACGTCGGTGGTGCCGCCGATCTCGTTCTCGTGCCGGGCGACCAGCACCCCGTCCTTGGTGGAGACCAGGTCGGGCTCGATGTAGTCGGCGCACCCGAGGATGGCCTGCTGGTAGGTGGCCAGGGTGTGCTCGGGCCGGGTGCCGCTGGAGCCGCGGTGACCGATCACCAGCTGCTCGTGCGGCGGGGCGGCGCGGGTGCGACGCAGGTCGAGGACGACGAGCTCGGTGTCGTCCGGCGTGCCCGGGACCCGGGCGTCGTCGCCGGGGTAGTTGTTGTCGTTGCCCACCAGGAGCCGGCCGTCCCGCAGCTCGAGCGCCACCTCCACCGAGACCATCGGGAAGCTGAACGGGTCGTCCACCCCGTACTGGCCCGGTGAGGTGCGGACGACGATCCGGTCGGGGTTGGCGATCTTCAGCAGGTCGACCACCAGCCGCTTCGCGACGAAGCCGTCGCCCTCGGCGCGGCGCAGGTCGATCTCGTAGATCCGCTTGGTGACCGCGGCCGCGCCGTCGAGGTTGTCGCGCTCGAGCACGAGCATCCGGCCGTGCCGGACGGTGAACGCGTCGCCGACGACGTTGGCGGCCTCGTCGGTCTGGTACTGCCAGGTGCGCCCGGTGTAGGAGCGCTTGCGGGTGTCGAACTCGTGGATCCACCGGCGGCGCTGGTCGGCGTCGTCGAGGTAGGCGCCCTCGACGATCGGGTAGAGGTAGCGGCCGTTCCCGGAGGAGGCCAGCGCCTCGAACCCCCGGCTGGACGGGATGCGCGGCTGCTCGTCGCCGAGCGTCGGGTGCTGGGGAGACTTGCCGGCCGGGAGCCCGACCGGTGCGTCGAGCACCGTGCCGTCGGGGGCGACGTGGAGCAGGAACGGGCCGAACTCCTCACCGATCCAGAAGGAGCCGTCACGCATCCGGACCAGGGACTCGATGTCGAAGTCGGCGCCGGTGAGCAGGCGCTGCCGGGTGTGCTCGTGCACGATCGGGAACGGGACGCGGCGGTGGGGGTCGTGCAGCGAGACGAAGCGCTGGACGTCGATGCTGCCCCGGCCGCCGCGGGCGGTCTCCCAGCGCGGGCGGATCCGGTAGAGGCGGAGCAGGAAGTCGGCGGAGTTGGCCTTGGTACCGAACCCGTTGTCGGGCTGCGCCCAGAAGGTGCCGTCCGGGTTCTCGACCATGGCGGAGAACCCCGGGATCACCTGGCCGGCGAACGGACCCGTGCGGCCGTTGCCCGGGGTGGCGGCCGCCCCCGACGGCGGCCCCGGGGCGAGGAAGTCGGCTGAGAGGGTCGCCCGGGCCTCGAGGGTGGGCTGGACCGACCGGTCCTTGCCGGAGTGGTGCTTGTTGGCGTCGGGGCTGGCTGCGGCCGGGGCGGAGAGCGAGGTGGGGGCGGACAGCACGGGCAGCACGGCGAGCACGAGAGCCGCGCTCACCAGTCGGCCCGCCCGAGAGAGCGAAGAGGTCATGGCTCCGAGGCTGGCGGCGTGCGGACAACGGTGGCGGACGTGTGGGTGACCGTGAGGTGAGCGGTCGGCCAACAACCGCTCCTGCTGCGCACTGTTGCCGTGCTGCTGGTGGAGGGCCTCGGGATAGGTTGAGCCGTGTTTCATGTGATGTTCCTCGAGCCCCGGATCCCACCCAACACCGGGAACGCGATCCGGATGGTGTCCGGGACGGGCGCCACCCTGCACCTGGTCGAACCGCTCGGCTTCGACCTCTCGGAGCCCAAGCTGAAGCGGGCGGGGCTGGACTACCACGACCTGGCATCGGTGGTGGTGCACCCGGACCTGGAGGCCGCACTGGCCAGCGAAGCCCTCGCCCCGTCCCGGGTGTTCGCCTTCACCGCGCACGCGACCCGGTGGCACACCGACGTCGAGTTCCAGCCCGGCGACGTGCTGCTCTTCGGCCCGGAGCCGACCGGGCTGTCACCCCAGGTGCTGGACCACCCCCGGGTCACCGAGCGGGTCCGGATCCCGATGCTGGCGGGCCGCCGGTCGCTGAACCTGTCCAACTCCGCCGCCGTGGTGACCTACGAGGCCTGGCGCCAGCACGGGTTCCCCGGCGCGACGTAGCCCGGGTGACCGGGAACACAGCAGGCCCGCTGCTGGTTGAGCACCTGTGACTGCGCCCGAGATCACCCGCGCCAGCGTCGGTCTCCGCAGCGAGCGGGGGCCGATCCTGCTGGCCGTCATGCTCAGCATCGGCCTGGTCGCCATCGACGCGACGATCCTGGCCACCGCGGTGCCCACCGTGGTCGACGACCTCGGCGGCTTCACGTCGTTCCCGTGGTTGTTCTCGATCTACCTGCTGGCCCAGGCCGTGTCGGTGCCGATCTACGGCAAGGTCGCCGGCCTCTACGGACGCAAGCCGGTGCTGCTCCTGGGCATCGGCCTCTTCCTCCTCGGCTCGCTGCTGTGCGGCCTGGCGTGGAGCATGCCGGCGCTCATCGTGTTCCGGCTCGTGCAGGGCCTCGGAGCGGGGGCGGTGCAACCGATGGGCATGACGATCGTGGGCGACATCTACTCGCTGGCCGAGCGCGCGAAGGTGCAGGGCTACATCGCGAGCGTCTGGGCCGCGTCCTCCATCGTGGGGCCGACGCTGGGCGGGGTCTTCGCCGACTACCTGTCGTGGCGCTGGATCTTCTTCGTGAACCTGCCGCTGGGCATCGCCGCCGGGTGGGTGGTGTGGCGCCGCTTCGACGAGCGGGTGGAACGACGCAAGCACAGCATCGACTACCTGGGCGCCGGGCTGCTGGCGGCCGGGGGCACGCTGCTGCTGCTCGGCCTGCTCGAGGGCGGGGTCCGCTGGGAGTGGTCGTCGGTCGCCGGCATCGGGATCTTCGTCGCCGCAGCCGGGCTGCTGGCCGCCTTCGTCGTGGTCGAGTCGCGGGCTCCGGAACCGGTCCTCCCGCTGTGGATCTTCCGGCGCCGGGTGCTGAACGCGTCGAGCTCGGCCGCCTTCGTCGTCGGCGTGCTGATGCTCGGGCTGACGTCGTACGTGCCGGTGTACGCCCAGGGCGTGCTGGGCCACGGGGCCCTGGTCGCCGGTCTGGCGCTCGCGTCGATGACGATCGGCTGGCCCATCGCCGCCTCGACGAGCGGCCGGTTCTACCTGTCCATCGGCTTCCGCAAGACGATGCTGATGGGCTCGCTGTTCGTGATCGCCGGCGCGGCCCTGCTCCTGCCGGTCGACGCCGACAGCGCGCTGTGGCAGCTGGCCCTGCCGTGCTTCGTGATGGGCATCGGGTTCGGGTACGTCGCCAGCCCCGGCGTGATCGTCGCCCAGTCGTCGGTGGGCTGGCAGCACCGCGGCGTGGCCACCAGCACCAACATGTTCGCGCGGTCGATGGGCAGCGCCGTCGGCGTCGCGGTGTTCGGGGCGATCGTGAACAGCCGGCTCGCCGGTGGCTCGTCGGCGGGCGGCTCTCACGATCTCGAGCGCCTCTCGGCCGACGTGCTGGCCCCGGCGATCCACCCGGTGTTCGTCTGCTCCGCGGTGGTCGCGCTGGCGCTGCTGGTCTCCGGGCTGCTCATGCCGAAGCATGCGGGGGAGGAGGCCGCGGCGGCTCCCGCCCCGACCGGCCCGCAGGACTCCGCGGCGACCTGACAGGGTGGGGCCGTGGTTGTCGGGGTGGGCGATGTGCGGGTGGGCCTGTGCGGCTGGACGGTGTCGCAGTCGTCGTACGTGCGTCGCTTCCCGGTCGTCGAGGTGCAGCACACGTTCTACGAACCGCCGGCCGACGCCCTGCTGGCGCGCTGGCGGGCGCAGGTCCCGCCCGACTTCGAGTTCACGATCAAGGCGTGGCAGGTCGTCACCCACGAGTCCAACAGCCCGACCTACCGGCGGATGAAGCAGCCGCTGCCGGCCACTGCCCGGGGACGGGTCGGGGCGTTCCGGACGACGCCCGAGGTGCTGGCGGCCTGGCAGCGGACCCTGGAGTGTGCCCGCGTGCTGCGGGCCACCGCGGTGCTGCTGCAGTGCCCGAAGAGCTTCCGGCCGACCGCCGACAACGTGGCCCGGCTGCGTGCCTTCGTGTCACAGGTGGAGCGGCCGACCGGCCGGCTGCTGTGGGAGCCGCGCGGGGAGTGGCCCACGCAGCTGCTCACCGAGCTCTGCGCCGAGCTGGACCTGGTGCACGTGGTCGACCCGATGCAGACCGAGACGGTGACGCCGGAGCAGACCTACTACCGGCTGCACGGCACCACCGGCTCGCGGCACGTGCACACCGACGACGAGCTGCGCCGGCTCCGCGACCTGGTCGACGGGCGGCCGTCGTCGTACGTCATGTTCAACAACCTGCCGCGGACCGGGGACGCGGAGCGGTTCATGGGCCTGCTCTCACGCTGAGGTGTCGTCGGGCTCCGTCTCCGGCGCAGTCGGGCCCGCCGGGCGCGCCGTGCGGAAATACAGGCACCGCACGGCGCAGTCGGGCCCGCCGGGCGCGCCGTGCGGAAATACAGGCACCGCGCCGCCTCACCCGGCTAGGTTCGGCGGATGAGCTTGGCGTGGGAACAGGTGATCGTCCACTCGCAGGACCCGGCGGCCCTGGGGCAGTGGTGGGCCGAGGCGCTCGGGTGGGTCGTCGTCTACACCTCGGACGACGAGTTCGAGATCCGTCCCGAGCCCGACCGCACCCCGGGGCTGGACTTCGTCCGGCACGAGGAGCCCAAGCAGGCCAAGAGCCGGCTCCACCTGGACTTCCGGCCCGACGACCAGGCGGCCGAGGTGGACCGTCTGCTCGCGCACGGTGCGCGGCGCGTCGACGTCGGCCAGGGTGAGGCTCCCTGGGTGGTGCTGGCCGACCCGGAGGGCAACGAGTTCTGCATCCTCAGCCAGCCCGAGCGGTAGCGGCCCCTGGCATCGACCCTGTGGCCACCTCCGCGTGGGCGTGGCTGCGGAGCCGAAGGCCACTCGGTCGTCCGAGCCCGTGTGCGAAGGCCCTGACCACCGGGTCCACATCCCGCTAGCCTCCGGTCATGCTCTCCATCGTGCTGGGCGTCCTGGGCCTCTTCGTCTTCTACTACGTCGTCCGCACCGCCGTGACGCACGGCATCCGCGACGCCGAGGACGACCGCAGGGAGCGGGAACGGTCGGAGCGGTTCGAGGAGCAGCGCCGGAACGGCACGCTGCCGGACGCGCCGACATCGTGAGGCGGCCGCGGCGGGGCAGCACGTCGTTCGTGTGGGTGGCGGGAGTGGCCGCGACCGCTCTGCTGGCGCTCGTGATCTCGTGGGCGATGTTCGGGGGGAATGAGGACGACGACTCGCGCCCTACCGCGCTGCCCACCCGCCCCGCCGACCTGCCGGCGCCGAGCAGCTCACCGCCCGGCGACGAGGCGTCGCCCGGCCGAGGCGCCGTCCGGTTCCAGGAGTTCCCCCTGGACCTGGGTTGGGACGCCTACGGCCCCTTGGTCGCTGGGCCGAGCCGCGACTTGGCTGGGGTCTTCATGCCGGAGGGGCACCCCCGGGACGGGGTGCTGCACACGTCCGGCTACCAGGACAAGCTGGGCGCCTCCCCCTCCGGCGCCTTCCCACTTGGCGCTCCCAAAGCCGGTCGTACGTCAGGCCTCACACGCGGGCTCCTGGGTTACCCGAACGCGCGAGCCGCGCGCTCCGCCTTCCGGGCACTGGTCGACGCGGTGGCCGACTGGCCCGTCTTCATGGATCCGTACGGAGGGAAGACCGCCTATTCCGCCGAGGTGTACGAGTCGATCGACGAGGCGAACGCCGGGCCGAAGACAACGACCTTCACCTTCGCCTACACCTCCTCCGACGGGCCGTGGGGGGTGCTCTACCAGTTCGCGCTCGTCGACGACGTCCTCTACGGCAGCAGCGTCTACGGCGGATGGACGCCGCAGAATGCAGCCGAACGCGTCGCCGAGCTGGACCAGGAGAACCGGCCGTTGATCGAGCTCCTGCCGCGAATCGACCGCTCCCACGGATCGTGATGCCCAGGCAGGGGGCGTTCACCTGGCTTGGCTGTGCCCCAGGCCCCCAGGTGCGCTCTACCTCGGCGGGAACTCGTCGATGACGTTCCCCTCGTCGTCCAGCACCACCCAGCGGCCGAAGCCCTCCGGGTGCTGCCGAGCCAGCTCAGCCAGGCGCGCCTCCTCAGGATCGACGGGCAGATCAGGGGTGGACGACGCGACCAGGGCGTAGTCCTCGTAGACGAGGAAGTGTTCGTCCTCCTCCATGCCCAGCGCCGTAGCGCGCACCGCCCGAGCCGCGGCACCGAACTCCCCGAACGGGATGGTGACCATGTCGTCCCACTCCGCCCGGGTCATCAGGATCTCCACTGTTCTGGTGGAGCCGTCCGGGTGCGCGAACGTGACGGCGATCCGTCCTGGCGCGGTCTCTGTGGCCGTGCCCCAGTCGTTCAGGAACTCCAGCAGGCGCTCCCACAGTTGGTCGTACGTCATGGCGCAGCATGGCAGGTCCGGGGGAGACGATGCCCGCCATCGAAGCCCGAGCGGTCGTGAGGTGCGGTCGCCCTTCGAGCCGCAATAGGGTCTGATCGTGCTCATCGACGTGCAGCGAGGAGTCCACCTGGGTGTTCGGGAGAAGCGCGCTCTCGTCGCTGTGCCGACACCGAAGCCTCTGCCGGGGACGGCATTCCCGCCTCGGCGCCTGACCCTTCGGGGGGCACCGGTGTTCGAGCTGGGTCTGTGGTGCGGGACCTGTCCTGCTCTCTTCGAGAAGTTGAGCGAGCCGAGGACGGCAGACCTGGGCGTTGCGAACGGACGCCTTAACGCTGGCCTGAGGGCGATCGAGGCTGATGTTCTGCGGGCATACGGACAGGTGCTGCCCGAGTCGCACTACACGGCACTCCTGATCGATGTGATCCCTCGGCTCGTGACGCCAGGGGGCAGGTCCGACTACTTCAGTCACGAGCAGGTCGCCACCTGGGGCGTGGACCCCGTGGCCGGTTCACCCGAGAACCCAGCAACGCCCTATTACCGAACCTTCGAGACGCCGGTCGGGCCCGACCAGCACCTGTACGAATTCGTGGTGCCAATGGTTCCACCCGCCTGGAACGACCAAGAGCGCGTGGCGGAGTACAGCCGCAGTTCTGAAGGGGCGCCCCCCACTGCTGTTGCGTATTCGCTTCTCGACGTGATCCAGCCGGCGATGGAAGAAGGGGACGACTATTACGAGCACTGGGTGCTCAGCCATTTCCTGCTGGATGGTCACCACAAGGTCCAGGCGGCCGCAGCCGCCGGAAACCCTGTGCGCTTGCTCAGCCTCGTGGACGAGCGCATCAGTATCGCGTCGCGCGATGAGCTCGCGACCCTCGTCGAGACGCGCTCCAAGCCGCGGCAGACCAGAAACTGAGCCAAAGCCCAACGAAACCTGCGGCCGCTGATAGGCGGCATTCCCGTACCCGCAATCGTGTGCGATGGTGCGGCAGCCACATGGACAGGGGGGGGGCGATCGTGACGACGAAGATCGTTGAGAACCAGGTAGACGTTTCGGCTGCAGCGGCAGCCGTATGGGAGCGGGTCGTGCATCCCGATGGCATAAACCATGAGATGCGACCGTGGATGACGATGACGCTGCCGCGCCGGGCGGCTGGACTGACCGTGGAGACCATTCCGCTGGGCCGACCGGTCGGCCGTGCTTGGCTCCGGCTGTTCGGCCTCATCCCGTTCGACTTCGACCACCTGACCGTCATGGAGGTCGAGGCAGGCGCCCGATTCTTGGAGCGGTCCACCATGTTGAGCATGCGACGCTGGGAGCACGAGCGGACGTTGACTCCTGTGGCGGGGGGCACGCGGGTGCATGACCGCGTGACTCTGGAGCCCCGGCTGCCCCTGCCGGGCCTCTGCCTACTCCTGGCGCGGGTGGTCGACGCCTTCTTCAAGCACCGGCACCGACGATTGCTGAAGTACTTCGCAACTCGCTGATACCTGCGAGAGCCTCGGGGACTGGCGACCCTGCTTCATTGCGCCCATGGACAGCGGGTGACCGACACGCGGCGGATAGACGCACTTAAGAGTCGATGGTCCGCAGTGCAGAAGTACCGTCCCTACTCTCCTCAGGTATCTCTCGTCACCAACCAACCGAGACCGCCGACAGCAGCGACCAGCCACACAACGAATCCCCCCACAGCCCAGTTTGGAGCTTCAACGTTGTCCATCTCGACGAGGACGAGCGAAGCAGCCGACGCCACCAGCGCGCCCCAACCGAACCACCGGACGGCGATGGACCGCCATCCTTCCCCGGCGCGCGCCGCCCCCCGAGTGTCCATGAATGCCAGGATCCAAGTGCCGCACAACAACAACGCGAGAGCGTATTCCATAGGGAAAGACTTGCAGGGAAGCGCCGGGCTGAAGGCAGCTGTCTCACTAGAGCCGCTAGCTTGCGACATGTACGACGATCGGGTCGGGACCGACCCCAGTCGCTCGACCTGCTCAGCGTGCTCAAACCCGGGCATCTAGGTGTGGCCACCCTGGAGTCGACCGTCGTGCGCCCCCGGGGTGGAAAGCGGAATTCACTGCTATGGAGTCACATGGCGGTGTGTGTTCCATCGACCCACAGACTGCTGGTGACGAGGGCCGCGTCCGACGCGGCGGATCGACGCGGCCAGTTCCCTGAGGGTGCGTCGTTGGCCTGCGCTAGAGTCCCCGGACCGAGTTCGGTCGGATCTCGAAGCAACGGAGAAATGGTGGCACGAGTATGGACTGGCTGAAGGACTCAAGGACCGCCTGCTGGTCGGTGGCGGTGACTCTTGACGCAGACAAGTACCTTTCGCTCGTCGCCGAGGCTCACGATGAGCAGGGAAACCTCCAAGGTCAGCGGCCAGTCCAAGCCACCGCCAGCGCACGGCGAATTAGGCAGCGACTCGTCAGCGACCTACGAAACGGTGCAGTCTTGCCGCCCGTCGTGATCGGTTTAGTTGTTGATGACGCAAAGTTCGCAGAACGTTTTCCGACGGTCGCCTCTGAGTCTGGGGTGCACATTGAGGGCGAAATTGGTCTCGACGAAATTCTAGGGCTCGCGAGTCATAGTGAGCTATCAATTATCGACGGAATGCAGCGCACCGCGGCGATGATCGAGGCTCGCCAGGACGGCGTGACTCGTTCCTACCCGCCCGTTCGTGTGGAATTCTGGGTTGCGCATTCAGTGGCCCCGCTGGTCTACCGGATGTTGATTTTGAACACGGGGCAGTTGCCGTGGACCATTGGACGTCAAATCACGGTGATTCATGCGCCCTTGCTGAGAGAGATCAAGGAGCGAGTCCCCGAGATCTCTCGGATCCTAACCGATAGAGAGCGGCGCGCCCAGGGCGGCGAGTACTCAGAGAAGAACTTGGGCGAGTTGTATATGGCCTTTACATTGCGCAAGCACTCTTTCGACACAAAAGAGCGGGTTGCTGACGAGTTCTCGCGTCTTGACTTCATCGAGACCCTTGGGGAGTCTGACTCTCAAGAGATCTTCTACCAGTGTCTACGAGTGCTTGCCAATTTTGATGTTGCACTCAGCCGGTACGCGCCAGATAGAGACCCTGATTCGACTCTGAAATTCTGGCGCGGACGTTCCATCTTCGATAGCGAGCCAGCCCGTGTGGGGTTCATTGTCGCGCTCGCAATCGACGTACTCGGTCGACCTGGAGGTTCTCGAAATGACTCTGCGGAACGGATGACAACCCGGGAGGTCCAAATGCAAGCGTTGATATCCAGAATGGAAGCGATGGCCGATCATGAGCTCGCTGAATTCATCGAGCTCCCTGTCCTGGATCAGACAGTAGAGAGTTTGGGCGGAGGTCAGATCGGTCGCTCCACCCGTAGCTTCTTCCACGACGGTTTCTCTGTCCTTCTTGCTGAAGATTGTGCGCCCGACACCCTCGAAGTCTGTTGGCGGGCGCACGACTCCTGAGCGCCGAAGTGAGCAGCCCAGTCGCCACCCCGACCAAGGTTCGGGCGAATCGCAATATGACCGACTTTCAAGTGCGCCTTATGGCGCGGCTTCGCCAGTCATCACCAGAACTGGCAGCGCGCTTGGGGTGGGACTCGAACCGCAACAACGGTTTTCGGTGCGCGCCTTTCGAAAAGGGCGTACTGAAGGACGCTTCTGTCTTAGCAAGTTACTCGTACGGTCCCGGGCGCGGCATCGCAGCAATTTCGTTGCCTGAGTTCGACCGCTTTGTCTGTGCCACGATCGGGCTCGACCCTTACAACTCGAGCGGTCAAGGTGTGTCAGGTCTTTCGGAACTCGGATTCGAGTCGTGGGAAAGCGATTGGTATAGGGCGGCCTATGATGAAGGCGTGCTTCCGCAAGATGGCGGCGCCCCGCCGGAAGGCGGCGTTTGGGTAGACAAGGTTCCCTATGGGGTCATCTTTCAGATCGTGCTTGAAAGACTTGGGGTCGAGCCCCATTCGCCAGATGAACTCGTAAATCTTCTGATGGGTGGCGACCCTGTGACTGTAGGTGAACACACAGTCATTTACCAAACGCCCATTGTGGACGTCTTGCCCATGTTTCCTGAGATGGTCGTCTACGGGCACGAGGACTTCCGGTTCCTGCCTGACGGCGGGATTGATCACGCCGCCGTCGAGCGTGGGATGGCTCAGATTACTCTAATGGCAGGAGTCAGTGCTGGATCTCTATCCGAAGAGACCCGATTTCTGTTGGCCTCGACGCTATCGCAAGTAGGGGACCTCGTACCCTTCGCCGGATTCATTCGAGCGGCTTTTGATATGGATCCGAGATCCATTTTCATGGCACTTTATCGCAGCCTCGAGAACCTATATTCTTACTCGGAAGTAAGCGCTTTGGTGAAAAGCTTTGGCGTCGCGATGACATGGGTGGAGGCCGCGGAACATCTGGCGGATAAACTGAAGTGGCGTCCGAAAGAGGAGGACGCCCTGGTGAAGATTTTAACACTTGCCTCGCCGGATGCCCCGCTTGAACTCCTGATCGAGTCGCTACCGGGCGAAGCGAGAGTCAATGAGACTACCAACGTCCCCAAGATGGCGGCTTCCCGCCTCTACGGCGTCAGGAATGCGGTAGTTCACGTTCGACCAGGAATGCGTGGAATTGACGCTCAGGTCAAAGACTGGGACAAGGTTGCGCTGCAGTTGGCCGGATGTCTTCTCGCAGCGGATACTGCTGTCGAAGCAGGAAAGACCCTAGGTAGTTAGCCGAGCGTCGGCTGCGTCTTAGTGGGCGGAATGCCCTACTAGCCGACGTCCCCGTCGACGTACACCCAACGCCCCGCCCGCCTGGCGAAACGACTCCGCTCGTGCAGCCGGCCACCCTCGAACCGCGCCACGAACTCCACGACCCCCTCGTCGTCGTCGGGTCCGCCGGCGACGACGTCGAGGATCTCCAGGCCCGTCCACTCCGTCGGGTCGTCGAGGGTGACGTGGTCGGGCCGGGTCCGGGGGTGCCAGGTGGTGAAGAGGTAGTCGGGCTCGCCGACGACGAAGGCGCTGTAGCGCGAGCGCATCAGCTGCTCGGCCGTCTCGGGTCGCTCGGCGCCCCGGTGGAACCGACCGCAGCAGGTGTCGTACACCGTTCCGGACCCGCAAGGACACTTCCGCACCAGCACGTCCTGAGGCTACCGTCCCGCGGATGACCCCGACCCCGCTCGGCACAGCCCCGCTCGGCACGACCCCGACCTGGCTCAGCGTCTTCCTCGACCTGCCGGCGCCGGACTTCGAGCGCACCGTCGCCTTCTGGCGCGGCGTCACCGGCTACGGCCTCTCACCGGCGCGGGGCGAGGACGACGAGTTCGCCACCCTGGTCCCGCCGACCGGCGACGACCACCTGCGGGTGCAGCGGCTGCGGGAGGGAGGGCCCCGCCTCCACCTCGACCTGCACGTCGCCGACCCGCAGCAGGCGGCGCGCGTCGCTCTGGCCCACGGCGCCGAGCCGGTCGCCGACCTCGGCTACGTGGTGATGAACTCGCCCGGCGGGCTCACCTTCTGCTTCGTCTCCCACCCGGCGACCACGCCGACCGAGCCGGCGACCTGGCGCGACGACTCGGGAGGCGCCTGGCGCAGCATGGTCGACCAGGTCTGCCTCGACGTCCCGGCCTCCACGTACGACGCCGAGTGCGACTTCTGGAGCAGCGTCCTGGGCGTCGCCTGGCAGCAGACGCAGACGCCGGAGGAGGAGTTCCGCTGGTTCCCCCGGATCGGCGCGCTGCGGGTGCTGGTCCAGCGGCTGGGGGAGCCGGAGGGACAGGCGCGCGCCCACCTCGACCTGGGCGGCGACGACCGCGAGGCGGAGGTGCGTCGGCACGTGGCGCTCGGCGCCGAGGTGGCAGGTGTCCACGAGGAGTGGACCCGGATGCGCGACCCGGCCGGGTCGGCGTACTGCATCACCGACCACCCGCTCGGGTAAGAGCCCGGCATGGCTGAAGACTTCTCCCAGTACGTCGACCAGATCGCCGAGCTCGCCGCCGAGCACGACCTCGCCGTCGGAGCCGCCGAGTCGCTGACCGGCGGCGCGATCACCTCCGCGCTCGCCCAGGGCGAGTCCGCGGCCGACTGGTGCCGCGGCGGGGTGGTCGCCTACATGCCGGCGGTGAAGTTCGACCTGCTCGGCGTCACCCCCGGCCCGCTGATCTCCGACGCCTGCGCCGCCCAGATGGCGGCGGGCGCCGCCAAGGCGCTCGAGGCCGACTACGTCGTCTCCACCACCGGCGCCGGCGGCCCCGGCGAGGAGGAGGGGCACCCGGCCGGCACCGCCGTGATCGGTGTGTGGGCGCGTGGTGAGCAGTCCACCCACTGGGTGAAGGTCGACGGCGACCCGCCGGAGGTGGTCGAGAGCGTCCGCAACCTGGCCCTCGACCGCCTGCTGCAGGCGATCCGGGACCGGGTGGCGACCGGATAACCCCCTGCGACCGGATAACCCTGCGCCCGGATAACCTGCTGCGAGGCGGAGCCACGACGGCTTACGGTCGTGCCATGACCACGCCTGCGAAGACCGAGAAGCCGCCCAAGCCCGCCGCCGCCGACGAGATCACCACCCTGCGCGGGTTCCTCGACCACTTCCGCGCCGTGGTGCGCAGCCAGTGCGAGGGGCTGGACGCCGCCCAGCTCGACACCGCCCTGCCGCCCACCACGATGACGCTGGGCGGTCTGCTCAAGCACCTGGCCTACGTCGAGCAGTGGTGGTTCTCGGTCGTCTTCCACGGTGAGGAGCCGGCCGGGATCTGGGCCGACGTCGACTGGGACGCCGACGCGGACTGGGACTGGCACTCCGCGAGCCAGGACAGCCCCGAGGAGCTGCTGGCCCTCTTCGACGCCGAGGTGGCCGGCTCGCAGGAGGCACTGGACCGCGCGCTGGCCGAGGGCGGCCTCGAGCAGCTCGCGCGGCGGGGGCGGCCCGGCGAGCAGAAGAGCCTGCGCTGGGTGCTGGTGCACATGATCGAGGAGTACGCCCGGCACGCCGGTCATGGCGACCTGCTCCGCGAGCACGTCGACGGGACCACCGGGCTGTGAGCGACGGGGCTGTGAGCCATGGGGTCCGGCCCGCGACCGACGCCGACTGGCCGGCGATCTGGCCGATCTTCTCCGAGGTGGTGGCGGCGGGGGAGACCTACGCCTACCCGGAGGACCTGACCGCCGACGAGGCGAAGGCCCTGTGGCTGGAGCCGCCGCCCGGTGCCTGCGTGGTGCTGGAGGAGGAAGGGGCGATCCTCGGGACCGCCAAGATGGGCCCGAACCGCCCCGGACGCGGCGACCACGTCGGCACCGCCTCCTTCATGGTCGCCTCCGCCGCCCGGGGTCGTGGCGTCGGGCGGCGGCTCGGGGAGCACGTCGTGCAGTGGCACCGCGACGCCGGCTTCCGCGCCATCCAGTTCAACGCCGTGGTGGAGACGAACACCTCCGCGGTCGCGCTGTGGCGCTCGCTCGGCTTCGAGGTGGTCGGGACCGTCCCCGGCGCCTTCCGCTCCGCCGCACACGGCTTAGTCGGCCTGCACGTGATGCACCTGCCCCTGGAGTGAGGCAGGCGGGGGGCTTGCACCCCCGGTCTAGCGTTTGACGGGTGACGACGTTCGCCCCCGAGGGCCACACAGAAGCACCCGCCGCCCGGACGCTGGGCCAGCTCCGCGAGTCGGGGCACCAGCTCAGGACGCTGCGCGAGGAGGTGCGCGCCAACCTGCTGGCCAGGCTGGCCGCCGGCGAGGACCCGTGGCCGGGGCTGCACGGCTTCGAGGAGACCGTGATCCCGCAGCTGGAGCGGGCGCTGATCGCCGGCCACGACATCGTGCTCCTCGGCGAGCGCGGCCAGGGCAAGACCCGGCTGCTGCGCACCCTGGTCGGGCTCCTCGACGAGTGGACGCCGGTGATCGCGGGCTCGGAGCTGGGCGAGCACCCCTACGAGCCGATCACCCCGCAGTGGCGGCGGATCGCCGCCGAGCAGGGCGACGAGCTGCCGGTCGAGTGGGTCAACCGCAGCGAGCGGTACGCCGAGAAGCTGGCCACCCCGGACACCTCGGTCGCCGACCTCATCGGCGACGTCGACCCGATGAAGGTCGCCGAGGGCCGCCACCTCGGCGACCCCGAGACGATCCACTTCGGGCTGATCCCGCGCAGCCACCGCGGCATCGTGGCCATCAACGAGCTCCCCGACCTCGCCGAGCGGATCCAGGTGGCGATGCTCAACGTGATGGAGGAGCGCGACATCCAGGTCCGCGGCTACGTGCTGCGCCTGCCCCTCGACGTGCTGGTGGTCGCCAGCGCCAACCCCGAGGACTACACCAACCGCGGGCGGATCATCACCCCCCTCAAGGACCGGTTCGGTGCCGAGATCCGCACCCACTACCCGACCGAGCTCGACGCCGAGCTGGCCGTCATCCGGCAGGAGGCGCACCTGACCGCCGAGGTGCCCGACGCGCTGCTGGAGGTGCTCGCCCGCTTCACCCGGGCGCTGCGCGAGTCCTCGGCCGTCGACCAGCGCTCGGGGGTCAGCGCCCGGTTCGCCATCGCCGGCGCCGAGACGATCGCCGCCTCCGCGCTGCACCGCGCCACCCGTCAGGGCGAGGAGCAGGCCGTGGCCCGGGTGGTCGACCTGGAGACCGCGGTGGACGTGCTGCGCGGCAAGATCGAGTTCGAGACCGGCGAGGAAGGGCGGGAGACCGAGATCCTCACCCACCTGCTGCGCACCGCCGTCGCCGGCACCGTGCGCGAGCGCTTCCGGGGCCTGGACCTCTCCCTGCTGGTCGACGCGCTGGAGGGCGGCGCGACCGTCTCCACCGGAGGGCAGGTCACCGCCCGGGAGTTCCTCTCCGGCCTGCCGGTGCTGGGGGAGTCCGAGCTCTACGACGACATCGCCGCGCGCATCGCCGCACAGAACGACGGCGAGACCGCGTGCGCGGTCGAGCTCGCCCTCGAGGGCCTCTACCTGGCCCGCAAGATCGGCAAGGACTCCGACGGACGCGAGACGGTCTATGGCTGAGGATCCGCGCGGGGCGGCCTCGTCATGAGCCGCTACCAGCGCTACGACGGGGGCGACCCGCTCGCCCCGCCCGTCGACCTGGCCGAGGCGCTCGACGCGATCGGCCAGGACGTGATGGCCGGCTACTCGCCGGAGCGCTCGATGCAGGAGTTCCTGCGGCGCGGCGGGTCGGACCAGCGCGGGCTCGACGACCTGGCGGCGAAGGTCGCGCAGAAGCGCCGCGAGCTGCTGGGCCGGCACAACCTCGACGGCACCCTCCAGCAGGTCAAGGAGCTGCTGGACAAGGCCGTGCTGGAGGAGCGCAAGCAGCTGGCCCGCGACGTGCAGATGGACGACGGCGACCGCGCCTTCCGCGAGCTGCGCCTCGACGACCTGCCCGCCTCGCCCTCGGCCGCGGTGAGCGAGCTCTCGTCCTACGACTGGGCCAGCACCGAGGCGCGCCAGACGTATGAGGAGATCAAGGACCTGCTCGGCCGCGAGCTGCTCGACCAGCGGTTCGCCGGCATGAAGGAGGCCCTCGAGGGCGCCGACGAGGAGGACCGGGCGGCGATCAACGAGATGCTCTCCGACCTCAACGACCTGCTCGAGAAGCACGCCCGCGGTGAGGACACCGCCGAGGACTTCCACGAGTTCATGGAGAAGCACGGCGACTTCTTCCCCGAGAGCCCCCAGGACATCGACGAGCTGCTCGACGCGCTCGCCGAGCGCAGCGCCGCCGCCCAGCGGATGCTCAACTCGATGACACCGGAGCAGCGCGCCGAGCTGATGGAGCTCTCGGCGCAGGCCTTCGGCAGCCCCGAGCTGATGCAGCAGCTCGCCCGGATGGACGCCAACCTCCAGGCGCTGCGACCCGGCGAGGACTGGGGAGGCTCCCAGCGCTTCGACGGCGAGGAGGGCCTGGGTCTCGGCGACGGGACCGGCGTCCTCCAGGACCTCGCCGACCTCGACACGCTGGCCGAGCAGCTGGCCCAGTCCTACGGCGGGGCCCGCCTCGACGACGTCGACCTCGACAAGCTCGCCCGCCAGCTCGGCGACGAGGCGGCTGTCGACGCCCGCAAGCTCGCCGAGCTCGAGCGTGCCCTGCGCGACTCCGGCTACCTGCGCCGCAGCTCCGAGGGGGAGCTGCGCCTGAGCCCCAAGGCGATGCGGCAGCTCGGCCGGGCGCTGCTGCGCGACGTGGCCACCCGGCTCTCGGGACGTCAGGGGCAGCGCGACGTGCGACGCACCGGAGCGGCGGGGGAGCTGACCGGCTCCTCGCGGGCCTGGGAGTTCGGCGACACCGAGCCGTGGGACGTCACCCGCACCGTCACCAACGCCGTGCTGCGCACCTCCGCCGGCGGCGGCGCCGTCAGCGGCGGGGTCCGGCTCCAGCTCGACGACCTCGAGGTCGCCGAGACCGAGGCCCGCACCCAGGCCTGCGTGGCGCTGCTGGTCGACACCAGCTTCTCGATGGCGATGGACGGGCGCTGGGTGCCGATGAAGCGCACCGCCCTGGCCCTGCACCAGCTGATCGCCTCCCGCTTCCGCGGCGACGCGCTCCAGGTGATCGCCTTCGGCCGGCACGCCCAGGTGATGGACATCGAGGAGCTCACCGCGCTGGACGCCAAGTGGGCCAAGGGCACCAACCTCCACCACGGCCTGCTGCTGGCCAACCGGCACTTCCGCAAGCACCCGCAGGCCCAGCCGGTGCTGCTGGTGGTCACCGACGGGGAGCCCACCGCCCACCTGGAGGCCGACGGCGAGGTGTGGTTCAGCTACCCGCCCCACCCGCTGACCATCGCCCACACGGTCCGCGAGCTCGACGCGGCCCGCCGGCTCGGGGCCCAGACCACCTTCTTCCGGCTGGGGGAGGACCCCGGCCTGGCCCGCTTCATCGACTCGATGGCGCGGCGGGTCGACGGACGGATGGTCTCCCCGGAGCTCGACGACCTCGGCGCCGCCGTGGTCGGCAGCTACCTGGGCTCGCGGGCGCCGTCGTCGTCGTACGGCGACCTGGGCGGTTGGGCGGGCGGCTGGGGCGACCGCGGCTTCTGGGTGGGCGAGTGAGGCCCGGCCGGGCGGCGCCCCACCCCCGGGGTCGCTAGCCTCGGGTCGTATGGACATCCTCGGGAGCGGACCGGACCAGCTGCGCGCCACGCGCACCAGCGTCAAGTGGCGGGCCTACCCGCCCGACGTGCTGCCCCTGTGGGTGGCCGAGATGGACGCGGCGCCCTGCCCGCCGGTGGTCGAGGCGGTCACCGACGCGCTGCGCCGCGGGGACACCGGCTATGCCTGGAGCCCGCCGCTGATCGAGGCCTTCACCCGCTTCGCGGCACGACGCTGGGGCTGGCAGGTCGCTCCCGAGCGGGTGATGCAGGTGCCCGACGTGATGATCGGCATCGAGCAGATCATCCAGTCCCGGGTGCCGGTGGGCGGCGCGGTGGTGGTGAGCCCACCGGTCTACGACTCCTTCTTCGGGTTCGTCGCCGCCACCCGGCGCCGGCTGGTGGAGGCGCCCCTGGGCGACGCCCACCGGCTCGACCTCGACGCCCTCGACGTGGCCTTCGCCGAGGCGGGGATGGGCTCGGCCTACCTGCTGTGCAACCCGCAGAACCCCACCGGCACCGTGCACACCCCCGAGGAGCTCGCCCGGGTCGCCGCCCTGGCCGACGAGCACGGGGTCCTGGTGGTCTCCGACGAGATCCACGCCCCGCTGGTCCACCCCGGCGCCACCTTCACCCCCTACCTCTCGGTGCCGGGTGCCGGGCGAGGGCTGGCCCTGGTCAGCGGCTCGAAGACCTGGAACCTGCCCGGCCTCAAGACCGCCCTGCTGGTGGCCGGTCACGAGACCGGTCACGGGCTGCACGAGGTGGTCACCCACGGCGCCCAGCACCTGGCGGTCCTCGCCCAGACCGCCGCCTACGACCACGGCGAGCTGTGGCTCGACCAGCTGATCGGCGAGCTGGTGGAGCGCCGCCGACTGCTGCTCGACCTGCTCGCCGTGCACCTGCCCGAGGTCGTGGCGGCCCCCTCGGAGGCGACCTACCTGGCCTGGCTGGACTGCTCGCGCCTCGGCCTGGAGGACCCCGCCGCCACCTTCCTGGAGCGGGGGGTGGCGCTGGTCCCGGGGGTCCGGTACGACCCCCGGGCCACCCAGTGGGTGCGCCTCAACTTCGCCACCTCGCCCGAGATGATCAGCAAGGCCGTGCGCCGGATGGCGGGCTGAGCGGGCTCACGCCCAGCGGCGGACCGCCCAGCGCTCCACCACCCCGAGCACGGCGTCGGTGGTCTTGCCGAGCACGGCGAGCAGCACGATGGCCAGCAGCAGCCGGTCGGTGCGCCCGTTGTTCTGGGAGTCGACGAGCAGGAAGCCCAGCCCCTGGGAGGAGGCGATCAGCTCCGCGGCGACCAGGAAGAGCCATGACTGGGCCAGGGCGAGCCGCAGTCCCGAGAAGACGGCCGGCACCACCGCGGGCAGCTGGACGGTGGTGAGCAGCTTCACCCCGCGCAGTCCGAAGGCGCGGGCAGCCTCGACCAGCTGGCGGTCGACGTGGCGCAACGCCAGGTGGACGGTGGTGAAGACGGGGAACATGGCGCCGATGGCGATCAGGGTGATCTTGGAGTCCTCGCCGAGCTTCATCCACAAGATGAGCAGCGGCACCCAGGCCAGCGACGGCACCGCCCGGAGCGCCCCGACCGTGGGGGCGAGCAGCAGGTCGGCGACCCGGGAGAGCCCCAGCAGCGAGCCCAGCACGATGCCCACCGAGGCGCCGACCGCGAAGCCGACCAGCACCCGCTGGGTGGAGATGTGGACGTGGCCCAGCAGCTCGTCGCGCTCCAGCAGCCCGTGGGCCGCCTCGAGGACGGCGCCGGGGGCCGGCAGCTGGACGGGACTGAAGACGCCGGCCCGGCTGAGCAGGTGCCACCCCAGCAGCAGCAGGGCCGGCAGCACCAGCCCGCCCAGCACCCGGACCGCGGGGTGCGCGAGCCAGGCCGCACCCTGGCGGCCGTGGCCCACGGGGGCGCGGACGCCCTCGTCGGCGGGCCGGTCGGCATGGGCCCGGCTCGCGCCCGCCATCAGTCGGCCACCCGGCTCGCGTCGGCGCCGGCGGCGTACTCGTCCTCGAGGAGGGTGTCGAGGGCCTCGTCGATCTGCGCCTGCTCCTCGACGTCGCCGGACTCCACGAACAGCGGACCCACGGTGGTGAGCACGTCGAGCTGCGCCTGCCCCGGGACGTGGTCGAAGTCGAGGTTGGTCCGCTCGGTGAGCACGGTGCGGGCCACCCCCTCCTCGATCGCCGCGGCCTCGGCGAGGATGGAGACGGCCTCGTCGGGGTTGTCCCCGATCCAGTCGCGGGCCTTCGCGTAGGCGTCGACCACCAGCTGGGCCAGCTCGGGCTCCTCGGAGAGGAACTCCTCGGTGGCGTTGAGGAAGCCGTAGGTGTTGAAGTCGATGTCGCGGTAGATCAGCTTGGCGCCCTCCTGCTCGGCGGCGGCCATGATCGGGTCGAGGCCCGCCCACGCGTCGACCGAGCCGTTGGCCAGCGCCGACCAGCCGTCGGCGTGCTGCAGGTTCTGCACCGTCACCTCGTCGGGGTCGACCCCCTCGGCGGCCAGGGACTGGAGCAGGAAGAAGTAGGGGTCGGTGCCCTTGGTGGCCGCCACCTGCTTGCCGGCCAGGTCGGCGACCGTCTTGACCTTGGAGTCCTCGCCGACCACGATCGCCGCCCACTCCGGCTGGGAGTAGATGTCGATGGTGCGGATCGGGGAGCCGTTGGCCCTGGCCAGCAGGGCCGCGGAGCCGGCCGTGGAGCCGACGTCGATGGCGTTGGCCCGCAGCGCCTCGTTGGCCTTGTTGGAGCCGTCGGACTTCACCCAGGTGACCTTGACGCCCTCCTCGGCCAGGGCCGCCTCCAGCCAGCCCTGGTCCTTGATCACCAGGCTGAGCGGGTTGTAGGTGGCGTAGTCGATCTCCAGGGAGCGCTCGTCGCTCCCGGCCTCGGCCTCGCCCTCGGCGCAGGCGGCGGTGCCCAGCAGCAGGCCGGCCGCCAGCAGGCCGGTGAGGGTGCGACGCAGGGCCGTCGGGTGGTGCTTGGTCACGATGGTTCCTCTTCTTCGGTGGTGGGTTCTCGGTGGTGGGTCAGTGGCGGTGGGCGTCGACGCCGAGGCTCTCCAGCAGCCGGCCCCGGAGCAGGGCGAGCTCGACGGAGCCGCGGTCGCGCGGGCGCTCCCCGGGGACGGTGACCACCTCGGCGACGCCGGCGGCCTGCTGCCCCTCGTCGCGGCCGAGGACGACGACCCGGTCGGCGAGCTGGAGCGCCTCGTCGACGTCGTGGGTGACCAGCAGGACGGTGGTGGGGCTGGCCCGGCGTACGTCGAGGAGCAGGTCCTGCATCTTCATCCGGGTCAGCGCGTCCAGGGCGCCGAAGGGCTCGTCCAGCAGCAGCACGCCGGGCCGCCGGGCCAGCGCGCGGGCCAGCGAGGTGCGCTGGGCCATGCCGCCGGAGACCTCGCGGGGACGGTGGTCGGCGTGCTCGGCCAGCCCGACCAGCTCGAGGAGCTCGTCGACCAGCTCCTCCCCGGCGCCCCGGGGGGTCCCGGCGGGCAGCCCGAGGGCGACGTTGGCCCGCAGCGTGCGCCAGGGGAGCAGCCGCGGCTCCTGGAAGGCCACCGCGCAGCGGCTCTCGATGCCCTGGACGGGCCGGTCGCCGACCAGGACCCCGCCGGTGGTCGGCTGGTCGAGGCCCGCGGTGACCCGGAGCAGGGTCGACTTGCCGCAGCCGCTGGGACCCAGCAGCGCGACCACCTCGCCGGCCGCGATCACCAGGTCGACGTCGCGCAGGACCTCGCGCCGCTGCGCGCCCGTGCCGAACGCGCGGCCGACGCCCTGCAGGCGGACCTGGAGCGCCTGGGCGGGGGCGGCGACGCCGGACGGCGAGGGGGTGGGCGGGGCGAGGAGACTCATGGCGATCCCGTCTTCAAGAGCGGTAAGTAGAGAGACTTACTGCAATTAAAGCGGATGAGGGGCCGTCCTGTCGCCAGGGTCCGGGGAGTGTCGCTAGTCGGCGAAGCCCGGCAGCGACTCCTCCAGCAGGCCACGGAAGGGCACCTCGGCCTCCAGCTGGCAGAGCAGCCCGATCCCGCCCAGCCAGGTCCGGTGGATCAGCAGGTAGGAGGGGGGCAGGTTGATCCTGGTCGCCATCGTGAAGTGCGGGGCGCGGGGGTCGTTGAGCCGCTCGTACTGGGCGCGCATCCACTCCCGGCTGAACTGGAAGCGCTCCACGGTCAGCGGCTCCAGGATGGGGCCGAGGTACTCCAGCAGCGCGTCGGCGTCCACCCGGACGCCGGGGCGCACGAATCCTTCCTCGCGCAGGCCCTCCAGGAGCACCTCGCCCTCCCCGGTCGCGGCGGCGCGCAGCAGCGGGCCCATGGCCTCGGGGAAGGTGCCACCCGGCAGTCGGGCCACGGCGCCGAAGTCGAGCACCCCGAGGCGGCCCGGGGAGCCGTCCTCGGCCGGGACGGTGCGGAAGTTCCCGGGGTGGGGGTCGGCGTGCAGCATCCCGGTCCGGCTGGGGCCGGCGAAGTTGAAGCGGACCAGGAGGTCGCCGTAGTGGTCGCGCTCCTCCTGGCTGCCCTCGGAGATGATCCGGGCCAGCGAGCCCTCGCTCTCCAGCCACTCGGTCACCAGGACCGTCTCGGTGGCGAACACGACGTGGGGGACCAGGATCTCGGGGTCGGAGTCGAAGGCCTCCGCGAAGACCTGCTGGGCCTCGGCCTCCATCGCGTAGTCGAGCTCCTCGGCCGCCCGCTCCTGCAGCTCGCGGACCAGGGCGGCGACGTCGAGGCCGGGGAAGGCCGGGGCCATGCTGCGCGCCACCCGTGCGAGCCGCCGCAGGTCGCCCAGCAGCGCCTCGTCGGCGCCGGGGAACTGCACCTTGATCGCGACCTCGCGGCCGTCGCGCCAGGTGCCGCGGTGCACCTGGCCGATCGAGGCCGCGGCAGCCGCCGCCCCGTCGAGCCAGGTGATCTGCTCGCGCCAGTCGGGTCCGAGCGACTCCTCGATGGCGTCACGCACCTGCTGGGTGCTCATCGTGGGGGCGTTGTCCTGGAGCGCGGTGAGCTGCTCGCGGTAGGGCGCCGCGGCGCTCTCCGGCAGGGCGGCCTCGAGGACCGAGAGTGCCTGGCCGAACTTCATCGCCCCGCCCTTGAGCTCGCCGAGGGTGCGGAAGAGCTGCTCGGCGGTGCGCTGCTGCACGTCGTTGAGCACCGCGTCGGCGGGCTTGCCTCCGAGGCGCTTGCCCATGCCCCACGCGGTGCGGCCGGCGTACCCGAGGGGGAGCGCGGCGAGACGAGCCGTGCGGGTGACGGCCTTGCGCGGCAGATCGACCATCCCCCCAGTGTGGCCGATATGTGGTGGCGCGGCGCCGCTCATCTGCTTCTAGAGCTCGCGTCGCGCGACCGACGGGCCCGGCGCAGGGGCGGCGGACCGCCCGGCCGCGAGGGCGAGGTAGGTGCCGAGGCCCAGGAGGACGAGGGCGGGCACCAGCCAGGGCCGGACCAGCGGCCGCATCAGGGTGAGGTCGAGCCACCCCACGGTGGCCAGCGCGTAGACCACGAAGAGCGCCAGGCAGCCACCGACAAGGGTGAGGAGCCACGGGGCCGACCGGTCCGCCGCCAGCAGGAGACCGGTGAGCAGGACGAGACCGGCCGAGAGCAGGAGGAAGGGCAGGAGGAGGAAGATGCCGGCGCCGAACAGGTACGGCGGCTCCATGTCGAAGTCCGAGAGCGGGCTGAGGTGCAGTGCGTAGTGGGCCACCGCCCACCCGGCCGCCAGGACCAGCAGCGCCCGGAACCCGGCCCGGTCCCGGGACGCAGCCGCGGCGACCAGCACTCCGAGGAGGAGCAGGCCGAGTCCGCTCCGGACCGCGGCGGGCCCGCCGGGGCCGACCGCGGCCACCGCCGCCAGGACCAGCCCGGCCGCCCCCGCGAGCCGGGACCCGGCCCGCGCCAGGGTCAGGAGGGCGCCTGGGGCGGTGTCCTCGCTGGCGTCGGCGGTCGGCTGCACGGGCCGACCCTGTCAGTCGCGCGGCGCCGGCGCCATCTCCCGGGCCGGATCCTCACGGGACCTTCACACGGCCGGGAACCGGACGCCGGTGTTGGCGTGGCAGCGGTAGCCGAACGGGTTCTTCGCCAGGTACTGCTGGTGCGCGTCCTCGGCGTAGTAGTAGCCGGCCTCGTCCGCAGGCCGGATCTCGGTGGTGATGTCGCCCAGCTGGCGGCGCGCCAGCTCGTCGCCGTAGACCTTGGTCAGCTCCTGGGCGACCTGCTCCTGCTCGGGGGTGGTGAAGTAGATCGCCGAGCGGTACTGGGTGCCCACGTCGTTGCCCTGCCGCATGCCCTGGGTCGGGTCGTGGATCTCGAAGAACCTCTTCACCAGGTCGGCGAAGGAGACGACCTGGGGGTCGAAGACGATCCGCACGGCCTCGGTGTGGCCGGTCCGCCCGGAGCAGACCTCCTCGTACGTCGGGTGCGGGGTGAGGCCGCCGGCGTAGCCGACGGAGGTCGACCACACGCCGTCGACCTGCCAGTAGATCTCCTCCGCGCCCCAGAAGCAGCCGAGGCCGAAGATCGCCACCTCCAAGCCCTCGGGCACCTCGTCGCTCTGCACCGGCGTCTTGAGCACCAGGTGCTGGCCGAGACGCCACGGCTGGTGTTCCCGGCCGGGCAGGGCCTGGGCGGGCGAGGGCAGGTGGGACTTGTCGCGGCCGAACAGCACGGGATCTCCTCAGGGTCGACGGGCTCGGACTGCTACAACGCCGCGGGCGGCCATCTGCTTCCCCCCGGCGCGGGTCTAGTCTCGGGCGGGTGAGCCAGTCCAACAGCAGCGAGCACGCCCACAAGTCCGGATTCGAGACCCGCGCGATCCACGCCGGCTACCAGCCCGACCCGACCACCGGGGCGGTGATCCCGCCGATCTACGCCACCAGCACCTACAAGCAGGACGGCGTGGGCGGGATGCGCGGCGGCTACGAGTACAGCCGCTCGGCCAACCCGACGCGGACCGCCCTGGAGGGCGCGCTGGCTGCGGTGGAGGAGGGGGAGCGGGGCTTCGCCTTCGCCTCCGGGCTCGCCGCGGAGGACACCCTGGTCCGGGCGCTGTGCCGCCCCGGCGACCACGTGGTGCTGCCCGACGACGCCTACGGCGGCACCTACCGCCTCTTCGACAAGGTCGAGCAGAACTGGGGCCTGACCCACAGCCCCGCCGCCGTCTCCGACGTCGACGCGGTGCGCGCGGCCATCCAGCCCGGCCGCACCAAGCTGGTCTGGGTGGAGACGCCGACGAACCCGCTGCTCAACATCGGCGACATCGAGGCGCTCGCGGCCGTGGCGCACGACGCCGGGGCGCTGCTGGTGGTGGACAACACCTTCGCCTCGCCCTACCTCCAGCAGCCCCTCGTGCTGGGCGCCGACGTGGTGGTCCACTCCACCACCAAGTACGTCGGTGGGCACTCCGACGTGGTCGGTGGGGCGCTGGTCGTCCGCGACCTCGAGGTGGCCGAGAAGGTCGCCTTCCACCAGAACTCCATCGGGGCCGTCCCCGGTCCGTTCGACTCCTTCCTCACCCACCGGGGGCTCAAGACGCTGGCGGTCCGGATGGACCGGCACTGCGACAACGCAGAGCGGGTCGTCGACTTCCTCACCGGCCACCGGGCGGTGGCCGAGGTGATCTATCCCGGTCTCGCCGAGCACCCTGGCCACGAGGTGGCCGCCAAGCAGATGAAGCGGTTCGGCGGCATGGTCAGCTTCCGGGTGGCCGCCGGCGAGCAGGCCGCCCTCGACGTCTGCGCGCGCGCCGAGGTCTTCACCCTGGGCGAGTCGCTGGGCGGCGTGGAGTCGCTGATCGAGCACCCCGGCCGGATGACCCACGCCAGCGTGGCCGGCACCGACCTGGAGGTGCCGGCCGACCTGGTCCGGCTCAGCGTGGGCATCGAGACGGTCGACGACCTGCTGGCCGACCTCGACCGCGCCCTGGGCTGAGGACTCGCACCCCGTCGAGGGGCGTCGGAGCCGGCCCGGGTGGTGGCCTGGGTAGCCTGACGAGGTGACGGACGACGGGGACCAGGGGCGCGGCCCGGACAGCGGCGCCACCCAGGTGGAGGAACGGGCCGGCGGACCGGCGGAGGGGCAGGCCGAGCGACGGGTCCGCGAGAGCCTCGGCGAGCGGATCACCCAGCAGCTCGCCCACCAGTGGGCGCTGATCCGGGCCGAGCGTCGTGAGGCGCCCCCGGCTATCACCGGCGGCGCCTCGAACTTCAGCCGGGCCCAGGTGCCGTGGGGCCTCGACCTGGCCGCGGCGTGGTCGTGGCGGTTCCTGGTCATCGCGGTGGCCGCCTACCTGATCGCCCGGACGATCGCGGACTTCGCGGTGGTCACGCTGCCGCTGGCCATCGCCCTGCTCATCACCGCCCTGGTCACCCCGCTGGTGCGGGGGATGACGCGGATCAGGATCCCGCGGGGGGTCGCCAGCATCACCACGGTGGTGCTCACCCTCGGGGTGCTCGGCCTGCTGCTCACCTTCGCCGGACAGCAGGTGGCCAACGGCGCCTCCGACCTCGCCGACCAGGTGGTGCAGGGTCTCCAGGAGATCCGGGTGTGGCTGCGCGACGGCCCGCTCAACGCCAGCGAGAGCCAGATCAACGACTACATCAAGGTGGCGCAGGACGCCATCACCGAGGGCTCCCGGAACGGGGCGGTGGTCAGCCAGGTCACCGGCCTCGGAACCGCCCTGGGCCACGTCACCGCGGGCTTCTTCATCGTCCTGTTCGCCACCTACTTCTTCCTCGCCGACGGCGAGCGGATCTGGGCCTGGATGGTCCGTCTCGCCCCGCGAGCCGCGCGTGAGCACGTCGACAACTCCGGTCGGGTCGCCTGGGTCTCGCTGACCCAGTTCGTGCGGGCCACGGTGATCGTCGCCCTGGTCGACGCGATCGGGGTGATGGTCGTGGCGCAGGTCCTCGGGGTCCCCTTCGTGCTGGCCATCGGGGTGCTGGTCTTCCTCGGCGCCTTCGTGCCGATGATCGGCGCCACCGTCGCGGGGTCGGTGGCGGTGCTGGTGGCGCTGGTCGACCAGGGGCTGTTCACCGCGCTGCTGATGCTCGGCGGGGTCATCGTGGTCCAGCAGCTCGAGGGGCACATCCTCCAGCCCTTCCTGATGGGCCGTTTCGTCTCCCTCCACCCCCTCGGGGTCATCGTGGCGATCGCCTGCGGACTGCTGGTGGCCGGCATCGGCGGCGCGCTGGTCGCCGTCCCGCTGGTCGCCGCGGCCAACGCGGTGGTCCAGCACCTGGCCGAGCAGACCGACGTGGGGGAGGACGAGCCCGACGACGTGCTGGACGCGGAGATAGCCGAGGAACGGGCGGCGGGGAACCGCGCCGACGCGGTCCCCGCCCCCGACAGTCCGGTGGTCGAGGACGACGAGGGACGACGTGACGACGCCTGAGGCGGTCACCCTCGCCGACGTCGAGGAGGCGGCGCTGGCCCTGGACGGCGTGGCGGTCCGCACCCCGATGGAGGAGTCGCGCTGGCTCTCCGGCCTGGTCGGCGGCCCGGTGCACCTCAAGTGCGAGAACCTCCAGCGCACGGGCTCCTTCAAGGCCCGCGGCGCCTACGTGCGGATCTCCCGGCTGAGCGCCGCAGAGCGGGCCCGCGGCGTGGTGGCGGCCTCGGCCGGCAACCACGCCCAGGGCGTCGCCCTCGCCGCCGCGATGCTCGGCATCCGGGCCACCGTCTTCATGCCCGAGGGTGCCCCCATCCCCAAGGAGCGCGCCACCCGGGGCTACGGCGCGGAGGTCGTCTTCGCCGGGCGCCACCTCGAGGACGCCCTCGCGGCCGCGCGCGACTTCTCCGCCCGCACCGGCGCCGTGCTGATCCACCCCTTCGACCACCCCGACGTGGTGGCCGGCCAGGGCACCTGCGGGCTGGAGGTCCTCGAGCAGACGCCCGGGCTGCGCACGCTGCTGGTCCCCACGGGTGGGGGCGGGCTGCTCGCCGGGATCGCGATCGCGGTGAAGGCCCGGCGCCCGGACGTGCGGGTGATCGGGGTGCAGGCGGAGGGAGCCGCGGCGTTCCCCGGCTCGCTGGCCGCCGGGGGGCCGACGGCCCTGGCCGCGATGAGCACGATGGCCGACGGCATCGCGGTGGGCCTGCCCGGGGAGATCACCTTCGCGGCGGTGCGCGAGCACGTCGACGAGATCCGCACCGTCTCGGAGGAGTCGCTCTCCCGGGCGCTGCTGGCGCTGCTGGAGCGCGCCAAGATGGTCGTCGAGCCCGCCGGAGCGGCGGGGGTGGCGGCCCTGCTCGACGACCCGACGGCCTTCGAGACCCCGGCGGTGGCGGTCCTCTCCGGAGGCAACATCGACCCGTTGCTGCTAGGCCGGGTGATCCGGCACGGCCTCGCCGCGGACGGGCGCTACCTCTACCTGCGCGTCTGCATCCCGGACAGCCCGGGAGGTCTGGCCCAGCTGCTGGCCGAGGTCAGCGAGACGGGCGCCAACGTGCTCGAGGTCGCCCACGAGCGCACCTCACCCAGCCTGGCCCTCGACGAGGTCGAGGTCAGGCTCCAGCTGGAGACGCGGGGCGCCCCGCACGCCGAGAAGGTGCTGGCTCGGCTGCGGGAGCGCGGCCACCGCGTCTACGAGTGAGCCGGACGGCTCAGCCGGTGAAGGGGACGGCGTCGAGGATCTCGACCTTGAGGTCCTTGCCGTTGGGTGCCTCGTAGGTCACCGTCTCGCCCTTCTTGCGCCCGTTGATCGCGGCGCCCAGGGCGGACTGGGGGGAGTAGACGGTGAGCCCCTCCTCCTCCATCTCACGGGCGCCGAAGAGGAAGACCTCCTCGTCGCCGAAGTCGACGAACTTCACCGTGACCTTCATGCCCGGCTCCACGATCCCGTCGTCGGCCGGGGTCTCGCCGACCTCGGCGCGGCGGAGCATGTCCTCGAGCTGACGGATCCGGGCCTCCTGCTTGCCCTGCTCGTCCTTGGCGGCGTGGTAGCCGCCGTTCTCCTTCAGGTCGCCCTCGTCCCGGGCGGCGCTGATCTTGTCGATGATCTCCTGGCGCTTGGGACCCTTCAGCTCCGCGAGCTCGGCCGTGAGCTTGTCGTAGGCGTCCTGGGTCAGCCAGATCGTGTCCTGATCGGTCGACTGGGTCATGGCTCCACTCCTGTACGGCAATAGCAACACCCGCGGGCTCATCGCCTCTGAGTGAGGTGACCTACGCCTTGAGAGCCCCGCGGGTGACTGGATGACTGGTCAGTCTAGCAACGGAGCGGTCAAAGCGCCCGCGGACGGCGGAGCGGGTCGGTCAGCGGCGACGCGACTGGCCGTCGGCGCGGCAGCCCACGCTCTCCGCGCTGGTCGCGCGGCGCTCGGTGCGCACGGTGATCTCCTGGCGGCCGGCCACCCCGGTGAAGGCCTGCTCGCCGACGACCGTCTTGTCCTCCGCGTAGGCGCGGACCAGGCAGTCCGCCTCGTCCGTCCCGTCGAGACGGACGTCGACCACCACGGTCACGGTGTGGTCGTCGACCACCTCGTAGCCCACCTGGCCCGACTCGGCGGTGGGGTTGCCGTGGAACCACGCGGCCCACGCCAACCACCCCAGCAGGGCGACGGCCAGGACGCCGACCACGACCTTCACCACGAGGCGGCGACCCTGGGTGGGAGCGCCGTACCGTTCCGCCAGATCTGCCTGAGAAGTCACGCCTCCAGCGTGCCACCTAGACTCCAGGCATGCCCGACCGCCCCCGAGCCGGCGCGCGCGCCGGCCTGCGCCTCATGCACGTACACGCTCACCCGGACGACGAGTCGAGCAAAGGGGCCGCGACGACCGCCAAGTACGTCGCCGAAGGGGTCGACGTGCACGTCGTCACCTGCACCGGCGGCGAGCGCGGCTCGATCCTCAACCCCAAGATGGACCGTCCCGACATCGCGGCCAAGATCACCGAGGTGCGGCGCCGCGAGATGGAGTGCGCCCGCGACATCCTGGGGATCACCCAGGACTGGCTCGGCTTCGTCGACTCCGGCTGGCCGGAGGGCGACCCCAAGCCGCCGCTGCCCGAGGGGTGCTTCGGCCTGGTGACCCCGGAGGAGGGGGCCGCGCCGCTGGTCCGGCTGATCCGCGAGTTCCGGCCGCACGTGGTGACCACCTACGACGAGAACGGCGGCTACCCCCACCCCGACCACATCAAGTGCCACGAGGTCTCGGTGGAGGCGTTCCACGCCGCCGGCGACCCCGAGCGCTACCCGGAGGCCGGCGAGCCGTGGCAGCCGCTCAAGCTCTACTACCACCACGGCTTCAACCGCCCCAAGAGCGTGGCGCTGCACGAGGCGATGCTCGCCCACGGCCTGGAGTCGCCGTACGCCGAGCGGCTGGAGAAGTGGGAGCCGAATCCCGAGTGGGACGCCCGGATCACCACCCGGGTGCCGTGCGGCGACTACTTCGGGGTGCGCGACCAGGCGCTGCTGGCGCACGCCACCCAGATCGACCCCGACGGCTTCTGGTTCGCGATCCCGCGCGAGATCCAGGAGGAGGTCTGGCCGACGGAGGACTACGAGCTGGTGGTGAGCCACGTCGAGACCGAGCTCCCCGAGGACGACCTCTTCGCCGGCATCGACAGCGGGGAGCGCTGAGCGGCGCTCCCGGGGCGCCGCAGGTTGGGGAGGCCTGCGACACTGGCAGCATGCTCGACCTCCTGGACCCGTCGCTCCTCCACCCCCTGCTGTCGCTCGCCGACGGAGCCCCGCGCAAGTCCCCCGAGCCCGAAGAGGTCAAGGCCGGCTGGACGGCCCTGCTGCTCTGGCTCGGCATGGCCGTCGCGGTGGCGCTGCTCGGCTGGAGCCTGATGCGCCAGCTGCGCAAGACCACCGCCGCCCGCGACGCCGGCGTCTACGGCGACCCGGTCGCCTCCCACGACCCGCAGGACCAGCAGCAGCCCTGACCCGTCCCGACCCTCAGCAGCCCTGACGAGGGGCCGGGGGCGCGTATCCGTTTGTCCCGACAGGGGAGCGGGTACCGGCCGGTCATGATCATTCAAATCCTCGGCCTGCTCATCGTCGGCCTCATCATCGGTGCCCTCGCTCGACTGCTCCGCCCCGGCAAGCAGTCCCTGAGCATGGTCGCGACCATGCTGCTCGGCGTCGTCGGCGCCATCATCGGCGGTCTCCTCGGTGGCCTGCTCAACGACAACACCAACCCGTTCGAGCTCAACTTCCTCGGGTTCATCTTCGCGGTCATCGCGGCGTTCATCCTGGTCGGCGCCGCCGAGGCGATGTCCGGCAAGAAGTCGCACGTCTGACCCACCCCGCTCGACGGCCCCGGCCGTCCCACGCGCCTGCGACCGCACGCCCACCGGGTGTGCGGTCGCGGTGCGTCCGGTCGGCTTCAGCCCTGCGGGTCGACGAGCTCCTCGCGCAGCCGGGGCTCGCTGCGGTGCTCGGGGCGCAGCCCCTGCTTGTCGGCGTAGAAGGCGCGGATGCGCTCCATGTCGGCGCGGACGTCGCCGGTGATCTCCACCGACGGGCCGAAGCCCACCGTCCTGGTCGGCCCGTCGATGAACCCCAGGGCCACCGGCAGCCCGGTCTGCTGGGCCAGGCGGTAGAAGCCGCTCTTCCAGTACTCCGACCGGGTGCGGGTGCCCTCGGCGGCGATGGCGACCACCAGGGTCTCGTCCCGGGTGAGGTTCTCGGCGAGCTGCGAGACCACGTCGGAGGCGTTGTCCCGGTCCACCGGGACCCCGCCGGTGGCGCGCAGCAGCCACCCCATCGGGCCCTTGAAGAGCTCGCGCTTGATCAGGATCCGCGGCGTCACCTCGCGCGACCACATCATCAGCATGGTGGCCACCCAGTCCCAGTTGGAGGTGTGCGGCGCGCCCACCATGATCCCGGTGGGCGGCACCTCGCCCACCACCCGCCAGCGCGCGGCTCGGAGGGCGGTGCGGGCGAGGGTGCGGCGGATCAGCATGCCCAGACCCTAAGGGACCACGAGGAGGTATGACGGCTGTCACACATCAGGTAGCGTCCTTCCGTGCGCCGACTCACCCTCCCCCTCGCAGCTCTCGTGCCCCTCCTCGCCTCGGCGGCCCTGGTCCCCACCGGCCATGCCGCTGCCGACTCCTTCAGCCGGGTCTGGGACCGGGGACCCGGCGGTGAGCGCTACGTGGCCCTGGGCGACTCCTTCGCCTCCGGGCCGGGCATCGCGCCGCAGCGGCCCGAGGGATGCAGCCGCAGCGAGCTGAACTTCCCCAGCCTCGCCGCCCAGGCCTGGGACGACCAGCTCCCCGGCGGGCTAACGGCCTACACCGACGCCAGCTGCGGCGGCGCCCAGACCAAGGACCTCTTCGACCCCCAGGGTGGCAGCGGCGCGACCCCCGTCAACGGTGCGCAGCTCGACGCCCTGGACGCCGACACCACCCTGGTCACCTTCGGCACGCTCGGCGGCAACGACATCGGCCTGGTGCAGCTCGCGGCGGGCTGCTTCGGCACCGACTGCGTCCCCCCGGCCGGCACCGACCCGCTGGCCACGAAGTTCGCCACCCTGGAGTCCTCGCTCACCCGGGGTCTCACCGAGGCCAAGGCCAAGGCGCCGAACGCCGAGATCCTGGTGATCGGGTACGGCACCTACCTGCCGCCCGGTGGTTGCCCGAGCACGTTCGCCGGCGCCCTGACTGCCGAGGAGTTCGCCTACGTGCAGGGCCAGATCGATCGCATGTCCGACCTGCTCGCCGCCGTCGCGGATGAGCAGGGCGTGGAGTTCGTCGACATGCGGGAGATCCCCGGCTCCGTCGACCGCACCGCCTGCGCACCTCCGGAGAGGCAGTGGATCCGGGCCCTGGCCACCTACGACGACGGTGCCACCCTGCACCCGTCGGCCTGCGGCATGGACGCGATGGCGCAGCACCTCGTGCGCACCGTCCAGGGTCTGCGCGGCGAGACGCTGACGCCGTTCGACGACTCCTGCGTGAGCGCCGGAGCCGCGGCCCCGAGCCCGAGCCCGACCCCGAGCCCGGCACCGACCGAGACGCCCGGGCCGACCGTGCCGGCGCAGCCGACCCCGCCGGCGCCGGCCCCCACGCCGACCGTCACCCCGACCCAGGCCGTGGAGAAGGACCGCGCCAAGGAGCGCGCGGCGCGGCGGGCCGAGCTGCGGCGCCAGGGCGCGTCACTGCGCGGCCGCGTCTCCTGCAGTGACGGGGTGGCGCGCCTGAAGGTGCGGGGCATCACGAAGAGCGTGGCGCACGCGCGATTCCTCGTCGGGGGGAAGCAGGTCGCGATCTCGCGGAAGGCCCCCTTCAAGGCGGTCCTGAAGCGTGGAAAGGTGTCGACGCGCGGCCTGGTCACGGCGCGGGTCGTGCTGCGCGACGAGGGGCTCAAGTCGGTCCGTTCGGTGCGGTTCGCCCGGCCCTCCTGCCTGAGGTGAGCCGCGCCGGCCGGCGTCAGGAGTGACCTGCCGGCCCGCTCGTGCTCGCTGGGAGCGCGGTGAAGACCTGCCCGTTCGCCGGGAAGTCGGCGAGAGCAGTGTGCTTCGGGTCGCCGGACGCCCACCGGTCCTCGCGCTCCGCGGGCTCGTACTGCAGCGACGGCCAGCGCATCGGGATCCCCGCCGCCTCCGCGGGCCGTGGCCGGTCCATCAGCTGCACGTGCAGGTGCGGCTCGGAGGTGTTCCCCGTGTTGCCGACCGCCCCGAGCTGCTGCCCAGCCTCGACCTGTTCCCCGGGGCGGACGGTCGCCGAGCGGCGGCGCAGGTGGGCGTAGGCCGAGAAGGTCCCGTCGTCGTGGGCGAGGACGACGTGGTTGCCCAGGAGCCCCGTCGCCCCGTGGAGCTCGCGCAGGAAGCCCCCGAAGGTGAGCATCCAGATGAGCAACGGCCAGGTGCTCCTGGCCCGCTGGTCGCGCGCGGAGTCGCGCACCTCCAGCACGGTGCCGGGGGCCATCGCCAGCACGGGCAGGCCGAAGGCCGGGTAGCTCTCCGGAACGCGGCCGCGCAGCGACCACCCGAGCGGAGGGGGCGAGCCTTCGTCGGACGGCACGAGCAGGTCGACCGCGTACGCCTGCCCGTAGGCCTTGACCCCGTGGCTCGGCACCGCAGAGCCGGGGCTGTTGATCGCCGTCCACCGGCCCCGGACCGGAGGTGCGACCTCGACCGGGTCGCGGTCGCTGGCGGGCGGGCGCACCAGGAAGAGGAGGAACGGGGCCACCATCACCGCCAGGCTGAGCGGGAAGGGCGTGTCGAGCGCGACGGTGCCCAGGACGGCGACCACGAAGAGGCGCAGCCACAAGGTCTGCCAGCGGGCGACCGCCCGCCTCATCGGCGAGCCCCGAGCAGGACGGCGAGCACCGGCACGACCCGTGCCACCGGCACCTCGTAGCGACCGCCGCCCAGGGCGCGCAGCCAGCCGGCGGCGACCAGCTGCCGCAGGTGGTGGTAGACCTGCCCGCTGGTCCCGACGCCGTCGGTCTCCTTCAGCTCCTGGACGGTCGTGACCCCACGAAGCACCCGCTGGAGCAGGCGCAGCCGGACGGGGTGGCCCAGGGCCGCGAGCGCATCGCCGGCGGCCTCCCAGTCGCCGTCGACCAGGTCGCCGGCGAGAGCGCCCTCCTGCCACTGGGCCACGCGGCCGTCGGGGAGGCGGACGTCGCCGACCAGCATCACGGCGCCCGGCTCGGGTACCCGGGCGCGCAGGCCCTCGAGCGCCCAGAGCTCTGGGTCGGACGCCGCGCGGGGCGGCGTGGTGGTTGCGTCCGCGGTCGTGGGGGAGGACCCCGTGCTGAGCGAGAGGGTCTCAAGCGCAGCCACACGGCGTTCGAGGTCGGCGAGACGGTCGGAGGAGGGCATGCCTCCACGGTACTACGGAATTACGTAATAACAGCCTAAGGTCGGGTAGGCGGGAAGACGCAGAACTCGTTCCCCTCCGGGTCGGCCAGCGTCGTCCACCGGGGCATCTCCCACAAGCGCGTCGCGCCGCGGGCCAGCAGCTCGTCGACGTCACCGGTGACGTCCCAGTGCACCCGGTTGGGCACTGTGCGCGGCTCGGGCACCGGGCAGAAGTCGAGCGTCATCCGGTCGTCGGCGGCGACCCCGGTCAAGGTCCACCAGTCGTCCCCGGGCTCGGTGGTGGGCTCGGCCCCGAAGAGCGACCCCCACCACCTCGCCAGTGTCTCGGCCTCCGCGCAGTCGATGGCGACCCCGTGCAGGCGGTAGTCGGGCACCTCGTCCGCGCCCCGGACGAACGCACAGAACTCGTTGCCCTCCGGATCGGTCATCACCGTCCAGCCGAATCCGGTCTCCGACGCGGGAGCCAGCACCCGGGCGCCCAGGGCCAGCAGGTGGTCGACCGAAGCGCAGTCGACGTCGAGGTGGAGCCGGTTCTTCGCCACGTGGGGGCGGTCCACCTCGTTGACCCAGACGGTGTGCCGTGGGGTGGGGCCCTCAAGCCTGGCCGGCGGCTCGGCGCTCGCGACCTCCAGGCCGCTGACAGCCGCCCAGAAACGCGCCTGGGCGCCCACGTCCACGGCGTCGAGACAGAGGTCCTTCCACGTCACGAGACTCATGACGGGAAGTCAAGCAGGGCCACGGATGTTGGGGAAGAGGTGCACGACACGCCGACCAGGGGGTTTCCCGATCCCGGTGACCGGGCACGTTCCGGGAGATCCGTACCCCGAAACAGGAGGCTCCCCGTGACCACCCCGCACGTGGTACCCGAAGGACGCGACCACGACCGTCTCGCCGAGATGGGGGGCCTGCTGATGCTGTGGACGGTCCCGGTCATCGGCTTCCTGCTCGCGGTGCTCGGCCTGGGCTACTGAGCCGCCGACTCCTCGGCCGCCTCCGGGATCGGCACCTCCACGGTGGCGACCGGATGATCGAAGCGGCTCGTCCGCAGCCCCACCGAGAGCCGCCAGTCGCCGCCGCGGGGCAGCGGCACCAGGGCCTCGTAGACCCCTTCGCCCACGTCGCGCAGCGCCAGGGTGCCGAGGTCGAACTCCGCTGACCGCAACTCCACCGTCGGGGCGGAGCCGGGCGCCACGGGGCGGCCCTCCGGGTCCTGCACCCGGAGGGTCAGCGTGTTGCCGCCCGGGGCGCCGGGCGTCAGCGCCACCGCGACCCGCAGGTCGCCCAGCTCCACGGTCTCCGCGACCGGGCGGGGCGGCTCCGCAGGCTCGGGCCCCTCGTCGGGCGGCTGGTTGGAGAGGAAGCCCGCGACCCCGGCGACGACCACCAGCAGTGCCGCCTCGGCCAGCAGGGTCCGGCCGAGCCGCTCCTGCTTCCCCCGGTCGCGCGCGAGCCGGGGGACCAGGACGAGCCGGTTCCAGGCGGCGATCCCTGTCACCAGCAGCACCAGCGCGACCTTGGCCAGCAGCAGCACGCCGTACGTCGTCGTGACGAGGCCCGACCAGGAGCCGAGGATGCGCCAGCCCAGGTACAACCCGCTGGCCGCCACCAGCACCAGCGAGCCGGCGGCCACGGTCGAGAAGCGGCCGAGCGCCCGGGCGGCCACGGCGCGGCCGTCCTCCCGGAGCACCAGCCACAGCCCCACCACCCCGCCGGTCCAGACGGCGGCGACGAGCACGTGGAGGGCGTCGGCGCCCTGGACGAGGAGCGCGGGTCCGTAGGAGCGGGAGTGGCCGACCAACGGCGGTGCCCAGAGGGCCGTCAAGGCCCCGACCAGCAGCAGCGCCCGGGCTCCGCGGCCCGGGCGGCCCAGGGTCGGGCCTCGGCTGCCGAGCAGCACGAGGAGCGCACCGGTCGTGACCAGGGCGGCGCCCCCGATCTCCCAGGCGACCAGCTCGGGCTCGAACCCTTCGGTCAGGCCGGACCAACCGAGGCCCTGGGCGTAGGCGGAGGCGACCGGGACCTGGACCCAGGCGGCGACCACGGCTACCGCCGCCGCCGCGCGCAGCAGGCCTCGGGCTCCTCGCCCCACCCGCGGGTACAGCAGGGCGAGGAACCCGGCCAGACCCGACATCAGCAGCAGCCCCGCGAGGGCGAGCCCCGCGAGCAGGCCCCGGTCCGCGGCCATGTCGCTCCCCGAGGGGAGGGCCGGGGGTGGGACGATCACCGCACTTCGCGCGCCCACGGAGAAGGTGAGGGTGCCGCGCAGCGGGTGGCCGTCGTCCGAGACGACCAGCCAGGAGACCAGGTAGGTGCCGCGCACCAGCTGCTCGCCCATCTCGACCTCGACCCGGGACCCCTCGACCCGGGCCGTGGAGGCGACCGTGTCGCCGGCCGCGTCGTAGGTGGTGATCCGCCGGCCGGTCAGCCGCACCGGCTCGCTGAAGGAGAGCGTCACCGACGACGGGGCCTCGCTGAGCACGGCGCCTTCGGACGGGTCGGTGCCGGTCAGCCGCGCGTGCGCCCAGGCGGGCGCGGCGGTGGCGAGGGTCGTCCCGGCCACCAGCAGGACCAGGGCCGCGAGCAGCCGCCTCACCGGGGGCGCGTCTCCGGGACGCCGTCCGGGCGCCGCCGTCCCCGCAGCACGAGCAGCAGGGAAGCCAGGACCGCAGCGACCAGGGCGACCGCGGCCACCAGGGCGACCAGGGGGATCGCCGGCCACCGGGCCGACCCGGGATCCGCCGTCGTCGCCGGGATCTCGCCGACCACCCGGACCGTCGGCGCGGGAAGGTCGAGCTCGGCGACGGCGCCGCCGGTGGCGACCTGGATCCACGCCTCCTCGCCCTCCTCGCAGCTCTGCACCGTCGGGAAGGCCAGCACCTCGCCGGTCGCGTCCGGGACGTCGAAGGCGAGAGCGAAGTCGGCGGGCAGATCGCTGGGCAGGGGCGTGACGGCCTCCAGCACCAGGACCCTGTCCTCCTGGCTCACCCGCCAGGAGCGGGTGGGCGCCACGGTGACCCTCTCCAGCCCGTCGGGGAGGCGCACCTCGAGCCGGGTGGTGGCCGACTCCCCGCATCCGTGGTCCACCTCGAGGGTGACGACGGCCTCCTCCCCGGCGGTCACCGTGCCGGGGGTGACCGAGACGTGTGCTCCCGCCCCGGGCGCCACGAGCACCATGCCTGCCGGGGCGAGCGCGCCGGCGAGGACGGCGAGGACCCGGACGGGCCGGCGCGAGGGCATGGGGAGGAGCGTAGGGCCTCAGGTCCCGCAGAAGGTCTGGAAAGTGGAGTCGAACTCCTCGGGTCCGGGCTCGGCGTAGCGCTGCCTGTCCGGGTGCGGCTCGAACGGGTCGGTCACCGCCTCCACCAGCCGCTCGAAGGGTTCCAGGTCTCCGCCGGTCGCGGCTGTGAGGGCCTCCTCGACCAGGTGGTTGCGCGGCACGTGGACCGGGTTGGAGCGGTCCATCAGGCGCGGGTCGGGTCCGAGCGCCAGCCACTGCTCCAGCCAGGAGTCGAAGCCGGCGAGGTCGAGGACCCGCGAGCGGGCCGGCTCCCGGTCCCCACGGGCGGCGTCGCCCAGGGCGCGGAAGAACGAGGTGTGGTCGACCCGGCCCGCAGCCATCAGGGCCTCCAGCTCCTGGCCCAGGGCGGCCACCGTCTGCGCGTCGGCTCCGCCCGGGAGTCCGGCGAGCCCCAGCTTCTCCGCGGTCCGCTCGGTCCGGGCGGCGGCGAGACGGGGGCGGAAGGTGGCGAGGACGGCGGTCGCCTGGTCGATCGCCTCCTCGGGGGTCTCGGAGAAGAGCGGCAGCATCGCCTCGGCGAGCCGGGCCAGGTTCCACTCCGCTGCCGGGGCCTGGTTGGCGAAGGCGTAGCGCCCGCCGGTGTCGATGGAGCTGAAGACGCGGGCCGGGTCGTGGGCGTCGAGGAACGCGCAGGGGCCGTAGTCGATCGTCTCCCCGGAGATCGTCATGTTGTCGGTGTTCATCACGCCGTGCACGAAGCCCACCGCCAGCCACCGGGCGATCAGCTCGGCCTGGGCGGCGACCACGGCCGCGTAGAGCGCCAGGTAGGGCTGCTCCGCCTGGGCCGCGTCGGGGTGGTGGCGGCTGATCGCGTGGTCGGCGAGTCGGCGCAGCAGGGCCACGTCGCCGGTGCCGGCCGCGAACTGGAAGCTGCCGACCCGCAGGTGGCTCGAGGCGACCCGGGCCAGCACCGCGCCGGGTAGCACCGTCTCGCGCTGCACCGCGCGGCCCGTCGCGACGACGCCGAGCGACCGGGTGGTCGGGACGCCGAGGGCGTGCATCGCCTCGCTGACCAGGTGCTCGCGCAGCATCGGGCCGACCGCCGCGAGACCGTCGCCGCCGCGGGCCACCGGCGTGCGGCCGGAGCCCTTCAGGTGCAGGTCGCGCAACCGGCCCTCGGAGTCGGTGAGCTCACCCAGCAGCAGGGCCCGCCCGTCGCCCAGGCGGGGCGACCAGCCGCCGAACTGGTGGCCGGCATAGACCTGGGCCACCGGGGTCGCGCCCGGCGGCACCGCCTCGCCGGTCAGCAGGCGGACCCCCTCGGGGGTGCGCAGCCAGTCCGGGTCGAGGCCGAGGTCACGGGCGAGCGGGTCGTTGAGGGCCAGCAGCTCCGGCTCGGGCGCGGGCTCGGCCTGCCAGGGCACCGCGAGCTCGGGCAGGGCAGAGGCGAAGGCGTGGCCGAGGCGCACGCCGGTGCTCGAGGGGGCCGTGGGTGCGGACGAGGGGACGGGCTGCTGGGTCACTCCCTCCACGGTACTGACCGCCCCGGAGGCGGTCAGCGCAGCGAGTACGTCGCCAGGGAGACCCCGACGTAGTGGCTGAGGAAGGCGAGGACGGTGAAGGTGTGGAACACCTCGTGGAACCCGAACCAGCGGGGGTTGGGGTCGGGTCGCTTGAAGCCGTAGACGATCGCGCCGATCGTGTAGAGCGCGCCGCCCACGACCACGAGCACGATGACGGCCGTGCCGAGCTCGCGCCCGTAGGCCATGGCGCCCTCCACGAAGCCGCCGAAGAAGAAGATCGGCGCCCAACCCAGCGCGATGTAGATCGGCACGGAGAGCCAGCGGGGGTGGCTCAGCCACCAGACCTTCATCACCACGCCCGCGAGCGCGCCTCCCCAGCTGATGCCGAGCATCCACCAGCGTTCGGCGCCGTCGAGCAGGAGCACGGCGAACGGGGTGCAGGAGCCCGCGATCAGCACGAAGATGTTGGAGTGGTCGAAGCGCCGCAGGTGGACGTGGGTCCGCGAGGACCACCGCCCCCGGTGGTAGAGCGCCGAGACCGTGAAGAGCAGCAGGGCGGAGAGTGCGAAGACGGCCGAGCCGACGCGGGTGGAGGCGTCGGGGGAGAGGGCGACGAGCACGATGCCCGCGACCAGCGCCACCGGCACCGTGCCGGCGTGCAGCCACCCTCGCAGCCGGGGCTTCACCTCCTCGAACGCGTCGTCCACCCTGTCGTGCAGGTGATCCATCCGTTCGCGCACTGACTCGCTCATGACTCCCAACTTACGACACCGTAGGTTTGCAGGTCGACGACCGAGATCCTTCTCACGTGGGTCACGTGCCGTCGCACCTCTCTCTCTGACGCCTCGGTAGCATCCGGGGCATGGGGAACTTCAAGGACGCCGTGCGCCGGCTGCTCTACCCGGCCTACGAGTCCCGCGTGGTGAAGTTCCTGCCCTCCGACCGTATCCCCAAACATGTAGGGGTGATGCTCGACGGCAACCGGCGCTGGGCCAAAGCCGTCGGCGCCGACACCAGCCGGGGCTACCAGGCCGGTGCCGACAACATCGGGCCGTTCCTGGGCTGGTGCGAGGAGGTCGGCGTCGAGGTGGTCACCCTGTGGCTGCTCTCCACCGACAACCTCAACCGGCCCCCGCACCAGCTCGCCGGGCTGCTCGCGGTGATCGAGGGAGCGGTGGAGTCCCTGGCCGCGACCGGCCGCTGGCGGGTCCACCCGGTGGGGGCGCTCGACCTGCTGCCCGACCCCACGCGTGCCCGGCTCAAGGCGGCCGAGGAGGCCACCCGCGAGGTCGACGGCCTGCTGGTCAACGTGGCCGTCGGCTACGGCGGTCGCCGCGAGATCGCCGACGCGGTGCGCTCGTTGCTGCTGGAGCGGTCGGCGGCGGGGGCGACCCTGGAGGAGCTGGCCGAGACCATCGACGTCGAGCACATCGCCGAGCACCTCTACACCAAGGGCCAGCCCGACCCCGACCTGGTGATCCGGACCTCCGGCGAGCAGCGCCTCGGCGGTTTCCTCCTCTGGCAGAGCGCGCACAGCGAGTTCTACTTCTGCGAGGCGCTGTGGCCGGACTTCCGCCGCGTCGACTTCCTCCGTGCCATCCGCGCCTACGCCGAGCGGGAGCGCCGCTTCGGCACCTGAGACCCGCCCGGACGGGCCCCGGACCGCCCCGCCGATTGACCCCCGGGCTCTGGCGTGTCGCTGGTGGTGGCGCCCCCGGACGGCGTACTTTCCCAAGCATCGGCGAGTGGGGAAGCTCACCGAAACCGGGAGGCCGTTCGTGACCAGTCACGACTTCGCAGCACACCAGACGGGGCAGTTCGCCCCGCGCGGTGTCGGAGGGGGCCGGCACTCCGGTCCTCGGGTCCTCACCCGGTCCGTCAGCACGAACTAGGGGCGGGCGAGGAGTGCGCGCGCCGCCCCGTGAGGGTGAGAACGACGTGACCACCACCGAGCACCGCACCTATGTCCTGGACACCAGCGTCCTGCTGGCCGACCCCGGCGCGATCAAGCGCTTCGCCGAGCACGAGGTGGTGCTCCCGGTCGTGGTCATCACCGAGCTGGAGGGGAAGCGGCACCACCCCGAGCTCGGCTACTTCGCCCGCGGCGCGCTGCGCATGCTCGACGAGCTCCGCGTCGTCAACGGACGTCTCGACCAGCCGGTGCCGGTCGGGGAGGCCGGGGGCACCCTCCGCGTCGAGCTCAACCACACCGACCCCGGATCGCTGCCCTCCGGCTTCCGGCTGGGCGACAACGACACCCGGATCCTCTCGGTGGCCCGCAACCTGGCCGACGAGGGGCACCGGGTCACGCTGGTCTCCAAGGACCTCCCGCTGCGGATCAAGGCCTCCGCGGTCGGTCTGGACGCCGAGGAGTACCGGGCCGAGGGCGTCAGCGAGGCCGAGTCCGGCTACACCGGGATGGTCGAGATGGACGTCGCGGCCGCCGAGCTGGACCTGCTCTACGACGAGAGCGTCCTGGACCTCGACGAGGCGCGTCAGCTGCCCTGCCACACCGGCCTGGTGCTGCTCTCCGACCGCGGCACGGCGCTGGCCCGGGTGGGCGCCGACAAGCGGGTCCACCTGGTCCGCGGCGACCGGGAGGCGTTCGGGATCCACGGCCGCTCCGCCGAGCAGCGGATCGCCCTGGACCTGCTGCTCGACCCGGAGATCGGCATCGTCTCGCTCGGCGGACGGGCCGGCACCGGAAAGTCGGCGATGGCGCTCTGCGCCGGCCTCGAGGCCGTGCTGGAGCGGCGCCAGCACAAGAAGGTCGTGGTCTTCCGTCCGCTCTTCGCCGTCGGCGGGCAGGAGCTCGGCTACCTGCCCGGCTCGGAGTCGGAGAAGATGTCGCCCTGGGGGCAGGCGGTCTTCGACACGCTCAACGCCCTGGTCTCTCCCGACGTGGTCGACGAGGTGCTCGACCGGGGGATGCTCGAGGTCCTTCCGCTGACCCACATCCGTGGCCGCTCCCTGCACGACGCCTTCGTCATCGTCGACGAGGCCCAGTCACTGGAGCGCAACGTGCTGCTCACCGTGCTGTCGCGGATCGGGGCGAACTCCAAGGTGGTGCTCACCCACGACGTGGCCCAGCGCGACAACCTGCGGGTGGGACGGCACGACGGCATCGTCGCGGTGGTGGAGAAGCTCAAGGGGCACCCGCTGTTCGCGCACGTCACGCTCACCCGCTCGGAGCGCTCGCCGATCGCCGCGCTCGTCACCGAGATGCTGGAGGACGTCACCGTGTGACTCTCCTCCCAAGACTCCCCAAAAGTGGGGCTGTGGTTTGCCTGGGCGGGCGAGACCCTGCATGGTGACGCGTGGTCGCTCCGTGGTCCTTCACGGAGGTCAGCCGGCCACGAGTCACCCGCAGTGGCGGCCCCCGGGCCGCCTCCCCTGAGTCACCGAGAGTCGTTCCAGAGCCTGTGTCGAGCCCCGAGAAGCACGTCCCCAAGCACCGCGCCCCCGGCGCACACCGCCTGGAGCGGGAGCCACGCCGGCTGCTGCGCCGGGCGGCGGTGATGACCGGGGTCGCCGCGGTGACGACCGGCGCGGCGGTCTCCACCGGGATCGTCTCCCAGGCCCCCGAGGGGCTGACCGCCGACACCGGGAGCACCGCGACGGCCGAGATCGCCGGCGAGCGGCTCGCCGACCGGGGCACCGTCTCCCGCTCGGACCGCCGCGCCAGCCGCGACCCGGTGAAGAAGGTCGCCCTCTCCACCTCGGCCGGTCTGGTCACCAAGCGCACCCAGAAGCTCGACGACTCCGACCCCCGCGACATCGCCCGGGCCTTGATGCCGGAGTTCGGCTTCTCGGTCTCCCAGTTCGGCTGCCTGGACTCCCTCTACGTCAGCGAGAGCAACTGGCGGGTGGACGCCGACAACCCCACCTCGTCGGCGTACGGCATCCCGCAGGCACTCACCCAGACGCACGACCTGCCGGCGGGCTACATGACCTCGGCCGAGGTGCAGATCCGCTGGGGCCTGGAGTACATCGCCGACCGCTACGGCACCCCCTGCGCCGCCTGGTCCTTCAAGGCCGCGAACAACTGGTACTGAGCCACACGCTCAGCGGGGCAGCAGCCGGGCCTTCTGCACCTTCCCCATCTCGTTGCGCGGCAGCGCGTCGAGGAACCGGATCTCCCGGGGCCGCTTGTGGGCCGAGAGCTCCGCGCCGACGTACGCCGTGAGCTCGCCGGCCAGCGCGTCGGCGGCCCGGGGCGCGGCGCCCCGCGGGACGACGTACGCGACGATCCGTTGGCCCAGGTCCTCGTCGGGCTCGCCGACCACCGCGCACTCGGCGACGGCGAGGTGGCCCAGCAGGGTCGACTCGACCTCCCCGGCGCCGATCCGGTAGCCACCGGACTTGATCAGGTCGACTGACTCGCGGCCCACGATCCGGTGGGCGCCGTCGGGAGCGACCACCGCGACGTCGCCGGTCCGGAACCACCCGTCGGCCGTCCACGCCTCCGCGGTCGCCTCGGGCCGGTCGAGGTAGCCCTCGAACAGGGTCGCTCCGCGGACCTCGAGCCGGCCCACCGACTCCCCGTCGTGCGGCACCTCGGTGCCGTCCTCGCGGCGCAGCCGGGTCTCCACGCCGGTGACCGGGACGCCGACCCAGCCGGCGCGGCGCACGCCGTCGGCGCGGGTGGCCACGGTGATCAGTGTCTCGCTCATCCCGTAGCGCTCGACCACCTCGTGGCCGGTCAGCTCGCGGAGCCGGGAGAAGACCGGCACCGGGAGCGCCGCGCTGCCGGAGACCAGCAGCCGGGCGGTGCGCAGGGCCGCGGCGTGCTCGGGCTCCTCGGCCACCCGCGACCAGATCGTCGGCACGGCGAAGAACATCGTCGCCCCGTCGGCCGCTGCGGCGGCGTAGGAGGCGGGGGTGGCCCGGCCGACGTGCAGCAGGCCGGAGCCGACCCGCAGCGGGCCGAGGACCCCGAGCACCAGGCCGTGCACGTGGAAGAGCGGCAGCCCGTGCGCGAGCACGTCGTCGGGTGTCCAGGCCCAGGCGTCGGCGAGGGCGTCGAGGTCGGCCGCCACCGCGCGGCGGGAGAGGACCACGCCCTTGGGCAGCCCGGTGGTGCCCGAGGTGTAGAGGACGAAGGCGGTCCGGTCCGGGTCCACGTCGAGGGGTCGGTACGGCGCGCGGACGGCGAGGTCGACCGGCTGGACGGGCAGCGAGGTTCCCGCCGGCGCGGCTCCCAGCCACCGGCCGGGACTGGAGTCCGAGAGCAGGTGGTCGAGCTCGGCGCGGCCGGAGTCCGGCGGCACGGGCACGACCTCGACGCCCGCGAGCAGGGCGCCGACGACGGCGACCACCGTCTCCATGGTGGGGGCGGCCAGGACGGCCACCCGCCGTTGCCCGGTCAGCCCGGCGGCGACGGCGGCCGCCGCCCCGAGCAGCGCGTCGGGGGCGAGCGTCGTCCCGGCCATGGTCACCGGACCGTGGCCGCGGCCCTCGGTCAGGGCGGTCGCGATCGTCTCCACGCACGCCATCATCGCCCCTGGCGCCGTGGGGTTGTCTGCCTGCCCGTGCCGCTGGTCCTGGTCCCGCTGGCGCGCGCCGAGTGGCCGTGGCCGGGCGCGGACGGTGGACCGACTCCTACGGGTGGGTCATCGACTCGAGGTCGAGCGCCGCGTCGAGCTGCTCCTCGGTGAGCTCGCCGCGCTCGACGAAGCCCATGGCGAGCACCGTCTCGCGGATGGTCGCACCGTCGGCCAGCGCCTTCTTGGCGACCTTGGCGGCCGACTCGTAGCCGATGTGCTTGTTGAGGGGGGTGACCACCGACGGCGACGACTCGGCGTAGCGGCGCATCCGCTCGGTGTCGGGGGTGATCCCGTCGACGCAGCGATGGGCCAGCACCCGGCTGGCGGCGCCCAGGATCCGGATCGACTCCAGCAGGTTGCGGGCGATCACCGGCATCATCACGTTGAGCTCGAAGTTCCCGGCGGCGCCGGCCCAGGCGACCGTCGCGTCGTTGCCGACCACCTGAGCGCAGACCATCAGGGTCGCTTCGGGGAGCACCGGGTTGACCTTGCCGGGCATGATGCTCGACCCGGGCTGGAGGTCGGGCAGCCGGATCTCGGCGAGCCCGGTGGTCGGGCCCGAGGACATCCAGCGCAGGTCGTTGCAGATCTTCGTCAGCCCCACCGCGTAGGTGCGCAGGACGCCGGAGAGCTCGACGAGCGAGTCGCGGCTGCCCTGGGCCTCGAAGTGGTTGCGCGCCTCGCTGAAGGGCTCGCCGGTCTCGTCGGAGAGGCTCGCGATCACCCGGGGCGCGAAGCCGGGCGGGGTGTTGATGCCGGTGCCGACCGCGGTCCCGCCCAGGGGGAGCTCGCGGACCCGGGGGAGCACCGACTCCAGGCGCTCGACCGCGTAGGCCACGGTGGCGGCGTACCCGCCGAACTCCTGGCCGAGCATCACCGGGGTGGCGTCCATCAGGTGGGTGCGCCCGGACTTCACCACGTGGGCGAACTCCTCCGCCTTGGCGGCCAGCGACCCGCCCAGCACTTCCAGAGCCGGGACGAGCTCGCGGCTCACGGCCAGCGAGGCGGCCACGTGGATCGCGGTGGGGAAGGTGTCGTTGGAGGACTGGCTGGCGTTGACGTGGTCGTTGGGGTGGACGCCCTCACCCGCCAGCGAGGCCAGGACCTCGTTGACGTTCATGTTGGTGCTGGTCCCCGACCCGGTCTGGAAGACGTCGATGGGGAAGTGGTCGTCGTGCTGCCCCGCGGCGACCTCGGCGGCGGCCTTGCGGATCGCCTCGGCGTGCGCCTCGTCCAGCACCCCCAGCTCGGCGTTGACGCCGGCCGCGGCCCTCTTGACCAGTGCCAGGGCGTGGACCAGGGCAGGCTCGACCGGGGTGCCGCTGATCGGGAAGTTCTCCACGGCGCGCTGGGTCTGGGCCCGCCACAGGGCGTCGCGAGGCACTTGGACCTCGCCCATGGAGTCGTGCTCGGTGCGGTAGTCGCTCATGCCGACGACCGTACCCACCGGCCCGCGGCGGCACCCGAGGTCACGAGGCCGGGCGGTGGGAGTGGTAGAGGTGGAACTGCTCGGGACGGTCCTGGAGGAGCACGTCGACGGCGCGGTGTCCGAGGTCGCCGAAGGCCGCGGCCATCGCGTCGCTGAGCCCGGCGTCGGCGGAGGCCGACCAGATCACCAGCGCGCCGCCGGGGTTGAGCAGGTCGCGGCACCGGGCGAGGAACGGCTCGTCGTAGAGGCCGGCGTTGTCGTCGTGGACCAGGTACCGCGGCCCGTTGTCGACGTCGAGCAGGAGCAGATCGTGCCCTGTGCGTGCCTCCGCCACCGCCATCGCGATGTCGGCTACCACGATCTGGAGCCGCCGGTCCGCCAGCAGCGCCGGCCCGTGCGGCACCGTCCCGTCGCGCATCCACCCGACCAGCGGCTCCTCGATCTCCACCACCGTGAGCCGCTCGACGCGGGGGTCGGCTAGCACCCGCTGGGCGGTGAAGCCCAGGCCGAGGCCGCCGACCACCACGTCGCGCGGGTCCGGCACCAGCTCGAGGGCCAGGGCGGCCATCTCGATCTCCGAGCTGGTCTCCAGGGTGTCCATCACGAAGACCCCGTTGACCCGCAGCTCGAGCACGTCGGGCGCCCCCGCACGGCTGCGGCGGCGCAGCACCACCTCGCCGCGCGGGGACTCGGCGCGGGCGACCTCGGTGTGCTGGACGGTGTCACTCATGTCCCTGCGGTTCCCCACCGGAGGACCCGTCACACCTCGTGGCTGTCCATGTCAGGTGAAGGGGGCTACTGTCGACGTAGTCGTGCTCAAGTCACCGGGTGGCGATGGAGCATGAGTGATCGGGCGATGAGATGGACGCAAGCACCTTGGAGCACCCCATGGACGAGGACCAGGGGGGCCCAGAGCGCCGGCTCTCCGGCATCGCGGACCTCCTCCACCAGGGACTCTCCGCCACCGAGGCCGCCCTCCGGGTGCGGGTCGAGGAGCACGCCGAGGAGCCGCGGGAGCCGGTCGCCACGGTGGGCGACCAGGACGCGCTGTGGCGCGCCGCGGTGGGATTCGACGGCGCCGCCGTGACCCGGGCGCTGGACGAGGGCTTCGCCCTCGGCCCCTTCGAGCAGGTCGTGGACGGCTGGCTGCTGCCCTCCCTCCACCAGCTGGGCCTGGCGTGGGCCCGGGACGAGATCAGCGTCGCGGAGGAGCACTTCGCCTCCGCGAGCGTGCACCGGCGACTCGCGACCCTCTTCGACCAGGCGCCCCGCCACGTGCACGCGCCGCGCGTCCTGGTGGGCCTCGTGCCCGGCTCCCGGCACGAGCTGGGAGTGCTCGCCTTCGCGATCGCGCTGCGGCACGCGGGGATCGACGCGATCTACCTGGGCGGCGACGTGCCGGTGCAGGCCTGGGTCGACTCGGTGACGCGCCGTCCGCCCGCGGGCGTCGTGATCGCCGTCCCGTCCGCGGAGGACGTGGACGCGTGCCGACGCGTCGCGGAGACCCTGGCACGCGCGGTGCCCGGCCTCCCGGTCCTCGTCGGCGGCAGCTACCAGGGCCAGGTCTCCGAGCACGTGACCAAGCTCGGCCACCAGGTGATGCCGGCGGCCCAGCGGCTGGCCGCGGCGGTCAAGGCCAAGGTCTGACGGCTACGACCCGGCGCGCAGCAGCTCGTCGCCGAGGCCGGAGCGCAGGTAGAGCACCGACCGTCCGTGGCGGGCGGAGCTGAGCAGGCCCGCGTCGCGCATGGCACGCAGGTGCTGGTTGACCGCGCTGGCGGTGACGCCCAGGCGGACCGCGAGCTCGGTGGAGGAGGCAGGGGCATCGAGCATGCGCAGCAGCTGGGCGCGGACCTCCCCGACCAGCCCCGCCAGGGCTCGGGGTGCCGCGGGCCGGTCGCTCTCCCACAGGGTGCCGGCTCCGCGGGCGCCGTAGACGATCAGCGGCGCCTCGGCGGCCGAGATCGGCGCCGTCGCGTGGCGGGTGAAGAGCGACGGGGCCAGGGTGAGCCCCTCCCCGTCGGTCGAGCGGCGGAACCCGCCCGCTGAGCTGATCTCGGCGCGCACCACGTCGTCGACGAGCCTGATCCTCGGCGAGAGCCCGGCAAACATCGCCGCCAGCCCGTCGCGCGCGATGGTGCGCCCCCGGAAGATGATGTCGGCCTCGAGCACCGCCCGCATCCGCGGCCACCAGGGCGCGAAGCACTCCGTCCAGTACGCCGTCAGAGCCCGGACGATCCGGCGCAGCACCTGGTCGGCCCGGCCGGCGAGGGCCGGCGGGCGGGTGGCCGGGTCAGGGTGCACCTCGGCGAGGTCCTCGCGGACCACGTCGAGAGGAGTCCGGGCCAGCGCCGCCAGCTCCTCGTCGAACCGGGTCAGCGGCGAGCGTGGTCGCGGGGTCAGGAAGTCCGGCGTCCAGAGATCGGTGTTGGTGAGCGCGAGCAGCATCTCGGTGTCCAGGCCCTCCCGCAGGTGGGCGGTCCGCTGCAACCAGGGCAGGTGGAGCGGGTAGCGGCCGGGATCGCGCCACAGGCGGAGCGAGAGCGCGAGCTCGTTCATCGGGGAGAGCGCGAACCGCACCGCGGCGTAGCCGGAGCCGGTCAGCTCGTACTCGATCGCCCAGACCATGAAGCAGGACGCTACATCGTTGGCGGACGCGGCCAGGACGTGGGAGAACAGGCGACGTGCTCGACCGCCTCCACCGCCTCTTCCTCCCCGCCGACCCCGTGCAGCGGGCGCTGACCTTCGCCACGATGGCCGGCGCGCTGGCCAACGGCCTCTTCTACAGTGTCAGCGCCCTCTACTTCACCCGGGTGATCGGCCTGGAGGTCACCACCGTGGGGCTGGGACTGACGATCGCCGGGTTCACCGGGGTGGTGGGCTCGTTCGTCGGCGGCCACGCCGCGGACCGGGTCGGCGCGGACCGGCTGCAGATCTGGGCCAACGCGGTGCACGGCGTCGCGATGCTGGCCTACGTGCTGGCCGACGGCCCGGTGAGCTTCACGCTCATCGCCTGCGTCGCGGTGGCCAGCCGGAGCCTGCAGGGCACGGCGAGGGCGACGGTGCAGGTGCGCTGGTTCGCCGGCCCGGACCGGGTCGGCATCCGGGCCCGGCTGCGGGTGATCACCAACCTCTTCATCGGCCTGGGCACCATCCTGGCCGCGGGCGCGCTGCTGGTCGGCACCGCCGTCGCCTACCAGGCGACCATGGTCGCCGTCGGACTGGTCGCCCTGCTCGCGACCGTGCCGCTGACCGGGCTGCGCCGCCGGGTGGAGGGATTCGGCGCCGTGATGGACCACCACCTGGTGCCGGACCGGACACGCGGCCCGTCACCGCTGCGCGACCGCACCTACGTCGCCTCGGTGGCGCTCAACTCGGTGATCGCCATGCACTTCGGCCTCACCAGCGTCGGCGTCCCGCTGTGGATCGCCACCCGCACCGACGCGCCGGACGTGATGATCTCGGTGCTGCTCGTCCTCAACACGGTCCTGGTGGCGCTCTTCCAGGTGCGGGCCTCGCGGGGCACCCACGACATCGGCACCGCAGGACGCGTCGTGCGACGGGGCAGCCTGCTGCTCGCGGTCGCCTGCCTGCTCTACGGCGCTGCCGGCAGTGCGGGCGTGGTGTGGGCGGTGGTGGCCCTGCTGGCCGCCGAGGTGGTCGGCTCCTTCGCCGAGGTCTGGTGCGAGGCCGGTGCCTGGGGCCTCGCCTTCGAGCTGGCCGATCCGGCCAGCGCCGGGGCCTACCAGGGCCTCTCGTCCACCGGCTACGCGGTGGCGACGATGGTGTCGCCGGCCCTCGTCACCGCGACCGCTGTCGACCACGGGATGCCCGGCTGGGTCCTGCTGGCGGTCCTCTTCGCCGCCGCCGGGACGGCGGTCGCCGCGGTGGCGCGTCTGGCCGCTGTTCAGCGCCTCCAGCGCACCCAGGACGCGCTGCCGGCCTGAGCGCGCCGGTCGGACCGGCACTACTGGGCCGAGCGCACCCGGATCCCGGTCAGCGGCACGGTCACCGCGCCCGAGGGGTCGGTGAAGAAGTCGTTGCCCTTGTCGTCGACCACGATGAACGCGGGGAAGTCCTCGACCTCGATCTTCCAGACCGCCTCCATCCCGAGCTCGGGGTACTCGATGACCTCCTGGGACTTGATGCAGTCCTGGGCGAGCCGGGCGGCGGGGCCGCCGATCGAGCCGAGGTAGAAGCCGCCGTGGGTGCCGCAGGCGTCGGTGACCTGCTTGGAGCGGTTGCCCTTGGCCAGCATCACCATGGAGCCCCCGGCGGCCTGGAACTGCTCGACGTAGGAGTCCATCCGGCCCGCGGTGGTCGGGCCGAAGGAGCCCGAGGCCATCCCTTCCGGGGTCTTGGCGGGGCCGGCGTAGTAGACGGGGTGGTTGCGCAGGTACTCCGGCATCGGCTCGCCGGCGTCGAGGCGCTCCTTGATCTTGGCGTGCGCGATGTCGCGGGCCACCACCAGCGGGCCGGTCAGGGAGAGCCGGGTCTTGACCGGGTGCTTGGAGAGCTCGGCCAGGATCTCGGCCATCGGCCGGTTCAGGTCGATCTTGACGACCTCGCCGCCCGCGATCTCCTCGGCCATCCCGGCGTCGGGCATGTACTGGGCCGGGTCCATCTCGAGCTGCTCGAGGAAGACGCCGTCCGGGGTGATCTTGCCCAGCGCCTGCCGGTCGGCGGAGCAGGAGACCGCGATGGCCACGGGGCAGGAGGCGCCGTGCCGCGGCAGCCGGACCACCCGCACGTCGTGGCAGAAGTACTTGCCGCCGAACTGGGCGCCGATGCCGAACTCCTGGGTGAGCTTGAAGACCTGCTCCTCCAGCTCGAGGTCGCGGAAGCCGTGCGCGGCCATGGAACCTTCGGTCGGCAGGTTGTCCAGGTAGTGCGCCGAGGCGTACTTGGCGGTCTTCATCGCGAACTCGGCGCTGGTGCCGCCGATCACGATGGCCAGGTGGTACGGCGGGCAGGCGGCGGTGCCGAGCGAGCGGATCTTCTCGTCCAGGAACTCCAGCATCCGCTTGGGGTTGAGGACGGCCTTGGTCTCCTGGAACAGGAACGACTTGTTGGCCGAGCCGCCGCCCTTGGCCATGAAGAGGAACTTGTACTCCGGCCGCCCGCTGCTCTGCGGCGTGGAGTAGATCTCGATCTGGGCCGGCAGGTTGGTGCCGGTGTTCTTCTCCTCGTACGTCGTCAGGGGAGCGAGCTGGGAGTAGCGCAGGTTGAGCTTGGTGTAGGCGTCGTAGACGCCCCGGCTGATCGCCTCGCCGTCGTCGGCGCCGGTGAGCACACCCTCGGTCTTCTTGCCCATCACGATCGCGGTGCCGGTGTCCTGGCACATCGGCAGCACGCCGCCGGCCGAGATGTTGACGTTCTTGAGCAGGTCGAGCGCCACGAAGCGGTCGTTGCCGCTGGCCTCGGGGTCGTCGATGATCTTGCGCAGCTGGGCCAGGTGGGCCGGGCGCAGGTAGTGGCTGATGTCGTGCATCGCCTCGGCGGTGAGCCGCTGGATCGCCTCGGGGGAGACCTTGAGGAAGGTCTGGACCTCGCCGTCCTGGGTGGCCGCCTCGAACGTGGAGACGCCTTCGGTGGTGATCAGCCGGTACGGCGTCTCGTCGCGTCCGGTGGGCAGCAGGTCGGAGTAGCGGAACTCCGGGCCGGCCGCGGCGGCGGGGGCGGCTGGGGTGGCGGGCGAGGGGATGCTCGGAGTGCTCACGGACGGTGAGGTTACCTCCGGGCGCGCCCCTGCCCGGTCACCGGCTCAGACCTCGTCGCGCGGCCCGGAGCCGAGCACCTGCGCCACCACGTCCGCGAGGAACGTCGGCACGGGGTCGAGCAGGGCCGGGTCCGCCGCCTTCGGGTCGAGGCCGTATCCGCGGGGGGCGGTCACCGTCGCCTCGATCACGAGCACGCCCGGCTGTGCCGGATCGTCCAGCGCGAGGGCCCAGCCCTGTGCGGGGAGGCCGGTGTTCTCGGCGGGGGCGTACTCCAGGGCGGGGTGCCCGGCCACCTCGGTCTCGTCGGCGCCGAAGGAGTAGATGTCCTCGAGCGTGGACCAGGAGGCGGCGGCGGTCAGGTGGAGCGCGTGGTCGGGCTCGCCGAAGAAGCACGCCGGCCGCGCCGGGCCCTCCCGGTCGTTGCGGTGCAGCCGGCTGTCCCGCGAGAGCACGCCGGTGCCGGCCACCAGGTCCTCGCCGAAGTGCTCCCGCACCAGCGGGAGGAGGGCCGCGCAGGTCACCCGCGGGTCCGACCCGGCCGCGCGCACGAGGTCGGCCGGGTCCGGCGGCACCTCCGCGTCGCTCGCGGGCGCGCAGCCGCGCTCCTCGGCGGCGAGGACGTGCACGCACGCCCCGACCGCGGCGAGGTCGGAGTCCTCGGCCGGGCCGGAGAGGGTCGCCGGGTCGGGGTCGTCGGCGGAGTAGAGAAGTGTCTCGCCGGTCAGGTCGGGGAGGTCGGGCGCACCCTCTCCGAAGGCGGTCAGCATCGCGGTGGCCGCCGCGCGGGACGCCTCGCAGCTGGCGGTGGCGACCCGCAGTCGCAGCGTGTCGGCGCCGATGGGGAGCGGGGCGGGCAGCGGCGCCACGGCGACGTCGAGGACACACTCGTCGGGTCCACGAGCCTCGACCGCGGCCCGGCCCTCGACCTCCAGCTCCTTCTCGAGCACGACGGCCCCCGCGACCCCGGCCGGCACCTCCGGGTCCCGGGCGACCAGCTCGGTGCCGGCGACGTGGCTGAGGGCGACGCCCAGGATGCGGCCCGACAGGCCGCCGCCTCCCGGGCCCTGCACCGAGCACTCGCCCGACCGCTCGCCGGGAGCCTCGAAGATGGAATGGACCAGGCGCTCGTCCTCCCTCAGGTCGCCGTGTGCGGCGAGCACCCACTCGCAGGCCGGGACGGAGGCGGGGGAGGCGGGGGCCGTCACCGTCTCCGGCTCCCGCTGCAGGAGGTACGCCACCCCGGTCGCCAGCTCGTCGAGGTCTGCGCAGGCGTCGTCGCGGGCGGAGACCCGCACCGCCAGCTGCTGGCTCACGGGCAGGTAGTAGCCGCAGGGGGAACCCGGGATGAAGGCGTAGGCCACCGCCCCCGCCAGGAAGCCCCGGGCGCGGTGGCGGCGCGCGTCCTGGGGGAGTGGGACGCCGAGCAGCACGTCCACCCTCCCGGACGCACCGCCCAGCTCGCACCAGCTCGGGGAGTGAGCCCGCGCCGGGCGCGGGGCTCCCGCCGCGAGGGCGAGGGCGCACGGGTCGAGGGCGGCCAGACGGCGGTCGACCGCGGCCCGGTCGCGGTCGGGGTTGACCACGGCCGCCGGGACGGCCTGCTCGGGCGAGGCCGCCGCGTCGTCGCCGGGAGCATCGTCGAGCAGGGAGCACCCGGCCGTCAGCGCGAGGACGAGCACGAGGAACGGCACGGACGCGGCGCGGCGCAGGGACATGCCGGACACCCTTCCCCGGGGGGGCACGGCGCAAACCGACTCTTTCCCGCCTTCGCCCACCAGGGACCGGCTCAGCCGAGCAGGTCGCCGACCGCGTCCTCGACGAACGCAGGCACGGGTCGCATCCGCGACCGGTCCACGGGTGCCCCCCGCCCCAGGCCGTGGTCGCGGTCGGGGGTGAGCAGCACGTCGATCCACAGCACCCCGGGCTGGTCCGGCTCGCCGAGAGCGACCGCCCAGCTCCGTCCCGGTCGGTCCCCCATCCTGCGGTCCACCGCCAGGGCGGCGCGACCGACCACCTCGGTCTCCCTCCCCACGGGCGCGAGGTCCTCCAGGGGCGTCGCGACGATGCCCGCCGACACGTGCAGCGAGTGGGTCGGCTCGCCGAGGAAGCAGGCGGGGGTGGAGTCGTCCGGCTGGGGGGTCCACAGAGAGACTCCGGAGGCCGCGTCCAGCACGCCGGTCCCGGCCACGACGCGCGGATCGAGCTGATCGAGCGCGTGCGGGAGCAGGGCGGCGCAGAGGACCGCCGGGTCCGCCTGCGCGGCCCGCAGCCGGGCGGCTGGCTCCTCGGGCACCTGCACCTCGTCCGGCAGCGGCGCGCACCCGCGCTGCACGGCCTGCACGATCTCGGTGCAGGTCCCGACGGCCGCGAGGTCGGACTCGCCTCGCGGGTACAGCACGGGACCGTCCGTCAGCAGGTCGGTGGGCAGCTCCGTGGGCAGCTCCGTGTCTGCCTCGGTGAGCATCTTCGCCGCGGCCCGGCGCGCGCCGGGGCAGTCGGGCGCCAGCACGCGCAGACGCAGGATGTCGGCGGTGCCCGAGGGCACCTGGGGTGCCACCGGGGAGACGGCGACGCTCAGCGTGCAGCCCTCCCCCCAGCCGCCCTCCCGGTCGTCGACCGTGGCGACGTGGCCCGCCACCGTGACGGGCCGCACCGGCGGCGACGGCACCACGAGGTCCGCCCGGGTCCCGTAGTCGAGGGAGACGCCGAGCAGGAGGTCGCCGAGGACCGGCGGATCGGCGCCGCCGCGCACGGAGCACTCGCCGCTGCCTCCGTTCGAGCCGAACAGGTAGGGCTCGAGGGACTCGCCGTCGGTGAGCTCGCCGTGGCCGTGCAGGACCCACTCGCAGGCGGGCACCAGGGCCGCGGAGGGCTCGGCCAGCGCCGCCTCCGGATCCCGGGTGAGCAACTGGGCCACTGCTCGCGCGGTGCGGCGAGTCTGGGCGCAGGAGCTGTTGAACGAGCTCACCTCGATCGCCCGCTCCTGGTCGACCGGGAGCTGCCAACCGCAGTGCATGCTCACCGGGGTGGTGTGGTAGGCCACCACCCCGCCGAGGACGTCCCGGGTCCGGTAGTAGCGGTCGTCCTGGGAGAGCGTCGTCCCGATCTCGAGATCAACGACCCGACCCCGCTCGTCCGAGACCCGGCACCACCCGGGCGCCACCGCCAGCGCGTCCGTCTCGCCCGGCCACCCGGACCGGCCGAGCGTGCACGGGTCGAGCGCCGCCAGCCGCCGGGCCACGGTGTCGGGGTCCCGGTCCGGCACGGTCGCCGCCTCGCGGACCACCGGCTGGACCGGCTGGGCCTCGACCTCGCCGCCGTCGGAGGTCCAGCAGCCGGCCAGCAGGAGCAGGGGAACGGCGAGGAGGGGGAGGCGAGGCGAGGACATGCCCGCCACCCTCCCCGCCTCGGAGCCCCCCAAAACGCGGCCCGGGCGAGGCCGTGGATCGGTCTAGCCCGGTCGCCCCGCCGGAGGTCGGCGGCGCCGAGGGGGCGTCGCCGCGCTAGATTGCACCTAGGTTTCACCGTCACAGCCCTGGAGGTCTGAGTGAAGTTCCGCCGTTCCCTCGTCTCGATCGCGGCCCTCGCGACGATGGCGTCCCTCGCCGCGTGCGCTGCGCCCGAGTCCGACTCCGACAACGCCGACAGCGACGCCGCCAAGGCCACCTCCGTCGAGGACTTCGGCGACTTCGACGGTCTCGTCGAGGCCGCGCAGGAGGAGGGCGAGCTCAACGTCATCGCGCTGCCCCCGGACTGGGCCAACTACGGCGAGATGATCTCCACCTTCGAGGAGAAGTACGACATCAAGGTCAACTCCGCGCAGCCCGATGCGGCCAGCCAGGACGAGATCAACGCGGCCAACGACCTCAAGGGGAGCACGCGCGCCCCCGACGTCTTCGACCTCGGGCAGTCGGTCGCGCTCGCCAACGTCGACATGTACGCGCCCTACAAGGTGCAGACCTGGGACGACATTCCCGAGCAGTTCAAGGCCGCGGACGGCGAGTGGGTCAACGACTACGGCGGCTTCATGTCCATCGGCTACGACTCCTCGGCCGTGCCGGAGATCAAGACCCTCGACGACCTGCTGAAGCCCGAGTTCAAGGGCAAGGTCGCGCTCAACGGCGACCCGACGCAGGCCGGCGCCGCGTTCTCGGGCGTGGTGATGGCCTCCATCGCCAACGGCGGCTCGGTCGAGGACATCAAGCCCGGCGTCGACTGGTTCGCCAAGCTGAAGAAGGCCGGCAACTTCATCCCGGTCGACCCGACCCCGGCCACGATCGAGTCCGGCCAGACCCCGGTGGTCATCGACTGGGACTACAACAACGCCGCGATCACCAACGACATCGACACCTGGGAGGTGGTGGTCCCCGCCGAGGCGCCGATCGCCGGCTACTACTTCCAGGCGATCAACGCCGACGCCCCGCACCCGGCGGCCGCACGCCTGTGGCAGGAGTTCCTCTACAGCGACGAGGGGCAGAACATCTGGCTCGCCGGCGGCGCCCGGCCGATCCGCGCCGACGCGATGGTCGAGGCCGGCACCATCGACGAGGAGCTCTGGGCCAACCTGCCCGAGGTGAGCGGCGACCCGGTCGTGCCCACCGACAAGGAGTCCGAGCAGATGGCGGCCTACCTGGCCGACAACTGGGCCAAGGCCGTCGGCTGACGGTGAGCACCCACGTCTCCACCTCGACGGGTCGGCGCTTCGGCGTCGGCCCGTCGGTGGGTCTGCTGCCGTTCCTGGTCTTCGTCACCGCGTTCCTGGTCGTCCCCACGATCACCGTGGTCGTCGGCGCCTTCCAGGACACCGACGGCGGCTTCTCCACCGAGAAGATCGAGGCGCTGGGCGGCGAGACCGCCCTGCGTGCGCTGTGGCAGAGCGTGGTGCTCTCCGCCTCCTCCGCTGCCATCGGCGCGGTGCTGGGCGCGGTGCTCACCTACCTGGTGGTCAGCTCGCCGCCCGCCTCGTTGGTGCGCCGGGTGGTGACCTCGATCTGCAGCGTGCTCGCCCAGTTCGGCGGGGTCACGCTGGCCTTCGCGTGGATGGCGACGCTGGGCTTCGGGGGCCTGCTCACCAACCTGCTGGCCGACGTCTTCGGGATGGACGCGACCGGCTCCGGCTGGCTCTACGACCTGCCCGGGCTGATCCTGGTCTACACCTACTTCCAGATCCCGCTGATGGTGATCGTCTTCCTCCCCGCCATGGAGGGACTGCGCCCGCAGTGGCGCGAGGCGGCCGTCAACCTCGGCGCCAGCACCCGGCAGTACTGGACCCAGGTGGGCTTCCCGCTGCTGCTCCCGGCCTTCCTGGGCTCGGCACTGCTGCTCTTCGCCAACGCGTTCGCCGCCTACGCGACCGCGGCCGCCCTGGTCAGCCAGGGCGCCCCGATCACCCCGCTCTTGATCCGCTCCGCGCTGACCAGCGAGGTGGTCCTGGGCCAGGCCAACTTCGCCTTCGCCCTGGCGCTTCAGATGATCCTGGTGGTGGTGGTCGTGATGATCGGCTACGCGCTGCTGCTGCGTCGTACCTCGAGGTGGCTCCAGTGACGGCCGGGCGCGTGGCCGGCCGCGTGGTGCGCGGCCTGCTGATCGCGGCCTTCGCGACGTTCTTCCTGCTGCCCCTGGTGGCGCTGCTCGACTTCAGCACCAAGGTGCGCGGCGGCGGCCGCTCGGGCGAGGCGTGGCGCGGCCTGCTCGACGACCCGACGATGTCCCAGGCCATCGTGACCAGCCTGGTGCTCGCCGCGCTGACCGTGGTCGGCATGGTCGTGCTGCTGGTCCCGACGATGGTCTGGGTGCGCCTGCGGGTGCCCCGCGCCTCCCGGCTGGTGGAGTTCCTCTGCCTGCTGCCGCTGACCATCCCGGCGCTGGTGATCGTGGTCGGCAGCTCCAACGTCTACAGCTGGCTGCGCTACGTCTTCGGCGAGACCTCGCTGGTGCTGGCCTTCTCCTACGTCGTGCTGGTGCTGCCCTACGCCTACCGCGCGATCGACGCCTCGCTCGCCGCCCTCGACGTGAGCACCCTCTCCGAGGCCGCCCGCTCGCTGGGCGCCGGCTGGTGGACGGTGATCGTCCGGGTGGTGCTGCCCAACATCTGGCCCGGCGTGCTGGGTGCCGCGTTCATCTCGATCGCGCTGGTGCTGGGCGAGTACACCTTCGCCTCGCTCCTCAACTACGAGACCCTGCCGGTCGCGATCGTGCTGCTGGGCAAGAGCGACGCCCAGACCTCGATGGCGGCCGCGCTCGCCTCGATCCTCTTCGCAGCGGTCCTGCTGCTGCTCCTCTCCTTCTTCGACCGCGGTCGACGCACCATGTCCGGAGGCAAGTGATGTCCAACGAACCCCAGGTCTCGCAGCAGGACGCGAGCGGCGGACTGGCGGTCGAGCTCTCCGACCTGCACCGCCACTACGGCGAGGTCCGTGCCCTCGACGGGCTCGACCTGCGGATCGAGCCGGGCGAGATGGTGGTGCTGCTCGGTCCCTCGGGCTGCGGCAAGACCACCGCGCTGCGCATCCTGGCCGGGCTCGAGCGCCAGGACAGCGGCACGGTGCGGGTGGGGGACCGGGACCTCTCGGCCGTGCCCGCCAACAAGCGCGACATGGGGATGGTCTTCCAGGCCTACAGCCTCTTCCCGCACCTGACCGTCCTGGAGAACGTGGCCTTCGGCCTCAAGATGCGCGGCCGCGGGCGCAAGGAGCGGCGGGACCGGGCCGGCGACATGCTCGACCTGGTGGGCCTGGGCGAGCACAAGGCGCGCTACGCCCACCAGCTCTCCGGTGGCCAGCAGCAGCGGGTGGCGCTGGCTCGCGCCCTTGCCGTGGAGCCCTCGGTGCTGCTGCTCGACGAGCCGCTCTCGGCGCTGGACGCCAAGGTCCGGGTGCAGCTGCGCGACGAGATCCGCAAGGTCCAGCTCGACGTCGGCACCACCACCCTCTTCGTCACCCACGACCAGGAGGAGGCGCTCGCGGTGGCCGACCGGGTCGGGGTGATGAACGCCGGCCGTCTCGAGCAGCTGGCCCCGCCGGCCGAGCTCTACTCCGCGCCCGCGACGGCCTTCGTCGGGGAGTTCGTGGGGCTCTCCAACCGGGTGCCGGCGACCGTCGAGTCGGGCCACGCCAACGTGCTGGGTCAGCGGGTGCCGGTGCTCGACGGATCGGCCACGGGCCAGGGCCTGGCGCTGGTGCGCCCCGAGTCGCTGGAGCTGACCGCCGACCCGGAGGGGAGCGCCACCGTGGTCTCGGTGGGCTTCCTCGGGCCGGTCTCGCGGGTCCACGTCGCCCTGCCCGACGGGCCCGAGCTGGTCGCCCAGCTGGCCAGCTCGGAGGCCTCCGGGCTGCGCCCGGGCGACCGCGTCGCGCTGGGCGTGAATCCGGCGCCGGTGCTGGTCGTCGGCGCCTGAGGGCGCACCGGCCGCCGGGCGCGGCCGCCGGCCGGCCGCGGTCACCACTCTGGACACCTGCTCGGGACCTTGGCTATCGTCGCTGACGTCCACCACGGGAGCCTGCGGCAGCGGGCTGAGAGGGAGCTGAGCCGCTCCGACCGTAGAACCTGATCCGGGTCATGCCGGCGAAGGAAGCGTCAGGAGTCCAGGTGTTGCTGCCCCGTCTGTTCTGCCTCGTGTCCGCCAGGGACGACCTCTCCCTGCTGCCCGACCTCGCCGCGGCCGGCGTCGACGGCTTCCAGGTGCGAGAGAAGACCGGCACCGACCGGGAGGTCCTCGACCTGACCCGGACGGTGGTGGGCGCGGTGCGCCCGGCGGGCGCCCGGGTGGTCGTCGACGACCGGCTCGACGTCGCCCTCGCGGCCGGGGCCGACGGCGTCCACCTCGGTGCCGACGACCTGCCCGTGGCCGCCGCCCGCCGGGTCGCCCCCGACCTGCTCGTGGGTGCCACCTGCCGCAGCCGCGACGACGTGCTGCGGGCCGCGGCCGCGGGGGCGTCCTACGCCGGCTTCGGGCCGGTCTGGTCGAGCTCGAGCAAGAGCGGCATCCCCGACCCGCTCGGGGCCTTCGCACTCACCTGGGCGACGGGCGTGCTGCCGCTGGTCGCCATCGGCGGGGTGGACGCCGGGCGCGCGGCCCGGGCGCGCGGGGCGGGGGCGCACGGGGTCGCGGTGATCGCCGGGATCTGGGCCTCGCGGGATCCGGTGGCGGCGGCCAAGGAGCTGGTGGCGGCCCTCGCGTGAGCCTGCGGGTGCGAGTCCTCGGGGCCGGGATCATCGGGCTCGCCTGCGCCGAGGAGCTGGCGAACCGCGGTCACCGGGTCACGGTGCAGGACCCGGTGCCGGGGAGCGGAGCGTCCTGGGCGGCCGCCGGGATGCTCTGCCCGGCGGGGGAGACCTGGCACGGGGAGACCGACCTGCTCACGGCCGGGCGCCGGTCGGCGCGGCTCTGGCCGGGGCTGGCCGGCCGGCTGGGGCTGAGGCTGCAGACGGCCGGCACGCTGCTGGTGGGCCACGACGCCGGGGACCTCCAGGAGCTCGCCCGGCAGGCCGGGCTGCTCGAGGCCCTCGGGGAGCCGGTGGAGGAGCTGGACCGGGTGGCGCTCCGGGCCGCCGAGCCCTGCCTGGGCCGCAGCGCCGGAGGGTTCCGGCTGCCCGCCGACCTCGCCGTCGACCCGCGGGCCGTCATGGCCGCTCTGCGGCGGCGGCTCGGCGAGGCGCTGGTCCCCGGCGAGTGGCTCCTCGACCGGGAGCCCGCCCCCGGACCCGACCACGACGCGGTCGTGGTGGCGACCGGGTCGCGGCTGCCGACGCCGTTCGCCGGGCTGGTCCGCGGGGTGCGCGGCGAGGTGCTGCGGGTGCGCAGCGCGGACCCGCCGCGTCACGTGGTGCGCGGCCTGGTGCGCGGGCGAGCGGTCTACCTGGTGCCGCGCCCGGACGGCGAGGTGGTGGTCGGCGCGACCGCCGAGGAGCACGACACCGGCCCGGAGGTGACCGCGGGCGGGGTGCACGGCCTGCTCGACGCGGGCCGCGCACTTCTTCCGGCGCTCGACCGGGCGACCTGGCTGGAGGCGGTGGCCCGGGACCGTCCCGGCACCCGCGACAACCGGCCGCTGGTCGGCCCCACCCCCCTGCCGGGGGTGTTGCTGGCCGCCGGCCACCACCGTCACGGCGTGCTGCTGGCCCCGCTGACCGCGCGCCTGGTCGCCGACCACCTGGAGTCGGGGACCGTCCATCCGCCCTGGGACCCGCGCCGGCGGCCCGCGGCGACACCGCACCCGAGGAGGAGCCCATGAGGATCGTGGTCAACGGACGACCGATCGAGGTGCCCGAGGAGGACCTCGCCACCCTGCTGCGCCACCGCAGGGTGCCCGAGACCGGGTGCGCGGTCGCCGTCAACGGAGTGGTGGTGCCGCGGGCGGCCCGGGTCGGGCACGCCCTGCGGCCCGGCGACGTCGTCGAGGTGGTGCAGGCGGTGCAGGGCGGATGAGCGCCGCCGGGGACCCGTTGCTGATCGCGGGGGAGACCCTCGCCTCCCGGCTGCTGCTCGGCACCGGCGGGCTGCCGCGCCTCTCCCTGCTCCCGGAGGTGCTGCGCGCCGCCGACCCTGGCCTGGTCACCGTGAGCATGCGCCGGACGCCGGGCACGGGTGCGGATGGGCTGCTCGGGACGCTGCGCGCCCACGGCGTCCGGCTGCTCCCCAACACCGCCGGCTGCACCAGCGCCCGGGAGGCGGTGTTCACCGCCGAGCTGGCCCGCGACGCGCTGGAGACCGACTGGGTCAAGCTCGAGGTGATCGGCGACGAGGAGTCGCTGCTGCCGGACGCCGTGGAGCTGCTCGACGCCGCCGAGCAGCTGGTGGCCCGCGGCTTCACCGTGCTGCCCTACGCGCCGCCCGACCCGGTGCTGGCCCGCCGGCTGGCCGACGCCGGGTGCGCGGCGGTGATGCCGCTGGGCTCGCCCATCGGCTCGGGCCGCGGGGTGCTCGACCCGTGGTCGCTGGAGGCGGTGGTGGCCGCGGTCGCCGTCCCGGTCGTCCTCGACGCCGGGATCGGCACCGCCTCCGACGCCGCTCTCGCCATGGAGCTGGGCTGTGCCGCGGTGCTCGCGGCCTCCGCGGTGACCCGGGCCGCGGACCCGCCGGCGATGGCGCGGGCGCTGCGGCTCGCGGTCGAGGCGGGGCGGACGGCTCGGGGTGCCGGCCGGATCCCGCGCCGGTCGGTGGCCCGGGCGTCCAGCCCGGTGGCGGGGCGGGTCGGATGAGCCCCCGCCCCCCGGCGCGACCCCCGCGGGTGGTGCTGCTCACCGACCGCGCCCAGCTGGCGCCGGGCCGTGGGCTGCTGGCGACCGTGACTGCCTGCCACGCCGCCGGGCTCCGCGCCGTGGTGGTGCGCGAGCCCGATCTGCCGGCCGCGCGCCGGCGGGCCCTGGTCGCGGCGCTCGCCGCCCTGCCGGGGCTGCGGGTCGTCTCCTCGCGGCTGCCCGACCCGGCCGCCCACGCGATGCACCTGGCGGCGGGCCAGCCGGTCCCGGCCGGGACACCGTGCTGGGGCCGCTCCTGCCACTCCCGCGCGGAGGTGGCGGAGGCGACGGCCGACGGAGCCGGGTGGGTGACGCTCTCGCCGTACGACGTCACCCGGAGCAAGCCCGGCTACGGGCCGGCGCTCCCGGCGACCGCCTTCGCCGGCCACCGGCTGCCCGTCCTCGCGCTCGGCGGGGTCGGCCCCGGGGTGGCCGCCGCCGCCCTGACGGCCGGCGCCCACGGGGTCGCGGTGATGGGCGCGGTGATGCGGGCCCCCGACCCCGCCGAGGTGGTCACCCGGCTGCTGGCCGAGGTGGGGGAGTGACGCCGCCGGTGGTGCTGACGATCGCCGGCACGGACTCGGGCGGGGCCGCGGGCCTCGCGGCCGACCTCGCCACGTTCGGCCACCTCGGCACCCACGGCGCGTGCGTGGTCACCGCCGTCACCGCCCAGGACACGCTCGGCGTGCACGCCGTCCATCCCGTCCCGTGGGAGGTGGTGGCCGCGCAGCTCGACGCCGTGCTCGGCGACCTGCCGGTGGCCGCGGTCAAGACGGGGATGCTGGGCAGCGCCGAGGTGGTCCGGCTGGTGGCCGACCGGGTCGGGGGAGCCGGCGTCCCCCTGGTGGTCGACCCGGTGCTGGTGGCCACCAGCGGGGCGGTGCTGGGGGACGCGGGGGTGGTCGCTGCCTACCGCGAGCACCTGCTGGGGCTGGCCACGGTGGCCACCCCCAACCCCGAGGAGGCGGCCGCGCTGGCCGGCTGCCCGGGCACCCAGCGGGAGCTGGCCGCCCTGCTCTCCGGGCGCGGTCACCCGGTCCTGGTCACCGGTGGCGCGAGCGGGTGCGACCTGCTGGCCCTGCCCGGCCGCGAGCCGGTGGAGGTCGCCCACCCGAGCGTGGAGACGCGCAACGACCACGGCACCGGGTGCACCCACAGCAGCGCCCTGGCCGCGCACCTCGCCCACGGCGTGCCGCTGCCCGAGGCGGCGGCACGCGCCGCGGCGTACACCGCCGGGCGGCTGGTCGTCGGCCGCGACTGGCGGCTGGGCCGCGGCCGGGGGCCGGTCGCCCACACCGCACCCGGTGCCTCGCGCCGCGACGACCGGTGAGTCTCGCCTACGCTGCGACCATGGCGATCCGGCTCGTGGCCACCGACCTCGACGGCACCCTGCTGCGCGACGACCTGAGCATCAGCCCGCGCACCCGGGCCGCCCTCGACGCGGCGCGTGCCGCGGGCGTCCACGTGGTGCCGGTGACCGCGCGGCAGCCGATCGGGGTCCGCCGCATCGCCGAGCAGGCCGGCTTCGACGGCTGGGCGGTCTGCAGCAACGGCAGCCTGGGCGTCCACCTGGGCACCGGCGAGCGCCTGTTCGAGAGCCACCTGGAGGTCGAGGTGCAGCGCAGGCTCGTCGAGGCGCTGGCCGAGGCGGTGCCGGGGGTGCTCTGCTGCAGCGTGCGCGAGGGCGGCGAGCTCTTCGTCGCCCAGGAGGGGTACGCCGCGATCGCGACCTTCGAGGACCACAAGCGCGACGTCGCCACGATGGGCGGCCACCCGGTCGCCGACGTGCTGGCCGCGCCCAGCCTCAAGCTGATCGTGCGGCACCCCGAGCTCGCCGTCGAGGAACTGGCCGAGCGGCTCGCGGCCCTCGGTCTCGGCGGGTTCGCCACCACGCGCTCGGGGGCGCCGTTCCTCGAGGTGATGGCGCAGGGGGTGAGCAAGGCGTGGGGTCTGGCCCGGCTCTGCGAGGAGCTCGGCGTCGAGGCCGGCGAGGTGCTGGCCTTCGGGGACGCCCTCAACGACGTCGAGATGCTCACCTGGGCGGGCCACGGCGTGGCGGTCGGCAACGCGTCGCCGGCCGTCCGGGCGGCGGCCGACCGGGTGACGGCGAGCAACCAGGACGACGGGGTGGCCCTGGTTCTGGAGGAGATCGCCGGCTCGGCCGCAGGTGCTCGCTAGGCTGACGCCCATGGACCAGCCCGACCCCTCCCGCCTGCGCATCTCGGACCAGGACCGGCACCGGGTCGCGGAGGCCCTCCGCGAGGCCGCGGCCGAGGGCCGTCTCGACCTCGACGAGCTGGACGAGCGCCTGGAGGCCGCCTACGGCGCCAAGGTGTACGCCGACCTGGTGCCGTTGACCGCGGACCTCCCCGGCGCCACCCCGACGAGCCTGCAGCCGTTCGGGCAGACGCTGCCGGTGCCCCGGCCGACGCCCGGCCTGCCCGCCACCGTGAGCCACCACAGCTCGGTGGCCATCCTCTCCGGTGTCGACCGCAAGGGCGTGTGGCAGATCGGGTCGACCCACACCGCCTTCTCGATGATGGGGGCGGTCCTGCTCGACCTGCGCGAGGCCCGCTTCAGCGCCACCGAGACGATCATCAACGCCAACACGGTGATGGGCTCGGTCGACATCTACGTCAACGCCGGCACCCACGTGGTGGTGGAGGGCTTCGGGGTGATGGGCGCCTTCGACCAGGCCCGCGACAAGGTCCCGGCCGACCTGCGCCCCGACTCCCCGGTGGTCCGGGTCAAGGGCGTCGCCCTGATGGGCGCGGTGACGGTGACCCGCAAGCGGATGCCGGGGGAGCCGGGCAAGGTCAAGAAGATGCTGGGGCACTGACCGGCCCCTGACCGGCTCCTGACCGGCCCCTGACCGGCCACCGGCCACTGGGCTCGCGGGCACAGAAGAGGGCCTCACGATCCGCCTACCCGGCGGCAGCTCGTGAGGCCCTCCGTGACCGCGGGCTGTGCGTAACCTCCCGCGGGTCCGGTCGGGGCGTACCCCGGCCGGACCGGACTCATGCCGGCCCGGTGTCGCCCCCTGCCTCGCTGGCCGCGTGGATCTCGTCGCCCTCGGCGGCCAGCTCCTCGGCCTTGGCCTGGTCCTGCGGGTCCTCCCGCTCGGGGATGCGCCCGGCGTGGGCCTCGTCGACGGTGAGGTTCTCGCCGGTGGCGGGGTCGAAGAGGTGCATCCGGGAGGTGTCCACCCAGATCTCCGCCTCGTCGCCCTCGGCGATCCGGCTGGCGCCGTCCAGGGAGATCACCAGCTGGGTGCGCAGGGACTCGCCGTCGAGGTCCTGCTCCAGCTGGGAGAGCTGCTTCTGGACCTCCGGCGGCGCCTCGAACGGGATGTAGGCGTAGGCCTCGTTGCCCAGCCACTCCACCACGTCGACCTTGGTCCGGAAGGTGGAGCCGGACGCCTTCTTGGAGGGGTCGACGACCGAGGCGTCCTCGAAGTGCTCGGGGCGGATGCCGGCGATCAGCAGTCCCCGGCCCTTGGCCTTCTCGGCCTTCTCGGGCGAGATCTCCACCGAGCCGAACGGCAGCTTGACCGTGGTGCCGTCGACCTCCGCGGGGAGCATGTTCATCGGCGGCGAGCCGATGAAGCCGGCCACGAAGAGGTTGCCCGGGTTCTCGTAGAGCTCGCGCGGGGTGGCGAGCTGCTGGAGGATGCCGCGTTTGAGCACCGCGACCCGGTCGCCCAGGGTCATCGCCTCGGTCTGGTCGTGGGTGACGTAGACGGTGGTGATCCCCAGACGCTTCTGGAGCCGGGAGATCTCGGTGCGCATCTGCCCGCGCAGCTTGGCGTCGAGGTTGGACAGCGGCTCGTCGAAGAGGAAGGCGTCGGCGTCGCGGACGATCGCCCGGCCCATGGCGACCCGCTGCCGCTGGCCTCCCGAGAGGTTGCCGGGCTTGCGGTCCAGGTGCTCGTCGAGCTCGAGGGTCTTCGACGCGTTACGCACCTTGCGGTCGACCTCGTCGTCCTTCTCCCCGGCCAGCCGGAGCGGGAAGGCGATGTTCTCGTAGACGGTCAGGTGCGGGTAGAGGGCGTAGTTCTGGAAGACCATCGCGAGGTTGCGGTCGCGCGGTGCCAGGTCGTTGACCCGGCGGTCCCCGATCATCATGTCGCCGGAGGTGATGTCCTCCAGACCGACGATCATCCGGAGCAGCGTCGACTTGCCGCAGCCCGACGGCCCCACGAGGATCATGAACTCCCCGTCCTGCACGTCGATGCTGACGTTGTTGACGGCCGGGAAGCCGTCGCCGTAGCGCTTGACGATGTTCTTCATGGTGATGGCGGCCATGGGATCAACCCTTCACTGCGCCGGAGGTGAGGCCGGCGACGATCTTGCGCTGGAACAGCAGGACGATGACGATGATCGGGATCGTGGAGACCACGGCTCCCGCGGCCAGCAGCGAGGCCGGCCGGTTGAACGGGTCGTTGCCGACGAAGAACGACAGTGCGGCGGGGATCGGCCGTGCGGCCTCGGTGGAGGTCAGCGAGATGCCGAAGACGAAGTCGTTCCAGGCGAAGAAGAACGTCAGGATCGCCGCGGTGAAGACACCGGGGGCGGCGAGCGGGACGATCACCTTGCGGAACGCCTGCCAGGAGGTCGCCCCGTCGACCTGGGCGGCCTGCTCCATCTCCCACGGGATCTCCCGGAAGAAGGCCGACAGGGTCCAGATCGCCAGCGGCAGCGTGAACGACATGTAGGGGATGATCAGGCCGAGCCAGGTGTCGTAGATGCCGAAGGTGCGCCACATGTCGAAGAGCGGGCCGACCAGCGCCACCACCGGGAACATCGCGATGACCAGGGCGGTGGTGAGCACGAACTTCTTGCCCTTGAACTCCAGCCGGGCGATGGCGTAGGCGGCCAGCGTGGCGATGATCACCGAGAGCAGGGTGGCGATCAGCGAGATCCCGATGGAGTTGATGATCGCGCGCCGGAACTGCTCGTCGGCGAGCACGTCGGCGTAGTTCTGCCAGCCGGCGCCGCCACCCTCCTTGGGGAGGAAGCCCGGGCTGCCGGTGGTGATCGCCTCCTGCGACTTGAAGGAGAGCGAGATGATCCACGCGACCGGGAGCAGGCACCAGACGAGGATGAGGATGGCGCCGACCACGACGCCGATGCGGTTCCTGGTGTTCATCTCATCCCTCCTGCCGGGCAGCGGCAAGGTCGACGCGGAAGATCTTGACGATCAGGCCGGCTATCACCAGCACCGAGAGGAAGAGCAGCACCGAGAGTGCCGACCCGATCCCCAGCTGGAACTGCTCGATCACCTGCCGGTAGGTCAGGAAGGAGACCGACTCGGTCCCCTGTGCCCCGGCCGTCATCACGAAGATGTTGTCGAAGATGCGGTAGGCGTCCAGGGCCCGGAAGAGGACGGCGACCATGATCGCCGAGCGCATGTTGGGCAGGATCACCTTCCACAGCCGCTGCCACCAGGTGGCCCCGTCGACCTTGGCGGCCTCCAGCATGTCCTCGGAGACCTGGGCCAGCCCGGCGAGCAGGAGCAGCGACATGAAGGGCGTGGTCTTCCAGATCTCCGAGACCATGATCGCCGCGATCGCCGAGCCGTACTGGCCGAACCAGTTGAAGCTGTCGGAGATCCAGGGCAGCCACTCGTTGATGAAGCCGTTGCTGTTGCTGAAGGCGAACTGCCAGGCGAACCCGGAGACAACGGTGATGATGCCGTAGGGGATCAGGATCGAGGTCCGGATGACGCCGCGGGCGAAGATCACCCGGTGCATCACCATGGCGAAGATGAAGCCGATCACCAGCTCCACCGCCACGGTGACCACCATGATGAACACCGTGTTGAGGGTGGTCTCCCAGAAGAGCGAGTCGGTCAGCGCGGTGATGTAGTTCTGCAGCCCGACGAACTCCCGGTCGTCGGGCGCCGTCAGGGTGTAGTTGAAGGTGCTGAGGTAGATCGCCCGCAGCATGGGGAACGCGGTGACCAGCAGCATCAGGGCGATCGCCGGCAGCACCAGCTTCTGCCCGAGCCGCTGCTCGGCCTTGGTCCGGTCGCTCATCTGGGCGGTCTTGCGGCGGTCGGCCTTGGAGTCGGGGGCCACGACGGTGCTGGTCACAGGAGCCTCTTTCCAGCCAGGATGTCGGAGAGGAACTCCGCGGATCGGCGGGGCGTGCTGTCCGGGTCGACGCTCTCGGGGGAGTGCCACACGGACTGGATCGCGCTCGAGATCTGGCTGTAGAGCGCGCTCTTGGGACGCGGCCCGCCGGCGTCGATGCTCTCCCTGAAGAGCTCGAGCAGGGAGGCGGGGTAGGCCTCGGTGAGCTCGTCGTTGTCGTAGACCGAGCCCCGCGAGGGCATCAGGCCCTCGTTGACCGCGAGCTGGGTCTGGGCCTCGGGCGTGGTCACGCAGACGGCCGCCTCCTTGGCCCACTCCACGTTCTCGGAGTAGGAGCCGACCCCGATGTTGATGCCGCCCAGCGGGGGCCGGGACTCCTCGCCCTCGACGGTGGCCGGGTAGCGGTTCCAGCCGAGGTCGTCGAGGTCGTCGCCGGTGCCCTCGTAGTTCTTGTAGACGAAGGTCCAGTTGACCATGAACTCCCCGGCGCCGTCCTCGGGGAACATCTGGCCCAGGCTGGTGCCCTCGTTGGAGACGGTGAGGTCGGCCTGCGCGGCGTCGGAGGAGGCGAGCTTGGCGATGATCCGGGCCGCCTCGCGGCCCGCGTCGTCGTCCAGGGTGACCTCGGCGTCGCGGCCGGCCTCGGTGTCGGTGACGATGTCGCCGCCGGCGCCGAGGACCATGGCGTTGATCCACACCACGTAGCCCTCGTAGCGGTTGGCCTGGACGCCCACGGTGCCGCCGTTCTCAGCGGCGGCGTCGATGATCTGGTCCCAGGTCCAGTCCTGCTCGGGGTCGAGGCCGGCGGCCTCGGCGAGGGACTTGCGGTACCAGGTGACCTGGGTGTTCGCCCACTGCGGAGCGGCCACCACCTCGTCCTCCCACAGCACCGTGTCGGCCGGGCCCTCGAGCACGTCGTCGTCGACCACCGCGTCGGCCTGCTCGCCGTCGAAGGGGGCGAGCCAGCCCGCGTTGGCGAACTCCGGGATGAAGACCGGGTCGAGGCTCATCAGGTCGGTCGAGGAGTCCTCGGCGGCGAGCCGGCGAGCCAGCTGGGTGCGCTGGTCGGTGGCGCTGGAGGGCAGCAGCTGGATGGAGATGTCGTAGTCGTCGGTGCTGCAGTCCTCGGCGAGCTGGTTGAGGGTCTCCTGCCCGTCGGGGTTGATGTACCAGTTGAGCGTCGCCTTGCCGGAGTCGTCACCGGAGCACGCCGCGAGCATGCCGGAGCACAGCGCCAGGGCGGCCACCGCGACCCCTGTGCGCCGACGCCTGGAACTGCCTCTCATGGGGGTTCCCATGTGTCCCTCCCTCTGTGTCCTAGATCACATGTAGTCCACCCGGGGGGCGATGGCAACCCCCCGCGCCGTTGGCCGGGGGGTACCCGGGAGTGACGGAAGTGATGCCACACACGTCCCATTTGCGCGCGTCGACGAGGGATCGGCGCCCGTGCCGGCGGCCGTGGAGGCGCTGACGCCGGCCGCTGGCGACCGAGGTGCCGACCCGGTCCGGGTCGGCGCGCCGCCGGTCAGGTCGGGGGTGCTGAGCCCGGGTCCCGCCCGCCGTCGGCGGCCCGGTCGGCCGTCCGTCGGATGACGTCGACGAAGCCCGGGTGGAGTGCCTCGGGCAGGTCGTGGCCCATCCCGTCGATCAGGACGAGCTCGGCGCCCGGCACCGCCGCGGCGGTGGCCCGACCGCCCGAGACGTGCACCATGTGGTCGGAGAGCCCGTGGATCACGCTGGTCGGGATCCGCAGGCCCCGCAGCCGCCGGGTGCGGTCGGGCTGGGTGAGCACGGCGAGGGTCTGCCGCAGCACCCCGCGGGCGTCGAAGCCCCGGTCGTAGGTCTCCCGGGCGCGCGCTGCCAGCACCTCGTGGTCCGCCGGGTAGCCGGGGGAGCCGATCGCCTTCCACAGGGCGGCGCTGGCCTGCACGTAGGCCTCCCGGCCGGGACTGCGGGGGGCGACGAGGGTGGGGAGGAGCTGGGGGCTCTGCCAGCCGACCGTGCGTCGCCCGGTGGTCGACATGATGCTGGTCAGCGAGCGCACCCGCCGCGGCGCGGTGACGGCCATCGTCTGGGCGATCATCCCGCCCAGGGAGACACCGGCCACGTGGGCCCCCTGCAGGCCGAGGTGGTCCATCAGGCCGAACGCGTCGCCCGCCATGTCGTCGAGCGAGTACGGCGCCCGCACCCGTCGGCCCAGGAACGCCCGCACCAGCATCCCCCGGCTGACCCGGGATGCGAGGTGGGTGGAGCGACCGGTGTCGCGGTTGTCGTAGCGGATGACGAAGAACCCCTCGCGGGCCAGCAGCTCGCACAGGTCGGCGGGCCACCAGGTCATCGGTCCGCCCAGGCCCATCACCAGCAGCAGCGGCTCGTCCTCCTGGGCGCCGAACGTCTGGTAGCAGAGCTCGATGCCGGGGCTCACCGGGGCCAGCAGCTCGTCGGAGACCGGGACCGGCTCGGGCGGCTCCGGGGTACGCGGGGGCATGGTCGAAGTCAACACGAGCTGGGCGGCCACCGCGCGGGGTTCGCGAAATACTGGTCCTTGTTGCCGGGGTTGGCTACCGTGCCGCCCGTGACCCCGACTGTGACGCCGACCACACTGGCCGCCTTCCTGCGGCCCGACGGGTTCGAGGCGCTCCACGCCTCGGCGGTGCTGCGCGAGCGGGCGGTGGTGGCCGAGGTGGGTCGCTACGCCTGGCAGCGCGGTCGGAGCGGGCTGCGGCTGCGGCCCTTCGCCGGGGCGGCCCCGGTCCGCGACCTGGACCCGGTGGTGCTGGTTCCGGGCTTCCTGGCCGGTGACGCGAGCCTGGCGCCGCTGGCCCGGGCGCTGCGCCACGACGGGATGCGCACCTACCGCTCCCACATCCACGCCAACGTGGGCTGCACCGCCAGCGCCGTCGACCAGCTGGAGGCGAGGCTGGAGTCGGTGGCCGCCCGTCGGGGTCGGCAGGTCCGCGTGGTCGGTCACAGCCTGGGCGGCATGCTGGCCCGCGGCGTCGCGGCCCGGCGACCCGACCTGGTCGCGGGGATCGTCACCCTGGGCAGCCCCGTGCTGGCGCCGGGGGCGCACCACCCGAGCCTGACCGCCAGCGTCGAGGTCCTGGTGCGGCTGAGCCGGGCCGGCCTGCGCGGCCTGATGGCCGAGGACTGCGTCGCCGGCCAGTGTGCCCGCACGGCCTTCGACCAGTGCCGGGCGCCGTTGGCCGACACGGTCTCCTACACCTCGGTCTACTCCCGCCGCGACGGCGTGGTCGACCACCGCGCCTGCCTGGACCCGCAGGCGCAGCTCGTCGAGGTGGGCTGCTCCCACCTGGGCATGGTGGTCGAGCCGCGGGTCATCGACCTGGTGCGTCGGACCCTGCTCCAGCCCCGCCGGCTGTCACTTGTCGAAGTCGATCGCGGAGAAATTGCGTAGCTTGCCGAGCTGGTGCTCGGAGATGATGTTGCGGATGGTGCCGCTGCGCGAGCGCATCACCAGCGAGTGCGTGGTGGCGGCCCCGTTGGGCAGGTAGCGCACCCCCTGCATGAGCTCGCCGTCGGTGATCCCGGTGGCCACGAAGAAGCAGTCCTCGCCGGTGACCAGGTCGTCGGTGGACAGGATGTGGTCGGGGTCGAGGTCGTGCCCGGCGTCCAGGGCGCGCTGCCGCTCCTCGTCGTCGGTGGGCCAGAGCCTGCCCTGGATCACGCCGCCGAGGGCCTTCATCGCGCAGGCGGCGATGATTCCCTCGGGGGTGCCGCCGATGCCCAGCAGCAGGTCGATGCCCGTGCCCTGGCGCGCCGCCATGATCGCGCCGGCCACGTCGCCGTCGCTGATGAACTTGATCCTCGCCCCCGCGTCGCGGATCTCCTGAGCCAGCTTCTCGTGGCGGGGCCGGTCCAGGAGCACCACCGTGACGTCCTCGGGGCGCCGGCCCTTGGCCTTGGCGACGAGGTGGATGTTCTCGGCCACCGGCAGGCGCAGGTCGACGACGTCGGCCGCCTCCGGGCCGGTGACCAGCTTCTCCATGTAGAAGACGGCGGAGGGGTCGTACATGGAGCCGCGCGGGGCCACCGCCAGCACGGCGACGGCGTTGCTCATCCCCTTGGCCGTCAGCGTGGTCCCGTCGATGGGGTCCACCGCGACGTCGCACTCGGGGCCGGTGCCGTCCCCCACGCTCTCGCCGTTGTAGAGCATCGGGGCGTTGTCCTTCTCGCCCTCGCCGATCACGACCGTGCCGTTCATCTGGATCGTCGAGATCATCACGCGCATGGCGTTGACGGCCACGCCGTCGGCGCCGTTCTTGTCCCCGCGGCCGACCCACCGGCCGGCGGCCATGGCCGCGGCCTCGGTCACCCGGACCAGCTCCATGGCGAGGTTGCGGTCGGGGGACGCGGGATCGACGTGGAGGTCCGTGGGGGTCATGGGCCGCATGTTATCGAGGCCGCGCGCCTCGATCGTCGCCCCGGGCCGGCACGGACGGGCGGCCGGCGCGCCGGGTCGGTGAGCCCCCCGGGCCGGCGGCTGAGAGGATGACGGGGTGAGTGAGAAGCCCGGTCGCCACCAGACCTCGATGGGCGCGATGGTCGGGGCGATGACGGTCCTGGTCGTCGTCGTCCTGGCCGTCGTGCTGCTGCGGGACCTCAACCGCACGACCCCCGACAACGCCGTCGAGCCCCTCGACTGGGAGGCCGCCGTGGTGGCTGCTCAGGAGGCGGGCCACGACGTCGTCCACCCCGCCGGGCTGCCCGCGGGGTGGAAGGCCACCAGTCTCTCCTTCACCCCCACCGACCCGCCGGTCTGGGGCCTGGGGATGCTCACCGACACCGACCGCTTCGTGGGGCTGCGTCAGGAGGACGAGTCGGTCGACGACCTGCTCGAGGTCTTCGTCGACGAGAAGGCGACCGAGGAGGAGCCGGTCCGGATCGGCGGCGACCTGGGCGGCGAGTGGCGGGTCTTCACCGACGCCGGGGGCGACGTGGCGCTGGTCCGCGAGCGCGACGGCGACGTGGTGATGGTCTACGGCTCCGCGCCGCGCGAGGTGGTGGAGGAGTTCGCGGCCGGCCTGACCGACGCGCCGCTGGCCGAGCCCGAGCGCTCCTGAGCCGCGGGGGCTACTCCTCCGCGTCGCCCTCGATCGCGGCGTCGAGCCGGGTGCGGGCGCCGTCGAGCCACTCCTGGCAGGCCTTGGCCAGCACCTCGCCGCGCTCCCAGAGCCGCAGCGACTCCTCCAGGGTGGTGCCACCCTGCTCGAGGGTGCGGACCACCTCGACCAGCTCCTCCCGGGCGTCCTCGTAGGACAGCTGCTTGGGTTCAGCCATTGCTCGCTCCTGTGCTGCGTCGGGTCATGGGGTCTGGTCGCCGCCCACCGGGTCGTGCTCGGCGGCCGTGGCCGAGACCTGGAGGCGGCCGTCGGCCAGGCGGACGGTGAGCGCGGCGCCCTGGTCGACCCCGGCCACCGAGGTGACGACGTGGCCCGCCTCGTCCTGCACCACCGCGTAGCCACGCTGCAGGGTGGCCAGGGGGGAGAGGGAGCGGGCGCGGGCGCGGTGGTGGGCCACGTCGTCGGCGGCCCGGTCCAGCCGGTGGGAGAGGGTGCGCCGGGCTCGGTCGCGCAGGGCGGCTACCTCCTCGGCGCGGACGTCGAGCAGGTAGCGCGGGTCGGCCAGCGCCGGGCGCGAGCGGAGGTCGTCGAGGCCGCGCTGCTCGCGGTCGAGAAGCCCGCGGAGCTGGGTCCGGATGCGGTCGCGGGCCCACCGCACGCCGTTGAGCTCCTCGAGCATGTCGGGGACGATCAGCTTGGCCGCGTCGGTGGGGGTGGAGGCGCGGACGTCGGCGACCAGGTCGAGCAGCGGCTGGTCCGGCTCGTGGCCGATCGCGGAGACCACCGGCGTGCGCATCCGGTGGACGGCGCGGACCACCGCCTCGTCGCTGAAGGGCAGCAGGTCCTCGACCGAGCCGCCACCGCGGGCCACCACGATCACGTCGACCGCCGGGTGGCGCTCCAGCCGGTCCAGGGCCTCCATCACCTCGCTCGCGGACCGCTGCCCCTGCATGGCGGCGTAGGCCACCTCGAAGCGCACCGCGGGCCAGCGGCGCCGGGCGTTCTCCACGACGTCGCGCTCCGCGGCGGACCCGGGCGCGGTGACCAGGCCGACGGCGCGTGGCAGGAAGGGCGGCCGGCGCTTGAGCTCGGCGGCGAAGAGCCCCTCGGCGGCCAGCAGCTGGCGGCGCCGCTCCAGCCGGGCCAGCAGCTCGCCCAGGCCGACCATCCGGATGGCGCGCACCGACAGGGAGAGAGAGCCCCGGTTGGCGTAGTAGTTGGGCTTGGCGTGGACCACCACGCTCGCGCCCTCGACCAGCGGCGGGTTGAGGCCGTCGAAGAGGCTGCGCGCGCAGGTCAGCGGGACCGAGATGTCGGCCACCGAGTCGCGCAGGGTGAGGAAGACCGTCTGCACCCCGGGGCGCCTGTTGATCTGGGCGATCTGGCCCTCGACCCACACCGGGCCCAGCCGGTCGATCCAGCCCGAGATCGCGTTGGCGATCTGCCGGACCGGTGCCGGCTGCTCCGATGAGGTCTCCAGGGCCACGGCGGCCACCCTAGGCGACGGCGGCGACAGGCGCTCCCTGCCCCGGACCCGTAGACTCGGCTGCCATGAGCATCGACCTGGGCACGCCGACCGTCCTCTCGGCCGAGGAGGCGGAGAAGGCAGTGCTGCTGGCCGCGCCCCGCGGCTACTGCGCCGGGGTGGACCGCGCCGTCATCACGGTCGAGAAGGCCCTGGACCTCTACGGCGCGCCGGTCTACGTGCGCAAGCAGATCGTGCACAACAAGCACGTGGTCTCCGGCCTGGAGGCCCGGGGCGCGATCTTCGTCGAGGAGCTCGACGAGGTGCCGGCCGGCGCCACCGTCGTCTTCTCCGCCCACGGGGTCTCCCCGGCGGTCCACCAGCAGGCCGCCGAGCGGTCGCTGAAGACCATCGACGCGACCTGCCCGCTGGTGACCAAGGTCCACCACGAGGCCAAGCGGTTCGCCGCCGACGACTACGACATCCTGCTGATCGGGCACGAGGGGCACGAGGAGGTGGAGGGCACCGCGGGCGAGGCTCCCGAGCACATCCAGCTCGTGCAGTCGCCCGCCGACGTCCCGGGGATCGTCGTCCGCGACGAGTCCAAGGTCGCCTGGCTCTCCCAGACCACGCTCTCGGTCGACGAGACGCTCGAGACCGTGGCGGCGATCCGGGAGCGGTTCCCGCTGCTGCTCGACCCGCCCTCGGACGACATCTGCTACGCCACCCAGAACCGTCAGCTCGCGGTCAAGGAGATCGCGGTCGACGCCGACCTGGTGATCGTGGTCGGGTCGGGCAACTCCTCCAACTCGGTGCGGCTGGTCGAGGTGGCCCTCGAGGCGGGGGCCAAGGCCTCCTACCGGGTCGACGACGCGTCCGAGATCGACGAGGCCTGGCTGGACGGCGTGCGCACCGTCTCGGTGACCTCGGGCGCCTCGGTCCCCGAGGACCTCGTCGACGGCGTCCTGGCCTTCCTCTCCGAGCGCGGCTACCCGGACGCCAAGGCGGTCCGCTCGGCCGAGGAGTCGCTCATCTTCGCGCTGCCGCCGGAGCTGCGCCGCGACCTGCGCAAGGCCCAGCGGGGGTCCTGATGGCCAGGTATGTCGACGTCCACCCGGACAACCCGCAGCCGCGACTGATCCGCCAGGTGGTGGAGGCGCTGCGTGACGACGCCCTGATCGCCTACCCCACCGACTCCGGCTACGCCCTGGGCTGCCAGCTGGGCAACCGCGACGGCCGGGACCGGATCCTGCGGATCCGCGACCTCGACGAGCGTCACGACTTCACCCTGATGTGCAAGGACTTCGCCCAGCTGGGCCAGTTCGTCAAGCTCGACAACTCCGCGTTCCGGGCGATCAAGGGGGCCACCCCCGGGCCCTACACGTTCATCCTGCCGGCGACCAGCGAGGTGCCGCGGCGACTGATGCACCCCAAGAAGAAGACGGTCGGGGTGCGCATCACCGACCACCCGGTGGTCTGCACGCTGCTCGACGAGCTGGGGGAGCCGCTGCTGACCAGCACGCTGATCCTGCCCGGGGAGACCGAGCCGCGGACCATGGGCTGGGACGTCAAGGAGGATCTCGACCACCAGGTCGACATCGTGATCGAGGCGGGGGAGACCCCGGCCGAGCCGACCACGGTGGTCGACTGGTCCGAGGGCTACCCCGAGGTGCTCAGGGTGGGGTCGGGCGACCCGTCGCGCTTCGAGGCCTGATCGTGGCGCCGCCACCAGGCGGCGAGCGAGAGTGCGTAGCCGACCAGCAGGGCGGTGCTGTGGTGGGCCAGCCCGCTGATCACCGCCTGGACCACGCCGTCGTCGTGCTCGGCGATCAGCTCGGGTGCGGTCAGGCCGAGCAGCACGAAGACCGAGAGCATCAGCACCGGGGGGAAGAGCCCCATCACGAACCACCCGTCCTCCTTCACCCGGACCGCCAGGGCGAGGCAGAGGGTGACGAAGCAGAGGTCGAAGAAGAGGCTGAGCCGGCCCACCATCAGGTGGTCGAGCACCACCACGCTGAGCGCGACGGCCAGCCCGAGCGCCACCACATGGCTCTCGGACTCGTTGCCGCGACTCCACGGCTGCCGGGACCGGCTCACGGCGACCAACCTAGGGCCTGCCTCACGCGCCGGCAGGGCGGCGCGCCGCCTCCAGGTCGTCGCTCCCGCTGTCACCGGCCCCGCCACCGGCCCCGCCACCGGCCCGCCCACCAGCACCGTCGCTGCCGCTCCCTGCGCCACCGCCGCTGAGTCGCTCCAGGTCGGGGAAGGGCGTCTCCTCGGCCACCAGGGCCAGCTCGGGGGCGGAGACGGAGCGGGGGGTCAGCTCGACCTGCCGCACCTCCGGGAGGGCCGTGTCGACCACGCCGAGAGCCTCGAGGCGACGGGCGGTGACCAGCACCCGCCCCTCCAGCGACCCGACCGCCTGGTTGTAGGCCTTCACCGCGTTGGTCAGGCCGCGGCCCACCTGGGCGACGTGGTCGCCCATCGTGCCGAGACGGTCGTAGAGCTCGCGGCCGAGCCGCTGGACCTCCGCCACCTGGGCGGCGAGGGTCTCGTGGCTCCAGCCGTGGGCGACGGTGCGGAGCAGCGCGATCAGGGTGGTCGGCGTGGCCAGCACCACCCGGCGCTCGGCGGCGTGGTCGAGCAGGTGGGGCTCGGACTCCAGGGCGGCGGAGAGGAAGGCCTCGGCGGGCACGAAGAGCACCACGAACTCCGGGGTCTCGGGCAGCGAGCGCCAGTAGGCCTTGCCGGCGAGCGAGTCGACGTGGGTGCGCAGCTGGCGGGCGTGGCGGGCGAGGTGGGCCTCGCGCTCGGCGTCGTCGTCGGCGGAGGTCGCGTCGAGGAAGGCGTCGAGAGGGACCTTGGCGTCGACCACGACGTGGCGGCCTCCGGCCAGGTGGACGACCAGGTCGGGCCGGAGCGCGCCGTCGTCGAGGCGGTGCTGCTCGGAGAAGTCGCAGCGCTCGACCATGCCGGCCAGCTCGACGGCTCGCTTGAGGTGCATCTCGCCCCAGCGGCCCCGGACTTGGGGCTTGCGCAGGGCGGTGGCCAGCGAGGACGTCTCGCGGCGCAGCGACTCGGTGGTCATCCGCATCCCCTGCACCTGGGCGTTGAACTCGCCCTGCCAGGTGGCCCGGTCGTGGTGCAGGTCCTTGAGCTGGTCGGCGAGCCGCTCCAGGCCCTCGCGGACGACGGCCTGGTCGGCGGCGCGGGACTCCAGGGCGGCCACCGCCTCGCCGGCAGGGGTCCGCGACCTGGCCCCGAGCCAGCCGATGAGGGCGCCGAGGGCGAGGCCCAGCACGAGCCCGGTCAGCAGGGTCAGCACGGTCGAGAGGTCCATGCCACGATCATGGCCGCCGCCACCGACAGTCCCGCAGAGGCGGAGGAGACGGCGCGTCCTGCCGGGGCGAGGGCTCCCGCGTCAGGCCAGGTCGGCGACCACCGGGGCGTGGTCGGAGGCGCCCTTGCCGGCGCGCTCGTCGCGGTCGATGAAGGCGTGGGTGACCCGGGCAGCCAGCGAGGGGGAGCCCAGGATGAAGTCGATCCGCAGGCCGCGGTTGCGCTCGAAGCGCTGGCGGTAGTAGTCCCAGTAGGTGTAGTTGTCCGGCTCCGGGGCGAACGGGCGGACCACGTCGGCGTAGCCGTCGTCCAGGAAGCCCTGGAAGGCGGCCCGCTCGGCGGGGGTGACGTGGGTGGAGTTGCGGAACTGGGCCGGGTCGAAGACGTCGTCGTCGGTGGGGCAGACGTTCCAGTCGCCGACCAGGGCGGTGTCCTCGTCCAGCCACGACCGGGCCTGGTCGCGCAGCCGGGCCAGCCAGTCGAGCTTGTAGACGTAGTGCGGGTCGGCGGGCTTGCGCCCGTTGGGCACGTAGAGCGACCAGATCCGCACCCCGCCGCAGACGGCCCCGATGGCCCGGGCCTCCGCCTCGACCGGGTCGCCGTACCCGGGCATCGAATCGAAGCCGACCTGCACGTCCTCCAGGCCGACCCGGCTGATCAGGGCGACGCCGTTCCACTGGCTGGTGCCGGCGGCGGCGACCTCGTAGCCCAGCGACTGCAGGCCCATCAGGGGCAGCTGGTCGACCTTGGCCTTCGTCTCCTGCACGGCGAGCACGTCGACGTCGTGGCGCTCGAGGAAGGCCTCGACGCGGTCGATGCGGGAGCGGAGGGAGTTGACGTTCCAGGTCGCGATGCGCACCGGCGGAGTCTAGGCGAGGAAGCCGGTGAGCAGCCCGGGGGTGGCCGCGTTCGCCAGCGCCACGGCGCGCTCCTGCGGGACGTCGGTCAGCACCACGCGCTCCTGTCCCGCGGCCGTGGTGGCCACCAGGGTGGCGAGCCCCACGCGGCGCTGGAACCACGACTGCTCCACCACCCAGCCGATGATCCCGTCGCGCTCCAGCACGGTGCGGGTCCGGGTGGTGGTGCCGCTCCCGACCACCAGGTGCCGTGAGGTGAGGGCGTGGCCCAGGTGGGCGTACGCCGCCTCGGCGAGCGCGGCGCCGAGCACGGCGAGGGCGGGCACCGCCGCCCAGGGGAGCCACCCGGGCACCCAGGAGAGCCACTCCCGGACGGGCTGGAGGAGGTCGTGCTGAATGGCCGCCAGCACGACGAGCAGGGTCACGGTGGCCCACTGGTGCCGCACGTGGCGGCGGCGGCGGGCGGCGGGGCCGTGCTCGCGCAGCGGCACCGCGAGCGGCTGGTCGTCCTCGACGACGGCTGCCCCCACGCCCGTGGCGACCCCCACCGGGCAGGGCGGCAGCAGGGTCGTCACCCCGTTGCTCACGCCCGTGGCGAGGGTGGAGAGCTCGGCGCCCCGGACCAGCCGGAGCAGGACCTTCTCGTCCAGCTCGACGCCGCGGATCCGCTTCTCCTCGATGCTCACCGACCGGGTGGTCAGGAAGCCGGCGACGAGGTGGAGGGAGCCGTGGCCGCGGGTCAGCCGCAGGCCCCACCAGTGCGCCAGGTAGCCGAGCGTCGAGATCGCCAGCCAGCCCACCAGGGCCGAGACGAGGACGAGCGCCAGCGCGACCACGAGGGCGAAGCCGGTCAGCCACTCCCAGAAGCTCTCCACGTCGCCCTGGTCCAGGACCGGGAAGTCGTCGAGCACCTGGGTCAGGAAGCCGAGCGCGCCCGCGACCACGACCAGCCGGGCCAGGCTGAAGGGCGCGAACCGCACCCACGACGGGTCGAGCACGGTCAGCACCTGCTCGTCGGCCGCGGGGGGCGCGGCGACCGGCTGCTGCCCCGGATCGCCATCAGGGACGTCGTCCGTCGCGGGCCGAGCGGCCGCGACCGGGGCGGGGGTCCCCGGGGGGAGCGGGGTCCGGGCCAGCAGGACCCGGCGCAGGGTGGTGGCCTCCTCGACGGTGACGGCGTCCAGGACGATCCGCTCGTCGTCCACGCCGGTGCCGATCCGCACGGTGCGCAGCCCCAGCAGCCGGTGCACCAGCGGCCCCTCCAGGTCGACGCTGCGGATCCGGTCGAGCCGGGCCGTGGAGGTCTTCTTGTTGAGCAGGCCGGTGCGCAGCTGGAACTGGACGTCGTCCAGCCGGAACCAGGTGGTCAGCCACGGGATCACCCCCAGGGCGACCGCCCCGACCAGGAAGAGGGGGAGTGCCGCCAGCGTCCACAGCGGCCGTCCGCTGCTGCTCAGGCCGATCACGACGGCGACCAGTGGCAGCAGGAAGGAGCGCAGCACCGCCAGCGGGTCGATCAGCAGCTTGCGCGCGCTCAGCCTGCGCCACCCGTCGGCCGGGTCGGCAGGTGTCTCCGATGCCTCAGGAGCCTCCGGGACGTCCGGGACGTCCGGTGCCTCCGGGACGTCCGGTGCCTCCGGGACGTCCGGTGCCCCCGACGCGTCCGCCTCGGTCACGTCGCGTCGCCCTCGCCGGTGGCGGTGATGGCGGAGAGCTGGGCGACGAGCTGCCGGGCGTCCTCGGCGTCCAGGCCCTCGATGGTGATCGGGCCGGCCGCCGAGGCGGTGGTGACGGTGAGCGAGGCCAGGCCGAAGAGCCGCATCACCGCGCCCTGCCGGGAGTCGACGGTCTGGACCCGGCTGAGGGGGGCGATCCGGGTCTCGACCGAGAGCCAGCCGGAGCGGGTGTGGACGGCCTCGGGGCTGACCTCCCAGCGGTGCACCCGGTAGCGGAGCCCGGGCATGACGAACACGTAGCCGAGGTTGACCGCGGTCCCCACGACGACCAGGGCGGTGGCCCACCACGGCCAGCTGGGCAGCACCAGGAAGAGGACGAACGCGATCGCCAGCTCGACCACGGTGGTGATCAGCGAGACAGTCCGCCAGTAGCCGACCGCCCGGGGGGAGACCCGGTGGGCGGGCCCGCGGAGGGCGACCGGGTCCGGCGGGGGGACGCTGGCGTCGTCCGGGAGATCGATGAGCACCCGACGAGCCTGTCACAGCCCGTGTGATTGGGAGCGCGGGGGCGGCGGACCTAGACTCGGCGTCCGTGGCCCTCACCATCGGGATCGTCGGACTCCCCAACGCCGGCAAGTCGACCCTCTTCAACGCGCTGACCAAGAACGACGTGCTCGCCGCGAACTACCCGTTCGCGACCATCGAGCCCAACGTCGGGGTGGTCGGGGTGCCCGACTCCCGCCTGGCCAAGCTGGCGGAGATCTTCGGCAGCGAGAAGATCCTCCCGGCCACCGTGGAGTTCGTCGACATCGCCGGCATCGTCCGCGGTGCCTCGCAGGGGGAGGGCCTGGGCAACAAGTTCCTCTCCCACATCCGCGAGTCCGCGGCGATCTGCCAGGTGACCCGGGTCTTCCGCGACGAGGACGTCACCCACGTCGACGGCGAGGTCAATCCCGGCAACGACATCTCCACCATCCAGACCGAGCTGATCCTCGCCGACCTGGAGACCGTCGACCGGGCGATCACCCGGCTGGAGAAGGAGTCGCGCAAGGTCAAGGACCTGGTGGCGAACCTCGAGGCCGCCCGCGAGGCGAAGGAGGCGCTCGAGTCCGGGACGCCGATCAGCTCGACCACGATCGACCGCAGCCTGCTGCGCGAGCTCTCGCTGCTCACCGCCAAGCCGTTCATCTACGTCTTCAACTGCGACGCCGATGAGCTGACCGACGAGGACCTCAAGGCGAAGATGCGCGAGCTGGTCGCGCCCGCTGAGGCGATCTTCCTGGACGCCAAGTTCGAGTCCGAGCTGGTCGAGCTGGACGACGAGGAGGCCGCGGAGTTTCTCGCCGAGGCCGGGGTCACCGAGCCCGGTCTGGAGGTGCTGGCCCGGGTCGGCTTCGACACCCTCGGCCTGCAGACCTACCTGACCGCCGGCCCGAAGGAGACCCGGGCCTGGACGATCCCCCAGGGCGCCACCGCCCCCGAGGCGGCCGGGGTCATCCACACCGACTTCCAGAAGGGCTTCATCAAGGCCGAGATCGTCTCCTTCGACGACCTCGTCGCCGCAGGCTCGATGGTGAAGGCGCGCGAGGCCGGCAAGGTCCGCATGGAGGGCAAGGACTACGTGATGGCCGACGGCGACGTGGTGGAGTTCCGCTTCAACGTGTGATCCGCCCAGGAGTAGCGCGCTACCCCGCACCGCGGTCGCGGTCAGTCCCGGCGCCGGGACCCTGCGCCCAGCTGCTCGACCAGGATGTCGCCGTGGCCGCGTGCCGTGCGCGCCCCTGCACAGGGAGCAATCTGTGACCGCGCCGACGGCCGGCGGGTGGATCGGGTTAGCCTTCGCCCATGGGGGACCTGTCACTACGCGCGCCGCAGCGGGCGGCGACCGCCGACCTCGGAACCGGATCCGGCGGGCAGCACTCGTCGACGACGCCGCAGACCGTGATCTGGGAGCTGCCCGACGACGAGCGACCCTTGGAGGGTCTCGACGAGCGCGGGCAGCCCGATCCCGCGTATGCGGCAGCGCTCGGTCTGCGCTCGGCCCCGCTGGGTCGCCGGGCTCTGGCTGCGCTGATCGACGTCGGCATCTTCTCCCTCCTGCAGCTGCCGTTCGTCTTCTGGTCGCTGCCGGTCCTGGGCCGCCTGCTCCGCGGGCGCATCTCCTGGTACGGCTTCGTCAACCATCCCGACTTCCTGCTCACCGTCATCGTCGCCGCGGTCACGTTGCTGCTCTCGATCATCTGGTGCGTCGCCTCGTTGTTCATGCAGGGACGGTGGGGGTTCACCGTCGGGAAGCGCGCCACCGGGCTGCGGGCGGTGAACGTCGCGAGCCTCGGCGCACCTGGCTTCTGGCGCACCACGTGGCGCGCCGTGGTGGCCTGGCTGCCGCTGGTGACGGTGGTCGGCACGCCGGTGGTGCTGGCATCGCCGTCGTGGTCCGAGGCACACCGCCGACGCGGCTGGCACGACCGCGCGGGAGACATCTGGCTCGTCGACGTGCGGGAGGGCCTGAACCCGTTCGACAAGAAGCGGATGCGGATCGCCAGGAAGACCGTCACGTCGATCCCCGCGCCACGCCCCAAGAACCTGCCGTCGCTCGCGACGACGCCCGACGGTGTCGCCCGGAGCGGTTACCGCCCGGGGCCGCGGACGAGCGCGGGCGTGCTCGGGGCCGCCCGTCCGCACGACCGCGATCGCCGGGTGGTGGTCGGGCTCGCCGGTCTCGTGCCGGGTGAGGCGCCCGCCGACGACGGGCAGACCGGGCCCCGCCTGGGGGCGTACCTCGTGCGCGAGCCCGAGGGCGCCGGCAGTGCCGTCTCCCCGGTGGACACATCCGGGCGGCCGGACGGCGGCCCCGCGACGGCCCCCCCGCAGGTGATCGCGCCGGCCTGGGGCCCCCAGGCCGGGGTGGGCATGACGCTGGCTCTCGACGACGGGAAGCGGATCTCGCTCTCCGGCCCGGTCGTGGTGGGTCGCTCACCCCAGCCGGTCGACGGAGCGCTGCCCCTGACGATCAGCGACCCGGGCTTCTCCATGTCCAAGACCCACGCGTTGCTCCGCCCGTCGACGGCAGGGCTCGAAGTCGTCGACCAGGGCTCCACCAACGGAACCGTGCTCGTCCGCGACGGACAGGAGCACCCGGTGACGGCGGGCGAGATCGTCGTCGCAGGTGTGGGGGACACGATCCGGATCGGTGATCGCACCATCACGGTGCTGGCCACCTGAGCGCAGGGAAGACCGTGGCGTGCGTCGCGGCTCGAGAAGGGTAGTGGATGAAGGTCAAGCTGACGCTCCTTCGGGAGCGTGCGGAGCCCGTGGACGTGGTCGTGACGGCGGACTCGACGGCCACGGTCGCCGAGGTCGCTCGCTTCATCGTGGAGTCCGATCCCGCACGCTCGATGACGGTGGGTCCCGACGACGTCCTGACGTTGGCCGTGGCCCCGCCCGACGGGTCCGACCTGAAGCCTCTCGACCCCTCGGTGCACATCGGCGAGGCGGCCATCGGCTCCGGGTTCACGGCTGCCGTCGTCAACCGCGGAGCCCGCGGCTCCCTGCAGGCCATCCCGTACGCCGCCCGCAGGCAGGTCGGCACCCTGGTGGCCACCGCCGGTCCGCTGCGGGGCAAGGAGTTCCCGGTGCACGTGGGGCAGGCGACGATCGGTCGCGCCCCCACCAACCAGATCGAGCTCGCCGACCCCATGGTGTCCCAGCTCCATGCGCGTATCGAGGTGGGGCGCCGGGTCGAGCTGGTGGACCTGAACTCGGCCAACGGGATCCTCTTCGACGGCGTGCCGGTCCAGCGCGTGTGGCTCACCCCCAACCGGGCGGTGGTGATCGGTGCCACGACGCTGGTGATGCACCTCTCCGACGATCTCGAGGAAGTCGAGACCGAGATCCTCGAGCGCGGTGGCGGTCTGCAGTTCAACCGCAGCCCACGGGTCGAGGTGCGCTACCCGGGGACCGAGCACCCCCCGCCGCGGATGCCGACCGAGCAGGCGGACAAGGTCTTTCCCTGGACCATCCTGGTCGCCCCGATCATCATGGCGCTCGCCATCTACGCCCTCACCGGCCGGGAGCGCGCGCTGCTGCTGATCTTCATGACGCCGATGATGGCGCTGGGCAACTTCATGAACCAGCGCACCCAGTCGGCGACCAAGAAGAAGTACGAGTCCGAGCTCTTCGAGCGGCAGTTCGAGAAGCTCGAGGAGACCCTCTTCCTCGAGAAGCCGGAGGAGGAGTTCGCGCGCAACGCCGAGGTCCCTCCGGTCGCGGAGGTCTACGACCACGCCGCTCGGCTGGGACCCCTGCTGTGGACCCGTCGGCCCGAGCACTGGAACTTCCTGGCCGTGCGGCTCGGGACGACGAGATCCCCCTCGCGCAACTCGATCGGGGACCGGGACAACCAGGACGGGCTCCCGGAGTACATCGAACGACTGGACCGGCTCCGGGAGCGCTACCGCTACGTCGACGACGTCCCCGTCCTGGAGTCCCTGCGGGTCGCCGGTTCGGTCGGCGTCGCCGGCCCGACCGGGGCCGCCGCCGACGTGCTTCGTGGCCTCGCCGTCCAGCTCTACGGCCTGCACGCGCCCAACGAGGTGGTGACGGTCGCGATCGCGGGCGACAGCTGGATGCCCGAGCTCGCCTGGCTGAAGTGGCTCCCGCACACCACCAGCGAGACCAGCCCCTTCAAGGACCTGCCGCTCGCCGACTCGCCGCCGACGGCCAACGCCCTGCTCAGCGCGTTGGAGGAGTACGTCCTGCGAGCCGGTCAGCGCGCCGAGCCGCGCGGGCCGTTCCCGGAGCGCTGGAACCCGATGCTCTACGGCACCGACGTGGCGCGTGCCGCCGAGGAGAAGACCCCCCGTCAACCGGTCTCGATCATCGTCATCGTGACCGATGACGCCCCCGTCGACCGACCACGTCTGGTGCAGGTGCTGGAGCGGGGCGCCGACGTCGGGGTGCACGCCGTCTTCTGCTCGCCGACGGTGGAGTCGCTGCCCGCCACCTGCCGCAGCTTCGTCGACGTCACCGAGGGGCTGGACGACGCGACGGTGGGCCTGGTCCGCAACGGCGACCTCTACGAGCACGTGGTCGTCGAAGGGGTCTCCAACAACTACATGCACACCTTCGCCAAGCGGATGGCGCCGGTCGTCGACGTCAGCACGGTCATCCAGGACGCCTCCGACATCCCGAACTCGGTGATGTTCCTGTCCCTGGTCGGCAAGGAGACGGCCCACGAGCCCGAGGCCGTCATCGAGAGGTGGCGGCAGAACAACACCATCATCGACCGCAGCGCGCGGGAGCGTCCTCGGTTGAAGAACGCCGGCAACCTGCGCGCCATCATCGGGCAGGGTGCCAGTGACGCCATGACCCTCGACCTCCGGAGCCAGGGTCCTCACGCCCTGGTCGGCGGCACGACGGGTGCCGGCAAGTCGGAGTTCCTCCAGGCGTGGGTGCTCGGCCTGGCGGCCGCCCACAGCCCGGACCGGGTGACGTTCCTCTTCATCGACTACAAGGGCGGCTCGGCGTTCGCCGACTGTGTCGACCTGCCGCACTGCGTCGGGCTGGTGACCGACCTGAGTCCGCACCTGGTACGCCGTGCCCTGACCAGCCTGAGGGCCGAGCTCCACCACCGCGAGCACCTCTTCAACCGCAAGAAGGCCAAGGACCTGCTCGAGCTGGAACGTCGGCAGGACCCGGACTGCCCGCCCGCGCTGGTGCTGGTGATCGACGAGTTCGCCGCCCTGGCCGGTGAGGTCCCGGAGTTCGTCGACGGTGTCGTCGACGTCGCCCAGCGCGGCCGATCCCTCGGCATCCACCTGATCATGGCGACGCAGCGCCCCGCCGGCGTCATCAAGGACAACCTGCGTGCCAACACCAACCTCCGGGTCGCGCTGCGGATGGCCGACGAGTCGGACTCCAAGGACGTGGTGGACGACCCGGTGGCCGCCACCTTCCCCGCCAGCCTGCCGGGGCGTGGGATCGCGAAGACCGGACCGGGCCGGCTGACCCCCTTCCAGTCCGCCTACGTGGGCGGCTGGACGAGTGAGGACGAGGTCGTCACGGCCGACGTGAAGGTCGCGGAGCTTCGCTTCGGCTCGATCATCGAGTGGGAGCCCGAGCGGGTCGCCGAGTCGGACTCCCACGACGAGGACCTCGGGCCGAACGACCAGAAGCGGGTGGTCACCACCCTGATCCGGGCCGCCGACGCAGCCGGGATCCAGACCCCGCGGCGTCCGTGGCTCGACGATCTCGCGAGCGTCGTCGACCTGCGCGACCTGCCGGCCCGCGGCGACGGGCAGGTCCTGCTGGGGCTCGCGGACCTGCCGGAGAAGCAGCAGCAGAACCCCACCTACTTCCTGCCCGACCGCGACGGCTCGATCATCGTCTTCGGGACCTCGGGGTCGGGCAAGACGACGGTGCTCAAGACCATCGCCACGGCCGCCGGCATGCGCCCCGACCTCGGGACGAGCGAGGTCTTCGGGCTGGACTTCGCCTCCGGGGCGCTCGGGTCCCTCGAGCGACTGCCTCACGTGGGCTCGATCATCGACGGTGACGACGCCGAGCGGGTGCAGCGGCTGCTGCGGAGCCTGGGCCGGGAGCTGGACCGACGCTCGGACCTGTTCGCCCGGGCGCACGCGGCCAACCTCACCGAGTACCGCGACCTGGTCGACCCGTCGCTGCCCCGGATCATCCTGCTGATCGACAACTACCCGGCGTTCAAGAACGAGTGGGAGATCAGCTCGGCCCGGGCGCCGTACTACCAGGTGTTCATGCGTCTGCTGGGGGAGGGCCGTCCCCTGGGGGTGCACGCGGCCATCACCGCCGACCGAGGTGGCGCCGTCCCCACGGCCGTCGCCGCGAACATCTCGCGACGGGTGGTGCTCAGGCTGGCGGACATCAACCAGTACACCCTGCTGGGGGCGCCGAAGGACGTCCTCGACGACACCTCGGTGCCGGGCCGGGCGGTGGTGGACAAGAACGAGGTGCAGATGGCGGTGCTCGGCGGGACGGCCAACGTGGCCGAGCAGACCAAGGCGATGGACGCGCTGGCCACCGAGCTGCGTGCCCAGGGGGTGCCGGAGGTCGCGCCCATCGGTGCGTTGCCCACGCGCATCGACAGCTCCGAGCTGCCCGACCGGGTCGGCGGGCAGCCCGTCTTCGGCATCGGCGAGGACACCCTGGGACCTCTCGGCTTCGACCCGGTCGGCCTCTTCGTGGTCACCGGGCCGCCGCAGTCGGGCAAGACGAACGCGGTGCGGGCCCTGGTGAGGGCCGTGGAGCGGTTCGACCCCGACGTCAAGCTGTTCCACTTCGGCAGCCGTCGCTCCGAGCTGGCGTCGTACCGCGAGTGGGTGCGCAGCGCCATCCGGCCCGAGGAGCAGAAGGAGCTGGCCACCGAGCTGGCCGAGATCATCGCCGACGAGTCGGTGCAGGGACGGATCATGGTCGTCATCGAGGACGTGCCGCACCTGGTCGACGGGCCGGCCGACCGGGCGGTGCGGGCCCTGCTTCAGGCCATCTCCAACAGCGAGCACCTGCTGGTGGGCGAGGCCGACATCTCCCGGGCCAGCAGTGGCGCAGGGGTCATGGGTGCGTGGAAGGCGGACCGCCAGGGGATCGCGCTCAAGGCCGACACCCACGACGGGGATCACCTGTTCAAGGTGCCGTTCGGACGCGTGAAGCGCACCGACTTCCCCGACGGTCGGGGGATCTTCGTCCAGGCCGGACGCGCAATGACACTACAAATGCCGATCGCGGATGTTTAGATACGGCGCCACGGGGGGATTACACCTCCGACCGAGGGCGGGGGGCCTGGTCCCTCAGCCCATACCAAGAAGGACGGACTGAGCGATGAGCGACTTCGGCGCAACTTACGACGAGATGGAAAGCACCGCCACCAAGCTGGACGACGGCAAGGAGTCCATCGAGAGCGCCCTGACCGAGTGCCAGGGCTACGTGGACGAGCTGGTCCAGGACGGCTTCAAGACCGAGAAGGCGTCGGGCAAGTTCCAGGACGGCTACGAGGAGCTGACCAACGGCCTGAAGGACGCCTCCAACGGCGTGACCGACATGGCCCAGGCGCTGCGCGACATGGCGCAGGCCATCCGCGACCTCGACGACCAGCTCGCCGGAGGCTGATGTCGGTGGTGGGGCCGCCCGCTCGGTGCGGCCCCACCATCTTCGGCGGTGACTCGGAAGGAACCTGACCATGGCAGACGTGTACATCAAGCTCTCGGAGCTCGAGACGGTAGTGAGCGCGCTCGACGACATCATCGACGAGTTCGAGAACGCCACGTCGCGCTCCGAAGAGCTGGAAGCCGCCATCGGCGACCCCTTCGGCAAGAGCAAGCTCCGGGACAAGGCCCGCGACTTCGAGGAGCGCTGGGACAACAAGCGCGATGAGCTGAAGGACGGCCTGAAGGGCGTGAAGGACCACGTCCAGGGCGTGGTAGACGGCGTCGAGGCCTGGGACGCCGAAACAGCAGTGCAGCTCAGCGCAACTGAGTGATCCCGTACCACCGCGCGGCACGGGAGTTGGGCGCCGGGAAGACCGTCCCGGCCCCCGCCCCGTAGCTGTCGACGCCACGTGGGGAGGCCGGCATCCGGGTAGTCGGCCCCCCGATCCGCATCTGAAGACCACAAGGAGTAGCAACGATGGAGCGATCACCGAAGAAGCGGGAGATCGAGCGGGTCGAGGGAATCCCCGGAGACATCATCAGCCGCGGCGAGGACATCACCTCGCTGGGCACGAAGATGGAGGACTGCGCCGACACGCTCGAGGCGATCAAGAAGGGCGCGGTCGGCGACGGTAGCCAGAAGGGGAAGGCGATCGAGGCGCTCAAGGAGACGATCGGCGACTCCTACAAGAAGCTGCGCGAGGCCGGCGAGCTGTACAAGCCGGTGGGCCCGGTGATCCAGACGTACGGTGAAGCCCTGGAGGAGTGCAAGCCCAAGATCAACGGCGCCGTCGACGACTGCGAGACCAAGTGGGCGGTCTACCAGGGTCTTCCCGGTGACAAGGACGGCCCCACCACCGCCGAGGACGTGTTCGACCCGTTCGTGGTGAAGATGGACCCGAAGGACGAGGGTCCGAGCCCCCGGCAGACGCAGATCGCGGAGAACAACGAGGCGAAGTCTGCCGCCTACGAGGACTGGCTGGAAGCGGCGAAGGAGTTCGACGAGGGGTACGACACCTGGGAGACCGCCTTCAACGACGCTGCCGGAGACATCACCGACGAGCTGTCCGGCAAGATCAAGGACAGCCGGTGGGACAACTTCATGGGCTTCGTCGACGTCGTGACCAAGGTGCTGAGCTGGGCGGCCCTGGTCGTCGGTGTGATCGCGATCTTCTTCGGTGGGTTCCTGCTCCTGGCCGCGATCCTTGCTGTCAGTGTCTTCCTCCTGACCGCCCTCCAGTACTCCCAGGGGAAGAAGACTGGCGGAGAGCTTGCGCTGTCGGCTCTGGCGATCATCCCGGTCGGCAAGATCACCAACCTCACCAAGTTCGTGCAGTTCCCCGCGCTGACGAGGGGTGCGGGTGGGTTCGGCAACGCCGTCAGCCGCACGTGGAAGGCCGCGTCCAAGGGACCGCTCCACACCATCTTCACGCGTGGCGGTTCCGACACCTACAGGTTCCTCGGCAAGGCGAAGGTCATGGAGAACCTGCTCGGCCCGACGTACACGACGGTGCGCAGGTCCAACATCGGGCTCTACGTCGGCAACCGTGCGCTCCTGGAGAGGAACCTGCCCCTGGTCCGCGGCTTGTCCGGGTTGGACTACGTGTCCAAGAAGGCCGGCACCTTCTCGGGTCACCTGGGTCGGCTGGGAACGGCGCTCGGGCCGTTCAACATCGACGTGCCGAAGTTCCCCAAGCCCATCGGGCCGCTGCTCGGCTAGACCTGGGTTCCTTGGCCTGCCCGACAGGACGGCGCCGGTACGTTGTGCAGCAACACGAGGTGATGAAAGGCGTGAGAAGCGGTGAGCAGCAGTACTGATGACACCCTCGGCGGGTGGGCCGTCGGATTCGCCGAAGACATCGACCTGCCGGGGTGGGTTCCGCTTCCGAAGGGGCTGACGGCCGAGGAGGCGGACACGTTCGTGTCCGAGGTGCCCCGACTCCTCCGTGAGGTGATGGGGGCCACACAACCCGACGCGCCTCCGCCCTCCGAGGCGGACCTGCAGTCGCTGGTGCGTGCGGGGCTCGCGGCACGAGCCGAGTCCGACTCCGCCCTGATGTACCAGGTCTGGCCCGTGTCGGGGCCGGCGTTCGTGCTGTGCCACGTCAACTTCGTCAGACCCACGGATCTGCCCGACTGGTCGGACATGCCGGGAGTTGTCCGCTCGGCGGACGCCCGCAACCTCGGTCCCGGGCTGCAGTACTCCTCACGGCGCACGGTCGAGGACCTGGACGGTGCCCCGCTCGACGTCAACGCCGTCCACCTCATCTTCGCCGACGACGAGTGCGGCGTGATGATCGGGCTCGAGGAGGCCCCGTCGTTCGTGATCAGTCAGGCGCTCGTGGGTCTCTCCCTGTTCGCGAACGCCCTGACCCTGACTCGCCCCGACGGGACCACCTTTGCCGCGAAGCCGCCTACCGGGGTCCTCGCGGACTCCGAGTGGGCCGTCGACAACGATTGGACACCATGACCTTGCGTGACGAGCTCGGAGTGACCGCGGACCCTGATTTCGAGCTGGAGCTGCCCCAAGGATGGGCGCGACATGCCGTGGACGACGTCACCTTGGGCGAGATGGTCGCCAAGGCGAAGCGGCAGTGCATGGAGTCGCACCAGCCCGTGTTGTTCGGGGAGATCAAGGCCCAGCTCGAGCAGGCGTTCCATGACATGGGGAAGGCCGGAGTGTTCGCCTTCTTCGCCCCGACCGACCCTGCACCGGGCACCGTAGCGATCCCGGCCTCGATCAACGCCTCGATCCGGAAGGCCGATCCTGGTGAGACCCTCGACGACTTGGCGCGCTCGCTGATCCGTGAGCACGGCGCGACCCCGTTGCATGGCGATCCCAGGACCCTGCGCTTCGAGACCGAGGCCACCCGTCGCGTCGGCACGTCCACCGTCGTCAACCACTCGTTGGTCTACCTGACGCCGGTCCCGGGCAGCAACCGGCGCCGCGCGCTCGCCTTGGTGGCCGGGTTCGGACGCACCCCCGACGTGCGACCCGACGACGCTTCCCTCGAGGCCATGCGGGTGCTGTTCGACGCATGCGTGGCGAGCTTGCGCTGGCGCGTCCCCACCGGAGGCTAGGCCGATGTCGCAGCCGGTCCTGGAGTGGGCGCGCACGGCCACGTTCGCCCAGCCCCTGCAGTGGGGTGAGGTCGAAGCAGGAGTCCTCGCACGCGAGCCGGTGGCGGAGACCCTGACCTCGCAGGAGCGGCTCCTCGGGGGCGTGCTCGGGGTCACCGGGGGGATCGTGGCCGCGCTCCTCTCCGCGGTGACGTGGGCGGCACCAGCTCTCGGGTTGGCGCTGGTCGTGCTCAGCCGAGGCAGTGAGGATCCGACCACCTGGTTGACGCCGGCCCGATTCCTCTTCGTCGCCGCGTGCGTCTCCTTGCTGGCCATGATGCTGATGTGGTTCGAGACCGAACGCGCTCGGCACGCGCTCCAGGCCGTGACGGGCGTGGTCGCCGTGGTCTCCGCAGCCGTTGCCTATGCCGTGATGCGTTCGGACCCTGGTACGCCTCGCGACCAGTGGCTCCAGATCTTCGTCCTGGCGACCGGGGCGCTGGGGGTCCTCGTCCTGCTGTTGTTCGCCTTCGCCCGACGCGCCGGTCGAGCGAAGAGCCGCAAGCCGCCGCGGCGGGGCCCCAAGGACCTCAAGACGTGGATGCGTTACCGGGCCACCCGGGCGGAGGTCCTCGACGTCCTGATCGCCAGGAAGCTCGTCAGGATCGATGAGGCTGATCGGGTGAGGATGCTGGAGATGCCGCTCGGCTACTGGGAGGAGCTGGACGGCGTCGACGAGGCCGAGCGACGCAGGATCCTGGAGCTGCGCTCCGTGGGGTGGCGTGACTTCGACAAGAGCGACGAGCGGCCGTGGCCGCCGGCGGGGTCCCGCGTCTGACACGGCGTCGCGGGGGAGGAGGCGGCGTTGCTAGTGTCGCCGCCATGAGCCGACACCTCGCACAAGCCCAAGTAGAGGTCCCGCTTCCTCCCGCCGCCGCCAGCGAGGGCCTCTGCGCCGTCCTCCGAGACCTCGGCTACCAGTTGGAGCAGGGGACGCTCCCCGGAGCAGGCGAGCTGATCTTCGACGCCAAGCGCACCATGTTGTACACCGCCCGTCAGGGTGGTGCACGCATCACCCCGAGCGGCAGCGGTTCGACCATCGAGCTGGGTATCGACGTCGCACCGGACCAGCCCAGCGGACTGATGGACGGCAAGCGGAACCGTCGCTTGCTGGAAGAGCTCACCTCCCAGGTCGCCGCCAAGCTGGGCAACAGCTGAGCCAAGACGAGGAGCGTCGCGAGCGCGCCACCCTCATGGGACTGCAGTGGGTGCTGGCCCACACCTGACGTGGTGATAGGCAGCGGACCCGCGGCGTGGTCTTGGTACCCTCGCCGCCATGCGGGGGCGAGGGTCGTGGGTCAGTGCTGCGTCGGCGAGCGTGATGCTCCTGGTCGCAGGCTGTGGAGCGGACCTGCCCGCGTCGGTCATCGAGGGCTCCTCGATCACCGTGGCGTGGTCGGAGTCCCTGACGAGCCTCAACGCCTCGACCGCGAGCGGGAGCACCCGGGGCAACCGGGAGATCGCGGCAGCGACCCACGACTCGTTCGCGCGGATCGTCCGCGGTGACGTCGAGGCCGACGAGTCGTTCGGGTCGGTCGAGGTCGTCGACCCGGCCGCCGAGTCGTTCACGGTGCGCTACGACCTCGCCGAGCGGACGTGGTCCGACGGCGTCCCGCTGGACGCCGCCGATCTCGTGCTGGCGTGGGCTGCGGGGGCCGGCGTGACCGAGGGCGAGTTCGCCTCCGTCCCGGGGGACCTGCGGCACAGCCTCGAGGTGACCGAGGTCGACGAGTCCGCCCGCCGCATCGACGTCCTCTTCTCCCGGCCGGTCCGCGACTGGCACACCGCACTCGACGTGGCCGTGCCGGCCCACGTCGTCGGCAGGCTGGCGCTGGACATCGACGACCCGATGGAGGCCAAGCGGGCGGTGACGGAGGCGATCCTCGACGACGACCGGCGGGCGCTCGCCGCCATCGCCGAGGCCTGGAGCTCGGGGTTCGACCTGGCCCGCACCGACGGCGCGCCGCCCGAGGGGCTGGCGGTCGCCAGCGGGCCCTACGTGGTGGCCGACCTCGAGGCGGGGGAGTCCGGCGCCTCCGGCGTCACGCTCAAGGTCAACCCGGCCTACGAGGGTGCCACGCCGCCGTCGTACGAGCGCATCGAGATCGGGCCGTTCGGCGACCCCCTGGCGAGCTTCCCGGACGACGTCGACGTGTTTCAGCTGAGGCCGACTGCCGAGAACCACATCCCGGTGCGTGACCTGGGGCGTCGCGACCACCACGTCAGCGAGACCCACGACGGACGACTGTGGGTGCTGGCCCTGCGCGCGGACAGGGGCGTCTTCGGTGCGCCGGCGGCCCGCCGCGCGTTCCTCCGCGCGGTCACCCCCGGCGACGTGCGTCAGGCCGGGGCCGGGGCCTGGGGAAGCGCCTTCGCCGCGACGCAGTCCCTGCTGTTCAGCCCCGACTCCGACGGGTACGAGGTCTCGATCGAGGACGCCGGCTACCGGGCGGCGTTCGAGTCCGCGAAGAACGACGCGTCCGTCGAGCGGAACCGGGCCGGGGTCCCGGCGGGCACCGCGGTGTGCACCGCGTACGACACCGCCGACCCCTTCGCCGTCGGGGCGTTCCAAGGGCTCGTGGAGTCCGTCGCGGAGGCGGGGTGGCGCGTCACCGACTGCGGGCGTGCGGGGATCGAGGGGTCGAAGGACCTCGGCACGCAGTGGCAGGCCCTCCTGACCACCGTGCCCCTGCCGCAGACCGCCGAGGACATCTCCGCGGTCTGGGGAGCCGGCAAGGCCTCGCCGATCACCGGCCTGCGGAGCCCGGCCCGGCAGGCGCTGCTGAAGCAGCTCGAGCGCACCGCCGACAAGTACGACGCCCGGATGACGCAGGTGGCCATCGAGGCCGGCCTGATCGAGGAGGCGGTCGCCCTGCCGCTGACCCCCGTGCCCGTGGTCACCGTGACAACGCAGGGGATGAGCGCGGTGCTGCCCGACTCGGGGACGGCGGCCACGCTGCTCGGCAAGGCCGGGGAGTGGGGCCCGGAGCGAGGCACCGGATGACCCCGCCCGAGGGTGGGTCCGGGGGCCGGGAGCCGCTCGAGCTCACCGGCGGGGGGAGCGCCGACCTGTTCGAGCGAGAGGACGGATGGGTCCTCGAGGTGGGCGGCGTCCGCCAGTCGCACATCCACGGTGACGACGCGGTGCCGGCCCTGGCGGTGACTCGCTGGATGCTGGCGGCGCTGGGCCGCGGTCGTGCCACGGTGGTACACCTCGGCGGCGGTCTCCTGACCCTGCCCCGCGCCGTCGCAGCCACCACTCCCGGGGCGCGGCAGGTGGTCGTCGAGCTCGAGCCAGTGTTCGCCTCGCTCGTGGAGGAGCGGTTCACGGTCCCCGAGGGCGTCACCGTCCAGGTGGCCGAGGCGCGCGGCTGGCTCGAGGCCGGCGGCACGCCGCCCTGGGTCCCGAACGCCTGCGACGCCGTGGTCATCGACGTCTTCGCGGGCGGCAGGATCCCGCCCGCCTTCACCTCGCGGGAGTGCTTCGCGCTGGCCCACGACCTGCTCGACGACCACGGGATGCTGGTCGTCAACTCGGTGGCCGGAGGCGACCTGACCTTCACCCGGCGCCAGGTCGCCACCCTGAAGGAGGAGTTCGAGCACGCCGCGGTCATCGTGCAGAACTCCTCGCTGCACGGGTTGCGGTTCGGCAACGCGGTCCTGATCGGGTCCGACGTGCCGATCGAGACCGAGGCCATCCGGGCGGCGCTCTCCGGCGACCCGTCGCGCGCGGCGCTGGTCACCGACCTCGACGGGGTCATCGGTGCCGGGGAGGTGGTCGTGGACGCCGACGGCCTGTGGTCCCCGGAGCCGGACCTGCCCGACGTCGGGCCGGCGCTGCGGATGCTGGAGCAGGCCTCCTCGCTCGGATCCCTGGTCCGTGAGTCACTCGCCCCCGAGGCGGCGCCGGAGTAGGGCACGGCACCCCGGGAGACCGGCTCCGAGCCGCCGGGCAGGTGCGGACAGTGGCGAGGATGTGGGGTTCTCGGGGGTCATGACGTAGGCTCAAGGTGTTGAAGGGATAGCCCCCCTAGGGCTTTCCTCGCCGCACTCGATGCGCGGCTTGTATCTCGTACTTCCTGGTTTTCGGTTCGCTGGACATCAGCACAGGTGGATGGCTTCAGCGGCTCGAGGGCACGTCGCCCTCGAAACGGAACAAAGGAACAGATCATGGCTCAGGGCACCGTCAAGTGGTTCAACGCTGACAAGGGCTTCGGCTTCATCGCGCAGGACGGTGGCGGCGAGGACGTGTTCGTCCACTTCTCCGCCATCCAGTCGCAGGGCTACAAGTCGCTGGACGAGAACCAGAAGGTCGAGTTCGACCTCGCCCAGGGCCCCAAGGGTCCCCAGGCTGAGAACGTCAGCGTCATCTGATCTCTCTCGTTGGGCCCCGACCGCACTGCGGTCGGGGCCCTTCGTGCGTCCGGACCGGGCTGCCCACCGTGTGACACGCCAGGGCTCGGCGGCGCCCGGACCCGTACGGTGGTCCCACGCCCCGAGGAGGTCAGCCTGATGGACCGCGCCGAGCCCCGCACGATCACCCTGCACGGACACGAGTTCTCCTACGTCGACAGCGGCTCGGGCGCCCCCGTCCTCTTCATCCACGGCATCCTCGGCTCCCGGGGTCAGTGGTCGCGGCTGATCGACCGGATGGACGACGACCAGCGGGTGATCGTCCCCGACCTGTTCGGCCACGGGGAGTCGGACAAGCCGCTCGGCGACTACTCCCTCAGCTCGCACGCCGCCACGCTGCGCGACCTGCTCGACCAGCTCGGGGTGGAGCGGGTCACCCTGGTCGGCCACTCCCTGGGCGGCGGCATCGCGATGCAGTTCTACTACCTCTTCCCCGAGCGGGTCGAGCGTCTCGTCCTGGTCGCCAGCGGCGGGCTGGGCCGGGAGGTCAGCCCGCTGCTGCGGGCCGCCACCCTGCCCCTCGCCGAGCAGGTGCTGGGGATCGCCGCCTCCGGCTGGCTGCTGGGGCGGCTGGACGAGGCCGGCCGCGCCGCCCGGAAGGTCGGGTGGAAGCCCGGGGCCGACATCACCGCCATCTGGAAGGGCTACACCTCCCTCAACGACCGCGAGAGCCGGCGTGCCTTCCTGGCCACCACCCGCGCCGTGATCGACCTGGGCGGGCAGACCATCAGCGCCCACGACCACCTCGGCCACGTGGAGCCGGTGCCGACGCTGATCGTGTGGGGCTCGCGCGACCGGATGATCCCCGCCTTCCACGCCCTCAAGGCCCAGGAATCGGTGCCGGAGTGCCGGGTTGTGCTCTTCGACCGGGCCGGTCACTTCCCCCACCTGGAGGACACCGACCGGTTCGCGGAGGTGCTGCGGGACTTCGTGGCCACCACCGACCCCGCCCCGGTGCACGGCGCCCGCCGCACCGGCTGAGGCCATGACGACCGAGCCGAGCGGCGCTCCCACCCTCGTCCCGGCGCGGGCCGACCACCCCGAGGTGCTGGCCCTGCTCGCGGCCTACTCCGAGGAGCTCGCCGCCCGCGGCATCGAGCTGCGCCAGGGCGAGGGCGGCTCGGTCTCTGCCGAGGAGATGGAACCGCCGCGCGGTGCCTTCCACCTGGTCAGCCTGGACGGCAGGCCCGTGGCGTGCGGGGGAGTGCGGCTGCTCGGCGACGGCGTCGCGGAGGTGAAGCGGATGTACGTCGCCCCCGCCGCCCGCCGGCGCGGGGTGGCCCGCCTCCTGCTGGGCCGCCTCGAGGACGACGCCGCCGGCCTCGGCTGCCACACCGTACGCCTCGACACCGGCCCCGGCATGGACGCCGCCCTCGCGCTCTACCGGCGGGCGGGCTACCGCGAGATCGAGGACTACAACGGCAACCCGCACGCCGGGCACTGGTTCGAGAAGAGCCTGGAGCCGTCGTCCCCGGGGGCCTCGTAGGATGGTGCAGGCCCGCCGACAGACGCCGGGCACCCGACGATCCAGGACCCCGTGACTTCCTCGCCCTCCACCGCCCAGCCCGTCAGCCCCTCCAGCGCCCCGTCAGCCACCCGGTCGGAGACCCCGGCCCGCGCCGGCTCGCCCGAGGACGTACGCCGTGAGGCCGCCCGCCGCCGGACCTTCGCGGTGATCAGCCACCCCGACGCCGGAAAGTCGACGCTCACCGAGGCCCTGGCCCTGCACGCCGAGGTGATCAACCAGGCGGGGGCGACGCACGGCAAGGCCGGTCGCAAGGCGACGGTCTCGGACTGGATGGAGATCGAGAAGGAGCGCGGCATCTCCATCACCTCCGCGGCCCTGCAGTTCGCCTACGAGGACCAGGTGATCAACCTGGTGGACACCCCCGGCCACTCGGACTTCTCCGAGGACACCTACCGGGTGCTCTCGGCCGTCGACGCCGCCGTGATGCTGGTCGACGCCGCGAAGGGCCTGGAGCCGCAGACGCTCAAGCTCTTCCGGGTCTGCAAGGCGCGTGGTCTGCCGGTGATCACCGTCATCAACAAGTGGGACCGTCCCGGTCTGGACCCGCTCGCCCTGATGGAGCAGATCCAGGAGCAGATCAAGCTGGTGCCGACGCCGCTGACCTGGCCCGTCGGCATCGCCGGCGACTTCCGCGGCGTCCTCGAGCGCCGGACGGGGGAGTACGTCGCCTACACCCGGACCGCGGGCGGGGCGACCCGGGCGCCGGAGGAGCGGATGGGGGCCGAGGCGGCCGCGGCGCGCGAGGGCGACGTCTGGCAGGCAGCCGTCGACGAGTCGGACCTGCTCTCCTCCGACGGCGCCGACCACGACCAGGAGCTCTTCCTCTCGGGCTTCACCACGCCCGTCCTCTTCGCCTCGGCGATCTCCAACTTCGGCGTCTCCAGCATCCTGCGCACGCTGGTCGAGCTGGCGCCCTCCGCGGTGCCCTTCCGGCACGGCGAGCCGGACGAGGAGGGTCGGCCCCGGGAGATCCGCGAGGTCACGGCGCCCTTCAGCGCCTTCATCTTCAAGGTCCAGGCCGGCATGAACACCCAGCACCGCGACCGGGTGGCCTTCGCCCGGGTCTGCTCCGGGGTCTTCGAGCGGGGCATGATCGTCACCCACGCCCAGTCCGGGCGGCCCTTCGCGACGAAGTACGCGCAGACGCTCTTCGGGTCGGAGCGCGGGGTCCTCGACACGGCCTACCCGGGTGACATCATCGGCCTGGTCAACGCGATGACGCTGAAGATCGGCGACACGATCTACGTCGACGAGCCGGTGACGTTCCCGCCGATCGCCACCTTCGCCCCCGAGCACTTCGCGGTGGCCACCGCCAAGGACAGCGGGCGCTTCAAGCAGTTCCGCAAGGGCATCGAGCAGCTCGACTCCGAAGGCGTGGTGCAGGTGCTCCGCTCGGACCTGCGCGGGGCGCAGTCGCCGGTGCTCGCGGCGGTCGGGCCGATGCAGTTCGAGGTCGCCCAGGCCCGGATGGAGAGCGAGTTCGGGGCGGCGATCCGCCTGGAGATGCTCGGCTACACCCAGGCGCGGCGCACGGATGCCGCCTCAGCGCCGGTCTTCGCTGCGGTCCGCGGGGTCGAGGTGATGGAGCGCACCGACGGCACGCCACTGGTGCTCGCGCCCGACAAGTGGCGGATCAGCGTGATGGAGCGCGACCACCCCGACCTCACCCTCGAGCCGCTGATCGCAGGCGACCAGTGACGAGGTCGGCGAACCGCCCGGCGTTCGCCGGGTCCATGTCGAGGTAGAGCCCCGGCTCGATCAGCTCGAGCTCGCTGACGTGCCAGGCGTCCTGCCAGCGCATCATGTCGACCCGGGCGTAGGCGAGCTCGGTGCCGAGCAGGTCACCTGCCGCCCGGACGGCCTGCTCGGCCAAGGCCCCACGGTCGGCGTCCAGCGCCACGGCACGCGAGCTGCCGCCGTAGAGCTCGTGCACCCGGATCTCGCCGCCCCCGGCGACCTTGTCGACCTGGGAGGCCGCGACACCGTCGAAGACGTAGACGGAGGTCTCGCCGGTGGTGCGCACCGACTCGACCAGCGGCTGCACCACCCAGGGTGCGGCGGTGAGCCCTTGCAGGCGCTCGTCGGCGACGCTGCCGGCCAGCACCACCCCGACGCCGCCGGCACCGGTGCGAGGCTTGATCACCACGGTGCCCCACCGGTCGGTGGCCGCCGTGAGCCCCTCGACCAGCGTGGAGTCGTCCAGCAGGTCTGTGGGGACCGCCGGCACCAGCTCGCCCAGGGGCAGCAGGTAGCTCTTGTCGGCGTTCCAGGCGATGACGTCGGCGCCGTTGAGCAGCGGCGTCACCGCGGCGACCCGTCGGGTCCAGGCCAGGAACTCGGCGCACCGCCGGTGGTAGTCCCAGGTGGAGCGCACCGCCACCAGGTCGGCGGCGGCCCAGTCGACGGCCGGGTCGTCCCACTGCTCCCAGCGGGCGGTGACGCCGCGGTCGGCCAGGGCCTCGAGGAGGCGATCGCCGCCCGGCTCGCCGTCGGGCATCAGGCTGAAGGTGGCGAGCAGGACGTCGTTCACCCGCGCCACCTTAGTGCCCGCGAGGGGGGGTGACGCCCGGTTCGGGGGCCGGCGCGTCACCGAAGCTGATGCCGCCGGCCACCGGGGTGCGTCCACCCGCGGGGATCTTCACCGGCTGCGCCCAGCCGCCGGCGTCGGAATCCAGGGGTTCTCGACCCGGAACAGGAAGCCGGTCGGTTCCGCCGACAGGCTCACCCCGAGGACGAGCGTGTCGGACCGGGACTGTGGCGGAGCGGGCGGCGGCCGCGTCAGCGGCGGCGCTTGCGCAGCGCGTCGGTGAGCAGGGTGACCATCGCCTCGACCTGGATGTCGGCCGACGCGGTGACCTCCTCGTCGGAGCCGTCCAGGGCCCGGGCCGCGAGGCCCGCCTTGGAGTCGATGAGCTCGGCGATCCGGGTGTCGATGGTCTGGGCGGCGATGATCCGCCACGCCGTCACCGGCTCCTCCTGCCCGATCCGGTGGACCCGGTCGATCGCCTGGGTCTGCTCGGCGTCGGTCCAGGAGAGCTCGGCCAGCACCACGTTGGAGGCGACCTGCAGGTTGAGGCCGACCCCGGCGGCGGTCAGCGAGCAGACCACCACGGCGACCTCGGGGTTGTTAACGAAGGAGTCGATCGCCGCCTCGCGGGCCTTCGGCGTCTGGTTGCCCCGGATCGAGGAGTAGCGGATCCCGCGCTGGGCGAAGAGCTCCTCGCAGGCGTCCATCACGTCGACGTGCTTGGCGAAGACGACGACCTTGCCGACGCTGCGCGCCAGCTGGGCGGCGTAGTCGGCGGCCAGCGGTGCCTTGGCCGTGCCGATGCGGCGGATCATCGAGAAGACGTTCTCGCCCGAGGCGTTGTCGTCGGTCTCGTCGCGCTCCCACTCCGCGACCCGGCGCACCAGCTCCTCGTCGATGCCGGTGGCCCGCTTGTCCTCGTCGCGGGCCGCCATCACCCGGTCGTAGCGGTCGACCAGGCGGCGGGCCAGCTCGCGCTCGGCGGCCCGGATGGAGCGCCCGGCCTCGTCGTCGAGCTCGACCGGGATGTCGGCGATCCGGCGGGCCGGGATGTCGGCGGCGACGTCGACCTTGCGACGCCGCACGATGCCCATGTCGACCACCGCGCGGCGGGCGGCCGGATAGAAGGCCTTGTCCTCCGGGGTCAGGCCGGTCTCCTCCAGACGGGCCATCAGCTCCGGCAGGGGCTTCTTCTCGTCGATCCAGCCCAGGAACTGCCAGATCGAGGTGAAGTCCTCGATGTCGTTGATCAGCGGGGTGCCGGTCAGCGCCATCAGCAGGGGCCGCACCGTGCGCTCCCGGATCCGCTCGGAGAGCTGGAGCACGTGCTGGGAGCGCTGGGACTTGCGGTTCTTGATGAAGTGGGCCTCGTCGACGACCATGCCCTTGAAGCCGAGGTCGCCCAGCCAGCCGACGTGCCGGTCCAGCACCTCGTAGTTGACGATCACGATGTCGGCGAAACCGTCGATGTCGTGGCCGTCGCCGTGGATCACCGTGGCCTTGTGTCGGGGGACCCAGCGCTGGGCCTCGCGGGCCCAGTTGGTCTTCACCACGTTGGGGACGACGACCAGGAGCGGGAAGGCGTCGGCGGCCTGCGCGGCGAGCAGGGCCTGCGCGGTCTTGCCGAGGCCGGGCTCGTCGGCGAGCAGGAAGGTCCGGTGGCCGTCCTTGACGGAGGCGACCAGCTGCGCCTGGTGGCGCATCATCTCCAGGCCGTCGCGGGTGCGGCGGTCCCGGGGGTCGGGCATCTCCAGGCAGGCGGGGGCGCCGTTGGCGATCTCGAAGGAGCGCAGCAGCGGGCCGATCAGCTCCCAGTTGGCCAGCCGGTGGGTGCGCGGCTCCAGGCGCTTGGCGACGCCCTCGAAGTCGGGGACCTGGAAGGGGTTGGCGAGCTGCCGGGCGATCACCGACTGCGGGACGACCCGGCGCTCGGTGGCCGCCGGGGTCTCGCCCGTGACGACCGCCGGCGGCTCCTCCTCGACCACCTCGAGGCCGCCGGCCTCGAGCATCTTGCGACGCAGGATGCGGGCCGACTCGGTGACCTCGGCGTCCTCGGCGAGCAGCGCCAGCAGGGTGGTGTCGCGGGCGGCGGTCTTGGCGAGGATGGTCGCCACGCCGTCGAGCCGCTTGAGCTGCTCGGCGCGCTGGGCCTCGGTCGAGGTGGTGTCGACCTTGACCCGGGCACGCTCCTCGCGGACCAGCAGCGCGACCACCTGGAAGCGGGTGCGCGCCGAGGGGGAGACCCGGCCACGCTGCGCCTCGGCCTCGATCTCGCGGACGGCGCGGGCGAGGACCGGGATGATCCCCTCGTTGTCGAGGCGCCGGGGGGCGCGTCGGGGACGCTTGTTGCCGCCGCGGCTGCGCGTTGCGGACTTGGTCTGGCCGGACAAGTTCCTCCTCGTCGGCGCCGGGTGGCCTCCCACTACCGGCACCGGACCGTGGTCTCGGTTCGACACGACCCGTGAGCGGGGTCCGACTTCCAGCGACCCGAGGGGCCGGTGGCGATCTGCCCGGAGGAGCGAGGCGCAGAGGCGGTGCTGCTGACGAAAGACTCCGGGGCCGTGCTGGGATCATCCTAGCGCGCCGTCGGGTCATCGCGCAGCCGTGGTCAGGGCGCGTCCCGGGTGGGGCGACGGCGACGCGGTGTCCGGGACGTAGCATCCGGCGCATGACCAGCGAGTTCGACCACGCGATCGCCCTCTCCAGCAACCCGGAGGGGGGCTACGACGCCGTGCTCCAGGAGGGCTGGCACATCGGCGGTGGGATCAACGGAGGCATCCTGCTCTCCACCATGGCGGAGGCGATCCGGCGCGAGCTCCCCACCAAGCCTGACCCGCTCGTCGTCAGCGCCCACTACCTCGGTCCGTCGGTGGCCGGCCCCGCCCACGTCGCCACCCGGGTCGTGCGCGAGGGCGGCACGGTGGGCACCGCGGAGGCCACCCTGCTGCAGGACGACGCCCCGAAGATCGCCGTGCTGGCGACGTACGGCGACCTGTCGCGGCTCGAGGGTGAGGTACGCACCAGCGCGGAGCCCTTCGAGATCCCGCCGCAGGACCAGTGCTTCTCCGCCGACCTCAACCCGGTCGCGGCGCCGCCGCTGATGGGGCGCTTCGACATGCTCTTCGACCCCGCCAGCGTCGGCTGGGCCCTGGGGGAGCCGAGCGGCGAGGGCGAGATCCGTGCCTGGCTGCGGCTCAAGGACGGCCGGGAGCCCGACCCGCTGGTGCTGCTGACGATGCTCGACTCGCTGCCGCCGGTGGTCTTCGACCTCGGCTACCGGGGGTGGGCGCCCACGCTGGAGCTGACCGCCCACGTCCGGGCCCGTCCGGCGCCCGGCTGGCTGAAGGTGCGTGCCTGGACCACCAACGTGGCCGGCGGGCTCTTCGAGGAGGACTGCGAGATCTGGGACTCCACCGGACGGCTGGTGGCCCAGTCGCGCCAGCTCGCGATGACCCCCCGCGCGCGCTGAGACCCCCCCGGTGCCCGAGCCCCCGCCGGAAGGGGGCCGGGGCGGGAGTCGAGCCTCAGTCGAAGCGGCTGCGGCGCATCGCGACCAGCCACCGTCTCCGGGGGTGCTCGGTGACCGACCACAACCGGTCGGTCGAGGGCCAGTAGGTCAGGTCCTCCGGGCCCATCGGCAGCGCCCACCGGTGCCGGCGCAGGTCGCCGGGGGTGCCGGTGTAGAGCGAGCCCGGGGTCAGCGGGCCGTGGGAGACGCTGACGTGGTGGCGCCCCCGCGCGACCACGACACCCTGCATCCCCGGCACCCCGCCGGCGTGCAGCGCCGGGCGCGAGATGCCCTCCTCGTCGGTCGCCGGCAGCCAGGTCGCGGGATCCAGCTCGAACCTGGCCAGTCGGGTGGTCTGCCGGCCCCGGCCGTACTCGCCGGCCAGCAGGGCGGGCGGCGAGGAGGCCCGGTCCAGGGAGAGGAAGGAGTAGCGCAGCCGCTCGTGCCCCTCCTGCGCGTGGGCCTGGTGGGCGAAGCGGACCGGGAGCACGTGGTGGTGGCCGAAGGAGGCGACCCGGTCCCCGGAGATCCCGATCTCCTCGGGACGCTCGTTGTCCCCGGGCACCCGCATCAGGTCATCGACCCGGAAGGTGAGGAAGCCGCGTCCGGTCGCGGCCACGTGCAGGTAGGGCCCGGCCCAGACGACACCGCCGGCGTGGATGCGGACCCCCGACATGGTCAGCTCCCCGTCCTCGCCGAAGCGGGGGTCGACCAGCAGCACGTGGCGGTAGCGGAGGGTGTCGAGGTCGAGGAAGGTGAGCCGGGAGCCGCGCCGGATCCCGTGGGCGGCCTTGGCGTACCAGGTGGTGACCAGCAGTCGCCGCCCCGCGACGACCTCGTCGTCGCTCGCGTCGGCCGAGGTGGTGATGCCCTGGGGCCACCAGACCCGGTCGCGCTGGTCGTAGCCGTCGAACGCGATGGCCTGCTCGACCGCCCGGCCGAGCAGGCGGCCCGCCAGGGAGCGTCGGGCCTGGTACTTGAGGTCCCCGAGCAGCTCGTCGAGTCCCGCCCGCCCGCCGAGCCGGGCGGCGAGGGCGTCGATCTCGGCGACGCGCTCCTCCGTGCGCCGCAGGTGGACGCCACTGACAGCACGGTCGTCGGCTGGTCGCTCCATGAGGGCCACCGTAGTCTCGGGCGCGTGACCCAGACCCCAGCGAGCACCCAGCCCACACCCCGGCGCAGCACCCAGGTGCGGATGGCCGCGCGCCCGGTCGGCGAGCCCGACGACTCCGTCTTCGAGATGGTGGAGTCCGACCTGCCCGAGCTGGCCGAGGGCCAGGTGCTGCTGCGCACCGTCTACCTCTCCCTCGACCCGTACATGCGCGGCCGGATGAGCGCGGCGAAGTCCTACGCCGCGCCCTGGGAGGTGGGTGAGGTGATGCAGGGCGCCACCGTGTGCGAGGTGGTGGAGAGCCGCTCGCCGCGCCGCGCGGTCGGTGACCTGGTGCTGGCCTACACCGGCTGGCAGACCTACGCCGTCGCCGACGCCCGCCACATGCGCTCCCTCGACCCGGAGACCGCCCCGGTCTCGACCGCCGTCGGCGTGCTCGGCATGCCGGGCTTCACCGCCTACGCCGGGCTGCTCCAGATCGGGCGCCCGCAGCCCGGCGAGACGGTGGCGGTGGCCGCCGCCACCGGCCCGGTGGGCTCCGCGGTGGGCCAGATCGCGAAGGCCCGGGGGGCCCGCGCGGTGGGCATCGCCGGAGGACCGGAGAAGTGCCGGGCCCTGCTGGAGGAGTTCGGCTTCGACGCGGCCGTCGACCACCGCTCGCCCACCTTCCGCGAGGATCTCGAGGCGGCGACCCCCGACGGCATCGACGTCTACTTCGAGAACGTCGGCGGCCACGTCTTCGAGGCCGTCTCGCGCCGGCTCAACAAGTTCGCCCGGATCCCGGTCTGCGGGCTGGTGGCCAACTACAACGCCACCGCCGCTCCCCAGGGACCCGACCAGCTCCCGGGGTTCATGGGCCGGGTGCTCAGTCTCAGCCTGACCGTGCGCGGCTTCATCCAGGACGAGTTCGTCGCCGACCACGAGGCCGACTTCCAGCGCGAGATGGCGGCGTGGCTGGCCGACGGCACGGTGCGCTACCGCGAGGACGTCACCCACGGCCTGGAGAACGCCCCCGAGGCGTTCCGCGGGATGCTCGCCGGCCGCAACTTCGGCAAGGTGCTCGTCCAGGTCGGCGACGACCCGACCCGGGACTGAGCAGTGGGGGCGTTGCGCAGGCAGGTGGTGGGTGCGGCCGTGGTGCGGGAGGGCCGGGTGCTGGCCGCCCGTCGCACCTCGCCGCCGGCCGCCGCCGGCCGCTGGGAGTTCCCCGGCGGCAAGGTCGAGCCCGGCGAAGGACCGGACGAGGCGCTGGTCAGGGAGGTGGCCGAGGAGCTCGGCTGCCGGGTCGAGGTGGTCGGCTGGCTCACCGGCACGGTGCCGATCGGCGAGGCCCACGAGCTGCGCGTCGCCGTCGCGGGGCTGGGTGCCGGCGAGCCGGAGCCGGTGGCAGCCGAGCACGACGCGCTGCGGTGGCTGGGCCCCGACGAGCTCGGCGAGGTCGACTGGCTGGAGCCCGACCGCCCGTTCCTCGAGGAGCTGCGCGGCCACCTCGCGGCCGCCCCCGGAGGGTGGGGCGCATGAGTGCCCGTGCGGTCTTCTTCGACGAGGACGACGCCCGCGCCGCGGTGGCCCGCCTGCTCCGCGACGGGTGGCAGGCCGGTCTGGAGCGGGAGCGGCTCGCGGGGGAGGACGACGACGAGGGCCACCCGTGGGCGGTGCTCAGCGATGCGCCGGAGCCGGTGCTCGAGCTGCTGGTGGAGGAGTACGACGGGTGGCTCGACCTCCCGGAGGAGACGGGCCCGGCCGCACCGCCGCTGGAGCTGCCCACCGCGCCCAAGCGGGTGAAGCGAGCGGACCTGCTCGGGGAGGACCCCCCGGACTAGGCTCTGGGCCATGACCTCCCAGCCCGACCAGCGCCTCCTGCTCGTCCACGCCCACCCCGACGACGAGACGATCGGCAACGGCGCGACCATGGCCAAGTACGTCGCCGAGGGCCGGGGCGTCACCCTCGTCACCTGCACCGCGGGCGAGCAGGGCGAGATCCTCGTCCCCGAGCTCGAGCACCTCGCAGCCGACCGCGAGGACGGGCTCGGGGAGCACCGTCGGGGCGAGATGGCGGCCGCGATGCGCGAGCTCGGCGTCACCGACCACCGGTGGCTGGGCGGCTTCGGCACCTACCGCGACTCCGGGATGAAGTGGCACCCCGACGGCCACGCGATCCCGGCCGACGACATCCACGCCAACGCCTTCTGGCGCGCCGACCTCACCGAGGCGGCCAATCACCTGGTGGCGGTGATCCGCGAGGTCCGCCCGCAGGTGATGGTCACCTACGACGAGTTCGGCGGCTACGGTCACCCCGACCACATCCAGGCTCACCGGGTCGCCACCTACGGCGCCGCGCTGGCGGCCGTGCCCTCCTACCGGCGTGACCTCGGCGAGGCGCACGACATCGCCAAGATCTACTGGGGGGCGATGTCGGAGTCGCGGATGCGGGCCGGGCTCCGGTCGCTGCGCGAGGCGGGCGACGCCACGACGTTCGAGGGGATGGACCCCGACGGCCCGCTGCCGCACTTCGTCACCGCCGACGAGGACCTCTCGGCCGTGGTGGAGGCCAGCGACTACGTGGAGACCAAGATGGCGGCCCTGGCCGCGCACGCCACCCAGGTCACCACCGACGGGCCGTTCTTCGCGCTCTCCAACAACGTCGGCGCCCCCGCCTGGGGTGACGAGTTCTACCGGATCGCCAAGGGGACCCCCGGCCCGCTCGGGCCCGACGGGCTCGAGACCGACCTCTTCGCCGGGCTGTGAGCCCCCTGCGGGCCGCCGCCGCGCTCGGCCTGCTGGTCGCCGGGGTCGGCTCCGGACTCGCCGCGGTGCTGGTCCACGGCCGCTGGTGGGGGATCGGGCTGGTGCTGGCCGCCCTGATCGCCACGATGACCGCCCTGCCGGCGGGCTGGTGGGCGCGCCTGGCCTTCGCGCTGGGCTGGGTAGCGGCCCTGGGGTGGGCCGTGGTGCCCCGCCCCGAGGGCGACTTCCTGGTCGCCTCCACGCTCCGCGGCTACCTGCTGATGGCCACCGGGCTGGCGGCGGCGGTGTGGGGCATCGCGACCCTGCCGCGCCGGTCCGGCCGCCCACGCGACCGCGCGGCTGGGGGAGAAGTGGGTTCCCCCTTCTAGACTCGCCGGGTGCCCACGACCAAAGCCGCGCCCGCAGACGCCGCCGACCAGCCCGCCGAGAAGGCTGGTGGCCGCGTCGTCGTCCTGGTCCTGCTCGGCCTGCTGCTCCTGGCAGGAGGCGCCTACGCCGTCGCCCACCAGGTGGCCGGCGACAAGGTCCCCCGCGGGACCACCGTCTCCGGCGTCGACATCGGTGGTCACCCCCAGTCGGAGGCCGCCGAGCGGCTCGAGCGCGGTCTCGCCGAGCGCGCCGAGGCGCCCCTGACCCTGGTCGTCGACGGTGACGAGCGCGAGGTCAGCCCCGCCGAGGCCGGACTCTCGGTCGACTACGACGCCTCCGTCGCGGAGGCGGGCGGCGAGGAGTCCTGGTCCCCGGCCCGCCTGTGGGACTACTTCACCGGCGGCGACGAGCTCGAGGCCGTGGTCGAGGTCGACGAGCCGACGATGGAGCAGTTCCTGGCGGGCCTGCAGGAGGAGGTGGGCTCGCCGCCGGTCGAGGGCCGGGTGCGCCTGGTCGACGGCGAGGTCCGCACCCGGGAGCCGCGGATCGGTCAGGGGGTCGACCCCGACGCCGCCCGCGAGGCGCTGGTGGCGGCCTACCTCTCCGAGGACTCCCGCGCCGAGACCGAGTCCACCGACGTGGAGCCGGAGATCGACGAGGCCGACGTGCAGGAGGCGCTGACCTCGTTCGCCAACGCCGCCGTCTCCGAGCCGGTGACGCTCACCGTGGGCAGCGACGTCACCACGCTCACCCCGGCTCAGTACACGCCCGCGCTCTCGCTGGAGCCGGTCGACGGCGCGCTGAAGCCCACCCTGGACGAGGAGAAGCTGGCCGAGATCCTCGAGGAGGCCCTCAACACCGCCGGCGGGCCGGTGGACGCCACCGTGGCCCTGGTCGACGGGCGCCCGCAGGTGGTCCCGGACAAGCCCGGCACCAGCTTCGACCAGGCCGAGGTCGACGCCGCCTTCCTGGACCTGGTCGCCGCGCCCCCGGGGGAGCGCGACCTCGAGGTGGGCGCCACCGTCGCCGAGGCGGAGTTCAAGACCGCCGACGCCGAGGCGCTCGGGATCAAGGAGAAGGTCTCCTCGTTCTCCACCTACTACCCGCACGCCGACTACCGCAACACCAACCTGCGCCGGGCCGCCGAGCTGATCGACGGCACCGTGCTCCGGCCGGGGGAGACCTTCTCCCTCAACGACACCGTCGGCGAGCGCACCCGGGCCAACGGGTTCACCGAGGGGTTCATCATCGCCGACGGCATCTTCAAGGAGGAGCTCGGCGGCGGGGTCTCCCAGATGGCCACCACCGTGTTCAACGCGATGTTCTTCGCCGGTCTCGAGGACGTCGAGCACAAGCCCCACTCCTTCTACATCGACCGCTACCCGGTCGGTCGGGAGGCGACCGTGGCGTGGGGTGCGATCGACCTGCGGTTCCGCAACGACACCGACTACGGCGTGCTGATCGACGCCAAGGTCACCCCGAGCAGCCCCGGCGGCCAGGGCACCGTCACGGTCAGCATGTGGTCGACCAAGGTCTGGGACATCACCTCCTCGACCAGTGACCGCTACGCCTTCACCCAGCCCGCGACCCGGACCCTGGACACCGCCGACTGCTACCCCAACTCCGGCTACGGAGGCTTCACGGTCGACGTGAAGCGCTTCTTCCGGCGCCCCGGCAGCTCCGAGGTGGTGAGGACCGAGACCTTCACCACCACCTACACCCCGTCCGACTCGGTCGTCTGCAAGCCCCCCAAGGGGGACTGAGCGCCGCCGCCCCCGCGTCTCGTACCCTCGGGTGGCGATGAGCCAGTCGACCTCGCCGCCCCGTCCAGGACCACCCCGCTGGTCCTACCGACCCGAGCTCGACGGCGTGCGTGCCTTCGGCGCGCTGGTGATCATCTTCTTCCACGCCCAGGTCACCGGGTTCTCCGCCAGCTTCATCGTGCTGGACATGTTCTTCGTGCTGTCCGGCTTCGTGGTCACCCACGTGGTCCTCGGCGAGGTCGACGCCTCCGGGCGGCTGCGGCTGGGCGCCTACTACGCCCGCCGGGTGCGCAGGCTGCTGCCGGCGGCGCTGGCCACCATCGTGGCGACCAGCGCGGTCTTCCTGCTCATCGCCTCCCAGCCGGAGCGGTTCGCCCTGGTCCGCCAGGCCCAGTCGGCCCTGCTCTACCTGGCGAACTGGAAGTTCATCGCCGACGACGCCGACTACTTCGCCGGAGACATCCGGGAGTCGCCGTTCATGCACTTCTGGTCGCTCTCGGTCGAGGAGCAGTACTACATCTTCTTCCCGCTCCTGGTGATCGCCTGGTACAGGTGGGGCCGGCGCAGCCCGCGCCTGCTGCTGGCCGCCTGCGGCGCCCTGATGGTCGCCTCGGCGACCGCGCAGGTGCTGCTCGCCCGGGTCGACCCGATGCGGGCCTACTTCGGCACCGACACCAGGCTCTTCCAGCTGCTGGCCGGGGTGGTGCTGGCGGTCGCGCTGCGCGAGTACGCCGCGTCCCGCGACGAGCAGGACCGCGTGAGCTGGCCGCGGGCCGGCCGGGCGCTGGTGGCCGCGGGCGCGCTCGGCTTCCTCGTCTTCGGCACCGAGCTGGTCTCCATGTCGGTCAGCAACCGCAACCTCCTCGCGACCGTCCTCTCGGCCGCGCTGATCACCGGCGCCTACACCGCCCCGGCTGCCCCGGTGGCGCGCTTCCTGGCGCTGCCGACGATGGCCCACCTGGGCAAGATCTCCTACGGGATGTACCTGTGGCACTGGCCGATCATCGTGGTCCTGGAGCGGATCCTGGAGGCGCCCGGGATCGTGGTCGCCGTCCTCACCGTGCCGCTGACCATCGGCCTCGCCTCGGTCTCCCACCAGTTCCTGGAGTCGCCGATCAGGACCGGGCGCCGGCTCGACCGCCATCACTGGCCGGTGGTCGGCACCGGGCTCGCCCTCAGCGTGCTCGCCGCGGTCGTGGTCGTGCCGCCGGTGCTCGACAGCGGCCGCACCCCGGTGCTGGCGCTCGGGCAGCCGGCCACGGCGGCCGTGGTCTCCCCGCGTGCCCAGGACGGCGACCGGCTGGCCGAGCAGCTGGAGCGGCCCGTCCCGAAGGGGCTGGACTTCAAGAGGATCGCCAAGGACCGGGGTCCCGCGGTCACCCGCTGCCGGCCCGAGGACCCGTCGCAGTGCCTGGTCGTGGACGGCGAGGGCCCGCACGTGGTCCTGGTCGGGGACAGCCACGCCCGGATGCTGACCCCCGCCCTGACCGCCCTGGCCCGGGAGCAGGGCTTCCGGCTCTCGGCCAACGTGGTGCCCGCCTGCCCCTGGCCGCACGGGCTGGTCAGCACCAAGTCCCGGGGCAGCAACCGGGCGCGCTGCCTGGAGTCGCGCCAGGGGTTCTACACCCGCACCCTGCCCGCGATGGACGCCGACGTGGTGCTGCTCGTCAACGCCCCGCGCGGCGACGGCGTGGGGGAGGGGGTGGTCGACTACCGGGGACGCGAGGTCGCCCTCCCGGGCGCCTTCGGCGACGCGGTGGACGACACCGTCCGGCTCGTCGAGAAGGCGGGGGCGCGGGCGGTGATGGTCAAGGCGATCATGGGCACCCGGGGCTGGGGCACCGGCGGCCCCGACCCGCTGGACTGCCTGGCCAGGGCCCGGACCCAGGGCGAGTGCCTGGTGGTCTGGCCCGAGGACCGTCCGCTCTCCGACAGCTACTACCGGGTGGCAGCCGGGGCCAGCGCCGCGGCCGCCACGGTCGACCTCAACCCGGTGGTGTGCCCCGACCACCCCACCTGCCGCCCGGTCATCGACGGCCAGGTGGTGTGGCGCAACTCCGACCACGTGACCGCGACCTACCTCGAGCAGCACCGCGAGGAGATCTGGCAGGCGCTGCGCGGGACCGGCTTCCTCGACGGGTGAGCGCGGCCCGGGTCGGTCTCGGGTCAGCCTCGCCCGGCCGGGGCGGCCAGGTAGGTCATCTCGTGGTGCACCCGGAAGCCGAGCGACCCGTAGAGCGCCAGGGCCGCGGCGTTGTCGGTCTCGACGTGCAGCCAGGAGGTGGTGGCGCCCCGCTCGGCGCCCCACTCCAGGAGCTCGGCCAGGACTGCGGTGGCCGCGCCCCGGCGCCGGTGCGCGGGGTCGACGTGGAGCCGGTGCAGCCCGAGCCAGTCGCCGTCGCAGGCCGCCGCACCGCGGGCGACGCCGTCGCCCTCCGTCGCGGTGAGCCGGCCGTCGGACTCCTCGGAGACCACCTCGAAGGGCCCCGCGGCGGCCCGGGCGGCCCGCAGCGCCCGCGCCGTGGAGGCCAGCATCAGGCAGGACTCCCCACCGGGGACCGGCTCCCAGCCGGCGGCCAGCAGCGCCGCGTGCGGGGCGGACCCGGGTTCGGTGTGGGCCAGCGCCGGGCGGTCGCGCGCGGCATAGAACTCCCGCACGGCCTCGGCCGCGCGGGGCAGGGGCACCCCCGGGTCGCCGAGGGCGAGGCACGAGTTGGCCCGCTTGAGCGGGCGCCCGGCGGGGGAGGGGTCGCTGCGCAGCACCCACTCGCCCAGCGGCTCGACCTCCAGCCCGGCCCACAGCGAGGTGGTGTGCAGCTCTGCGTCGCGCACGCCCACCCGCAGGCGCACGGGGGGCCGGGGCGGCACCGGCTTGCCGGAGACGATGTGGGCGATCTCGATGGTCACCACGGTGCCGTCCTCCCGCTCCACCCGGCACCGCCCGCCCTCCCAGGAGAGGCAGGTCCCCAGCACGTCGGTGAAGGCGGGGCCGCCCGTCGGACCGCTCTCGCCCGGCACCAGGCGCCGCACCACGACCCGCTGTCCGACGACGTGCGGCCCCAGCATGTGGGAGCCCGGGCGCGGGCCCGCAGAATCTGGTGAGCCCAACTGGTGGGGTTCCTGGGGCGAAGTCACCCGGGGATACTAGGCTGAGCGCAGTCCATCCGCTCCCGAGCCCAGGAGGCCCCGGTGACCTACGTCATCGCCCAGCCGTGTGTCGACGTCAAGGACCGCGCGTGCGTGGACGAGTGTCCCGTCGACTGCATCTACGAGGGCAAGCGGATGCTCTACATCCACCCCGACGAGTGCGTCGACTGCGGAGCCTGCGAGCCGGTCTGCCCGGTCGAGGCCATCTTCTACGAGGACGACACCCCGGAGGAGTGGAAGGACTACTACGACGCCAACGTCAACTTCTTCGACGACCTCGGCTCGCCCGGTGGCGCGGCCAAGATGGGCGTCATCGACAAGGACCACCCGATGATCGCCGCCCTCGGCCCCCAGAACCAGGACCACTGAGTCGGTGACCCCCGGGCCTCCGGTCTCGGGGCGGCTCCCGGACTTCCCCTGGGACCACCTGGCACCGTACGGCGCCGTCGCGCGCGCCCACGCCGACGGGATCGTGGACCTCTCGGTCGGCACCCCCGTCGACCCGACTCCGGCGCTGGCTCAGCGCGCCCTGGCCGAGGCAGCCGACGCTCCGGGCTACCCGCTGACCGTCGGCCTGGTCGAGACGCGTCAGGCGGTCGTCGACTGGCTGGCCCGGCGGTTCGGGGTGACCGGTCTCGGCGTGGACGGCGTCCTGCCGGCGGTTGGCTCCAAGGAGCTGATCGGCGCCCTCCCGCTCCACCTCGGCGTGGGGCCGGGCGACCTGGTGGTCCAGCCCGCGCTCGCCTACCCGACGTACGAGGTCGGCGCGGCCCTGGTCGGCGCCGAGCTCCTGGCGACCGACAGCCTCACCGCGATCGGGCCGCGAACCCCGCGCCTGCTCTGGCTCAACAGCCCGTCCAACCCGACCGGCAAGGTCCTCCCGCCCGAGCACCTGCGCAAGGTCGTCGACTGGTGCCGTGACCGAGGGACCCTGCTGGTCTCCGACGAGTGCTACCTCGAGTGCGGCTGGGAGCCGGACCACTCGCCGGTCAGCGTGCTGCACCCGGACGTCTGCGGGGGGAGTCCCGAGGGGATCCTGACGGTCCACTCGCTCTCCAAGCGCTCCAACCTCGCGGGCTACCGGTGCGCATTCGTGGCCGGTGACCCGGCGGTGGTCGCCGAGCTCCTCGCCGTCCGCAAGAACTTCGGCCTGATGATGCCCGAGCCCCAGCAGCGGGTGATGGCGGCGGTGCTCGCCGACGACGTGCACGTGGCCGAGCAGCACGCCAGGTACGCCGTCCGGCGGGCCGCGCTGCGCGGGGCCCTGGAGGGCGCCGGCTTCCGCATCGACCACAGCGAGGCGAGCCTGTACCTGTGGGCCACCCGCGACGAGGACTGCTGGGACTCCGTCTCCTGGTTCGCCGACCGCGGCATCCTGGTGGCCCCGGGCTCCTTCTACGGCGCCGCGGGCTCCCGCCACGTGAGGGTCGCCTTCACCGCCACCGACGAGCGGATCGCCGCCGCGGCCGCGCGCCTGCACTGAGCCCGCCCGCCCCGCGGGGGCGAGGCGCTCCCCGGGGCTCCTGGGCTCTCCTGGGCGCGCCCGGCTGGCCGGGCGGTGCTAGGCGAAGACGTCGACGTGCACGTGGTCGCGGTGCTCGAGGATCTCCGGGTCGCCCCGGGAGGAGCCGGGCACCCGGTAGTCGCGCCACCCCTGGTCGGAGCGCCGCGCCTGCCAGATCCGGTCGTCGAAGATGACCGTCTGCACCCGCAGCCGGGCCGCGTGGGCGACCAGGTAGTGGGCCACCGCCCAGCCGCGGCGCCGGTTGTCGGCGGAGACCGGCCGGAAGAAGATGTCGACCGCCCGGCCCTCGTAGTGGGTGGAGCCGGCCATGTGCCCGGCACGGACCCCGCCCGGCGCGAAGCCGCCGAGCTGCTGGGGACCGAAGGCCCCCGCCACCGCGAGCCGCACCCGTTCCGCGCGCTTGGTCAGGCCCGACCCGGTCAGGGCCGGCGAGGCGTCGGCGACGCCGTCGTCCACGGTGCAGCTCCAGGCCTCGGGGGAGTTCCCGGTCAGGGCCGAGGCCAGCACCCGGGCGTCGTCCTCGTGGTCGGCGTAGGCGTCGGGGTAGGCCGAGCGCTGGACGGTCTGCGCCGCGACGGTGACCTCCATCGAGCGGTAGTCGCCGATCTTCTCCAGGGCGTCGTAGAAGGCGTGGGTGGCGAAGACCGGGTCGAGCACCTGCTCACGGGTGCCCCAGCCCTGGGACGGCCGCTGCTGGAAGAGCCCGAGGGAGTCGCGGTCGCCGTACTCGATGTTGAGGATCTTCGACTCCTGGTACGCCGTCGCGAGGGCGATCGTCGCCGCCCGGGCCGGCATCCCGCGCTGCACCGAGATCGCCGCGATCAGGGAGGCGTTCTCGGCCTGCTCGTGCGAGAGCCGCACGGTCAGCCCGTCGACCTCCGCCACGCACTCGTCGCGGGCCAGCAGCGGGCCGACCCCGCGGTCGAAGACGACGCCGATGCCCACGAAGAGGGAGAGCGCCACGACGGCGGCCAGGACCCACCGCCAGACCCGGGCGCCGCTGCGGCGCGAGAGTGCGGGTGCTCGGTGCGGCACGCGCTCAGTCGTTGGCGTGGAGCGCGTCGTTGAGGGCGATGCCCTGGCCCTTCCACGGCACGGCCTCGATCGCCCCGGAGACCGAGTTGCGCCGGAAGAGCACGTTGCTCGCGCCCGAGAGCTCGGCCGCCTTCACGACCCGGGTCTCCTCGCCCTCGCGCACGGTCACCTTGGTGCCGGCGGTGACGTAGCAGCCGGCCTCGACCACGCAGTCGTCGCCCAGCGAGATGCCGATGCCCGCGTTGGCGCCCAGCAGGCACCGCTCGCCGACCGAGACGACCTCGGTGCCGCCGCCGGAGAGGGTGCCCATGATCGAGGCGCCCCCGCCGATGTCGGAGCCGTCGCCGACCACCACGCCCGCCGAGATCCGGCCCTCGACCATCGAGGTGCCCAGGGTGCCGGCGTTGAAGTTGACGAAGCCCTCGTGCATCACCGTGGTGCCGCTGGCCAGGTGGGCGCCCAGGCGCACCCGGTCGGCGTCGGCGATCCGCACGCCGCTGGGAACCACGTAGTCGACCATCCGGGGGAACTTGTCGACGCCGAAGACGGTGACGTGCTGGCCCGCGGCGCGCAGCCGCGCCCGGACGGTCTCGAAGCCCTCGACGCGGCACGGGCCGGCGGAGGTCCACACCACGTTGGCGAGCAGCCCGAAGATGCCGTCCATCGAGATGCTGCGGGGGGTGACCAGGCGGGCGGAGAGCAGGTGGAGCCGCAGCCAGGCGTCCTGGGCGGTGCTGGGGGCGGCGGAGAGGTCGGCGATCTCGACCAGCTCGACCCGGCGCGAGACGCGGCGCAGCTCGTCGTGGCCCTCCAGACCGGCGAGCTCCTCGGGCGCACCCTGACGGTCGGCCGAGCCCAGCGCGGGCCGGGGGAACCAGACGTCGAGGACGGCGTCGGAGGAGTCGCGCGAGACGAGGCCGTAGCCCCAGGCGGCGGTGTCGGAGGTCGCAGGCGAGGTCACCCGCAGAACTCTACGGGGGCGCTCGATACCCTCGGGCACGTGTCTCCCGCCTTGTCCTACGCAGTCGCCGGCTTCCTCGGCCTGGTCGCCGTCCTCGCCCTCCTCGCGCTGCGCCTCCCCGGCCTCGACCCGATCGTGCGGCGCTTCATGGTCGCCGCCCACGGAGCCACGGCCGTGGTGGTGCTGCTCGACGTGATCACCCTGCTGCGCGGTCACGAGGTGGACTCCCCGGTGACCCACATCGGCTACGCGGTGGCGGCGGTGGGCCTGCCGGTGATCCTGCTGAACCGGCGGCCGCTCGTCGACGACGCACAGGCGGAGGCGGAGGAGGAGACCGGCGAGGAGCCGGCGGAGCCCGACCTGCCGCACCTGGGCGTGGTGGCGGTGACGGCCATCGCCATGGTGGTCCTGGTGGTCCGCCTCCAGCTGACGTGGTGAGGCCCGCGGCCACGCCGGTCCCGGCGCGCCGCCGGGCGGTGGGCCAGGTGCTGATCGCGGCCTACGCCGTCTTCGCGGTGGCGGCCGGGGCACGCTCGTTCGCCCAGATCGTCACCAAGCTGGAGGAGGCGCCGGTCGCCTACCTGCTCTCCGCGGTCGCCGCGGTGGTCTACCTCGTCGCCACGCTGGCCTTCCGGCGTCCCGGGCGTCGGGCCTTCCGGGTCGCGCTCGCCGCCTGCCTCTTCGAGCTGGTCGGCGTGCTCGGCGTCGGGCTGTGGACCGTCCTGGACCCTGACCTCTTCGCCGATGCGACCGTCTGGTCGCACTTCGGCCAGGGCTACGGCTTCGTCCCGCTGGTCCTGCCCTTCGTCGGGCTGGCCTGGCTCAGGCACGTGGAGCCGGAGACCCGTCCCGGGCGCTGACGGGGCGGAGCCTCCACCCGCTCGCCCGCTGCGGCGGCTACGGGAGCATCCCGCAGTACACCCAGAACACCTACGACTTCCCGAAGAAGGTGAAGGTCCCGCGCAACGGCATCGTGGACGCCTCCGCCTCGGGCCAGGCCGCCGGGAGCAAGTGGAGTGTCTCCCTCCGGCTACTGCCCCTTGCGGCCGTCGATCGCCTCGCGCAGCAGGTCGGCGTGCCCGACGTGGCGGGCGTACTCCTCGAGCAGGTGGACGACGACGTCGCGCACCTCGATCGGCATGCCCTGCACCAGGACGTGGGAGTCGAGGTCGAGCTCGACGAAGAGCTTGCGGGAGTGGGTGAGCTCGCGGAACCAGGCCTCCCAGGCCTCGATCACCAGGTCGTCGTCGGCCACGGCGCCGTCGAAGTCGTTGTCCGGCACCTCGTCGGTGTCGTAGAGCCGGGGCAGCGCCCAGTCGCCCTCCAGCACCCGCCGGTTCCAGTGGTGCTCGACCTTCGCCAGGTGGCGCACCAGCCCGAGCAGGGAGAGCGTCGACGGCGGCACGGAGCGGCGGGCGAGCTGCTCGGCGTCCAGACCGTCGCACTTGAGGTCGAGGGTGGTCCGGTAGCGGTCCAGGTACTCCAGCAGGATCGCCTTCTCGCCCACCGCGGGCACGTCGGCGACGCGGGGGTCGTACTCGGGATCGACCCACATGTCGGGTGCCTTGCGCTCGGTCATGGGGACATTCCATCAGAATCCCCGGCGGAGCGTCGCCGGACACCCGGGTAGCGGGGTTCGGGGCCCCCACGTAGCATGTGACCACAGGCGTCCGAGCCGTCATCAGCGGCGAGCCTTCCGGAAGAAAAGGCCTTCCACGCCGGGAAGCGCCCCACTAGAACCGGACGGGTGGGCCCGACACAGCCCGCAACGAAGTGGTCGCCCCTGCCCGGTCCCTCGGACCGGCATCGGGCGGCAAGCGAGGTGGTACCGCGGCTCTCGTCGTCCTGCGACGGTGGTCGTCCTCGTGGCCAGCAGCATCCGCCACGCACGACGACCCGCAGGAGCAGCACCGATGACCTATCCGAAGGTCTCCCACCTCAGCACCAGCGAAGCCGCGACCGGTGGCGCCCCCGCCGTGCCGAGCAACCCCGACTTCCCGGCGATCGAGGAAGCGGTGCTGGCGCACTGGGCCGCCGACGACACCTTCCGCGCCTCGGTGGCGCAGCGCGACCCGGGCGCCGACGGCGGCAACGAGTTCGTCTTCTACGACGGGCCCCCCTTCGCCAACGGTCTGCCGCACTACGGCCACCTGCTCACCGGCTACGTCAAGGACATCGTCCCGCGCTACCAGACGATGCGCGGCAAGCGGGTCGAGCGCCGCTTCGGGTGGGACACCCACGGGCTCCCCGCCGAGCTGGAGGCGATGCGCCAGCTGGGTCTGAAGACCACCGACGAGATCCACGAGATGGGCGTGGAGAAGTTCAACGACGCCGCCCGTGCCTCGGTGCTCCGCTACACCGACGAGTGGCGCGACTACGTCACCCGCCAGGCCCGCTGGGTCGACTTCGACCACGACTACAAGACGCTCAACCCCGACTACATGGAGTCGGTGATCTGGGCGTTCAAGCAGCTCCACGACAAGGGGCTGGTCTACGAGGGCTTCCGGGTGCTGCCCTACTGCTGGAACGACGAGACGCCGCTGTCCAACCACGAGCTGCGGATGGACGACGACGTCTACCAGAACCGCCAGGACCCGGCGGTCACCGTCGGCTACCGGCTGGAGCGCGACCCGTCGCTGGCCGCCGACGCCGAGGACCCGCTCGAGGGCGTGCTGGCCCTGGTCTGGACCACCACGCCGTGGACGCTGCCCTCCAACCTCGCGGTGATGGTGGGGGAGGACATCGACTACGTCGTGGTCCAGGGCCCCGTCCCCGGCACCGACCGCACCGCCCGCTACCTGCTCGCGGAGCCACGGCTCGCGGCCTACAAGCGCGAGCTCTTCCCGGACGCCGAGGAGCCGGTCGTCCTGGCCCGCTACCGCGGCGCCGACCTGGTGGGACGCACCTACACCCCGCCGTTCTCCTACTACCTGGGCCACGAGAACGCCTTCCGCCTGGTGCCGGCCGAGTTCGTCACCACCACCGACGGCACCGGCCTGGTGCACACCGCCGGCGCCTTCGGTGAGGACGACAAGGTGGTCACCGACCGCGAGGGGATCGAGGCGGTGATGCCGGTCGGCAAGGACGGGCGGTTCACCTTCCCGGTCACCGACTACGAGGGGCTGCAGGTCTTCGACGCCAACCTGCAGATCATCGACCACCTCAAGGCCGCGACGCGGGAGGAGGCCGCCGGCTCGGTGACGCCCGGCACCGTGCTGCTGCGCCGCGAGTCCTACGACCACTCCTACCCGCACTGCTGGCGCTGCCGGGAGCCGCTCATCTACAAGGGCGTCTCCTCCTGGTTCGTGGAGGTGACGGCCTTCAAGGACCGGATGGTCGAGCTCAACCAGCAGATCCGCTGGGTGCCCGCGCACATCAAGGACGGGCAGTTCGGCAAGTGGCTGGAGAACGCCCGCGACTGGTCGATCACCCGCAACCGGTTCTGGGGCAGCCCGGTGCCGGTGTGGAAGAGCGACGACCCGGCGTACCCCCGCATCGACGTCTACGGCTCCTTCGAGGAGATCGAGCGCGACTTCGGCCGGCTGCCGCGGGGCGCCGACGGCGAGCCCAACCTGCACCGCCCCTTCGTCGACGACCTGGTGCGGCCCAACCCCGACGACCCGCGCACGCCGGAGGAGGGCCAGTCGATGATGCGGCGGGTCACCGACGTGCTCGACGTCTGGTTCGACTCCGGCTCGATGTCGTTCGCCCAGAACCACTACCCGTTCGAGAACGCCGAGTGGTTCGACGGGACGGCGCAGAAGAAGGGCCACTTCCCGGGCGACTTCATCGTGGAGTACATCGGCCAGACCCGCGGCTGGTTCTACACGCTGCACGTGCTGGCCACCGCGATCTTCGACAAGCCGGCCTTCTCCTCCTGCATCAGCCACGGCATCGTGCTGGGCTCCGACGGCAACAAGATGAGCAAGTCGCTGCGCAACTACCCCGACGTCCGCGAGGTCTTCGACCGCGACGGCGCCGACGCGATGCGCTGGTTCCTGATGGCCAGCCCGATCCTGCGCGGCGGCAACCTGGTGGTCACCGAGCAGGGCATCCGCGACGGGGTCCGCCAGGTGATGATCCCGCTGTGGAACAGCTGGTACTTCTTCCAGCTCTACGCCAACGCGGCGCGCCCCGGCGGGTACGACGCCGCCTGGTCGACCGCGTCGACCGACCCGCTGGACCGCTACCTGCTGGCCAAGACCCGGCAGTACGTGGCCGCGATGACCGAGCAGCTCGACGACTACGCGATCGCCGACGCCTGCGAGACCACCCGCGGCTTCCTCGACGTGCTCACCAACTGGTACATCCGCCGCTCCCGCGAGCGCTTCTGGGCCTCGGGCGGGGCGCTGGACGAGTCCGGCCGGGCGGCCTTCGACACCCTGTACACGGTGCTGGAGGTGCTCTGCCGGGTCACCGCGCCCCTGCTCCCGCTGACCACCGAGGAGATCTGGCGCGGCCTGACCGGCGGCCGCTCGGTGCACCTGACCGACTGGCCGGACGTGGAGGAGCTGCCCGCCGACGACGCGCTGGTCGCCGCCATGGACACCGTGCGCGAGGTCTGCTCGGCGGGCTCGGCGCTGCGCAAGGCCGCAGGCCTGCGCAACCGGCTGCCGCTGGCAGGGCTCACCGTGGTGGTCCCCGACGCCCGGGCCGTGGCCGGCTTCGAGTCGATCGTGGCCGACGAGCTCAACCTCAAGTCGGTCACCGTGCTGAGCGCCGACGACGCCGAGGCGGCGGCCCACGCGGTGGAGCAGCGCCTGACCGTCCACGCCCGCGCGGCCGGTCCCCGGCTGGGCAAGGACGTGCAGCGCGCGATCAAGGGCTCGAAGTCGGGCGACTGGTCGGTGGCCGAGGACGGCACCGTGACCGCCGGCGGCCTCGTCCTGGTCGAGGGGGAGTACACCCTGGAGACCGTGGCCGGGGACGCTGGAGGGGGCACGGCGACCGGGGTGCTGCCCGGTGGTGGCTTCCTCGTGCTCGACACGACCCTGACGCCCGAGCTGGAGGCCGAGGGCCTGGCCCGGGACCTGGTGCGGTCCGTGCAGCAGGCCCGGCGCGACGCCGGCCTGGAGGTCTCGGACCGGATCGCGCTCACCGTCTCGGGTCCCCAGGCGGTGCTCGACGCGGCGCGCACCCACCAGGAGCTGCTCGCCGGCGAGACCCTGGCCACCTCTGTCGACTATGCGGGGACCGCCGAGGAGGTCTCGGTGCAGGTGCGGGTGGCCGACGCCTGAGGCACAGTCAGCGCCGGTCAGCCCAGGATGCCCCGCTGGTAGCCGGCGGCCACGGCGGCGGCCCGGTCGGCGACGGCCAGCTTCTCGTAGATCCGCACCAGGTGGGTCTTCACGGTGGCTTCGCTGACGAAGAGCTCCTCGGCGATCAGCCGGTTGGAGCGGCCCCGGGCGACCAGCGCCAGGACCTCGCGCTCGCGCGCGGTCAGGGCCCCGGTGCGCGCCGGGGCCCGGACGTGCGAGGCCAGCCGCGCCATCACGGTGGGGGAGAGCACCGTCTCGCCGGCGGCGGTGGCGCGCACGCCGGCGACCAGCGTCGCGGTCGGGGAGTCCTTGAGCAGGTAGCCGGCGGCGCCCGCCTCGATCGCGGCCACCGCGTCGGAGTCGGTGTCGTAGGTGGTGAGCACCAGCACCGAGGCCCGCAGTCCGAGCCTCCGCAGCTCGCCCACCGCCTCGACCCCGCCCCCGCCGGGCATCCGGAGGTCCATCACCACCACGTCGGGGTCCAGGTCGACGGCCAGGGCCACCGCGGCCGGCCCGCTGTCGGCGTCGCCCACCACCTCGAAGCCGTCGACGGCTGCCAGCAGGCTGCAGACGCCGTCGCGGACCACGGGGTGGTCGTCGACGACGAGGATGCGGATGGGACCGTCCGTCACGGCGCGCCCCGTTCCAGGGCGGGCAGCCGGACCGAGACCGCCGTGCCCCCGCCCGGGGCGGACTCGACGTCGAGCGCCCCGGCGAGCCGCTCGGCGCGCTGCCGCATGCCCCGCAGGCCGAATCCCGGGCCGCCCCCCGCCGGGTCGAACCCGACGCCGTCGTCGCGCACGTCCACGATCACCTCGTCGTCCAGGTAGCTGAGCGTGAGGCCGACCCGGTCGGCCCCGGCGTGCCGCGCCACGTTGGCGAGCGCCTCCTGGGCGATCCGCACCAGCGTCGACTCCACCTCGGGGTGCAGGGGACGCACCTCCCCGGTCACGTGCAGGTCCGTCTTGGCGGGGTGCTCCTGTGACCAGCCGTCGAGCACGGCCGCCAGGGCCTGGGGCAGCGTCGCCCGGTCGAGGGGAAGCGGGTCGAGCGCGTGCACCGAGCGCCGGGCCTCCGCGAGGGCCGAGCGTGCGAGCGCGGTGGCCCGCTCGACGCGGGCGCGACGCCGTACGAGGTCGACCTCCTCGTGGCTCGCCTGCAGCTGGGCGACGACCCCCGCAAGTCCCTGGGCGATGGTGTCGTGGATCTCCTGTGCCAGGCGCTGCCGCTCCTCGCGGACCCCGGCCTCCCGGGCCTGTGCCACCACCGTCTCGTGCAGGGTCGCGTTCTCGGCGGCGGACCGCTCGAGCTCGGCGTTGAGCCGGGCCAGCTGCTCGATCGTCACGGCCCGCGCGACGTTCTCCTTCTCCATCCTGAGGGTGAGCAGGCTGAAGAAGGTCGCCATCCCGAAGTTGAGCACCAGCAGCGCGAGGAGGACGATCCACTGCACCCCGCTGTCCGGCGGCAGGCCGCCCGACTGGGAGCCCGCCTGGGTGACCGCGACCACCAGGGCCCCGGGGTAGGCCCAGCGGCCCTCGAAGATGTCGAAGACGTCGAGGAAGCCGACGAAGGCGAAGATCCCGAAGAAGGGATTGAGCCAGGTGAGCGCGAAGGCAGCCGCCGTCCGGCCGACGTACATCACCTGGCGGCGCCGCCGGGTCGACGGCAGGACGAACGTCCACAGCGCCATCCAGGCCGCCGTGAGCCCGGCCAGGCCCAGGATCACGCGCAGGTCCTTCGCCTCGTCCTCGAAGAGCGGGTTGGAGACGACCGCCGCGAGGACGGCCAGGGCCAGCAGGCCGAACGGCAGCAGCCGTGCCCAGCGCGCGTTCTCGAGGTCGACGGTGATCCCCGGACGGGAGACGGTCGCCTGGCTGCTCACGGGGCACAGCCTGTCATCGCGTCACTCCCACCGGAAGGCACGCACCGCGAGCAGGGCGAGGAGGACGGACCAGCCGCCGGTCACCGCCAGGTCGGCGAGGTCGGGGAACCCGCCCTGCGTCGCGTCGTGCAGCGCCTCCGCGGCGGCCCCCATCGGGGTCAGCACGACGACGTCGCGCAGCACCCCGCCCATCCCCTGCACCGGGTAGTACACGCCGGCGGTGAACATCGAGGGGAAGAACGCCGCCATCCCGATCGCGGTGCCGGTCCGGACGTCGGAGCCGACGGCGACGACCGCCGCGCCCAGGCCGAACGAGGACGTGACCGCCAGGGCCAGCGCGACGACGTAGCCGGCGCCGGACCCGGGAAGGGCGACGTCGAAGAGCAGCCGGCCCACGGCCAGGACCAGCACCACCGACGCGAGGACCGCCGCCGCGTGCAGCGCCACCTGGGCCAGGAGGACGGAGCCGGGCCGCACGGGGGTGGTGCGCAGCCGGCGCAGGATCCCGCGCTCCCGGTAGCCCAGCAGCACCGGGGGCATCGAGATCAGTGAGGCCGCGATCAACGACAGCAGCACCGCGACCGGGACGTAGGTGTCGATCATCCGCAGCCCGCCCAGGCCGGGATCCGGCTCGCGGAGGGCCGGCACCGCTCCCAGGATGCAGAGCAGGAGCGAGGGGAACAGCACGATCCAGAACAGGGACCCGGGCTCCCGGGTGAAGAGCCGGGCCTCGGTGCGCAGCACGGCGGCGGTCGGGGTGCTCATGCGGTCTCCCGGGTCTGGTCGGTGAGGTCGAGGTAGGCGGTGTCGAGGGTGCTGTCGACCACCCGGAGGCGGTGCGGGACGACGCCCCGGACCGAGAGCCAACCGAGCACGGCCACGGGAGCCTCCTCGCTGCCCTCGACCGTCACCCGGCCGGCGTCGGTGCGGGCCGAGGAGACGCCGTCCAGCGTGCTCAGGGCGGTCAGGTCGACGCCAGCGCTCGGCACGAAGGAGGTGACGGTGGCCCGGGAGGCCCGGCGGATCAGCCCGTCGGGGGTGTCCAGGGCACGGATGCGGCCGTCGGCGATGATCGCGACCCGGTCGCACAGCGCCTGTGCCTCCTCCATCAGGTGGGTCACCAGCAGCACGGTCACCCCGGTGTCGCGCAGCTCGCGCACCAGTTGCCACACGTCCTGGCGGGCCCGGGGGTCCAGGCCGGTGGTCAGCTCGTCGAGGATCGCCACCCGGGGCCGGCCGACCAGGGCCAGGGCCAGGGAGAGCCGCTGCTGCTGGCCTCCGCTGAGCTTGGCGAAGCGGGCGTCGACGTGGCCGGCCAGGCCCAGCCGCTCGACCAGCTCCGGCCACGGCACCGGGTCGTCGTGGAACGCCGACCAGAGCTCCAGCGCCTCGCGGACCGTGATCTTGTCCTGCAGCCGGCTCTCCTGGAGCTGGACGCCGACCAGCCGGGTGACCGCCTCGCGTTCGGTCCAGGGGTCGAGCCCCAGCACCCGGACGCTGCCCGCGTCGCCGGTGCGCAGCCCCGAGACACACTCCACCGTGGTGGTCTTGCCCGCCCCGTTGGGGCCGAGGATGCCGAACACCTCCCCGGGCGCGACCTCGAGGCTGAGGCCGTCCACCGCCGTCCTGTCGCCGTAGGCCTTGCGCAGGTCGGTGACCCGCACCGCCACGTTCTTGTCCTGGTCCATGCTCCCAGCGTGGTGCCCCGGGGCGCCGGCGCGCATCGCCCGACGGGCCCGACCTCGGGTCAACCGATCGGATGACACCGAGGGAGGCCGGGTCGCCCGTCGGCGGACGGCTCGCAGCCCCACCCTGGTCCGGGTGGTTGGATGGGCGGCATGTCAGAGCCGACCACCGCCCCCGCCCTCGACCTGAGTCTCGACGCGGTGGCGCTGACGGAGCAGCTGGTCAACATCGAGTCGGTGAGCCACCACGAGGCCGGGATCGCTGACGCCGTCGAGCAGGCGCTGCTGGCCCTGCCCCACCTGGAGGTGGTCCGCCGCGGTCACACGGTGGTCGCGCGCACCCACCTGGGGCGGTCCGAGCGGGTGGTCATCGCCGGCCACCTCGACACCGTCCCGGTCAACGGCAACCTGCCGGCCCGCCGCGAGGGCGACACGCTGCACGGCCTGGGCACCTGCGACATGAAGGGCGGCGACGCCGTCATCCTGCGGATCGCCGCCACGGTCCCCGAGCCCAACCGGGACCTGACCCTGGTGCTCTACGAGGCCGAGGAGGTCGAGGCGGTCCACAACGGGCTGCGCAAGCTCTCCGAGAGCGACCCCGACCTGCTGGCCGCCGACTTCGCCATCCTGATGGAGCCGTCCAACGCCGCCGTCGAGGCGGGCTGCCAGGGCACGCTGCGCGTCGAGGTCCGCACCAGCGGGGCGCGGGCGCACTCCGCCCGCAGCTGGCGGGGCGTCAACGCGATCCACGCGGCCGGCGAGGTGCTGGACCGGCTGCGGCACTACGAGGCGCGGACCCCCGAGATCGACGGGCTGACCTATCACGAGGGGCTCAACGCGGTCGCCATCCGCGGGGGAGTGGCCGGCAACGTCGTCCCCGACGAGTGCGTCGTGGAGGTCAACTTCCGCTTCGCCCCCGACCGCAGCGAGGCCGAGGCGCTCGCCTTCGTCACCGACTTCTTCGACGGCTTCGAGCTCACCCTGACCGACTCCGCGCCCGGAGCGCTTCCCGGCCTGTCCCGGCCCGCCGCCCGCGCGTTCGTCGAGGCGGTGGGCGGCGAGGTGGCGCCGAAGTTCGGCTGGACCGACGTGGCGCTCTTCACCAGGCTCGGCGTCCCCGCGGTCAACTACGGACCCGGCGACCCGCTCTTCGCGCACCGCCAGGACGAGCAGGTGCCGGTCGCCGACATCCTCCGCTGCGAGGAGCAGCTGCGGGGCTGGCTGGAGGGAGAGTCGTGAAGGACCAGTTCAAGGGACCGGTGCGGATGCGCCGCCAGCAGGTCGAGACGGTCACCACCGACCAGCGGCTCCTGGACTCCCGGGGGCCGTCGGACTGGGTGCACACCGATCCCTGGCGGGTGATGAAGATCCAGGCCGAGTTCGTGGAGGGCTTCAACGCACTCGCCGAGCTCGGGCCGGCGATCGCGGTCTTCGGCTCCGCCCGGACCGCCACCGACCACCGGTACTACGACCTCGCCGAGCGGGTGGGTCGCGGGCTGGTGGGGGAGGGCTTCGCGGTGATCACCGGCGGTGGGCCGGGCGCGATGGAGGCCGCCAACAAGGGGGCCAGCGAGGCCGGCGGGGTCAGCGTCGGCCTGGGCATCGAGCTGCCCTTCGAGGCCGGGCTCAACCAGTGGGTCGACATGGGCATCAACTTCCGGTACTTCTTCGCCCGCAAGATGATGTTCGTCAAGTACTCCCAGGGCTTCGTGGTGCTGCCCGGCGGCCTCGGCACCTTCGACGAGCTCTTCGAGGCGCTCACCCTGGTGCAGACCCGGAAGGTCACCTCCTTCCCGGTGGTGCTGATGGGGGTCGACTACTGGTCGGGGCTGGTCTCCTGGCTGCGCGAGACCGTGCTGGCCGAGGGCAAGATCTCGGCCGAGGACCTCGACATGCTGCGCGTCACCGACGACGTGGACGAGGCGGTCGCGCTGATGGTGGCCGCCCGTGAGGGTCGCTATCCCACGCCGGCCCCGCACCCGGTGGAGTGAGGCAGGCATGCGCGGCATGATCGGACCGGTCAAGGGAGAGACGACGTGAGAGTCAGGAGCGCAAGATGATGTGGATGTTCGCCATCCTGCTGGTACTCGTGCTGGGCGGCGTGGCCGCCGTGGCGGCCGGCCGCTCCGGGACCTGGGAGGAGCCGGAGCGCGACCGGGTCCCGGTGGTGCTCCCCGAGGGTCGCCTCCAGGGGGCCGACCTGCGCCGGGTGCGCTTCCCGGTGGCCCTGCGGGGCTACCGGATGCGCGACGTCGACGCGCTCCTCGACCGTCTCGCCGACCAGCTCGAGTCGTCCGCGAGCACGCCGGTGCCGGTCGGCGCCGGGACGACCGGCGAGTCTCCCGACGGGCCCGGCGCACAGGACCCGGACAGCGCCAGGACCTGAATCGGGCGTTTACGTGGCGGCGGCCACATCTCTACGGCACACTTCCGTCCGTGGAGAGCAAAGAAATCATCGTCTGGGTCCTCACCGGTCTGGGCCTCGTGGTCATCCTCCTCACCCGGGTCCGCCTGGGCAAGGACGAGACCGAGGGGCCCATGAAGGTGAACAAGCCGGCCCTCAATGTGCACACGTTCGTGGGCCTGCCCGCGTTCATCCTCTGGGTCGCGTGGCTCGTCTCCCCTGACGACTCGTTCCTCGGTGGGAACCTCGCCGGGATCATCGCGCTCGCCCTCTACTGGGTGACCGCTCTCGCCGGACTGGCGCTGCTGCTCCGGTGGCTGCCGTCCCGCGGGCGCCACGCGACCAACGTCGAGGAGGACACCTGGAGCGAGGGCCCCGGGCTCTCCGTGCTGGCCCACTTCGGGATGCTGGTCGGCGTCTGCGTGTTCACGTTCTTCTACCTCACGACGGCGTAGCCCGCGCCCGTCCGCGGGGCCGCCCGACGGCGGCCCCGTGGTCGGAGTCGTCACGCCCGGCCTCGCGCCCGGACCTGCAGCCGCCGGTCCGGGCGTTCGGCCGTCCGGGGACCGGGGGACCGGGCGGTCACCTCCCGTGGAAGGTCGGCCGCTCCTTGGCCAGGAACGAGTCGACCGCCGCGCTGTGGTCCTCGGTGCCTCCGGTGAGCGTCATCATCGCGGCCTCGAAGGCGAGCGCGTCGGTGAAGGAGTGCTCCGCCGCGTAGGCCACGGAGCGGCGGATCGCACCCAGCGCGACCGTGGGGCCCGCGGCCAGCCGGCCGGCCAGGTCGAGGGTCGTGGGCATCAGCTCGTCGGGCGGGACCACCCGCCCGGCCAACCCCAGTCGGGCCGCCTCGGCCGCCGGCACGGTGGAGGGGAGGTAGAGCAGCTCCAGGGCCTTCTCCCGGCCCACCAGGCGGGGAAGCGTCCAGCTCACTCCCGTGTCGCAGGACAGCGCGATCCCGGCGAAGGCGAAGTTGAAGCCCGCGGCGTCGGAGAGGATCCGCAGGTCGCAGGCGAGGGCGAGGGAGACCCCGGCGCCCGCCGCGACGCCGTTGACCGCGCAGAGCACCGGCTTGGGCATCGTCGCCAGGGCGGTGACGATCGGGTTGTAGTGCTCCTCCACGGTCCGGAAGAGGGACTCCCGGTCGTCGCTGCGCAGGATGGCCACGTGCTCCTTGAGGTCCTGGCCGACGCAGAAGGCGCGCCCGGTGCCGGTGAGCACGACCGCCCGGACCTCGGTGTCCTCGGCCACCGACCCGACGACCTCGCGCAGCAGCTCCTTGGTGGCCACGTCCAGGCTGTTCATCGCCTCGGGGCGGTTCAGCGTGATGGTGGCGACCCCGTCGCGCACCTCCAGCAGCACGGGGGCACTCATGGCTGCCAGTCTGCCCCAGGTGTCAGCGCCCGGGCCACGAAGCGGTCCGCGGGCTCGCGCAGGCGCTCGGCCTCGCTGGAGAAGAAGGCCGCGGCGCGGTCCCCGGGCCAGTCCGCGGGGAGGAGCTCGCCGGGCAGCGCCGGGTCGGTGAAGAGGAACTTGCGCCACTCGTGGACGAGGTGGAACCGGGCGGCGAACGCCCCTTCGTCCGGGTCCTGGTGCTCGGCGAGGTGGCGGCGCACCGAGTCGGCCGCGTCGGCCAGCCAGGAGTCGTACGCCGCTGCCACCCCCGTCAGGTCCCAGCACTCCAGGGGCGTGCCGTGCGGCTCGAACGAGGTCGCCCGGGCCAGGACCGCCGTCGCCTTGCAGCGCTCGAGCACCTCCTGGAGCTCGTCGCGGGGGTAGGGGCTGAGCCAGGTGTGCTGCCTCAGCTCGGCGTAGCCCAGGTAGACCAGCTCGCGCTGCAGCCGAGCCCGGTCGGTGCGGGTGCCGGTGCACGAGACCAGCGCCAGGTGCCAGGCGCCGTCCCACGGGCGCGTCTGGCGCCGGTAGATGCGCTCGGCGGCGCGGGCCAGCCGACGTACCGCCTGGTCGGTGGCGGCGTAGCCCCGCCCCTGCTCCAGGGCGACCGGCTCGAGCCAGCCCTGCGCGACCATCCGCGAGATCGCGGTGCGCACCGCCGGCGCGGCGATGCCCACCGGCCGGAGCAACCGGACCAGACCGGCGACCGTGGCGCGGTTGGCACGACCGGGGAGCAGATCACCGTAGACGTCGAAGAGCGCGGAACGGGCGTGCATTCCCGCAGTCTGGCAGGCACCAGGTGCGCTGTCTTGAAGACCTGTGGTGCGGGTCACCGGTCCTATGGGGGATAATGGGAGGTCAAAGCATCCCCGCGGCCCCCGAGCCGCGCGATCACAGGAAGCAGAGGTGCGCCCATGGCGGCCATGAAGCCGAGGACAGGCGACGGACCGCTGGAGGTCACCAAGGAGGGCCGTGGCATCGTGATGCGCGTGCCGCTCGAGGGTGGAGGCCGGCTGGTGGTCGAGCTCAACGCCGAAGAGGCCGGAGCCCTCGGTGACGCCCTCAAGGACGTCGTCGGCTGATCGTGGCAGTCTCCGCCGCCCTGCCGACCCAGGTCTCGCCGCCTGCGTTCGCGCTCTCCGCGCACGCGCCCCACGAGATCGGCGGTGTCGAGTGCTGGGCCTTCCCGGTGCTCCCCGCCGAGGATGACGGGACGCTCCAGCTGGGGCCCGGCGCCGACGACGCGGCCGAGCTGCTCGGCCTCGACCTGCTCGACCTGCTCGACTCCGCCCGGGCCACCGGCCGCGTCGGTGAGGTCACCGTGGTGCCCGTCTCGCACGGCGAGGTGCGCCAGGTCCTGCTGGTCGGCGTCGGGGATCAGTCGCCCACCGACTTCCGTCGGGCCGGGGCCTCGCTGGCGCGCGCGGTCAAGGACCGCGCGAGCGTGGCCACCACGCTCGCGGCGATCGCCCCCCAGGAGGGGCTGGAGGCGGTGGTGGTCGGCGCGATGCTCGGCTCCTTCGGCTTCCACTGGCGCTCCGAGGGGCCGGCCGCGCACCCGGTGCGACAGGTCGTCCTGGCCGGCGTGCCCGAGGCGCAGGACCGCCGGGTCGAGCTCGACCGCGCGCTCGCGCTCGGCGGCGCCGGCTGGCGGGCCCGGACCCTGGCCACGGTGCCCTCCAACCTGAAGAACCCCGCCTGGCTCGCCGAGCAGGCGGCCGAGGTCGCCGAGGAGGCCGGTCTCGAGATCACCGTCTGGGACGAGGACCGGCTCGCCGCGGAGGGCTTCGGCGGGATCCTCGCCGTCGGCGCCGCGTCCAGCACCCCGCCCCGGCTGATCCGGCTCGACTACCGCCCCGAGGGGGTGGCCGACGACGCGCCCCTGGTGGTCCTGGTCGGCAAGGGCATCACCTTCGACACCGGTGGCCTCGACATCAAGCCGGCCCAGGGCATGTCCACCATGAAGCGCGACATGACCGGCGGGGCCGTGGTGCTCGCCACCATGGCCGCGCTGGCCGACCTGGGGTGCCCGGTGCGGGTCACCGGCCTGGTCCCGGCCGCGGAGAACGCGATCAGCGGCTCGGCGATGCGCCCCGGCGACGTGATCGTGCACCACGGCGGGCGCACCTCGGAGGTCAACAACACCGACGCCGAGGGGCGCCTGGTGCTCGCCGACGCGATGGCCTACGCGGTCTCGGAGCTGAAGCCCGACGTGCTGGTCGACGTGGCCACCCTGACCGGGGCGATGAAGGTCGCGCTGGGCCAGCAGACCGGCGGCTTCTTCGCCAACCACGAGGCGCTGGCCGCCGACATCGCCGCCGCCGGCGAGCGGTCGGGCGAGCGCGTGTGGCGGATGCCGCTGGTCGCCGACTACGAGGAGAAGCTGGCCTCCAAGATCGCCGACGCCGACAACGCGGCCGGGGGAGCCGGCGCCATCACCGCGGCGCTCTTCCTCCAGCACTTCGCCGGGGACGTGCCCTGGGCGCACCTGGACGTCGCCTCGGTGGGCGACGCCCCCGAGGAGCGCTTCGAGTGGACGACCGGTCCCAGCGGGTTCGGCGCCCGGCTGCTGCTGACCTGGCTCGGGCGGCCGGCGCCGCTGGAGGGCCTGCGATGAGGGGGCTCACCGTCAGGTGGTCCCTGGCGGGGGCGGCCGAGGGCGTCGAGGAGGAGCTGGCGCGCTACGTCGACGAGACCTCGCACGCCCGCTTCACCGGGATGGCGGGGCTGCGGTTCAAGACCTGGCGGATGCGTCGGGGCGAGTGGTTCGAGGGCTGCTACGTCTTCGCCGACGACGCCGCGCGGGCCGAGTTCGAGGAGACCTTCCGGCGTGGGGCCGCGGAGGCGCCCGGCTCGCAGATCATCGGCTCGTCCCCGGAGCTGATCGAGCCGTGCGAGATCGTCGCGGTGGCGGAGGGCTGGGAAGGCTTCGAGGCCACGCCCCGCTGACCGGTGCCGGTCGACACGCCGGACCGGCCCCGGTCGTGGCGCTCACTCCTCGCCGGCCCACTCCTTCTTCGCCAGCAGCAGCCCGTCCCCGACCGGCAGCAGGACCGGGACGAGCGACTCGTGCTCGGCGACCTGGCGTCCCAGCTCGCGGATCGCCACGGTCTCCTCGTCGCGCTGGGACGGGTCGGCGACCCGGTCGTGCCACAGCGCGTTGTCGAAGGCCACCACGCCGCCGGGGCGCAGCAGGCGCAGTGCCTCCTTGAGGTACGCGGAGTACTCACGCTTGTCGCCGTCGCAGAAGACCAGGTCGTAGTGGCCGTCGGTGAGCCGGGGGAGCACGTCGAGCGCGGCACCGCTGATGGTGCGGGCGCGCTGGGGCGGGATCCCGGCCTCGGAGAACGTCTCCTTGGCGAGACGCTGGTGCTCGGCCTCGATGTCGACGGTGGTCAGCACCCCGTCGGGCCGCATGCCGCGCAGCATCCACAGCCCCGAGACCCCGGTCCCGGTGCCGATCTCCACGACGGTGCGGGCCTCGAGGACCGCGGCCAGGAACCGCAGCGCAGCACCCCCGCCGGAGCCGATCGGGGTCACCCCGACCTCCTCGGCGCGGGCCCGGGCGGCGCGGAGCACGTCGTCTTCGGCGACGAACCCCTCGGCGTGGTTCCAGCTGGCGGGCTTCATGGGTGCGGTGATGGCGACCTCCTGGGGTGCAGGGTGGGAACGGGCGAGTGCCCGTGTGCGGAGGTCCGCAGCCCCGGGCCCTCGGCGACTCTATCGCGTGGGACGCCCCGCGCCGCGCGGGAATGCCGGGGGATCCTCACAGGTTCCTCTCAGTACGGGAACCTACTGTCGTCCTCGAGCGTCAGGAGAGACATGCGCCTGTTCGCCCCGTCGTCCCGTCCCAGCCCCCAGGAGGCCCCGGTGGAGAGCTCCAGCGAGGCGGCGGGCCGCCCGGACGCCGAGGTCGTGGACGCCGGCGCGGTCCCGACCTGGGACGAGGTCGTGGCGCGGCACTCCGACCGGGTCTTCCGGCTCGCCTACCGCCTCACCGCCAACCGGCACGACGCCGAGGACCTGACCCAGGAGGTCTTCGTCCGGGTCTTCCGCTCCTTGGACTCCTACACCCCCGGCACCTTCGAGGGCTGGCTGCACCGGATCACCACCAACCTCTTCCTCGACCAGGCCCGGCGTCGTCAGCGGATCCGCTTCGACGCTCTCTCCGACGAGCGGGCCAGCCGGCTGACCTCCGCCTCGCCCGCGCCGGAGACGGCCTACGCCGACCGCACCTTCGACGACGACATCGAGCGCGCCCTGGCCACCCTGCCGCCGGACTTCCGGGCGGCCGTGGTGCTCTGCGACGTCGAGGGCCTCTCCTACGAGGAGATCGCCGAGATCATGGACGCCAAGCTCGGCACCGTCCGCTCGCGGATCCACCGGGGCCGCACCATGCTCCGCAAGGCGCTCGCCCACCGGGCTCCGGGGGAGGGACGCGAACGGCATGCCGGCCCCTTGTCGGAGGAGCAGCCGGTGCTGAGGAGCGGATCGTGATCGGCCACCTCGGAAGCCGGGTCAGCGCCCTGCTCGACGGTCACCTGAGCCCGGCGGAGGAGGAACGGGCCTGGGAGCACGTCCACACCTGCCACCCGTGCCGCGACATGGTCGAGCGCGAGGGCTGGGTGAAGACCCGGCTGGCCGAGCTCACCCACTGCTCCCCGGCGGCCCCCCCGGGCGTGGCCGACGACCTGCGCAGCGCGCTGCTGGCGATGGCGCCGGAGGGCGCCTCCCCGATGCAGCGCCACCTGGACGAGGTGCGCTCCCCGGGCCGCCCGCGCCCACGTCACCTCGTCGCCCTGGGCGGAGGCGGGGTGGCCGTGGCCGTGGTCGGCGTCCTGGCGCTCGGTGCCGTGCCCGCCAACGCGCCGCAGACCGAGCGCCGGGGCCCGGTGACCAGCCTGGTGCCGCCGACCTCCGGCAACGACTCCCGCACCGGCGGCCAGCCGGCCATCCGGCCCTCACCGGTGCGTCCGGGCGGCGCTCGGGCGACACTGTTCCCGTGAACCATGACCACCCGGGGGACGAGACCCCCGAGCAGCGGGACGACGAGCCGCCCCTCGCCCAGCCCCCGGTACCGCCGCAGCAGGCACTGCCGCCGGGACCCCCTCAGGCCATGCCGCAGTCCATGCCACAGGCCATGCCGCAGTCCGGGCCCTGGGGTCCGCCGCCGCCGGCGGCCGGTGCCCAGCCCCCGAACCAGCCCTCGAACGAGCCCCCGAACGAGCCCCCGAACGAGCCGCTGACACAGCCTCTGGCACCGCGTCCGAGCCAGCCGGGGTCGCAGGAGTGGGCGCAGTCGCAGCAGGGCCCCGCCGGTGCCCCCGGCGCCCCCGGTGCCCCCGGTGTCCCCGGTGCCCCCGGTGCCCCCGGTGCCCCCCGGTCCCAGCACCGGGCGCGAGCCGGGTCCGCCCCAGGGTTCGTCTGGCCTGCCGTGGCCGCACTGGCCCTGCTCGTCGGGCTGGCCGGCGGGGCGCTCGGTGGCGCGCTCTACGAGTCCCTGGAGCTCGGCGGCTCCGGCCTCGAGCCCGGGACCACCCGGACCGCCCCGCCGTTGGCCGAGGACAACCAGTCGGTCTCCGCGGTCGCCCGGGAGATGCTGCCCAGCACCGTGCAGGTGCTCGCGGGGGCGGGGGAGACCGGGGCCACGGGCTCGGGGTTCGTCCTCGACAGCGAGGGGCACGTGATCACCAACCAGCACGTCGTGGCCGGCGTCGAGGCCCTCGGCGGAGCGCTGCGGGTGGTCGACTCCGAGGGTCGCACCTACGAGGCCAGCGTGGTGGGCGCCAGCCAGGTCTACGACCTCGCCGTCCTCTCCGTGGAAGGGGCCGAGGACCTGCGGGCGGCCAGCCTGGGGGCCTCCAGCCGCCTGCTGGTCGGTGACCCGGTGGTCGCCTTCGGTGCGCCGCTGGGGCTCAGCCAGACGGTGACCTCCGGGATCGTGAGCGCGCTCAACCGTCCGGTGACCACCGGCGAGAGCGACGACGAGACCTCGTTCATCAACGCCGTGCAGACCGACGCCGCCATCAACCCGGGCAACTCCGGCGGGCCGCTGGTCGACCTCGCCGGGCAGGTGGTCGGGGTCAACTCGGCGATCGCCACCACCGGTGGGATGCTCCGCGAGGCGGGCAGCATCGGGGTGGGCTTCGCGATCCCGATCGAGCAGGTCCGGACCACCGCCGACCAGATCCTGCGCACCGGTGAGGCGCGCTACCCCGTGATCGGGGCGACCGTGCAGACCCAGGGCGACCAGGACGTGCGCGGGGCGCGGATCGACGAGGTGAAGAGCGGCACCCCCGCGGCCACCGCCGGCCTCCGCAAGGACGACGTGGTGGTGGCGATCGACGGCGACCGGATCGCGGACGGGATCGCCCTGATCGTGATGATCCGCACCCACCAGCCCGGGGAGACCCTCGAGCTCACCGTGGTGCGCGACGGGGAGGAGCGGACGGTCTCGATCGTCCTCGACTCCGAGGTCGGCTGAGGGCGCCCCGGCGGGCGCCTCAGTCCTGGCCGCGCGACTCGGCCTCCACGAAGGGGTGCTCGTCGACGAACTGCTTGGTCTCGGCGTACATCTTGTCGATGAAGTCCTCGAGCTGGGTGTGCTCGACCCGCCACTGACCGCGGCCCCCGATCTTGATGGCCGGCAGCTCGCCGCGCCGGACCAGGGCGTAGACCTGCGCGCTGGAGGTGTTGAGCACCTCCGCGACGTCGGCCAGGGTGAGGAATCGTGGCGTGCCGGGCATGGCCCCCATGGTGCCATCCGGACCTGCCTGATCCGTGGAGGAGACCCCGGGCTGTGGAGAGATGCCCTCTCTGTGGACGGACCGGGGAGGGGTGGTCCGGGCGCGGGAGGATGATTCCCGTGCTGACGAGTCCTCCGGGTGATGACAGTCCTGCCGCACAGCGCTCCGCGAGCGCCGGCTGGCGGGATCCTCGCCTGTGGGTCGGGCTCGCCCTGGTGGCGGTCTCGGTGGTCGTCGGGGCCCGGGTGGTCGGCGGTGCCGACGAGACGGTCGCGATGTGGAGCGTCGCCTCCGACCTCGCCGAGGGGGAGGAGGTCGAGCCCGGTGACCTGGTCGCGCGCCGGGTCCGGTTCGCCGTCGAAGCCGACGCGGCGCGCTACTTCACCACCGACCAGGAGCTGCCCGACGAGCGTCACCTGGTGCGCGGGGTCGCGGCCGGCGAGCTGCTCCCGCGCACGGTGCTCGGCGCCGCGCAGGAGCAGGAGCCGCACGTCTCGGTCTCCGTCCCCGCGAGGCAGCTCCCGCCGGCGGTGACCACCGGGTCGCTGGTCGACGTGTGGATGCTTCCGCACGCCGGCTCGGGCGAGGGGAGCAAGGCCAGGCTGGCCGTCCCGGGGGTGCGGGTGGTCGACGCGCCGCGGGCCCCCGGCGACCTCGGGGTCGCGGGCCAGGACCGCCAGCTGGTTCTCGGCATCCCGGACGACGGGGTCACCCTGGCCCGGGTGCTGACCGCCAGCGGCGAGGGCCGCCTGATGCTGGTCGGGCGGGGCTGAGCGGTGGTCTGCGTGCTGGTCCTCGCCTCCGGGGCGGCCTGGGAGTCCGCCGCGCTCAGGCACCTGGGGGAGGCCGCCGGCGTGGTGGTGCTCAAGCGCTGCGTCGACGTCGACGACCTGATGGCGACCGCGGCCACCGGCCAGGCCGACGTCGCCGTGGTGGCCCTGGAGGCCCCCGGGCTGGACGGCTCGGCCGTCGAGCACCTGCGCCGCCACGCGGTGCGTCCGGTGGCCGTGGTGGCCGCGCCCGGGCGCGACGACGTGGCCGCCCGGCTGGCCCGGCTGGCGGTGCGCACCTGGGTGGGGGCCGACGACGTCGCCCAGCTGCCGGGGGTGGTGGCGCTGGCCGACGACCTCGCCGACACGCGGTCCCGTCCGGTGCGTGCCGCCGGCGCCCCGGGCCCGGCCGACCGGCCCGGCCCGGCGGGTGCGCCCGCTGCGGGGCCGGAGTCGGAGTCGCAGTCGCAGTCGCGTCGGGTGATCGCGGTCTGGGGTCCGGCCGGTGCCCCGGGGCGGACCACCCTGGCCACCGCGGTCGCGGCCGAGCTGGCCCGGCGCGGCCGCCCGACCCTGCTGGTCGATGCCGACCCCCACGCCGCCTCCGTGGCCCAGCACCTGGGCGTCCTCGACCAGGTCTCGGGGGTGCTCTCCGCGGCTCGGCTGGTGTCCTCCGGCACCCTGCCCGAGCGGCTCCCGTCGGCCTGCCGCGCCGTGGCGCCGCACCTGGAGGTGATGACCGGGCTGCCACGCCCGGACCGGTGGGTCGAGGTGCGTCCCGGCGCGATCGCCGACGTGCTGCACGAGGCCCGGCAGCGCCGCGACGTCGTCGTCGACACCGGCGCCGACCTGCAGTCCGACGTGGGGCTGGGCCACTCCGGCCTGCGCAACCAGATGACGCTGGAGGCGTTGGAGGCGGCCGACGAGGTGCTCGTGGTCGGGGGTGCGGACCCGGTCGGTCTCTCGCGCCTGGCCCGCGGGCTGGTCGACCTGCGCGAGCACGTCCCCGGCGTGCCGGTGCGGGTCGCGGTCAACCGGATGCGGCCCTCGCTCGGCTGGGCCGACTCCGACGTCGCCGGGATGGTCGAGGGGTTCGCCCGGGTCTGCGGCCTGCACTTCCTGCCCGACGACCGGGCCGGCGCCGACCGGGCGCTGGTGGCCGGGCGTGCGGTCGGCGAGCAGGCCGAGTCGCCGCTCTCCCGGGCGGTGGTCGAGCTGGTCGACGCGCTGCACCCGACCAGCTGCCGGCCGGGCGGCTCCGGTGGTCCGGGCCGCCGGCTGGTGCGGCTGCTCAGGCCGCGAACAGCAGGTACAGACCGCCGGCGGTGAAGCCCACCATGGCGAAGAGCAGCGGCAGCTGACCCGTCAGCTGGTGCTGACGGGGCAGCAGCTTGACCGCGCGGTCGTGCGCGGCCACGACCCCGAGCACGTGGCCCAGCACCACGCCGAGCACCTTGATGTCGGCCAGCAGGGTGGGGTGGTAGGAGAGCCAGCGGTTCACCTGGAGGTCGGCGGTGCCCAGGAGGTCGTCGCCGCGGGAGAGCGGGTCGCTCATCTGGATCAGGGTGACCTGCCCGTACTCGATGAAGTAGGACAGGTAGTGGGCCACGATGTAGCCCACGATGATCGGGACCATCGAGTGCGCGAAGAGCGCGGGCAGGCGGCGCCGCTGCACGTCGTCCCCGACGCCGGTGGCGGCGGTGGACGCGGCGAAGACCAGGCCCACCCCGGCGCAGAAGGCGAGCAGCGCCAGGTTGCCCAGCAGCACCGAGCTGAGCTCGGAGGACTGCACGTAGCGCAACCAGGGGGGTGACTCGCGGAAGGAGTCGAAGCCGGTGCTGCCGAAGAGCACCGCCACCACCGCCACCAGTCCGGGCCGAGCGGGGGTCCGGGCGAGGTTGGCCAGCGGGGAGCGCAGCACCAGCTCGCCGTCGTCGCGCCGTCCCCACACCGAGAGGCGACCGACCAGGGTGGAGTACACCTCGAACGGGTCGGCGTGCTCGAAGAACCTGTCCCCGAAGACGGCCCCGCCGAGCACCATCACCGCGACGTAGACCGCGACCCAGAGGCGTACCGTGCCGAGCTGGGTGGAGTCGGGGTGCACCAGCTCGAGCCAGACGAACGCGAAGAGCCCCAGCGCCGCCGGCCAGTAGCCCCACCGGGCCGGGTAGTCGCGCAGGCCCCGCGAGGGGTCGGAGCCGGTGAGCCGGGCCAGGCCGGCGTGCAGGGTGCGCACGGGGCTGAGCGCCTTGTACGCCGGCCCGAGCAGCAGGCTCAGCGGCACCAGGCCGACCCACAGGAGCACGTAGAACATGCCCAGGGCCGGGTTGATGACCAGGTTCTCCCCGAGGACGGCCGCGAAGAGGAACCACCCGAAGAGTGCCATCCCGAGCGCCCGCACGACGCCGACGAACCAGGCCGAGGCGACGACGCGGCGCAGCCGCTCCGGCGCGAGCCGGCCGGGCTCGCCGTCGAACCGGGGCGTGCGCCAGGCCAGCGCCAGCACGCTGAAGGAGACGACGAGGGCCGCTACCGCCCCGGCGATCGCGAGCTCGGGGGAGATGGGCAGGTCCTTGGCCCCGCCCAGCCCGTGGGCGAGGAGGTCGCGCTCCACCTCAGCGGACTTCGAGCTGCAGCACGACGAGGTCGGGGTCGTGGGACTCGACCTCGACCACGCCCGGGCGGTCGAGCACCAGCTCGTGCTCGGTGGTGCCCTCGGTGAAGGCGATCTCCTGCTCGGGGGTGGAGTGGACGTGCAGCTCGCCGTCGCGGTCGGAGGTCACCTCGATCGTGACCGGCTCGTCGACCCCGACCTGGACCCGCTCGCCGGCGGGCTGGATGCTGTCACCCTCGACCGTCACCCGGATCGGCGCCTGCTGCTGGGTGGTCGAGCCCTCCGCGGGGTCCGCGGAACCGGCGGAGTCGTCCCCGCACGAGGTCAGGCCGAGCAGCACCAGGCAGGAGGCGGCGGCTCCGGCGGCGAGTCGCCGACGGCGGCGGATCGGGGCAAGCATCTGGGCGTTCCTCCTGTGGGTGGGGTCCTTCTGCCAGAATCCCATGAGCAGGCAAGTCCGAGGACGGAAGGGCAGACATGAGTGAGCGGCTGCGGCCGCGAGACCTGGCGTTCCTCGCCACGGATTCGCCTTCGACACCGATGCACAACGCGACGCTGGAGGTCTTCGAGCCAGGCGCCCGCGGGTTCGACTACTCCCAGGTGGTCGAGCTCATCGCCGAGCGGATCGCCTACGTGCCCCGCTACCGGCAGCGGCTCCAGGCCGTCCCCGGCCGGATCGCCAACCCCGTGTGGGTCGACGACCAGGAGTTCGACCTCAGCTACCACGTACGCCGTTCGGCGCTGCCGCGCCCGGGCACCATGGACCAGCTCCGCGAGCTGACCGCCCGGATCGTGTCGCGGTCCCTGGACCGCAACCGCCCGCTGTGGGAGGTCTACGTGATCGAGGGCCTGGCCGAGGGCCGGGTGGCCGTGCTGGCCAAGTCGCACCAGATCCTGGTCGACGGGATCGAGACCGTCGACCTGGGCCAGGTCATGCTCGACGTCGACCCCAAGCAGGCGCCCCTGGGCCGGGACGAGTGGCGCCCGGGGCGCGCGCCGACGCCGGCCTCGCTGGTCGCCGGCGCGCTGCTGGAGAGCCTGGAGTCCCCCCGCACCCTGGTCAACACCGCCCGCAGCAACCTGGGCGCGCTGCTGCGCACCGCCGACGACGCCCGCCACCGGGTGAGCCACGTCGCCGGTGCGCTGTCCAACCGCCGGCCGGTCCCGGAGTCGCCGGTCAACGGGCCCCTCTCCCAGCAGCGCCGGGTGGTCACCGTGGCCACCGACCTGGCCGACTACCGGCGCATCCGCCGGGTGCACGGCACCAGCGTCAACGACGTGGTGCTGGCCACCGTCGCGGGCGCGCTGCGCGGGTGGCTGATGACCCGGGACGAGGGCCTGCACGGCATCAAGCGCCTCAGGGCGGTGGTCCCGATGTCGGTGATCGACGACGAGCTCGAGGCGACCTCCCTGGGCACCCAGGTGACCGGGCACGAGGTCTACCTGCCGATCGGCGAGCCCAGCCCCGTGGTCCGGCTGCTCCAGGTCAGCTACGGGTTCCACAGCCACCGGGAGACCGGCCTGGCCGTGGGCGCCCGGCGGCTGGCCGGGATCGCCGGCTTCGCGCCGACCACCTTCCACGCGCTCGGCTCGCGCGTCGCCGCCCAGGAGCTGCGCCGGGGCTTCCACCTCTCGGTGACCAACGTCCCCGGCCCGCAGTTCCCGCTCTACGCGGGCGGCGCCCAGATGCTCGAGAGCTATCCCGTGCACCCGCTCCTGCCCGGCCACGCGCTGGCCATCGGCGTCACCTCCTACGACGGCCGGGTCTTCTACGGCATCACCGCCGACCGCGACCTGCTCCCCGACGCCGACGTGCTGGGCCAGTGCGTGGTCGAGGCCCTCGAGGAGCTGAAGGACTCCGCCAGCGACTCCCGCCCCCGCGCGCCACGCGGTCGCCGCAAGAGCGGCGCCACGCCGCCGCGCGCCGGCAAGGAGGGCCGGTGAGCACCCGGCTGTACCTGCCCACCACCACCCGGGGGCTGGGCGTGCTGGTCGCCGGCGGCGTGCTGCCGCCCGACGAGGTGGCAGAGGAGGGCCCGGTCCGGGCCGAGGGTGACGACGAGGAGTCCGAGTACGCCGCCCTGATGACCGCCGCGGACCTCTCCACCGCACTCGGCGCCCGGCTGGGCGTGCCCGGGGGCCGGCGGGTCGTGGTGGTGACCGAGACCGGGACCGACCCCGCGACCGACCTCGCGACCGACCCCGAGGCCGGGGCCCCGGCCGGCACGGCGCGCCGCGACGTGGTGGCCGTGCACCTCGACACCGAGGACAGGGCCGCCGGCGCCGATCCCGACGACGACCTCGCCTGGTTCGCCCCCGAGGAGCTGGAGCACCTCGTCTGAGCCGGGCTAAGGTCGCGAGCATGGACGGCATCGCATTCCCTCCGGCCCCGGTCAACGAGCCGACCCTCACCTACGCCCCGGGCACGCCCGAGCGCGAGGAGCTCCTGGTGGAGCTGGCCCGCCTGGAGGGCGAGCAGTCCGAGCTGCCCGCGCACATCGGCGGGGAGCGCCGGGCCGGGCGCGGACCCGAGACCTCGGTGGTGCAGCCCCACGACCACCAGCACGTGCTGGCCACCTTCCGGGGCGCGAGCGCCGAGGACGCCGCCGACGCGGTGGCCGCCGCGCACGAGGCGGCTGGCCCCTGGCAGCGGATGTCGTTCGACGAGCGGTGCGCGATCCTGCTCAAGGCCGCCGACCTGCTCGCCGGCCCGTGGCGGCAGCGGCTCAACGCCGCCACCATGCTCGGGCAGTCCAAGACCGCCCAGCAGGCCGAGATCGACTCGGCCTGCGAGCTGATCGACTTCTGGCGCTTCAACGTCCACTACGCCAAGCAGATCCTCACCGACCAGCCGATCGCCCAGAGCCGTGGGGTGTGGAACCGCACCGACCACCGCCCGCTCGAGGGCTTCGTCTACGCCATCACCCCGTTCAACTTCACCGCCATCGCCGGCAACCTGCCCACCGCCCCCGCCCTGATGGGCAACACCGTGCTGTGGAAGCCCTCGCCCACCCAGCAGCTGGCCGCGAGCCTGACCATGCAGCTCCTCGAGGAGGCCGGGATGCCGCCCGGGGTGATCAACATGCTGCCCGGCGACGGGCTGGCGGTCTCCGAGGTGGCGCTGGCCCACCGCGACCTGGCCGGCATCCACTTCACCGGCTCCACCGCGACCTTCCAGCACCTGTGGCGCACCGTGGGGGAGAACATCTCCTCCTACCGCGCCTACCCGCGGATCGTCGGCGAGACCGGAGGCAAGGACTTCATCGTCGCCCACCCCTCCGCCGACCCCGACGTGCTGCGGGTGGCGATGGTCCGCGGCGCCTTCGAGTACCAGGGCCAGAAGTGCTCGGCCGCCTCGCGGGCCTACGTCGCGCGCTCGGTCTGGGAGCGGGTGCGCGACCCGCTGGTCGCCGAGGTCGAGGGGCTCGCCATGGGCGACGTGACCGACCTGGGCAACTTCATGGGCGCCGTCATCGACCAGCGGGCCTTCGACCGGCACCGCCGGGCGCTCGACCGGGTGGCGCAGACGCCGCACCTGAGCCTGCTGGCCGGCGGGGAGTGCGACGACTCGGTCGGCTGGTTCGTCCGCCCGACCGTGGTGGAGTCCAGCGACCCCACCGACCAGATGTTCTCCGAGGAGTACTTCGGCCCGATCCTGGTCGTGCACGTCTACGACGACGACCGGTTCGAGGAGGTGGTGACCCAGATGGAGTCCTTCGCCCCCTACGCGCTCACCGGCGCCGTCATCGCCCAGGACCGGTCGGCCGTGGCCTGGGCGAGCGAGACGCTGCGCTTCGCGGCCGGCAACTTCTACGTCAACGACAAGCCGACCGGGGCCGTGGTCGGCCAGCAGCCCTTCGGCGGCGGCCGCGCGTCGGGCACCAACGACAAGGCCGGCGCCGCGCTCAACCTGCTGCGCTGGACCAGTCCCCGCTCGATCAAGGAGACCTTCGTGCCGCCGACCGAGATCGGCTACCCGCACATGGACTGACCCGCCGACGCCCCCGCGACGCCCCCGCCGTCCGGCCGGGGTGGCCGAGGCCGGCGGGGTGGGAGGACAATGGAGGCATGCCCGTCCTCCCGCTCCACATGGGACCGCTCCACGCCTACGAGCAGGTCCTCATCCTGCTGCTCGCCTTCGGGCCGTTCGCGCTGCTCGCGGTGGTGGTGTGGCTGCGTCGCCGGGCCGACATGGCCGACGTGGCCGACATGGCCGACGTGGCCGACGAGGCCGACGTGGCCGACGTGGCCGACGTGGCCGACGTGGCCGACCGGGCAGAGCAGGCCTCAGCCGGCGAGCCGGGCGCGGCCGACCCGGTTCTCGACCTCGAGCGCCTTGACGACCAGGTCGTGGACGACCCCCTCGATCCTGCCGCCGACGAGCGGGACGCGGACCGAGATGTCGAGGGACACGGTCTCGGTCGTCGTGCCCCCTGACTCGGTGAGCACGGCGGTGCCGGAGATCTCGCCCGGCTTCCCGGGGATCTCCACGCGGTAGTCGGCGCGCTCGTGGTCGTGCCAGGTCTCGGTCTGCACGATGTCGATGCGGTCCCCGACGATCTTGGCCGCGACGGCCGGGATGCCGCGGGCCTCCTGGACCTGCGTGACGGTGACCACCGTGGTGGCGCCGAGCTCCTCCACCGAGACGCGGTGCTCCAGCACGTGCTGCTCCCGGCAGACCTCCTCGCGGAACCCCGGGTCGCGCAGCATCGCGGCCACCTCCTCGAGGGGGGCGGGGTAGGTCAGCAGGTGCGTGAGTCGCTTCGTCATGGGGGACATCATGACGGGTCGGCGGGCCCGGCGGGGACGCGCCGGGGGGTGATGGTGTTGTGTGGCTCACATCCCTGTGCCTAGGGTCTGGGGCGTGTCCGTGGACCTCGAGGAAGACAAGTCACAGCTGCTGGTGGAGGCGGTCGCCCTGGGGCGCGGTCGGACGACGGGTCGGGACCCGGGGGAGGACGAGGAGTCCCTCGTGCGGGCCTACTACCGCCACGTGGCTCCCGAGGACGTGGTCGAGCGCACTCCCGCCGACCTGTACGGCGCCTGGGCGAGCCACCGGCAGCTGGCGCAGGAGCGCCCCCAGGGTCGCGCCGTGGTCCGCGTCGGCACCCCCGTCGCCGAGGAGGCCGGCTGGTCGGCCAAGGGCCACTCGGTGGTGGAGATCGTCACCGACGACATGCCGTTCCTGGTCGACTCGGTGACGATGGAGCTGGACCGCCTCGGCTCCGGGGTGCACCGGGTGATCCACCCCCGGTTCGCGGTGGCCCGCGACATCACCGGTGCCCTGGAGTCGGTCCGTCCGGTCGACGAGACGGCCCACGTGGCCCCGGAAGCCGGGACGGACGGCAGCGTCGAGTCGTGGATGTCGGTCGAGTTCGACCGGGTCGTCGACGCCGACGAGGCGGCTGCGGTCGAGGAGAACCTCCAGCGGGTGCTGCGCGACGTCCGCGAGGCGGTCGAGGACTGGGCCAAGATGCGGGCCGAGGCCGAGCGGGTGATGGCCGAGCTGCGCGAGGACCCGCCCGCCCTGCCCGACGACGAGGTCGCCCAGGGCCGGGCCCTGCTGCAGTGGCTGGTCGAGGACCATTTCACCTTCCTGGGCTACCGCGAGTACCGGCTGGAGACCGGCGAGGAGCCCGACCAGGTGCTGCTGCGGGCGGTGCCGGGCACCGGGCTGGGCATCCTGCGGGCCGACCCCGACATGAGCGGGGAGGGTTCGCGGCTGCCCGAGATCGCCGCCCACAAGGCCGCCGAGCGGACCCTGCTGGTGCTGACCAAGGCCAACTCGCGCGCCACCGTCCACCGGCCCGCCTACCTGGACTACGTCGGGGTCAAGAAGTTCGACGCCCACGGCCGGGTGGTCGGCGAGCGGCGCTTCCTGGGGCTGCTCTCCAGCGGTGCCTACACCGAGTCCATCACCCGGATCCCGCTGCTGCGGGAGAAGGCCGCGGGGATCCTGGAGAGCGTGGGCTTCGACCGGCGCAGCCACGCCGGCAAGCAGCTGATGGACACCCTCGAGCACTACCCGCGCGACGAGTTCTTCCACACCCCGCTCTCCGAGCTGGCGCCGATCGCGGAGAGCATGATGCACGCCGGCCAGCGCCGCCAGCTGCGCGTGTTCCTGCGCCGCGACACCTACGGTCGCTACGTATCGGCCCTGGTCTTCCTGCCCCGCGACCGCTACAGCACGACCGTGCGGGAGCGGTTCGCCGCCATCCTGCGCGAGCACCTCGACGGCGAGCACGTGGAGTTCACCGCCCGGGTCAACGAGTCCGCCACGGCGCGGGTCCACTTCGTGGTGCACCCGGCCGCCGGCGGGGTGCTGCGCGACGTCGACCCGGCCACGGTCGAGCAGCTGCTGGCCCAGGCCTCGCGCTCCTGGCGCGACGACCTGCGTGCCGAGCTCGTCGCGCGCTGCGGCGAGGACCGTGGCGCCGAGCTGGCCCGGCGCTACTCGGCCGCGTTCCCCGAGGCCTACAAGGAGGACTTCTCGGCCGCCACGGCCGCCGAGGACGCGCTCCGGCTGGAGGCGATCGAGGGCGACGAGGGCCTCGACCTGGTCCTGCTCGCCGACGAGGACCAGGAGCGGCGCAGCCAGGCCCGGCTCAAGATCTACCGGCTCGGGGCACCCCTCTCCCTCTCGGAGGTGCTGCCGATGATCTCCTCCCTCGGCGTGGAGGTCGTCGACGAACGGCCCTACCAGCTCGAGGGGCTGGCCCGGCCCACCCACGTCTACGAGTTCGGCCTGCGCGACGAGCGGCCGCCCGTCGAGGGCGCCGCCGCCCTGGCGGTCGAGACGCTGCTGGCCACCTGGCAGCGACGCAACGAGAACGACGGCTTCAACGCGCTGGTGCTCTCCGCCGGCCTGACCTGGCGACAGGTCAGCGTGCTGCGCGCCTACGCCCGCTACATGCGCCAGGGGAACGCGCCGTTCACCGTCACCTCGGTGCAGGGTGCGCTGCTCACCAACCTGGAGATCGCGCGCCTCCTCGTCCAGCTCTTCGAGGCGCGCTTCGACCCCGGCCGCGACGACCTGGCCGCCGACGCCGAAGCCCGCACCAGCCTGGTCTCGGTGGTCGAGGAGCGGCTCGAGGCGGCGCTGGACGACGTGGTCAGCCTCGATCACGACAGGATCCTGCGCTCCTACCTCACCCACCTGCAGGCCACCCTGCGCACCAACTACTTCCGGCCGGAGGGGGACGACCCCGAGGCCGGGCCCCGCCCCTACCTCGCGCTCAAGCTCGACCCGCAGCGGATCGGCACCCTGCCCGAGCCGCGGCCGGCCTTCGAGATCTTCGTCCACTCGCCCCGCGTCGAGGGGGTCCACCTGCGGTTCGGCCGGGTCGCCCGCGGCGGGCTGCGCTGGTCCGACCGGCGCGACGACTTCCGGACCGAGGTGCTGGGCCTGGTCAAGGCGCAGATGGTGAAGAACACCGTGATCGTGCCGGTCGGCGCCAAGGGCGGCTTCGTGGCCAAGCAGCTCCCGGACCCCTCCGACCGGGAGGCCTGGATGGCCGAGGGCGTGGCCTGCTACCGCAGCTTCATCCGCGGCCTCCTCGACGTCACCGACAACCTGGTCGACGGGCGGACCGTGCCGCCGCCGAGGGTGGTCCGCCACGACGGCGACGACTCCTACCTGGTGGTGGCGGCCGACAAGGGCACCGCCTCGTTCTCCGACATCGCCAACGAGATCTCCCGCGACTACGGGTTCTGGCTCGGTGACGCCTTCGCCTCCGGCGGCTCCGTGGGCTACGACCACAAGGGGATGGGCATCACCGCCCGCGGCGCCTGGGTCTCGGTGCAGCGCCACTTCCGCGAGCGCGGCGTCGACTGCCAGGCCGAGGACTTCACCTGCGTCGGGATCGGCGACATGTCGGGCGACGTCTTCGGCAACGGCATGCTCTGCTCCGAGCACATCCGGCTGGTGGCCGCCTTCGACCACCGCGACATCTTCCTCGACCCCGACCCGGACCCCGCCGCCTCCTACGCCGAGCGCCGGCGGCTCTTCGAGCTGCCCCGCTCCAGCTGGCGCGACTACGACTCCGCGCTGATCTCCGAGGGTGGCGGGGTGCACAGCCGGGAGAGCAAGTCGATCCCGCTCAACGACGCGGTGCGCCGGGCCCTGGGCATCCCCGACGACGTGGACAAGATGACGCCCTCGGACCTGATGCGCGCGATCCTGACCAGCCCCGTCGACCTGCTGTGGAACGGCGGCATCGGGACGTATGTGAAGGCGAGCTCGGAGAGCCACGCCGATGCCGGGGACAAGGCCAACGACCCGATCCGGGTCGACGGCGCCGACCTGCGGGCCGGCTGCGTGGGCGAGGGCGGGAACCTCGGCTTCACCCAGCTCGGCCGCATCGAGTACGCGCGAGAGGGCTGCGGCGGCGAGGGCGGCCGGATCAACACCGACTTCATCGACAACTCCGCCGGGGTCGACACCTCCGACCACGAGGTCAACATCAAGATCCTGCTCGACCGCGCGGTCGCCGACGGACAGCTGGAGGCCGAGGCGCGCAACACCCTGCTGGCCGAGATGACCGACGAGGTGGCCGCCCTGGTGCTGCGTGACAACTACGAGCAGAACCTGGCACTGGCCAACGCGGCGAGCCAGGCCCCGGCGATGCTCCACGTCCACGAGGACTGGATGCGGGACCTGGAGCGGCGGGGGGTGCTCAACCGCGAGCTGGAGGCGCTGCCGGACCGCAAGGAGGTGCGCCGCCGGCTCGAGCGGGGGGAGGGGCTCAGCCTGCCCGAGCTCTCGGTGCTGCTGGCCTACACCAAGATCGTGCTCGCCGACGAGCTGCTCGCCACCGACCTGCCCGACGACCCCTACCTGATCCTGGACCTGATCACCTACTTCCCCCAGCGGATGCACCAGGACCACCGGGCCCAGATGCTGGCTCACCCCCTGCGCCGGGAGATCATCACCACCCAGGTCGTCAACGACCTCGTCAACGGGGCCGGGATGACCTACTGGACCCGGCTCGCCCGGGAGACCGGCGCCGGGGCCGGGGAGCTGACCCGGGCCAACTTCGTGGCCCGGGAGGTCTTCGGCTCGCTCGCGCTGCGCCGCGAGCTGGAGGAGTGGGACAACCGGCTCTCGGCCTCGCTCCAGACGCAGATGCGGCTGGAGATGCGGACCCTGGTCGAGCGGGCCTCCCGCTGGCTGGTGACCCACCGGCGACCGCTGCAGAGCGAGGAGCTGGTCGACTCCCTCAGCGTCCCGGTGCAGCGGACGATGGCGGCCCTGCCGGGGCTGCTCGGCGGCCGGGAGCTGGCCGCCTTCGAGGAGCGCCGGGACCGGCTCGTCGACCACGGGGTGCCCGAGGAGCTGGCGGTGCGGGTGGCGGTGCTGCCGCCCAGCTATGCGCTGCTCTCCGTGGTGGAGACCGCCCAGCGCGAGTCCCTGGAGGCCGACGAGGTGGCCCGGGTCCACTTCGCCCTCGGTGAGCGGCTGGGCCTGCCCTCGCTGGTGCAGCGGATCCAGCAGCTCCCGCGCACGGACCGTTGGCAGACGATGGCCCGGGCCGCGCTGCGTGACGACCTCTACTCGGTGCACGCCTCGCTGACCGCGGAGGCGCTCGCCGCGGCGCCCGACGGCTCGGCCGACGAGCGCGTGGCTGCCTGGGAGGCGCGGCGCCCCGAGGTGGTGCGGGGCGCGGTGCAGACCCTGGAGGAGATCGTGCTGGACGAGGAGGCCGACCTGGCCCGCATGTCGGTGGCGTTGCGGGTGGTGCGCAGCCTGCTGGCCTGAGGCCGTCCTCCGGACTCGCCGCGGGTCAGCTGGCCTTCTTCGCCGCCGGCGCCTTCTTCGAAGTCTTCTTGGCGGCGGCCTTCTTGGCCGGCGCCTTCTTCGCGGCTGCCTTGGTGGCGGCCTTGGTGGCGGCCTTCGCGGGGGCCTTCTTCGGGGCGGTCTTCTTGGCAGGCGACTTGCGTGCGGTCGCCTTGCCGGCCGGCGCGGCCGCGTCCGCCTCGCCTGCGTCGTCCGCGTCGTCCGCGTCCGCGTCCCCGTCGTCCGTCCCAGTCGCGTCGTCCGCGTCGTCGGGGACCTCCTCGCCGCGCGCCTTCTTCGCGGCCGCGACCGACTTCTGCAGGGCGGCCAGCAGGTCGACCACCTCGCCGGAGGACTTGGTGGAGGTGGCGGTCCGCTTGACCTCGCCGCCCTCGATCTTGGAGGTCACCAGCTCCTCGACCGCCTCGGCGTAGTCGTCCTCGAACTCGGCGGGGTCGAAGTCGCCGGCCAGCGTCTCGACGAGCATCTGGGCCATCTTGACCTCGCTGGGCTTCACCTCGCCGGCCTCGACGGAGAAGTCGGGGGTGCGGACCTCGTCGGGCCACATCATGGTCTGGAGCACGATCACGTCGTCGCGGACCCGGAGCACCGCCACCGAGGTGCGCTGGCGCAGCGCGACGGTGACCACCGCCATCCGGTCCGCCTCCTCGAGGGCCTGGCGCAGCAGTGCGTAGGGCTTGGCCCCGCTCTTCTCCGGCTCGAGGTAGTAGCTCTTCTCGAAGAGCATCGGGTCGATCTGGCTGCTGGGCACGAACTTCTCCACCGCGATCTCGCGCGACGAGGTGGAGGGCAGCTGGGCCAGGTCGTCGTCGGTGAGGATGACCATCTCGCCGTCCTCGGTCTCGTAGCCCTTGGCGATGTCGGCGTAGGGCACCTCCTCGCCGTCGACGGAGCAGACCCGCTGGTACTTGATCCGGCCGCCGTCCTTGGCGTGCACCTGGCGGAACGAGACGTCGTGCGACTCGGTCGCCGAGTACAGCTTGACCGGCACGTTGACCAGTCCGAACGAGACCGAGCCCTTCCAGATCGCCCTCATGTGCCGATCTCCTCTCCCAGCGACGCGTCGGGGTCGCGTCGCCCCAGTATCGCCATCCTTACCCCCTGTCCGCGAGGATGAACCGGTGCGTCCCATGCTCGCGACCCGGGGAGACCGGCTGCCGACCGGCGACCAGTGGTGCCACGAGGTCAAGTGGGACGGCATGCGGGTGCTCGTCGAGGTCGTCTCCGGGCAGGCCCGGCTGTGGTCGCGCAACGAGAACGACGTCACCGTCTCCTTCCCCGAGCTGGCCCGGATCGACGCGCCCGACGCGCTCCTCGACGGGGAGGTGGTGGCCTTCGACGACGGCCGGCCGAGCTTCGGCGCGCTCGCCGAGCGGATGCACCAGCGCAACGCCCGCCGGGCTGCGGCCCTGGCCGAGTCGCGGCCGGTCACCCTGCTGCTCTTCGACCTGCTGCGCCGCGACGGGGCCGACCTGACCGGCGAGCCCCTCGAGCGGCGGCGGGGCCGGCTGGAGGCGCTGGGGCTGGGCACCGACCGGTGCCAGGTCCCTCCGGTCTACGACGACGGCGAGATGCTGTGGGAGGCCACCCGCCAGCAGCGGCTGGAAGGGGTGGTGAGCAAGCGCCTCTCCTCGCGCTACACGCCCGGCGTGCGCACCCCCCACTGGCTGAAGTTCCCCCACCGCGAGCGGACCTCGTGGGTGGTCGGCGGGTGGCGGCCCGAGACCGGGTCGTCCCAGCGGGTGGGCTCCCTGCTGGTCGGCGAGGTGACTCCCGGTGGCCTGCGCTTCCGGGGCCGGGTCGGCAGCGGGATCGCCGGGCGGGTGGGGCCGGTGCTCAGGGCGCTGCTGGAGCCGCTCGCCAGCCCGGAGTCGCCGTTCGCCGAGGAGATCCCGCGGGTCGACGCCGTGGGCACCCACTGGGTGCGCCCCGAGCTGGTCGTCGACGTGGAGTCGCTGGGCTTCTCCCACCACGCGCGGCTGCGCCAGCCGTCGTTCCGGGGGGTCCGGACCGATCTGGCCCCGCAGGACCTGGCCGAGCAGGATCCGGCCGAGCAGGAGGTTGCCGAGCACGATCCGGCCGAGCAGGGGGAGGGGCAGGACGATGAGTGAGGTGCACGTCGAGGTCGACGGCCGGACCCTGCGGCTGAGCAACCTGGAGAAGGTGCTCTACCCGCGCACCGGCACCACCAAGGGCGAGGTGCTCAACTACTACGCCCAGGTGGCCCCGGTGATGCTGCCGCACCTGGCTGACCGCTGCGTGACCCGGATCCGCTGGCCGCACGGGGTCCAGGACGGCAGCTTCTTCGAGAAGAACGTGCCCGCCCGGACGCCGTCGTGGGTCCGCACCGCCGAGGTGCCGACGACCGGGTCGAGGGCCGGCTCGGACGCCTCGGGCACCCTGGTCTTCCCGGTGGTCGACGACCTCGCCACGCTCACCTGGTTGGTCAACCTCGCCTCCCTCGAGCTCCACGTGCACCAGTGGCGGGTCGCCGGGGACGGAACGCTGCGCCACCCCGACCGCCTGGTGATCGACCTCGACCCCGGCGAGCCGGCGGGCCTCCACGAGTGCGCTCGGGTGGCGCTGATGGTGCGCGAGCACCTCGAGGCCCGCGGGCTGACCGGCAGGCCGGTGCTCAGCGGCAGCAAGGGGATCCACCTCTATGCCGGCCTGGACGGCGAGCTGGACGAGGAGGGCACGACCGCGTTGGCCAAGGAGGTCGCCGAGGAGCTCCAGCGCGAGCACGGCGACCTGGTCACCGCGACGATGACCAAGTCCCGGCGCGGCGGCAAGGTCTTCCTCGACTGGTCGCAGAACTCCGGCTCCAAGACGACCATCTCGCCCTACTCGCTGCGCGGCCGGGAGCGTCCCACGGTCGCCGCGCCGATCACCTGGGCCGAGGTGGAGGCCGGCGCGGAGGACGCCCTGGCCCTGGAGCAGCTGGACATGGAGACGGTGCTGTCGCGCATCGCGGAGCACCGGGACCTGTTCGATCCCCGCCGGGCCCACTGAGTCCCACAGCCCGGAAGCCCGGACAGCCGCAGCCTCAGTAGGCGCCCCGGTGGCCGATCACGGCCTTCGCGGTCCGCGCCACGATGACCAGGTCGAGGGCGAGCGACCAGTCCTCGACGTAGCGCAGGTCGATCCGCTTGCTCTCCTCCCAGGAGAGGTCGGAGCGGCCCGAGACCTGCCACAGGCCGGTCAGCCCCGGCTTGACCGCCAGCCGCCGGAAGGCGTCCGGGGGGTAGGCCGCCACCTCGCGCGGCAGGGCCGGGCGGGGCCCCACCAGCGCCATGTCGCCGCGCACGACGTTCCACAGCTGGGGGAGCTCGTCGAGGGAGTACTTGCGCAGCACCCGCCCGAGGCGGGTGACGCGGGGGTCGTGGCGCATCTTGAACAGCACCCTGTCGACCTCGTTGCGGTCGCTCAGGTCGGCGAGGCGCTCGTGCGCGCCGCGGTGCATGGTGCGCAGCTTCAGCATCACGAACTGGCGGCCCCCGCGACCCACCCGGACCTGCCGGAAGATCGCCGGACCGCCGCGGTCGGAGCGGACGGCGAGCATGAGGACGGCCAGCAGCGGGAGCAGCAGGACCAGGAGCAGGGCGGCGAAGGCCCGCTCCCACACCTCCTTGACCAGGCGTGCCGGCGAGACGGCGACCTGACGGCCGGTGGCCCGGACGCCGGTGGCCGAGGTGTGAGGGGGTGCCAGGTCGTCGAGGGCCGGGACGAGGCGGAGCCTCATCGGGGCGGGCCTGGTGCTCCCCGGCGCCGGGGCCAGGTCGGTCATCGACCCGGGACTCCCCGGTACAGCTGGTCCACGAGCTCTCCGAATCGCACGGTCGTCTCAGCGCGCTGGGTCGGGACGTCGGCGGCGACGCGGCCCATCACCTTGGCCAGGGCCACCGCCTCGCGCAGCTGGTCGAGGCTGTCGACCATCCGGATGTCGCCGCGCTCGTCGAGCCGTTGCGCGAAGCGGATCTGGTGGCTGTCGACGTGCTCGCCGAGGCTGGGGTCGCGGGGGACCACGATGGGGATGTGCCGGGCGCCGCGGGCCTCCATGATCAGACCCGGGCCGCCGTGGGTGATGACCACGTCGACGGAGTCCAGGAGGCGGGCGAGCTCGCGGCCGCCGAGCATGTGGCGACCGTCGAGACCGACCTGAAGGTCGGTCGCGCCGTGCTGGACGAACCAGGGGTCGGGGCTCTCGGCGGCCAGCGTGGCCGCCCAGCCCACCAGCCGGTCGAAGGGGTGGTGGTCGGTGCCGAGCAGCACGGCGACCCCGGGACCGGCCGGGCTGCGCAGGACTGTGGGGAGGGTCCGCTGCCGAGGGATGCGGATCTGGCGGGAGAGCATGGTCACCACACCTTCCCCAGCAGCACCGAGTCACGGTAGAGAAGCTCCTGCTCGGGCCACTGGACGAGGAAAAGGTCGGTCACCGGGTGGCACAGCCGTGCGGTGAGGGTCTTGGAGTCGATCCGGTCGAACACCTCGAGATAGACCGTCTTGGCGCCGACGAGCCGACGGAGCCAGAAGAAGGGGACCGCCACGCCGGCACCCGTGGTGAGCACGATGTCGGGGCGGTAGTCGCGCAGCACCCGCCAGGCCAGGACCGTGTTGCGGAGCAGGTTGCGCAGGTTGCGGGTGGTGGGGTGGTGGGCGTGGACGACGTCCTCGGTGGCCAGCTTGGTCACGGCGTCCTCGGTGTCGAAGGTGACCCACCGGCGCTCGTGCTCGGTCCACCAGGACTCCAGGCACATCAGCTGCGTGAGGTGCCCGCCGGAGGAACAGACCATGAGCACTCGCATCGAACGGTCCCCCCCCACGCCGAATCCCTGAGTCACAGGGTCACCCTGGCGGGCGACGGCGCTCACGCTATGAAACGAACGAGAGGCACGCATGCCCCAAATAGGGCATGTGACAGCAGGACCGGATTTGTTCCGGCCAAGGCCCGGTGGTCTAGTCGGGCCGGTCAGGAGGAGACGGGGGCGACCCAGCCGGCGTGGTGGGCCAGCCCGACCGCACCGATCTGGGAGGTGACCTCGAGCTTGGAGAGGATCGACTTCACCTGGGTGCGCACCGTGGCCTCCGAGACGACGCTGGTCTCCGCGATCTGGCGGACCTGACGCCCGTCCATCAGCTGGCCGAGCACCTCGGCCTCACGGGCGGTGAGCCGGTTGAGACGGTCCTGCAGCTCGCTGACCGCGGCTCGCTCCTCCTGCCAGTGGCGCACCAGCTCCTCGCGCTCGGCGACCGGCATCACCGGCCGGCCCTCGCCGATGAGGCGGATCGTCGCCAGGATCTCGTTGAGCGGCGCGGTCTTCACCATCACCTTGCGCGCGCCCAGGCGCAGGCACTGGCCCCAGCGGGCCCGGTCGCTGCTGCCGGTCAGCACCACCACGGCGGTCCCGGCCCGGGCCACCGGCTCGATCAGCCGGCTGCCGTCGGCGTTGCCCAGGTCGAGGTCGAGGAGCAGGACGTGGGGCTGGTGCTTCATCACCGCGGGGAGCAGGCTGGTGGCCTGGTGCAGGTCGGCGGGGAGCGGGACGCGGCGCACCTCGTGGCCCTTGAGCTCGAGCGCGATCTGCAGCGACTCCGCGAACAAAGTGTGGTCCTCGATGACACACACCCTCGATGTGCCTCTCATCGTGCCCTCCAACTGTCGCCCTACCGTGTCTCGTCGTCCCGGTGTCCGGGACGAGTTCGGGCGAATCTGCGGCGCCGGCCGCCGTCCGCTGGTCTACCGAGGTGCCGCCCCGGCCTCCGTGTCGGACACCGGCCCGGTTCCGGGTCCTGGCGTCTTCTCCCACCAGGGAGGTTACGGCCTGTCCTCCTTCGGCGTCACCCGGTCTCGGGAATCCGTTGCCTCAATTGGGTGACGCGGCGGAGGCCGGAGAGCGGGGGAGGCGAGGCATCCGGAGGGCAGGCTCATCAATAGTGGGGAATAACTTCGGCGTTCGTGCCCCCCGGGGCCTCCGAGGGCGGACCATGGCCCCTGGGCTCGTCGTGGCGGGTGCGACGGAACCGAGGCGGTCCGGCCCTGCGTCGCCGCCACCGACAGTCGACAGGAGTTTGCTGGGTGAGCGGTCCGTACGACCTGTACCTCAAGCCGGAGGACCGGTGGACCCGGCGCGCCCTGCGCGGGCTGCGCACCGGGGTGGCCCTGGCCGTCCTGGCGAGCCTGCTCGGCCTGCTCGCCGGCGGGTGGTACGGCGCCCGCCGCGCCGCCTACCACGAGGCGACCGCCGTGGTGCTGATCAGCCCGCTGGAGGGCAACGCCTTCAGCCCCGACGGGACCGGGAGCGCGCTGGTCAACCTGGAGACCGAGGCGCAGCTGGTGCGCTCCAACGCGGTCGCCGACGACGTGCTGGTCGACCTGGCCCTCGACCTGTCGCCGGCCGAGCTGCTGGAGTCGGTCTCGGTCGAGGTGCCGCCCAACACCCAGATCCTGCGGATCGCCGCCGAGCACCGGGACCCCGACCGGGCGCTGTCCACGGCCCAGGCGTTCGCCGAGTCCTACCTCGACTTCCGGCGCGGCCGCGCCCTGGCCGCCTCCAGCGCCCTCGCGGAGCAGGTCAGCGAGCAGATCGCCCAGCGTCAGCAGGAGCTCAACCGCAAGTCGCGCGAGCTGCCCGCGGCGCAGCCCGACTCCCCGGGCGCCCTGCTCGTGCGCCAGCAGATCCTCGACATCAACACCCAGCTCGTCGAGCTGCGCGCCCAGCTCTCCGCGCTCCAGGCCGCCCGCGCCGACCCGGGCGAGGTGGTCACCCCGGCGGCGCTGCCCGAGGCCGGGCTGCTCGGCCCCCGCGAGCTGATGGCCGGGCTGGGCCTGCTGCTCGGTCTGGGCGGCAGTCTCGGCGCGGCGGCCGTGCGGGCCCGCCGCGACGGCCGCGTCCGATCCATCGACGACCTGGCCGAGGTCGGCGTCCCCGTGCTGGGCGAGGTCGCCGACGCCGGTGACGGCGACGACCTCACCACCGCCGGCCTGCGCTCCGGCATCCTGGCCGCGCTGCCGCAGCGGCCGCTGGTGCTCGCGCTGGTCAGCGCCGGGCGCGAGGTGCACGTGGCCGAGGGGCTGGCGCGCAGCATGGCCCGCGCCCGCTACGAGGCGGTCCTGGTCGAGCTCACCTCGGGGGCCGGCAACCGCGAGGGGCTCTCCGACCTCGTGCTCGACCGGGTCTCGCCCGACGACGTGCTGGTCCCGGTCACCTCGCACCTCTCCCGGGTGGTCCCCGGGCGGATGCCCGAGCGGCTGCCGGACCTGCTCGGCTCGCCCGACATGGGCACCACGCTCGGCGAGCTGGGCAAGCGCGCCGACGTGGTGCTGCTGGACGCCGGCTCGGCGCACGAGGCCTGGAGCCAGGCGGTGGTCCGCCACACCCACGGCGTGCTGCTCGAGGTGCACGCCGAGAGCACCAGGCTCAAGGACATCTCCGCGGCCCGCTCGATGATGTGGAGCGCCGGCGGGCAGGTCGTCGGACTCGTGCTGGTCCACCGGACCGAGGAAGCCCCCGCCCCATGACCGAGGCGCGGCAGCACCTCCGCCACGTCGCCCGCGGAGCGAGCCTGAGCCTGACCGGGTCGGCCGTCTCCGCGGTGGCCACCTTCGGGCTCGTCCTGGTGGTGGCCCGCGCCTTCGACACGGAGGTGACCGGGCTCTTCTTCGCCGCGACCGCGGTCTTCCTGATCCTGGTGGGACTGGCCGGGCTCGGGACCGAGGCCGGACTGGCCCGCTTCGGCCAGCGCCTGGAGCACGAGGGCCGAGCCACTCAGGTGCGGGCCCTGTTCGGCCAGGCGCGACGCGGTGTGCTGGCCAGCTCGCTGGCGCTGAGCGCACTGGTCCTGCTGGTCTCCGGCCCCGCCGCCCGGCTGATGGAGTGGGGCGACGCTGGGGCCGACATGCTGCGGGTCCTCGCGCTCGCCCTCCCGCTGGCGGTGCTGGCCGAGTTCGGCCAGGCCGGGACGCGCGCCTTCGGCCGGATGCACGAGACCGTGGTGGTGGACCGCATCGGCCGCTCGCTCGCGCAGGTGGCCGGGGTCGCCCTCGCCGGCGCCGCCGGCGCGGACCCGGTGGGGCTGATGCTCGCCTGGCTGGCCTGGTACCCGGTGGCGGCCCTGTGGTCGACCCTGGCGCTGCGCACCTTCCTGGCCCGCCGCCTGGCCGCAGGCCCCGACGACCCGGGCGGGGTGACGGCGGAGACCACCCGGGAGTTCTGGTCGTTCACCTGGCCGCGCACCCTCTCGGTGGTGGCCCGCCTGGGGATCCAGAAGGTCGACGTGGTGCTGGTCGCCGCCCTGCTGACCCCGCGGGACGCCGCGCTCTATGCCGCGGCCACCCGCTTCGTGGCGCTGGGCCAGGTGGCGGCCACGGCGGTCACCCAGGTGCTCCAGCCGCGGTTCGCCACCCTGCTGCTGGAGGGCTCGCGGAGCAACCTGGCCACCGTCCACCAGACCGCCACGGCCTGGAGCATCCTGCTCTCCTGGCCGCTCTACCTCGCCGTGGGCTGCGCCCCGGCCGCCTACCTGGGGCTCTTCGGGCCGGGCTACGACACCGAGCAGGCCCGCTGGGTGGTGATCGCGATGACGCTCGCGATGCTGGTCACCGCGGCCACCGGCCCGGTCGACACGCTGCTGGTGATGGCCGGGCGCAGCACCACGAGCATGGTGAACTCCGTGGTCGCGCTCGCCGTCGACCTGGCGCTGTGCCTGGCGCTGATCCCGGTCCTCGGGATCGTCGGCGCCGCCACGGCGTGGGCCGCGGCCGTGCTGGTCAAGGCCGGTCTCGCGGTGTTCTTCGTCCGCCGGGAGGTCCGGGTCGTCGGGCTGGCTCCGGTGGTGTGGCTCGCCGGCGGCGTCTGCCTGCTCGCGGTGGCGGTGCCGGTGCTCAGCCTCACCCGCGCCGGGGCGTCGTGGCCGGTGGCCGCGGCCGCGGCACTGGCGCTCTACCTCTCGGCGGTGCTGGTCCTGCGCCGCCACCTCCAGCTCGACGTCCTCGGGCGCTCGGCCCGCGCGCGGGTCTCGGGCGCCGCCGTCTCCTCGGGAACCCGACCGGAAGGAACCCAGCTCGTGGGACTCAGGAAGATCACCTCCGCGGTGAGGCAGCGCGCACCCGAGCCGGTGGTCCGGGTGCTGCGGGCGCTCACCTTCGGCTGGGGCTGGCTCACCGCCGACCTGCGGATGACGCCGACGGTGGTGGTGGTCGGCGCGCAGCGGTGCGGCACCACCACGTTGTTCCGGATGCTGGAGTCGCACCCCGTCCTGCTGCGTCCCACCCAGTCGAAGGGCACCGGCTACTTCGACGACCACCACCACAAGGGACCCCGCTGGTACCGCGCGCACTTCCCGCTCCGGCTGACCGGGCGTCTCCTCGGCGGCCCGCAGGCGCGGGCCTTCGAGAGCAGCGGCTACTACCTCTTCCACCCCCTGGCCGCCGAGCGCCTGGCCGCGGAGCTGCCGGACGTCCACGTGGTGGTGCTGGTCCGCGACCCCGTGGAGCGGGCGATGTCGGCCCACCGCCACGAGCTGGCCCGCGGGTTCGAGGAGCTGCCCCTGGAGGAGGCCCTGGCGGTCGAGGCCCGCCGCCTGGACGGCGAGGTGGACCGCCTGGCCGGCGATCCCGGCTACCGCAGCCACACCCACCGTCACCACGCCTACCTCGCCCGCGGGGAGTACGGCAGCCAGGTCGCGCGGTTCGTCGAGGCCCTGGGCCGGGACCGGGTGCACGTGGTCGACGCCGACGCCTTCTTCGCCGACCCCGCCCGGGAGTTCGCCGACCTGCAGCGGCGCCTCGGGATCCCCGTCCACCTGCCCGAGCGGGTCGAGCGGTGGAACGCCCGGCCCGGGGGCTCCCGCCTGCCGCAGCAGCGCCGGGAGCTGCTGCTCCAGCACTTCGAGTCCTCCGACGCCCAGCTCGAGACCTACCTGGGCCGCCCGCCGATGTGGCGTCAGCGCCCGGCGAGCACCGACTCCAGCGCCGCCAGCGAGACCAGCGCCCGCGGCACGATCAGCTCGCCCCCCGGCGCGGCCGACATCTCCAGGTAGCGCGCGGTGATGGCCACCAGGTAGGCCGCCTCGACCGCTCCGGTGCCCGGAAGGGCGGCGAGCACCACCTCCGCGGTGGTCCCGTGGCGCCGGGTGGCCGCGTTGACGGCGAAGTGCACCCGGTCCAGCCCGGCGGGGACGCCGGTCTCGAAGCGCTCCCAGTCCCAGACGAGCAGGGCGCGGCCGCCGTGGGCGGCTCCGCCCGGCACCATGTTCCAGGGGGTCCAGTCCCCGTGCCAGGCGCCGACCGGCACCGGTCCGGGGTGGCGGCGGCACAGCGTGTCCATGGCGGTGGCGAGCCGGGCGCCCGCCTCGCGGTCGGGCGCGGCCCGAGCCTGGGCCAGGCAGCGTTGCCACCAGGACAGCTCCGCCAGGGGGGTGGGCTCGGCCGAGAACGCCGCCGCGAGCTCGTCGCCGGCCCGCCGGATCAGGCCGCGGCGTCCCGGCAGCGCCGCCGCGGGCCCGACGCGGAGGTCCTCCTGGACCAGCACCCGGACGTCGTGCCAGGCCCCGGTGAAGAGGAGCCGGGGCACCCGCAGCGTGGCGAAGGGGGAGGCGGCCGCCAGCTCCGCCAGGGTCGCCAGGGCCAGGGACTCGGCGCCGACGTGTGCCGCGGCGGTGGCGGAGTCGCCCAGCTTGGCGAAGCCCAGGGAGCCTCCGCGCTCGTCGAAGAGCTGGAGCACCGGCTTGCGGTTGACCCGGGCGGGACCCACGCTGAGGCTGAAGTCGACCCGCGAGGTCCCCAGCTGCCGGGCCAGGAAGTCGGCCAGCGAGCCGGGGCCGCCCGGGTCGCCGGCCGGCGCGTGGACCAGCAGCCGCTCCGGCAGGGCGCGGGTGGCGCCGGCGCGCAGGGCCGCCGAGGCCAGGGTGCGGGCGCCGATCTCCGCGGGACGGGCGGCCGCACTGAAGCGCAGCACGGACGACGCGGCGGCGGCCGGACGCACCGGGAGCAGGAGTCGGGGGGAGCGCGCGTGGGGGAGGAGCAGGAACTCCGCGGTGGCCCCCGGGTCGTCGCGCCGGGAGCGGACCAGCTCGGTCCTGGCCCCCGGCCACAGCCGCTCCAGGGTGGAGCGCAGCACGTCCAGGGCGTCGTCGGAGGCGGCGGGCACGGGAGCAGTCTCCCGTAGCCGGCCGCCTCCGACGTCCTGCGACACCTGTGAGCGGCTCAGCGGCCGGCTCAGCGGGTCGGCAGCAGCGGGGCGCCCGCCTGGGCGGCCGAGAAGCTGGCGAACTTGGCCGGGCTGGTGATCGGGTAGGAGTTGCCGTAGCTGTTGAGCTCGGTGTTGAAGTAGGCCATGGCCAGGCCGCCGGTGTCGACGAGCTGGGCGTAGGTCCGCTGGAGCCAGCCCTGGTCGGAAGCGAAGGCCTCGTCGGTCAGCCCGGTCTCGGCCAGCGCCCAGGTGGTGTCGTGGGCCGCGGCCCACGCCTGGAACTTCTCGAAGTAGACCGACCTGACGTCCTCGGTCTTGGTGATGAGCGTGCCGTCGGACTTCCTCGTCATGTGCCAGTTGTAGACGTCGAAGCCGGCGACATCGACCTTGGTCTGGGGCCAGATGTTCTCCAGCCGGAACTCGGCGGGCCCGTAGAGCTGGTTCCAGCCGGTGGTGATCACGGTGAAGGCGACGTTGGGTGCGGCGTGCCGCACCAGCGGGCCGAGGCGCTCCTGCATGGCCTTCCAGGCCCGGATGTCGCCGTCCTTCTCGGGCTCGTGGTGGAAGGCCACCCAGACCGGTCCGCCGACCGTCTTGAGCTTGCCGGCGAGGTCGAGGGCCCAGGCATCCCCCTTGCCGGCGGCCATGTCCTCCCAGCTCAGCGGGAGCTTGAAGCTGATCCAGGGGAGTCGTCCGGCGGCCAGGTCGGCGGCGGAGACCGACACCGCCTTGTCGACCTGGTGGCCCTGGTAGTAGGTGCGGCGCACGCCGAGACGGTGGCCGGTGGCCGCCTCCATCGGGGCCGGGTCGGAGTTGGCCCCGAAGGCCGAGCCCAGGTAGGCGCCGCAGGCGGGGAGGCCCCGGCTGTCGTAGCTGCAGCCGTTGCTCAGGTAGCCGGCCACGTCGGTGGGCGTGGGCGTGGGCGTGGGCTCGGTGGTCGGCGGGGAGGTCGGCTCCGGGGGCTTGGGGCCCTTGGGCTTCTGGTTGCGTGGCTTCTTCTTCTTCGGGTTCTTCGACTCGGGGTTCTGCTTGCGGTCCTTGGGCGGCGTCTGCCGCGCCTTCTTGCCCTTCTTGACCCGCAGCACCCGCACGTCGTCGAGGAGCACCCGGTCCTGGCGCGACTGACGGGTGCGCACCTCCACCTTGACCACCGAGGTGTCGGAGCTGCGGACGACCCGCACCCGGGCCAGCGACCAGGCCTTGCCGACCGTCAGCCTGTCCCGGCGGGTGTCCAGCACCTCACCCGTGGCGGGCTCGACCTCGCGGACCACCAGACGGGCGGGGACCCGGCCCCGGGTGGAGCGGAGCCAGGCGGTGACCTCGTGCCGGGCACCCTTGAGGTCGCGGGCGTGGGCGGTGGAGGCGGCCACCACGAGGCCCGTGGACGTCGCCTGCAGGCGGGCCGCGCGGTGGGAGCGCCGGCCCTCCGCCACGGTGGTCAGCCGGGCCTTGCCGCGGGCCGTCCAGCCGCGGGTGCCGTACTCGAAGGTCTCGTTGAAGAGCGCTCGGGACGACGGGGCGGGGGCGGAGGCGGCGGCTCGCTGGGTGCCGTCCTGCGCCGGCGCTGCGCCGGAGGAGGGGACCAGGAGGAGGGGAGAAGCCATCAGGACGGTCGCCAGCGCCGGGAGGAGGGCGCGCTGAACCGAGGTGCGTGAATGGGTCACGGGCAGAACCTTCGTGGGGCCGGCGCAGTGCCGGGCGAGGGGCGGGAGTCGCGGAAGGTGAAGCGGCGGCGGGGGAAGTGATCTCCCTCATACCAATGCTCCGAACGTACCCCAATTTCGGTAGGGCGTCTCGCGATCCATCCCCTATCTGGGGTAGATAACCCGGGTCATTCCTCGGGTCCGACTAGGCCACTCCAGACCGGCGTCCGGCGGGTCAGATGCCGCGACCGCGGCGGTGGGCCAGGTCCATCAGCCGCTCGGCCGAGACCAGCCGCAGTGCGACGGAGGCGGCCAGCAGCCAGCGCCGCTCCATCGGCCTGGCCCGGACCGTGGCCCTGATCGCGGCCCAGGCCCCGGGGTCGCGCAGGGCGGCCAGCGCGAAGGCGCGCTGGCCGAGGAGCCGGGCCAGCGCCCGGGGATCGGCGTGGAACTCCGGGTGCTTGCCCAGCCAGTAGTCGGTGGCCGCCACGATGGTGGCCCAGCGCTGGGAGAACATCGACTGCCCCCAGGTGACCCGGACCAGCGGCCGCTCCACGACGGCGAAACCGCCGTGGCGCGCGGCGCGGATGATCCAGTCGTAGTCCTCGCCGTGGCTGCCGGGGATCTCCTCGTCGACCAGGCCGATCCCGCCCAGCAGCGCCTCGCGCGCGACCATCACCGTGGAGGGGTGCGCCGACATCACGCGACTGCGCACCAGGTTGGCCAGGGTCAGCTCGTCGCGGGTCGCCACCCGCGGGGTGCGGGTCTCGCCGTAGGCCACCACGATGCCGGTCACGCAGGTGGGGGCGCCGGTACGGGCGAGCTCGCCGACCTGGGCCAGCAGCTTGCCCTCGAGCCACTCGTCGTCGTCGTCGCAGAACGCCACCCAGGGTGCGGTCCCCGCCAGGATGCCGCTGTTGCGGGCCCCGGCCAGCCCGGCGGAGCGCGTGTTGGCGATGGGGTGGACGGGCCGGCGGGGGTCGGTGGAGGCGAGCGAGGGGTCCACCTCGCTCCGGTCGAAGACGACCCAGGTGCGCACCACCCCGGGATAGTCCTGCCCGACCACGGCCCCCAGGGCGCGCCGCAGCAGCTGGGGACGGTCACGGGTGGCGATCACCACGTCCACGTCGGGGCAGGCGTCAGTCACGCTCTCGTCTCCTGGCACGTGGGGGCATCAGCGTCATCAGGATGACACCCCCCAGCAGGCCGACCGCACCCCCGGACACCGTGAGCAGCTCGTAGTCGCGTCGCCCCGGCTCGGGCTCACCGGTGCGGACGACCTCGCCGACCGCCCGGCGGTCGGTCTCCAGCTGGTTGATCGCGGCGTTGAGGCTCGCCCGGGCCTCCTCCGAGGCGGCCCCGCCCTGGAGCTCGCGCAGCTCCTCGCGCAGCTGGGCGACGACGTCCTGGCGGCGCTGCTCGAGGTAGTCCTCGCGGGCGTCGAGGTAGGACTCGCTGACGGCGGTGGCCAGCGCGGGGATCTCGGCCGGGTCGGGCCAGCGCACGTGCATCACCAGCACGCTGGAGTTGGGCTCGCCGGTCACGGCCAGGCCCTCGCGCAGCCGGCGGGGGGTCGAGTCGACCGAGCTGGCGGCCGCGCGCAGCGTGGCCTCCGACATCAGCAGCGCCGCCTCGGTGTCGACGGTGATGTCCTGGGAGGGCCGCTTCAGCTCCTCCTCCACCGCCTCCTCCTCGGGCACCTCGGTCTCCAGGTAGACCGGGGCGGGGGTGATCGCGATGGCGACCCTCGCCTCGTGGTCGGGAGCGGGGGCGAGCAGCGCCAGGACCAGCCCCACCACCGCGCCCACCGTGGCGGTGCCGATCAGGACGACGCGCCCGCGCCGTACCTCGGCGACGAGCCGGGGCAGCGTGGTCAGCAGGCGGGGCGGTCCGCTGCCGTCGGCCTCGCGCCGCTCCCGGGCCACCAGGCCGATGGCGAGCATCAGCACCATCAGCGGCAGGCCGAGGGTGTCGTAGATCGGGAGCTGCAGCAGGAAGAAGGCGATGGCGAAGGTGCAAAGCGTCTCGTTGACCGTCGCGCACCGCCAGGACCTCAGCAGCGCCAGCAGGATGAAGAGGAGGAAGAAGGCCAGGCCCGGCCAGCCCTGGGAGAACAGCACCATCCACAGCAGGCCCTGGGTGCCGAGCGGGGGGACCCCGCAACCGGGGCAGTCCGGCGTGGAGGCGCCGGTGATCGAGGCGAAGCTGCCCTGGACGTCCCGGGTGCCGCCGAAGCCGAGCACCGGCGACCCCTGGGACACCGACTCGGTGGTGAGGGTGAGCAGGCCGCCGCGCCGGTCGTTGCTGTGCTGGTTGTCGAGGCGGTCGGTGACCAGGCCACCGAGCGGGGTGACCAGCACGGTGAGCAGGCCGATGCCGGCCAGGAGGCCGCACGCCATCAGCAGCGCCGGTCGCCCCTTGGCCGCGGCGAGCAGCGCGAGGCCCACCCCGCCCATGGCCAGGGCACCCCACAGCCCCCGGTTGAGGGAGTAGAGGACCGGCGGAAGGGCCGCGGCCACGCTCACCAGGGCGACCACCGACCAGCGCACCCGGGAGCGGCCGCGGGCCCGGGCCAGCCAGCCCCCCACGAAGACCAGGGACATCGCCATCACCGCGCCCCAGGTGTTGGTGTAGGCGAAGGGCGCCTTGGGGCGGGTCCCCTCGGTGCCCAGCACCGTCTGCACGTCGGCGACCTGGACGTGGACCAGCGACTGGACGAAGGCGTTGGAGGCCACTCCCGGCGGCAGCAGCATCTCGAACGGGGTCCGCAGCTCCAGGGTTGGGGCGATCAGCGCGAGCAGGCCGCCGGCGGTGCTGACCAGGAACATCCACGCCACCGAGCCGTGGACGAGGCGGTCCGGGACCGTGCGGCGCGGCATCGTGGTGATCCAGACCAGGGCGACCGTGCAGGCGACGTACCAGGCGAGCTTGAAGGCGAAGACCATCAGCCTGCCCCCGCCGGCCCCGCCGGGCACCGCACCGGGGGCGTCGATCCAGAGCATCGCCGCCCCGAGCACGATCCAGACGAGGAAGAGCGCCCACCACCCGAAGCCGCGCGGCAGGTGGACCAGGGGCTGGCGGACCAGCTGGACGGCCATCACCCCCGCGACCAGGAGCGGCACGGTCTCGGCCAGGCCCAGGAGCCACCAGACGGGCCAGCCGAGCAGCATGGCGGCCAGCGGCCAGCCCTGGCCGAGGCGGCGCCACCAGCGGGTGCGAGCGGGGCCGGCCAGGGAGGGCGGCGACGTCCGCACGGGGGTCGGCGAGGCAGCCTCACCCACCAGCTGCGTCATGCGGTCCATCACAGGCCGGGACCCCTTCGGGGAGCGTCATCAATTGAGGGGAAATCATGCCCTCGAACGGCTTATCCGGAGGTTCCTTGGTCAAGATTCCCCCTGGTGGCCACCTCGGGACGGCCAACGGTCCCGGTGACGCAAGGGTCGCCAGCTGGTTCTAGGAACGGTGGCAAGGCATATGGGCAGCAGGATCAACCGCGCGCTGGCGATCGTCGTCCTCGCGTGCGTGACGGCGCTGGTGGGCCACCTCCCCGCCGTCGGCGTCGTCCAGCCGGGCGGACAGCTCGTCCGCGACGTGGCGGCGGCGCGCACCCCGCACGTGCTCGACGGGATGGTCTACTCCGTGGTCGAGGCCGGCGGCAAGATGGTCCTGGGCGGTGACTTCAGCAAGGCGCGCAACGAGGGCGCCACCGGCCAGCTGTCCCGCGAGAACCTGCTGGCCTTCGACCCGGTCTCGGGCGAGATCAGCCAGAGCTTCGTGCCCCAGCCCAACGGCGTGGTCCGCGTGGTGCTGCCCGCGGCCGACGGCCAGTCGGTCTACGTCGGCGGCAAGTTCACCAGCATCGGCGGCCAGAGCCGCAAGAACCTGGCCCTGGTCCGGATCTCCGACGGCGCCGTGCTGCCCTTCGACGCCGGCAAGATCACCGGCCAGGTCCGCGACCTGCGCCTGACCGGCGGCCGCCTGTGGGTCGCCGGCCACTTCACCCACGTCCAGGGCCACGACCAGACCGCGCTGGCGACCGTCGACCCGCGCAGCGGCGCCTTCCTGCCCTACATGCGCCAGCGCATCGCCGGCGTCCACAACAGCGGCGCGACCAACGTGCTCAAGATCGACGTCAGCCCCCGGGGCGACCGGCTGGTCGCGGTCGGCAACTTCGACACCCTGCAGGGCGTGGTGCGCCACCAGCTCCTCCAGCTCGACATCAGCGGCTCCGAGGCGCGCGAGACGGACTTCAACACCAGGTTCTTCACCGCGACGTGCTCCAAGTCGTTCGACACCTACATGCGCGACGTCGACTTCTCGCCCGACGGCTCCTTCTTCGTGGTGACCACCACCGGCGCCTACGGCGGCGCGGACTCGCCGTGCGACGCCTCCTCCCGCTTCGAGACCTACGCCTCCGGCCAGACGGTGCAGCCCTCGTGGGTGAACCTCACCGGGGGCGACACCCTCTACGCCGTGGAGGTCACCGAGTCGGTGGTCTACGTCGGTGGCCACTTCCGCTGGCAGAACAACCCCTACGGCTCCGACGTCGGCAGCTACGGCGCCGTCGGTCGCGCCGGCATCGCCGCGCTGGACCCGGCCAACGGGCTGCCCTACTCCTGGAACCCGGGCCGCGACCGGGGCATCGGGGTCTTCGACTTCGCCCTGACCGGCAGCGGCCTGTGGGTCGCCTCGGACACCGAGCGGATCGGGGCGGGCCAGCTCAGGCCGCGGATCGCCCGGCTGCCGCTGGACGGCGTGACCTTCCCGGCCGTCCGCTCGGCCCAGCTGCCCAACGACGTCTACACCGTCGGCAGCTCGACGGTGACCGCCCGCAGCCTGCGCGACGGTGTCGTGGGCCCGGCCCGCTCGGTCTCCGGGCTCTCCGCCAGCACGGTCAAGGGCGCGTTCATGGTCAACGGCTGGCTCTACCTCGCGCAGTCCGACGGCACCTTCGTGCGGCGGACCTTCGACGGGACCACCCTCGGTCCGGTCGAGCGGGTCAACACCAGCGACCTGATCCGGCTGGACACGACCTGGCGCGAGGACATGCGCTCCGCGACCGGCATGTTCTACGACAACGGCCGCCTCTACTTCACCCAGTCGGGCACCAACGAGCTGCGCTACCGCTACTTCACCCCGCAGAGCGGGGTCGTCGGCGCCAAGCGCCTGGTCGCCTCCGGCAACGTCTCCGGCATCAGCTTCTCCGGGGTCCGGGGCATGTTCCTGGCGGACGGCAAGCTCTACTGGGCCGACGCCTCGGGGGCGCTGCGCCGGATCGACTGGACCGAGAAGGGCACCTCCGGCGCGCCCGTGGCCGGCACCATGGCGATGGTGTCGGAGCCGCGGACCGGCGGGGTCAACTGGACCGCGCGGGACCTCTTCGTCTTCCAGGACGCCCAGGGACGCGGGGCGCCGATGGACTCGCAGGCCTCCTTCGACTTCTCCTGCACCAGCCTCACCTGCACCTTCGACGGCACGTCGTCGGTGACGCCGGGCGGCGAGGTCGCCTCCTACGAGTGGAGCTTCGGCGACGGCGCCACGGAGACGGGCCCGACTGCCACCCACACCTTCGCCTCCAACGGCCGGCGGCAGGTCACCCTGTCGATCACCAGCACGCGGGGCGGGAGCAGCCGGGTCACTCGCGACGTCGAGGTGGTCCGGGTCAACCAGCGCCCTCAGGCGGCCTTCACCGCCTCGTGCCTGGGCACCAGCTGCTCCTTCGACGCCTCGGCCTCGACCGACGCCGAGGGGCCCCTGCAGTACGCGTGGAACTTCGGTGACGACACCTACGGCACGGGCATGACCCCGAAGAAGACCTACGCCGCCGAAGGCACCCGCCGGGTGACCCTGACGGTGACCGACAGCGACGGGGTGAGCGTCAGCACCACCCAGGACGTGGCCGCCAACCTCCTCAAGGTCGTCTTCGGCGGGGCCGCCTCCGCCAACAGCAACAGCACCAGCCACCGGGTCGTGCTGCCGGCGACGGTGGCGGCCGGCGACCTGCTGGTGCTCCAGCTCGCTCTCAACAGCGACGTCGAGGTCACCGCCCCGGCCGGCTGGACGCCCCTGGAGACACTCTCCGGCGGCGGGGTCGCGGGTCGGTCGTGGTGGCGCTACGCGGCGGCCGGGGACGCCGGCAAGGGCGTCCGCGTCGACGTCGGGGCCGCGGCCAAGGGCGACCTCTCGGTGGCCGCCTACCGCGGCACGGGCGGGCTCCAGGCCTACGTGGCCGACCACAAGGGGCGTCTCCACACCTCGCGGGGCACCGAGTTCACCACGCCGCAGGTGACCGCGCCGGCGGACGGGGGGTGGCTGGCGAGCTACTGGGCGCTGAAGGCGGCCGCCGAGACCTCCTGGAGCCAGATCGGGGGGCAGACCGCGCGAGCCACGTCGTCGGGGGCCGGCAGCGGCCGGATCACCGCCACCATCTCGGACTCGAACGGCCCCGTGGCCGCCGGACCGGCGGGCAACCTGGTGGGCAGGACCACCGTGGAGGTGTCCCGTGCCATCGTGTTCTCCACCGCCATCGGTCTCAGGTAGGCGGTTCGGGCGCCGCGGGGGAGAAGGATCAGCAGCGCCGAGGGACGAAAGATCAGAGCAGTGTCAGGGGTTCGGCGACCACCCCGGTCGCCAACCAGGTGGGAGTGGGTGGGAGTGAAGAAGACAGACGCATCGGGGCGGCTGTCCGGGGCCGCCTGCGTCCTCGTCCTGCTCACCCTGGTCGGGTGCGGTTCCGCCACCGAGGCCACCGAGCGGGCGACCAGCCTGCCGGGCCCGCGGGGCCAGCTCGTGCTGGAGTTCGACGAAGGGCTGAGCGCTGAGGGCGACCCGATGCGGCGGGTGCAGAGCTCCGGCACCGCCACCCTGCGGATCAGCGTGAGCACCGCCGGCGGCGGAACTCTCGACCGGGTCGTGGGCCGCTCCGGCTACGCGGTGCGGACCCCGCCGTTCAGCGACGCCGGCCCCACCCCGGCCGCGGTGCTGGTGGTCAAGCCCCGCGGCGCCGACCAGCTCAGCCCCGGGAGCCGGGCCTTCCGCTGGGGCGCCGACGTCATGCTCGACGCCGAGCAGGGCACGACGCAGGGCGACAACGGCGACAACGTGATGCAGCGCGGTCTCTTCGACGACCAGGCACAGGTCAAGCTCCAGCTCGACGGCGACGTGCCGTCGTGCCGGGTGCGGGGCGAGACGGGCGAGGCGATCGTCTCGGCGAAGGTCTCGGTGGACCGTGAGCAGTGGCATCGCATCATGTGCCAGCTGCGCCACGACGAGCTGACCCTTGCGGTGGGCGAGCCCGGGCGACCCGACCCCCAGGTGTGGTCGGTGCCGGCCGCCGTCGGGGCGATCGAGTTCCGACGCTCGGAGCCGGTCGCCATCGGCGGCAAGGTGACACCCAAGGGGCGGATCCAGCCCCGCGACACCGACCAGTTCAACGGGCTGATCGACAACGTCTTCATGGACATCTCGTGAGCGCCGGCCGAGGGGAGGGGGAGGACCGGTGAGCGCGTCCCCGCCGAAGGTCGTCGTCGTCGCCGAGGGTCACCTCGTCGGCGAGGCCATCGAGGTGGCGCTGAGCGCCCGCGACTTCCAGATCGTCCGGATGGCCAGCCCGCGCTCCCGCCAGGAGCTGATGGAGGCCCGCCGCGAGATCGCCCGGGAGAAGGCCGGGGTCGGGGTGGTGGTCGCCGAGATCGACGACCTGGGCCAGTGGCGCGACGCGCTGGCGATGGTGGAGTCGATCCGGATGCGCTGGCTGGTGGTCACCGGCTCGCGCAACCCGGCGCGCTGGGGGGCGCTGGTGGCGGCGGGCTGCCTGGGCATCGTCCCGATGTCGGCCGGGCTCGACGTACTGACCCGCACGCTGTGGGCGGTGGCCCGTGGCGGGCCGGGGATGCCGGCGTCGACCCGCGAGGAGGTGCTGGCGGAGTGGGAGCGCCTCGGGGCCTCGCGCCGGTCGCTGATCCTGCGGATCTCCGCGCTCTCCCCGCGTGAGTGGGCGGTGCTGGAGATGCTCAAGGAGGGCCTGTCGATCAAGGCCATCGCGGAGGCCGGCGGGGTGAGCGAGGGCACCGTGCGCAGCCAGGTGAGGGCGATCCGGCAGAAGCTCAACGTCAAGTCGCAGCTCGCGGCGGTGGCGGCCTACCAGCAGGCGACCGACCTCAACTACTCCAAGACCGGCTGAGCGCTCCGCCGCCGGCTCCGGCCCTGCGTCGCGCGGCTTGCGCCGCGGCGTGAGTCGCAGGGGGTGCATCACCGGCGTGCGTCCCGGGCTGCCGTCCCGGGCTGGGCGGGCCGCGATAGTTTCGGGGCGAGGGCCGGTCGCGCTGTACCGGTCCCGAAGCACGGGAAGGCGTCACATGATCGAGATCCTCAATCCCGCCCGGGTGGCCCTGGGCCGGGAGACGGGCGCCCTGGTGGCCGAGATCCTGCAGACGATGCGGCGCCGCAGCACCCCGGGCACCAACCTCCTCGACATCGACCGGGGGGTCAAGGAGATGATCCTCGACGCCGGGGCCGTCTCCTGCTACGTCGACTACGCGCCGTCGTTCGGCAGCGGGCCCTTCGGCCACTACATCTGCACCTCGGTCAACGACGCCGTGCTCCACGGTCTCCCGCACGACTACGAGCTGGCCGAGGGCGACCTGCTCTCCCTGGACCTGGCCGTCTCGCTCGACGGGGTGGTCGCCGACTCGGCCATCAGCTTCGTGGTCGGTGAGGTGGAGCGGCCCGAGGACACCGCCATGATCGAGGCGACCGAGCGGGCCCTGGCGGCGGGGATCGCCGCGGCCGGCCCCGGCGCGAAGATCGGGGACCTCTCCCATGCGATCGGCTCGGTCCTCGCGGCGGCCGGCTACCCGATCAACACCCAGTTCGGCGGGCACGGGGTGGGCTCGACGATGCACCAGGACCCGCACGTCTCCAACACCGGGCGCCCGGGTCGCGGATTCACGCTGCGCCCTGGCCTGCTGCTGGCCCTGGAGCCGTGGGTGATGGCCGACACCGACGAGCTGGTCACCGACGACGACGGGTGGACGCTGAAGAGCGCCACCGGCTGCCGGACCGCGCACAGCGAGCACACCATCGCGATCACCGACGACGGTGCGGAGATCCTCACCCTGCCGCGGTAGCCCGTGCTCCGATGGCCGCCGTTCCCGGTGGCCCGGTGGCCCGGTGTCCCCGTCGTACCCCGGATAGCCCGGGGTCGCAGTCCGTCCGGCCCGCCGGCGGCGGGCTCCCTGGTCGTTCGTCCGTCGTTCGGCCTATGCCCGCTGAGGTATCCCGCCTACGCCATCGTGGGTAACTTCCCCGCCCCGGGCGGCGTGTCCTCCACAGGAGCGCGGGACGGCGGCCGAGGGCCCCTCGCGCTCCACTAGCGTCGCTGGGGTCGATGTTCGGGTCGTCGCAGGAGAGCTCGGGGGGAGAGCCATGACCGCGTCCGTGGTGTCCGCCTCCGGCTCGTCGCTGCCGGTGAGCAGCCCGCCCGAGGTGGTGGAGGCGCTGGACGCGCGGCTGCGCCAGGTGGTCCGCCGCGAGGGCATCGATCCCCAGCGCGACGCCGGGCGGGTCCGTCAGCTCGCCGAGCAGCTGGTGACGGCCCACGACGAGCAGTCCCTGACCGGCGCGGTGGCGCCGGTGCCGGATGCCGAGGCGCTGGTCGACGAGCTGGTGGCCCGGGTGGCAGGCTTCGGCGCCCTGCAGAGCCTGCTCGACGACCCGACGGTGGAGGAGGTGTGGATCAACGACCCGAGCCGGGTCTTCGTGGCCCGCCACGGCCGCCACGAGCTGACCAACCTGGTCCTCACCCAGGCCCAGGTCACCGAGCTGGTGGAGCGGATGCTGAAGACCAGCGGACGCCGGGTCGACCTGAGCCAGCCCTTCGTCGACGCCATGCTCCCCGACGGCCACCGGCTGCACGTGGTGCTGCAGGGGATCAGCCGGGGGTTCACGGCCGTCAACATCCGCAAGTTCCGGCTCCAGGCCGCCCGCCTGGCCGACCTCGTCCAGCTCGACAGCCTCACCCCCGCGGCGGCCGCCTTCCTCGAGGCCTCGGTGCGGGCCGGGCTCAACATCCTGGTCGCCGGCGCGACGCAGGCCGGCAAGACCACCATGCTCAACTGCCTGGCGGCCGCCATCCCGGGCGGCGAGCGGGTGATCAGCGCCGAGGAGGTCTTCGAGCTGAAGTTCCCCCACCCCGACTGGGTGCCCATGCAGACCCGCCAGGTCGGGCTCGAGGGGACGGGCGAGATCCGGCTCCGCGACCTGGTCAAGGAGTCGCTGCGGATGCGGCCCTCGCGGGTGATCGTGGGCGAGGTGCGGGCAGAGGAGTGCCTCGACCTGCTCCTCGCCCTCAACTCCGGGCTCCCCGGCATGTGCACCCTGCACGCCAACAGCGCCCGCGAGGCCCTGGTCAAGATGTGCACCCTTCCGCTGCTGGCGGGGGAGAACATCTCGGCCCGGTTCGTGGTGCCGACGGTAGCGAGCTCGGTCGACCTCGTCGTCCACCTCGGCATCGACGTGCGCGGGGTGCGCCGGGTCAACGAGATCGTGGCCGTGCCGGGTCGGGTCGAGGACGACGTCATCGAGATCGAGCCGATCTTCGAGCGCTCCTCGGGCCCCGGCGGCGCCGGGCTCCGCTGGACCGGAGGGGTGCCCCACCGCCCCGAGCGCTACCAGCGCGTCGGCGTCGACGTCCACCAGCTCCTGAACGGGGGCGGCTCCTGATGGGCGCCCTGGTCGGCCTGGGCTTCGGCACCGGCGCCCTGCTCGTCTGGTCGGCGTTCTTCCTGCCCCGGGCCGAGCGGAGCGGGTCACGGCGTGCCGGCCGGCTCCAGGAACTCCTGGCCCGGGCCGGGATGGGCGAGGTCTCCGTCTCGAGCCTGCTGGCCCTGTGCTCGGTGCTCGGGCTGGGCGCGCTCGCGCTGGTCCAGGTGGTCTCGGGCGCCTTCCCGGTGGCCCTGGCGTTCGGCCTGATCAGCGCCTACCTGCCGCTGGCGGTGCTGGCGGGGCGGGTCCGCAGGCGGCAGCGCGAGTTCGCCGAGGTGTGGCCCGAGGCGGTGGACAACCTCTCCTCGGCCGTCCGCGCCGGGCTGTCGCTGCCCGACGCGTTGTCGGGGCTGGCGGTCAACGGGCCGGGGGCGCTGCGCGACTCCTTCGCCCAGTTCGCCCTGGACTACCAGGTCACCGGCCGGTTCGGGGAGTCCCTCGACCGGCTCAAGGAACGGCTCGCCGATCCCGTCGGCGACCGCATGGTCGAGGGGCTGCGGATCGCGCGCGAGGTCGGCGGGGGAGACCTCGGGCGCCTGCTGCGCAACCTCTCCGGCTACCTGCGCGAGGAGGCCAGGACGCGCTCCGAGCTGGAGTCCCGCCAGGCGTGGACCGTCAACGGCGCCCGCCTGGCCGTCGCGGCCCCCTGGGTGGTCCTGCTCATGATGGCCTTCCAGACCGAGCTGATCGCCCGCTACGCGACCCCCAGCGGCGCCCTGGTGCTGGTGGTCGGCGCCAGCCTCTGCTTCGGCGCCTACGCGATGATGCTCCGCATCGGCCGGCTCCCCGTCGAGCGCAGGATCCTGTCGTGAGCCTCGCGCTGGTCGGCGCCCTGCTGGGGCTGGTCGCCGGGTTCGGGGTGCTGCTCGTCGCGGTCCGGGTCGCCGCGATCCGGCGCACCCCGATCGCCGTACGCGTCCTGCCCTACGTCAGGGACCTGCCCCAGGCCGGCCGCCTGCCGCAGCTCCAGGCGGTCTCCTCCTCGCCGGTCAGCGCCGCCGGCCAGCTCTTCGGCCCCATGCTCCGCTCGGCCGCCGACCTGGTCGAGCGGGTGCTCGGCGGGTCCGCCTCGGTCGCACGCCGACTGGAGCGTGCCGACCTGGACAAGACCGTCCAGGAGTTCCGGGTGGAGCAGGTGGTCTGGGGCCTGGTCGGCTTCGCCGCGGTGGCCGCCTGGGAGCTCCTGGGCGCCGTCACCGGCTCCTCGTCGGTCATCACCTCGGCGGCCCTGTGCCTGATCGCCTTCGCGGGCGGGGTGGTGCTGCGCGACCAGCGGCTCACGGCGCGGGCGGTGGAGCGCGAGCGCGAGATCGTGGCGGAGTTCCCCATCATCGCCGAGCTCCTGGCGCTCTCGGTGGCCTCCGGGGAAAGCCCGGTGGCGGCCCTGGACCGGGTGGTCCGCCGGAGCAACGGGGCGCTCTCGGCGGACCTGGGCCACGTGCTCTCCGAGATCAGGACGGGCGAGCCGGTGGCGCACGCCTTCGACCACCTCTCCCGGCGCACCGGGCTGACGCTGGTCGCCCGGTTCGCCCAGGGGGTCGCGGTGGCCGTGGACCGGGGGACCCCGCTCGCCGACGTGCTGCACGCGCAGGCGGGCGACGTGCGCGAGGCCGGTCGTCGCGCGCTGATCGAGAGTGCGGCCAGACGGGAGGTCCTGATGCTCGTACCCGTCGTCTTCCTGGTGCTTCCCGTGACCGTGCTCTTCGCCTTCTATCCCGGGCTGGTCGGTCTGCGCCTCGCCACCCCCTGAGCCCCAGCCCGCCGGGCCGGCCCGCTGACGTGCCGGCCCAGCAACCGACCCACCTCGATCCGCCCACCGATCTTCACCAACCGATCCACCCACGGAAGGAACCAGACATGACCCCGAGCCAGAGCTCCGAGACCGTCCCGCACGCCCCGCAGCGCAGCCGCTCCCGTCTGCGGTCGAGACTGGCCGAGCGGGCCGACGACCAGCGGGGAGACGTGCCGGGCTGGGTGCTTGTCACGGTGATGTCCGCGGGCATCGTCGCGGCGCTGCTCCGCTTCGCCGAGCCCGAGCTGGTCAGCATCCTGAAGACGGCGCTGGGCAGCGTCACGCCCGTCGGGTCCTGACGACGTCCCAGGCGACCTCCGGACACCACCCGCAGCGACGACTCCGAGACGACATGGGACGCCAGGCGGGACGACGCGCGGGACGGCGGGCTGGCCAGCGGGCCGGCCGGCGCGGCGAGGAGGGCGCCGCGGTCGTCGACTTCGTGCTGGTGCTGGTGATCCTCGTGCCGCTGGTCCTCGGCATCCTCCAGGTCGCGCTCGTGCTGCACGTGCGCAACACGGTCGCCTCGGCGATGGCCGAGGGCGCCAGGTACGCGGCCACCTGGGAGGCCACCCCCGAGGACGGCCTCGCCAAGGCCCGCGAGCAGTACGCCGGTGCCCTCGCGCCCGAGCTCGTCGAGGGGGCGCAGATCGAGGCGGTGGAGATCGAGGGGCAGCCCGCCTACCGGATGACGGCGCAGGTCCGGGTGCCGGCGCTCGGGCTGGGCGGGCCGGCGATCACCTTCGAGGTGAGCGGCAACGCCGTGATCGAGCCGGACCCCGCCCGCCGGGTGCCGGCGGCACCGAGCCCCGAGGACGGGGAAGCGGCGGGCGGCCACGAGGACGGGGGAGCGCCGTGAGCCGCCGAGGACGGGGGAGCACCGGGCGGCCCGCGGGGCGCCGCGCCCGGCGCGACGAGCGGGGCAGCGCGCTCGTCGAGCTGGTCTGGCTGGGAGTCCTGCTGCTGGTGCCGCTGGTGTGGATCGTGGTCTCGGTCTTCGAGGTGCAGCGGGGTGCCTTCGCGGTGAGCGCCGCCGCCCGCGCGGCGGGCCGCGCGTACGCCCTCTCCCCGGACGAGGGGACCGCGCAGCGGCGCGCCGAGGCCATCGCCCAGCAGACCCTCGACGACCAGGGCGGCGAGGGCATGACCGCCGAGGTCAAGGTCACCTGCAGCAACGGGCCCGGGCGCTGCCTCGAGGGCACCTCGGTGATCACGGTGCAGGTCGTCTCCGGGGTCGACCTGCCGGCGATCCCGGACGCGCTGAAGGGCGGCCGGTCGAGCTTCGGCCTCGAGGCCAGCCACACCGTCCCGGTGGGGCAGTACACCCAGGGCGGCGGCTGATGGGCCCGGCGCCGCGCCGCCGCGGCGAGGAACGAGGGCAGGTCTCGGTGCTCATCATCGGCTTCGCCGCCATCCTGCTGATCGCCATCGCCGTGGTGATCGACGCCTCGGCGGCCTACCTCCAGCGCCAGGGGCTGGACACCCTGGCGGACGGCGCCGCGTTGCAGGGGGCAGACCTGGGCTCCACCGGCGTCTACGGCGGAGGCATCCCCCAGGACAGGCTCCGCCAGGAGCGCGAGTCCGTCGACCGGGCGGTGCGCGACTACCTCGAGCTGGTGGGCGCCCGGCAGCGCTTCCCGGGGCTGACCCACAGCGTGCAGGTGGACCCTGCGGCCGGGCTGGTCCGGGTGACGCTGACCGCCCCGCTCGACCTGCCGTTGGCCGTGCCGGGGCTGGAGGAGCCGCCGGCGGTCTCGGCCAGCGGCGCCGCGGCGGTGACGGTGCAGCGGTAGGGACGACGGCTCAAGGAGGTGCCCGCCACCCAGCCAGGGCACACGTCAGACGATGAGGGAGACCCCGTCGTTCGTGCACCTTTGATGCACGGTCGCACACTGCACTTCCGAGGGCAGGTTGTGGAAGATGACCTTGGTGCCGATCGTCCGTCCTCGCCGGTTGGCCCACGCAACCGCCACTGCGAGCCGGTAGGTGGCCGGCATCGTGTACTGGTTCGCAGGCTGGACCGACCAGGCGGGGAAGGTGACCTGCCTGGTCCACCGTCCCATCCGGGAGGTGTATGGCTCGCTCGACTGGTAGGTGACCCAGGCGGTTCCGTCCCAGGACTGCAGGTTGTACTGGGCGGAGACCGTCTGTGGTCGGGGCTTGCGGCCTCGTCGAGGACTTCGGCCAACCGTGAGGCCGTTCGTGGCGAACGACTTGTACGACATGATCAGCCCCGGCCCCAGGTACACCTGGTTGTCCCGGATCGTCAGCATCGGTGTGTACACGGTGGTGTGCCCGGGGCGGCCGCTCGTCACCTCGGTGACCGCCGCGGCCGGCGCGGTGGACACTGTCGAGAGCAGACATGAACACACAAGTGTCACCACGACACCGACGACGGTTCGCCGAAGCATTCGGGTCGGCTGGGTCACGGGTCCTCCCGGTGCGACTGAGCGGCGACCGCGTCGGTGAGATCAATACGCGGGCATCCACTTGCCAGCGTGACACGCCGTTGCTATGGGGTGAAGACCCAAGAAGGGCCTACCGGGCGAAGCGCCCCGGCCGGGAGAGCTCTCGCGGGAGGCCGTCGGCCGAGGAGCCCGAGCGCGACTCCGTACGGTGGGTGGAATGACGGGTGGGGGGAGGGACGACGTGACGGACGACGTGTCGCAGGCGGGGACGGACTCGGGGGCGGGCGAGCCTGCGGGTGGGCGGACCGGCGCGCTGCGCTGGGGGGTGCTGGGCACCGGCGGGATCGCCCGGCGGTTCGCCGACGACCTGCGGGCCGACGGGCTGAGCGTGCAGGCCGTCGGGTCACGGACCCGGGAGGGGGCGGAACGGTTCGCGGCGTCGGCCGCCGCTTCCGGCACGGCCGCGGGAGGTGGCGGTGAGCTCCGCCCGCTCACGGCCCACCCGAGCTACCAGGCGCTGGTCGCCGACCCCGACGTCGACGTCGTCTACGTCGCCACGCCCCACGTCTTCCACGCCGAGCACGCGCTGCTCGCCCTGCGCGCGGGCAAGCACGTGCTCCTCGAGAAGCCGTTCACCCTCAACGCGGCCCAGGCCAGGGCCGTCGTCGCCGAGGCACGGGCGCGGCACCTGGTCGTCCTCGAGGCGATGTGGACCCGCTTCCTGCCGCACATGGTGCGGCTGCGCGAGATCGTGGCGGCCGGCACCCTGGGCGAGCTCCGCACCCTGGTCGCCGACCACAGCCAGCAGCTCTCCGACGACCCGGCCGGCCGGCTGCTCGACCCGGCACTGGGCGGGGGCGCCCTGCTCGACCTGGGGATCTACCCGGTCTCGTTGGCCTGGGACCTCTTCGGTGCCCCGGTCACCGTCGACGGCAGGTCGGTCCCGACGCCCACCGGGGTGGACCGCCAGACGGCGGTCACGCTCACCCACGCGCGGGGGGAGCAGTCCGTCCTGCACACCGCCCTCGACGTCGCCGGGCGCAACGACGCCGTCGTGCTGGGGACGCGGGCGCGGGTCGAGATCGCGCCCACCTGGTATGCGCCGACCACGCTGCGCGTCATCGCCACGGACGGCACGCTGCTCGAGGAGTACGACGGCCGCGAGCCGGGCCGCGGTGCGGGCCGCGGGATGCAGCACCAGGCGCGGGAGCTCGAGCGACTGGTCCGCGCCGGTCTCACCGAGTCGCCGCTGCTGCCCGCGACGCAGAGCATCGCCGTGATGGAGACGCTGGACGAGGTCCGTCGACAGATCGGTCTGGTCTACCCGGGCGAGGAGTGAGCGCCCTCGCGTTACGGTGGGCCGCCCGTCCTGACCTCTCGACGACCGGAGCCCCGAGATGCCTCGTGCCGGACGCCGCCGCCACGCGCGGCCCACGCCCTTCGCGATCCTGCCCGCGCTGCCCGTCCTGCCGGTGCTGCCGGTGCTGCTCATCCTGACGCTGCTGCTTCCGGCGGCCGCGGTGGCCGGCCCGGACGGGAGCACCGGGAACGGCGTACGCGGGGCGGCGGGCCACGAGGCCGCCGGATCGAGCCGGGCGGCCACCGGCATGCGCTACGCCAAGAAGGCGCTGCGGGCCACCAACGCCCACCGCGGCCGGCAGGGCCTGAGCACCTTCCGCACCCACCGCTGCCTGGTCCGGTCGGCCCAGGCCCAGGCGAATGCGATGGCAGCGAGCGCGACCTTGTACCACCAGGAGCTGGGCCCGGTGCTGCGCCGCTGCGGCATGCGCACGGTGGGGGAGAACGTGGCGATGGGCTATCGCACGGGCCGGGCCGCGGTCCGTGGCTGGATGGACTCGCCCGGTCACCGCGAGAACATCCTGCGGCGCGAGTTCCGCCTGATCGGCATCGGCGCGGCCAAGGGCGGCGACGGGATCTGGTACTCCGCCCAGGTCTTCGGCGGCCGGTGAGCGGGTCGCGGGCGCGGGTCGCCGACGTCCTCGGCGTGACTGCGCCGGCCACCTGATCGCGACCCCAAACAAATACCCTGAATTGGTCACAACAAATGGGGGGTCGATGGGGTCACACTGTCGAGCCTGCAGGACCAGGTGCCTGCACACCGACGAGGGAGAAGACCCCATGAAGCGCACCATCATCAGCACCGCCGCCGCCGTGGCGCTCGCCTCCATGACGCTGGTGGCCGCCCCGGCCGGCACCGCGGCGCAGGCGCCGGCGCACCGGGCCGGCGCGCAGAGCGCCGTCGACGCCTCGGGCGCGGCGGCCCTGAAGGCCCAGCCGAAGAAGCAGGGCAAGGTCCGCCTCAAGGTCGACCGCGAGGTCGCCGTCGCCGGTGCGGACGTCCTGAAGTTCACCGGTTGGGCCCGGCCCAAGGTCAAGGGGCAGCGGGTGGTCCTGCAGCAGCGCCTGGCCGGCAACACGCGCTGGTCCAAGTCGAGCTCCACCCGGCTGCGCGCGAGCGGCCGGTTCACCCTCGAGGACGCGCCGAGCGCCCCCGGCACCCGCTTCTACCGGATCCGCAAGAGCCCGGGCAAGGGCGCGACGGTGGCCTTCTCCGAGGAGGTCAAGGTCGTGGTCTACCGCTGGGACCGCCTCACCGCTCGCACCTTCGGCCCCAAGGTCAACGTCGACCCGGGCATCGTCAACATCGGCGCCCAGGTCTACGACAACAGCCTGGCGACCAAGGCCCCCGGTGAAGGCACCGTCGAGTTCACCCTGGGTGGTCTGTGCACCTCCCTGTCCGCGACCTACGGGCTGACCGACAGCAGCTCCACCGGGGCGACCGGCACCGCGAAGCTCGAGGCCGACGGGGTGACCAAGGTCTGGGAGGACCTGACCATCGGGGCGATCAAGAAGCACACCAGCGACATCACCGGTGCCTACCGGGTGCTCTTCCGGTTCAACGCCAGCGCCGAGCCCGCCGCTCAGGTCGCGGCCGGCGACGTGTGGGTCCTCTGCACCAAGTGAGCGCGCCCCGACGCCGCCGGTGACCGTGGCGGAGCCCTGACTGCGAGGAGGGGTTTCGACACGGCACCGGCGGCGCCGTAGGGTGACTCCTTGTGGCAGGCACCGACTTCGACGCGCAGATCAAGCAGCTCCGGGCGACGATGCACACCATCGGGCAGGTGCTCGACCTGGACGCGATGCGCTCCGAGATCGCCGACCTCGGCGACCAGGTCGCGGCCCCGGACCTGTGGGACGACCAGGCCAACGCGACCCGGGTGACCGGACGCCTGTCGATGCTCCAGGGCGAGCTCGACAAGTTCACCGGCCTCAGCGACCGCATCGACGACCTCGAGATCATGGTCGAGCTCGGTCAGGAGGAGGGCGACGCCGACGCGATGGCCGACGCCGAGACCGAGCTCGAGCGGATCAAGAAGTCGGTGGAGTCGCTGGAGATCCGCACCCTGCTCAACGGCGAGTACGACGCCCGCGAGGCACTGGTGAGCATCCGCGCCGGCGCCGGTGGCGTCGATGCGGCCGACTTCGCCGAGACCCTGATGCGCATGTACACGCGCTGGGCCGAGCAGCACAAGTACCCCGTGGAGGTCTTCGAGACCTCCTACGCCGAGGAGGCCGGGCTCAAGTCCGCCACCTTCGCCATCCACGCCCCCTACGCCTACGGCACCCTCTCGGTCGAGGCCGGGACACACCGCCTGGTGCGGATCAGCCCGTTCGACAACCAGGGCCGCCGGCAGACGTCGTTCGCCGCCGTCGAGGTGGTCCCGGTGCTGGAGCAGACCGACGAGATCGACGTCCCCGACGAGGAGATCCGGGTCGACGTCTACCGCTCCGGCGGCCCCGGCGGCCAGTCGGTCAACACGACCGACTCCGCGGTGCGGCTGACCCACATCCCCACCGGCACGGTCGTCTCCTGCCAGAACGAGAAGTCGCAGCTGCAGAACAAGGCCTCCGCGATGGTGGTCCTCAAGGCAAAGCTGCTCGCGCTGAAGAAGGCCGAGGAGAAGGCCCACCTCGACGAGATGCGCGGCGACGTCCAGGCGAGCTGGGGCGACCAGATGCGCAACTACGTGCTCAACCCCTACCAGATCGTCAAGGACCTGCGCACCGGCTACGAGGTCGGCAACCCCAGCGCGGTCTTCGACGGCGACCTCGACGGCTTCCTCGAGGCCGGCATCCGCTGGCGCCGGGGCACCGACAAGGCCGAGGAGAACTGACCCCGGCCCGCCCCGGGACCGCCGCGGCGGACCGGGCGCCGGGGCTGGTGGTGGTGGCCGGGATCACCCCCGTGGTCTCTCTCACGGCACGCGTCGACCGCCGCTCTGGCGCGGCGCCCCCACCCGCTGGTGCCCTCGCGTACCCTCGGGTCACGTGATTCGATTCGAGAAGGTCACCAAGGCCTATCCAGGGCATCCGCACCCCGGTCTCGACCAGGTCTCGGTCGACATCGAGAAGGGCGAGTTCGTCTTCCTGGTCGGGTCGTCGGGCTCCGGCAAGACGACGTTCCTGCGCCTGGTGCTGCGTGAGTACAAGGCGACCTCGGGTCGTGTCTACGTGGCCGGCAAGGAGATCAACCGGCTGGCCAGCTGGAAGGTGCCCCGGCTGCGCCGCGACATCGGCACCGTCTTCCAGGACTTCCGCCTGCTGCCCAACAAGACGGTCAGCGAGAACGTCGCGTTCGCCCTGCAGGTGATCGGCCGGTCGCGCTCCGACATCAAGACGCTCGTCCCGGAGACCCTGGAGCTGGTGGGCCTGGAGGGCAAGGGCGACCGGATGCCCGACGAGCTCTCCGGCGGCGAGCAGCAGCGGGTCGCGGTGGCGCGGGCGTTCGTCAACCGGCCGATGATCCTGATCGCCGACGAGCCCACCGGCAACCTCGACCCGACCACCTCGGTGGGGATCATGAAGCTGCTGGACCGCATCAACCGCACCGGCACGACCGTGGTGATGGCCACCCACGACGCCGGGATCGTCGACCAGATGCGCAAGCGGGTGATCGAGCTGGAGCACGGCAAGGTCATCCGGGACCAGTCCCAGGGCGTCTACGGCGTCCAGAACTGACGAGAGGCAACAACCCCCCATGCAGCTGCGTTACGTCTTCTCCGAGCTCGGTCAAGGGCTTCGGCGCAATCTGTCGATGCATCTCGCGGTGGTGCTCACGCTCTTCGTCTCGCTCACCCTGGTCGGGCTCGGCGTGCTGCTCAACCAGCAGGCCGACAAGGCCGCCGCCCACTGGGGCAGCCAGCTGCAGATCACCGTGTGGCTCTGCAAGGCCGAGGACAGCTCCGCGGCCTGCACCGGTGAGGTGACCGACGCCCAGCGCGACGCCCTGGTGGCGGTCGTCGAGGACAACCCCGAGGTGGCCGGCTACCACCTGGAGTCCAAGGAGGAGGCGTTCGAGAAGGTCAAGGAGCTGGTCGGCCCCGAGCGCTTCGAGGGCCCCAACCCGGCGGCCACCGCCGAGGACATGCCCGAGTCGGTCTGGATCGAGCTCAAGAACGCCGAGGAGTACGAGGGCATCGTCTCCGCGGTCCGGGGGCTCGACGGGGTCTCCGGCATCCGCGACATGCGCGAGACGCTCAAGCCGATCTACGGCTCGATCAACGCGCTGAAGTGGGGAGCCCTGGGCACCGCGGCGTTCCTGGTGCTCGCGGCGCTGCTGCTGGTCGGCAACACCATCCGCCTGGCGGCCTTCGCCCGGCGCAAGGAGATCGGCATCATGCGACTGGTGGGTGCCTCCACCCTCTACATCACGCTGCCGTTCCTCCTCGAGGCCCTGGTCACCGCGCTGATCGGGGTGGCGCTGGCCGCCGGGGCGCTGGGGGCCTTCATGTACTTCGGGATCCACGAGCGCACCGCCGACGACTTGAAGTTCATGCCGTGGATCGGGATGGGGGAGTACGGCACCGCGGTGGCGGCGATCGCGCTGCTGGGTCCGGTGCTCACCCTGCTCCCGACACTCGTGCTGACGCGCAAATACCTCAAAGTCTGACCGCGCTCGGTTACCGTCGTCGAGTTCACTTCCCCGAACATCGAAGGCAACACGGTGCGTCCCTTCCCCCGTACCACGCGTCGCCGCACGGGCTCCGCGCTGCTCGCGAGCACCCTGGCGGTCAGCGCGCTCGCTGTCGGCGAGCTGAGCGCGGCCACCGCGTCGACGACCGCGCAGGGCTCCATGGCCATGCACTCCGGTGTCGCGCAGGCCGGTGCCGACGACCTGAAGAAGAAGCGACGCAAGGTCGCCGAGCGGATCGAGGACGCCGAGTCCGAGCTGCACTCCTCCAGCCGCCGGATGCAGCGGGCCAGCGCCGCCCTGGCCACGGCCCGCGACCAGCTCGGCGCCGCCCAGGTCGCCCTGGCCGCCGCCGAGGCCAAGGTCGCCACCGCGCAGGAGCGTGACGCCCGGATGCAGGCCGAGCTGGCCGAGGCCACCGCGGCGCTGGAGCAGGCGCAGGCCGAGCTCGCGCAGGGGCAGGCGGACCGTGCTGTCCAGCGCGACCAGGTGGCCGCCACCATCGCCGACATGTACCAGCAGGGCGACCCCGAGCTGCTCGCCTTCGCCTCGCTGCTCGACGCCCGCACCCCTGCCGACCTGACCCGCCAGAGCGAGATGCGCGACGCGATCGTCGACCGCGAGGCCCGGGCCTACCAGCAGCTCCAGGCCTCCGAGGTGCTGCTCGCGGTCCGCGAGACCCGGGTCGCCGAGGCCAAGGCGGCGGTCGAGGTCAAGCGGCAGGCCGCGGCCGACCACCTCGTGGAGATGCAGGGCTACCAGGCCGAGGCGGAGGCCGCCAAGGAGTCGGTGGCCGCGCTGGTGGGGGAGCGACGTGACGCACACGCGGAGGCCGCAGCCGCCCGGCGGGCCGACGAGGCCGAGCTGGCCCAGCTCGAGCGCGAGGAGAAGGCGCTCGCCGAGAAGCTGCGACAGCTGGCTCTGGCGGCCCTGCGGGCCCAGCGCGCCCGGGCGGCGCAGCAGTCGGGCCCGCCCGGCAACAGCGGCGGCTTCCTGAACCCTCCGGTCGGCGGAGGCACTCTCTCCTCGCCGTTCGGCTACCGCTCCCACCCGATCTACGGCTACTGGGGCCTGCACGACGGCCAGGACTGGGCGGCCGACTGCGGCGAGCCGCTCTACGCCGCCGCCGACGGGCGGGTCGTCTCGTCCTACTACTCCTCGGTCTACGGCAACCGTCTGGTGCTCAACCACGGTGTCGCTGCGGGCCGCGGGCTCGCCACCGTCTACAACCACGCGACGAGCTACACCGTGGGGACGGGCGCCAGCGTGCAGCGCGGCCAGGTCATCGGCTACGTCGGCAGCACCGGCTGGTCCACCGGCTGCCACCTGCACTTCACGGTGATGGCCAACGGCCAGGCGGTCGACCCGCGCGGCTGGCTCTGAGAGCTCCCGGGTGCCCTGCCCGGCGGGACCGCGGGCGGGGGGCGGGTCGGCTCGGCCCGCCCTGTGGGAACCCGGTTGCGCACTGTTGAGAGGATGAGCCCCATGGCCAGGGAGCAGGGCACCAAGACGATCGCGCAGAACCGCAAGGCGCGGCACGACTACCACATCGAGGACACCTGGGAGGCCGGCATCGTGCTGGTCGGCACCGAGGTGAAGTCGCTGCGCCAGGGTCGCGCGTCGCTGGTCGACGGCTTCGCCGAGGTCGACGGGGGCGAGGTCTGGCTCCACCAGGTGCACATCCCGGAGTACAGCCAGGGCACCTGGACCAACCACGCCTCGCGCCGCAAGCGCAAGCTCCTGCTCAACCGCTCCGAGATCAGCAAGATCGAGCGCAAGGTCTCCGACTCCGGCTACACCCTGGTGCCGCTGCAGCTCTACTTCAAGGACGGGCGGGCCAAGGTCGAGATCGCGCTGGCGAAGGGCAAGAAGTCCTACGACAAGCGTCACTCGCTGGCCGAGAGGCAGGCCAACCGCGAGAAGGAGCAGGCCGTCCAGCGGCGGCTCAAGGGCTACAAGGACTAAGGGGTGCCCCCTCGCGACGCCGACGGGCGGGAGACGCCAGAGCAGGACGCCGCCGCCGTCCGGGCCTGGATCGACCGGATGGGGCTCCCGGGGCTCTTCGACGTCCACACCCACTTCCTGCCCCCGCGGGTGATGGCGAAGGTCCGGGCCCAGTTCGACGCGGCCGGTCCGCTCATCGGCGGGGCGTGGCCGCTGCGCTACCGCGACACGGACGAGGCCCTGGCGGCTCTCCTGCGCTCCTTCGGGGTGCGGCACTTCTCCGCGCTGCCCTACGCGCACAAGCCGGGGATGGCCGAGTTCCTCAACGACTGGGCGCACGACTTCGCGGTGCGGACGCCGGAGGCGCTGCACTGCGGCACCTTCTTTCCCGAGCCCGGGGCGGCCGACTACGTACGGCGCCGGATCGAGGACGGCCTGGAGCTGTTCAAGGTGCACGTCCAGGTGGGTGCGTTCCATGTGACCGACCCGCTCCTCGACGAGGCCTGGGGCGTGGTGGCCGAGGCGGGCACCCCGGTGGTGCTGCACGCCGGCAGCGGCCCGGTCCCCACCCCGTACACCGGGCCTGGCCCGGTCGCCGAGCTGCTCGCCCGGCACCCGCGCCTGGCGCTGGTGATCGCCCACATGGGGGCGCCGGAGTACGAGGAGTTCACCACGCTGGCGCAGTCCTACGAGCACGTGCGCCTCGACACCACGATGGCGTTCACCGACTTCTTCGACGAGATGGGCGGACCGTGGCCGGACGCGCTGCTGCCGCGGCTCGTGGACCTGGGGGAGAAGGTGCTGCTCGGCTCCGACTTCCCGAACATCCCTTATCCCTACGTGCATCAGCTGGAGTCGCTGGAGCGCCTCGGTGAGCGCCACCCCGGCCTCGACCGGGCGTGGCTCCGCGCCGTGTGCTGGGAGAACGCCATCGGGATCTTCGGTCGCTGACCGGCCGCATGCGGGCTCCTACCTGCGGCGGCGGTAGCGGATGTCGCCGTTGGGGAGGCGGTCGTGGAGGTAGCGGTCGTCGTGGACGAGGTGGTGATGGTGGGAGCAGAGGAGGAGCCCGTTTTCGAGGTCGGTGGGGCCTTGTCGGGTCCAGGGTGTGAGGTGGTGGGCTTCGCACCAGGTGGCGGGGATCTCGCAGCCCTGGGCGCGGCAGTGGGTGTCGCGGAGGGCGAGGGCGCGGCGTTGGGCGGGTGAGAAGAGGCGGGCGGTGAAGCCGAGGTCGAGGGGATGGGAATCGGTGCCGAGGACGGCCGGGATGAGGTCGGCGGTGCAGGCCAGGCGGCGGATCTGGCCGGGGCTGAGGGCCTCTCCGGTCGGCAGGGTGCCGTGGCCGAGGCCCTGGGTGAGGGTGGCGAGGTCGAGGGTGATGACCAGGCTGGTGGCGGTGCCGCCGTGCAGGGGCAGCCGGGTCGGGTCGAGGCCCTCGAGGAGCGCGCAGAACGCCTGCCCGAGGCGGACGGGATAGGGCAGGTCCTGCCCGGTGGCGTCGGTGGCCCGGTGAGGCCCGTCCGGTGCGCGGTGGTGCTGCTTGCGGGGGTTGGTGAAGGCCTCCAGGGTGGTGAGCAGGCGGGTCGCGACGGCGTCGGGGACCCGGGCCTTGATCACGGTGGTGCCGTCACCGAGGCGCTGGCTGCTCAGGCCGGTGACGCGGCGGGCGTGGCGGTCCTGGTGGGCGAGGCGGTCGGCCTCGGCCGCTTCGGCGACGTGGGGAAGCAGGACCTCCAGGATCCGCTCGCCGAGCCGGGCCAGCTCGCGGGGACCGAACTCGGCCGCCCGGGCCAGGAGGTGGGCCTCGGCCTGGTTCAGCAGGTCGGTGACCTGGGCCGGCGTCATCGGTGGGGTGACGGTGTCGTCTCCGGTGAGGTCGTGCAGGCTGCGGGCGAGGTCGTCGAGGGCTCGGGCGATCACCTGGGCCTGCTCCACGTTGACCAGGCCGGCGCTCAGGGCCGCACCCACCCGCTGCCAGCGGGTGTCGCAGGCGTGGGCGAGGCGCTGCTCGCGGCGTGCCGTGCCCCGGTGGCCCCGGGTGTGGGCGCTCAGCCAGGAGGCGACGTCGCGGTGTCCTTCGGCATCGGCGACGTCGCCGGCGCCGGCCATCAGGCGCAGCCGGAGCGCGGCCAGGCGCGAGGCCACGCGGTCGAGGGCCAGCAGCGCCTCCCGCTTGGCAGCGAGCTCCATGAAGACCGGGTCGAGGTGGACCACCTCGTCGAGGGCGGCGCCCAGGCGCTCGGCGCAGACCAGCACCGGGTGGCTACCGGTCTGGAGCGGTGGGGTGTCCACGAGGGCCTCCGGGCAGGAATCGACGAGTGATTCCCCGGACAGCAACGGTGACCGGTCGGCTCACGGTCGGATCGCGCATCATCGTGGGGTCGTGCAGGGCCGGAGACCCTCTCCGCTCCGGCCAACGCCAGCGACCTGACGTATTACTTGCATCGTACGCATGTTCGAATAGACGCACAAGACTTTCCCTGGTCCTGTGGAGTACCTACAGTGCCTCCCGTGATGACGATGCTGCCGTTGATGATCATGACCGCCTGGCTCGCGGTGACGCTCTTCATCGTGGGGATCCTGGTCTTCGCCTTCCGGCGGCGTCCTCAGCGCCAGGGCTGGGCGGCGCCGGCGGGGCCGGCGTTCTCCGCGCCTCCCGGTGCCGGGCACCCGATGTCGCCGGTGGGGGTGTGGAACGGGGTGGTCCTGGGCAGCCGGGGCATGGGCCTGCGCGGCCGGACGTTCGGGACCTTCCGCCTCGAGGCGGGCGTGCTCTCCTTCATCCCCGACGCCGCGACGGTGCCGGCCTGGTCCGTCCCGTGCCACCAGCTGGCAACGCGGCGCCGCGGCTTCTTCGAGCTCGACGGCGCCGACGTGCGGCTGGTCGGACCGATGGGGGACCTGCGCTGCAACGTCAGCACCGAGCACATCAACCGGATGAGCCGCAACACCGTCAAGGACCTGCGTGAGCGGGCGTACGCCGAGGAGTTCGTACGGGTGCTGCACGGTCACGGGGCGGGCGTCGCGCCCTGACCGGGTGGGGGAATCGACCGCGCTGCGTTATCGTTGCCACCAGTACAACTCAAGAGGGGCTGATCGGTTTCGACTTGGGACGTTAGTTCCAGGGGAAGCGGGTCGAGAAGCCAGCGTCATCTCGTAAACGATCGCTGGAAAACACAGTTGCCGACTCTAATCGCAACGACTTCGCTCTCGCTGCCTGAGCAGTGATCGAAGGGTCTGACCGGGCATCCGTCCTCGTCCCGGACCCAGGCCTCATCTAGAGGACTAGCTGCTCATCTCCTGTCAGGAGGGGTGAGCGGGACTTTTTCCTGACTGAGCCTGTCGACGACGTGTCCGTGCGAGCGTCGGGGCCGAGAAAAGCGACAACACGGACTGCACCCGGAGAAGACCTGGATCGACGCTCGAGGACCGGGGTTCGATTCCCCGCAGCTCCACCAGGAGGGCCTCCTTGAAATGGGCCCGAACAGTTTCCCGAATTGGGGGGCTGCTCGGAAGGCCTCCACCAGCCCCAGTACGAACGAGAGGGCCCCAACCACGATCGTGGTCGGGGCCCTCTCGCTGTTCGCGCCACGAGCCCTCATGCGGCGGTCTGTTCGAGCCGCGCGACGTGCTCGAAGACCTCGTCGCCACGGAGGACGAGGATCTCGATCACCTCTCCTTCGAGGGGGTGGTTCATCAGCGGGCTGTCGATCCGCTCACCGGCCTCGCGGCTGTGCTTCTCGAGGATGCGGATGTTGTAGCAAGCGGCCGCTGCGGCGACAGCCAGCGTGACGAGTGGCAGACCGACGACCTGGACGAACCCGCGCCGCACGTCCTCGGTGCCGCGGTTCTTGATGTTGCCGAACACTGCCTCGACGGCCGAGCGCAGCGCGTAGGAGAGCTCCCACTTGCCCTCTGCACCGTCCGTAGGGAGCGACTGCCGAGCCAGGGCTTCGACGGACAGTTGCGCTCACTGGCCGCGGGGCAGCATTCGGCTCAGCAGGGACCTTGAGAACTCAACAGAGCAACAGCGCCGTGAACGCACGCGCGGACTGGCAGTCGACCGGAAGGAGGTGATGCATTGTCGTCTGCCTGCTCTCTGTGCGCACAGTCCCGGCTTCGTCTGCCGGCGGAAAGGCGATGGGCCAAGATGACCCCATGCCGATTCGGGAAAGCGTCAGCGACACGAAACTGGGGGAGCGTCAGCAGATGCCCCCGGGTACCTGTGGCGAGGCGACACGATGAGCACGCTCGGCAGCTTCATCTGGTCGATCGCCGACCAACTCCGTGGCCCCTACCGCCCCAACCAGTACGGAACCGTGATCCTCCCGTTCACGATCCTGCGACGCCTCGACTGCATCCTCGAACCCGACCGCGACACCGTGCGGGAGTTGGCCGCGAAGTTCGACAACCCGAACCGACTCAAGGTCGAGGTCGCCAAGGCCACCGGCCGGCCTTTCTACAACACGTCCAACTACGGGTTCGCCAACCTGCTGGCCGACGCCGACGGGCTCGTGGACAACCTCACCGACTACGTCGACCGGTTCTCCGCCGACGTGGACGTGTTCGAATACTTCGACTTCAAGAAGGAGATCCTCGCCCTCGAGAAGGCCGGACTCCTGCGGGAGATCGTCAAGTCGTTCGGTTCCGTGGACCTGCACCCGGACAAGGTGACGAACTCCGACATGGGCGACGCCTTCGAGTACGTCGTCCGCAAGTTCAACGAAGCCGCGAACGAGACCTCCGGTGACCACTACACCCCGCGGGACGCGATCAAGCTGCTGGTGGACCTGCTCTTCGCGGAGAAGGACGCCGACCTGACCGAGGCCGGCATCGTCCGGACGCTGTATGACCCCACGGCCGGCACCGGCGGGATGCTGTCGTTGGCCGAGGAACACCTGCTGGCCCAGAACCCCGACGCGCGCCTCACCCTCTACGGCCAGGAGTACAACCCGCAGTCCTACGCGATCTGCAAGTCCGATCTGCTCGCCAAAGGCCACGACGCGACCAATATCGCCTTCGGCAACACGCTCACCGACGACGCATTCACGGGCCGGCGGTTCGACTTCTCCATGTCCAACCCGCCGTATGGGGTCGACTGGAAGCAGTACGCCAAGGCCGTCACGAAGGAACGCGACGAAGCCGGCCCCTACGGTCGATTCGCCCCCGGCCTCCCGGCCACCTCCGACGGGCAGATGCTCTTCCTCCTTCACCTGGCCCACAAGATGCGGGCACCAGAAGACGGCGGCGGCCGGGTCGGCATCGTCATGAACGGCTCACCGCTGTTCAACGGCGGTGCCGGCTCCGGCCCGTCCAACATCCGCCAGTGGCTGTTGGAAGACGACCTGGTCGAGGCCATCGTCGCGTTGCCGACCAACATGTTCTTCAACACCGGCATCGCCACCTACATCTGGATCCTCGACAACAGCAAGCACCCCGACCGCAAGGGTCTCGTGCAGCTCATCGACGGCACCTCGTTCTGGACCAAGATGCGCAAGACCCTCGGCTCCAAGAACCGCGAGATTAGCGACGCGGACCGTGCCCAGGTGCTCCGGCTGTACGCCGATTTCACCGATGCCGACCCCGACCACTCCAAGGTCTTGTCCAACGACGAGTTCGGCTACTGGACCATCACCGTCGAACGGCCGCTCCTCGACGATGACGGCAACCCGGTGGTGGACCGCAAGGGCAAGCCCAAGCCGGACAGCAAGAAGCGCGACACCGAGAATGTGCCATTCACCTATGGCGGATCCACCGCCGGCGCCGCAGGCAAGACCCAGGTCATCCAGGCCTACTTCGACACCGAGGTGGAACCCCACGTCTCCGACGCCTGGATCGACTGGACCAAGACCAAGACCGGCTACGAGATCCCCTTCAGCCGCCACTTCTACAAGTACGTTCCCCCTCGTCCTCTCGCCGAGATCGACGCCGACCTGGAGAAGCAGGTCGCCAAGATCCTCGACCTCCTCCGGGAGGTCGAGGGATGAGCCGCGTCCGGAAAGAGACAGATCTGGAATGGCTCGATGCGATTCCGAGCGAGTGGTCGGAGCGTGTAGTCGGCCGAGAAGTCTGGGTGCGGGCCCGGCTTGGCTGGAAGGGTCTGACCGCCGACGAGTACGTGGATGAGGGGATCCCCATGCTCTCGACGCCAGACATCAAGGGCTCGGAAATCGCTTACCACGCTGCGAACAAGATCACCTCAGAACGTTACGAAGAGTCCCCAGAGATCAAGTTGCGTAACGGAGACGTTCTTCTGACGAAGGATGGCAACACAATCGGGACAGTCAATGTCGTGCGGGACCTGCCTGGACCAGCAACCGTGAACGGCTCGATCGCAGTTCTAACGCCAGCGCAGGAACTCGACGGAAGATTCCTTTACTGGTTCATCGCAAGCGGCTACGCACAGTCGATCTTCGACCGCCTGCGCGGAGGTATGGGGGTTCCGCATCTCTTTCAGCGCGACATCAACCGCATCTCCTTCCCCTACCCACCGCCTCCCGAGCAGCGCGCCATCGCCGACTATCTCGACAGGGAGACGGCTTGCATCGACACACTCATCGAAGAGCAGCAGCGCCTGATCGAGATGCTGCGCGGACGGCGTAGAGACGTCGTTTCCCACGCGGTACTGGATGCGACCTCCAACCGGGTGCAACTGCGCCGACTCGTGGATGTCATCGACTGCGCTCATGTGACGGCTGAGTTCGTCGAAGACGATCGCCGATTCCCGGTTGCGAGCATCCAAGAGTGTCAAGGCACGACGGTCGATCTTTCGGCTTGCAAGTACACGACGGCCGAGTTCTTCGATCACCTCCGAACCGGCGATCGGGCGCCTCGAGCAGGCGACCTCTTGTTCATCCGAAATGTCTCGGTGGGGTTGGTGTCGGTCGTCACAGCTGACTTGCCCGCCTTCGCGATGGGGCAGGAGACCGTGCTCTTGCGCCGAAAGAGTGACGTCCACCCTGCGTTCCTCCGCTATGCCCTGAACGGGGCTGAGGCGCGGTACGCGATCGAGGGAGCCATGATCGGCAGCACCTTCAGGCGCATCAATGTGTCCGCCATCCGCTCACTGCCCGTGGCCGTTCCGCCAGTGCCGGAACAACGTCTCATCGCGGCGTACCTGGATGACCAGACCGCGAAGATTGATGTGCTCATAGCGGAGACACAGCGGTTCATTGAACTCTCGAAGGAGCGCCGGTCAGCGTTGATCACGGCGGCAGTGACGGGTCAGATCGACGTACGGACGGCGGCATGACGGCTGACCACAACGAGGTCGTGTTCGAGACTGAGATCTGCGACGACCTTGCGGCCCACGGGTGGCTGTGCTCGGCCAAGGACGTGGGTTACGACCGCGAGCGGGCGCTCTTCCCGGAGGACCTGTTCGCGTGGCTCGAGGTCACCCAGCCGGCGGCGTACGAGAGGGCGTTGAAGGCGGCCGGGTCGCCGGCGAAGTTCCTCGACGTGCTGACCACGGCGCTCGACAAGCCGTTGGAGCACGGCGGCGGCACGCTGAACATTCTGCGCAACGGGGTGCCGTACATCGGCGGCGGCCGCCTGAAGATGGCGCAGTTCCGGCCCGAGACGACGCTGAACGACACGACGAACGCGCACTACGCGGCGATGCGGGTTCGGGTGATGCGGCAGGTGCACTTCTCCACCGCCGACCAGCGCAGCATCGACCTGGTGTTGTTCATCAACGGGCTCCCGGTGGCGACGGCGGAGCTGAAGACGCACTTCACTCAGTCGCTGGAAGAGGCGATCCAGCAGTACCGCAAGAACCGCAACCCGTTGACCAACGGCCGGTCGGAGCCGCTGTTGTCGTTCGGGCACCGGGCACTGGTGCACTTCGCGGTCTCCAACGACCTAGCGGCGATGACCACCAGGCTCGAGGGGGAGAAGACCCACTTCCTGCCGTTCAACATCGGCGACGACGCGGGGGCCGGCAACCCGCCCGGTTCGGACGGCCGCTCGGCGACGGCGTACCTGTGGGAGCGGGTCTGGGAGAAGGACGCCTGGCTCACCATCATCGGCCGCTTGATGCTCGTGGAGACCAAGGAAGAGTGGGACGTCGCCACCGGCACCTCGGTGCGTCGCACGAGCATGCTGTTCCCCCGGTTCCACCAGTGGGAGGCAGTCACCGAGATCGTGGCCGCGGTCTGCGAGGAGGGCGTCGGGCAGCGTTACCTGATCGAGCACTCGGCCGGGTCGGGAAAGACCAACACCATCGCCTGGACCGCGCACCGGCTGGCTCGGCTCCACGTGGACAACAAGAAGGTCTTCGACTCAGTCATCGTGGTGGTGGACCGGACTGTCCTGGACGGGCAGCTCCAGGACGCCATCCGCCAGCTCGACGGCAACAAGATCGTGGCCACCATCAGTCCGGAGGATGTCCGCAAGGCCGGGGCGAAGTCGAAGTCCAGTCTTCTCGCGAGCGCGTTGAAGAACGGCGAGCTGATCATCGCCGTGACCGTGCAAACGTTCCCGTACGCGTTGGAGGAGATCCGGGCCGACGCCGGACTGAAGGGCAAAAAGTTCGCCGTCATCGCCGACGAGGCGCACTCCTCGCAGTCCGGGCAGATCTCCTCGAAGCTGAAGCAGGTCCTGACCGCCGAGGAGATCCAGGAGATCGAGGACGGCGGCGAGGTCGATGTCGAGTCGATCCTGGCTGCGGAGATGGCCGAGCGGGCTGAGTCGCCCAACATCTCCTACCTCGCCTTCACGGCCACCCCGAAGAACAGGACGCTCGAGCTGTTCGGGCGCAAGGGGCCGGACGGCAAGCCGCGCGAGTTCCACCTCTACTCGATGAAGCAGGCGATCGAGGAGGGCTACATCCTCGATGTCCTCAAGGGCTACCAGGCCTACGAGACGGCCCTGAAGATCGCCGGCAACGCCAACAGCGACGGCGAGGTGGAAGAGGGGGCTGCCCGCAAGGGCCTGATGCGGTGGGTGCGGCTGCACCCGACCAACATCAGCCAGAAGGTGCGGATCATCGTCGAGCACTTCCACGCCAACGTCGCCCATCTGCTGGAGGGCAAGGCCAAGGCGATGGTCGTGACTGACTCACGCAAGGCCGCGGTGAAGTACAAGAAGGCCATCGACGCCTACATCGCCGAGAGGGCCGCCGAGGACCCCTCCTACAGCTATCGGACCCTGGTGGCGTTCTCCGGGGCGGTGCGCATGGACGAGGACGAGGTCTGGGCACCCGACTGGGGTCCGACGCCCAGCAAGGACGACGAGTTCACCGAGGCCAACATGAACCCCGGCGCCGGCGCCGACCTCGCCGCGGCGTTCAAGGGCGAGACCTACAAGATCATGCTGGTCGCCAACAAGTTCCAGACCGGGTTCGACCAGCCGCTGCTCTCCGCGATGTACGTCGACAAGAAGCTGTCAGGGGTGACCGCGGTGCAGACGCTGTCGCGACTGAACCGCACGTACCGCAGCGCCATCGGCGAGCAGAAGCGCAAGACGTTCGTGATCGACTTCGTCAACAAGCCCGAGGACATCAAGGCCGCCTTCGAGCCGTACTTCAAGAACGCCACCCTCGAGACCGAGACCGACCCCTACGTCGTCGTGCACCTGGCCACGAAGCTCGCCCAGACCGGCATCTACACCGAGGACCAGGTCCGCAAGGTCGCTGAGCTGTGGGTCACCCGGAAAGGCAACAACGCGCTGTCCGCGGCGATCAGCCCCGCCCAGCACGACTTCGCGCGGCGCTACGCCCGGGCGCTCGAAGAGGACGACAAGGTCACCCTCAACGCCCTCGACCTGTTCCGCAAGGACGTCTCCACCTACGTCCGGCTCTACGACTTCATGAGCCAGATCGTCGACTACGGCGACCCCTACCTGGAGATGCTTTCAATCTACCTTCGTCTGCTCGAGCGGGTCATCGACGAGACCTCCTGGGCGGCGGAGGTCGACCTCTCCGACGTGGTCCTCGTCGGCGTCAAGCACACCAAGAGCGCCCAGGTCGACATCTCCCTGACCGGTGACGGGCAGCTCAAGGGCATCAGCGCCGCCGGCACGGGCACGAAGAAGGAACCTAAGTACGTCGCCTTGCAGGTCGTCATCGACAGGATGAACGACCTCTTCGGTGCGGAGTCCTTCACTGAGTCCCAGGTACGGGAGTTCGTGAACGGCCTGGTCCAGCGGCTGCTGGCCTACCCGGACCTGGTCAAGCAGACCCAGGTGAACTCTAGGAAGCAGTTCCTGGAGTCCCAGGACTTCCATGCCGCGGTCACCGAGGCGGTCATCGACAATCAAGGCGCCCACAACACGATGGCCGACTACTTCTTCAGCGACGGCCCCGGGATCAACGGCGTCGTTCTTGCGCTGGCGGACGCGTTCTACGAGGCAGCGGTGGACGCGGGCGGTGCCTTCTGATGCGCACCCTCGAGGCGATCGTCAGCTAGTGAGCCCGCTCCTCACATCTAGCAGATGCTCTGAGATGTTGGGACATAAGGAGGGCCGGTCGCACCACCCGTTGACGGGCACAGTCGACGCCACCGTGACTTTCGCCTGCCGGTGAAGGCGTACGCGCTGAATCCAACATGCAGTCCACCGTCGAGACGTAGCCAGCGCCATGTGGGTTTTGGAGTCTTCCGTGGACCGGAAACTCCGCACCGTACTCCGCGGCTGACGCCTCCAGTCCGTCAAACCGGACGGACATCGAGTGCAGGTCGTAATTGATACGCCTTTGACGCGGTCGTTGCATTCGTCAGCCGTCGAGTTCCTCGCGGGCGGGCCCCACAGATGTGCGCGCGATCCGTTCAACCAGCGCTCGCTGATTGGCGAGCTCCGCGCGCTGGTCTCCGACTAGCTCATAGACGGACAGTCTCTCCAGTTCGGCCCGAGCCTCGTCGATTTCGCCGTCCCACGCGAGCAAAACGGCATGCTGGCTCCGAGTGGCGATGAGACGTCCCACTAGCTTGTAATGGGTGACCATGGGCAGCACGAAGTTCTCAAGAACCATCAGTGCCCCTTTGATGTCGCCAAACTTGGCGTACTCGTCAGCCGCGTCTTGTCCGGAGGTGATTGCCGAGTCCCATGAGCCGGATGCCATGTAGAGCTTCATGGCATGGATGAACCGCAGCCCGGCCTCGCCAGGGTTGTCGTGGGCAACGGCCACCAGATAGAGGCAGTCCGCCAGATGTCTGAGGAGATCCTCAACATCTTGAGTGTCTGTCACCTTGTTCCGAAGCTCGCGATCATTCACGAGGAACAGGTCCCGGGCGGTCAGGCCCAGCGCCTGTAGGTACTCCTCGACAAGCGGGAGGAGAATGCCTTCGACCTCGCTCGCGAAGCCAAGTTGATGTAGCGCCAGGGCGTAGTTGTAGCGGAGGATCCTGCCGACATTCGATGTGCCGTCGGTGGCTCCCGCGCCGCGGGAGTAGCAGACATCGACCCCGTCGCGGTCGCCCGCCAGTGCAGCCCGGAGCATCTGTTTCATTGCCAGTTCTGCGGCCTCGCGATCCCTGGCCTCCGGATCGTCTATCTGCTCCATCTCATCAACCCACCGCGCGAAGGTGGCGTAGGACCGATCGCGGTAGTCCCAGAACGCCAACGCGTCCAATGCCCAGAATCGAAGGTTCGCGACTTCGCCGTGAACAGCGACCTGTTCCAGGATCGTGCGCACCTCGCCTGCTGCGCCCACTTGATGAAACTCCTCCATCGTCGCCAGTTCCACCAGCGTCTCCTGCCGGTTCGTCAGCGCAAGCATTCGCACGAGCAGACCCATGCGGTCGATGGACGAACCTACCGGTGCGTGGCCCAACAACATTTCGAGAATCGCCTCGCGTGCCGCAGCCACCATGTCGGGCCCGAGGTGCGCCTGGTGATCGCGAGCGAGCAGCCTGAATGCGTCATGGAGCTTCACCGCATTCTGGCCAATCCTGACAGCCGCACCCGCGCGCACCAGTTGGCGAACCGCCACCGCGACCTCGTCGGCTCGGAGCCCCCACGTATTCGCCAACTTCCCCACGTTGTCGACCTCCAGCGGGACCTCAATAATCTCGAGCAGCGACGCGACTAGGCGCGCGCGCTCGGGCACCTCCTGGAACATTGCGGCAAGAAGCACTTCCTGAACAGTCTGGAGAGGGGTACTCCGCTGCTCCAGAGCGTCCAGGAGTTCCCGTACTTGTCCTGAGAACTCACGCGCAGCAAGACGCGCGGCTGCCTTGACGTAGAGCGGCACACCACCGGTCAACCGCAGGATGCGGTCCGCCTCGGAGACGGCTAGCCGGCACCCGTCCTCGGCGAACACCGCGGACACCTGATCCAAGGACCAACCAGCGAGGTGTTCGGCCTCGACTTGGAGAACCGCTGCGAGTTCGCTCTCGCCCGGCCACGGCTGAGCCAGCAGAATGAGGGTGAACTCAGGCATGGCTTCGACCAAGGTCCGAGCAGTCGCACCTGAGAGCCGATGTGTGTTGTCTAAGACCACTGTCATCTGGCGGCCTCCATCTACGAGGCGGCGCGCACAGAATCTCAAGATTTCCAGTCCGCTGCCGGCAGGGATCCTAGGTGCCGACTCACCCTCCGATGCGGGAAGAAACCGTGCGGCCAGTTCACGAGCGAGCGAAGATGCCACTGCGGCACCTGGCAGGTCACCGACGTCGAAGTACACGGCAGGGTGGGGATGCTGCAGGGCCCAGTATGAAGCCCAGGATGTCTTTCCCGATCCGGATACTCCCACAACAAGTTTGACTCGGTCGTCGGGAAGGAATTCCGGCTCGGTCGCTTGGGCTAGGTAGACCGAAGGCGGCTCCGGGAAATCCTGAACTTGGTACACCAACTGCTCGAGCAGCGAGAGAATCTCGCCATCAGTGACCGTGTTCCCGTCGTGTCCAGTACTGAGGTATTGAGCGAAGCCGAACAGTTTGAGCACGATCGTCATGGGCGCCAGATTCGAGAACGGAACTGCCTCCGCCTGCGCGACGCAGGCATCCAAGGCGTGTGAGAGATCAGGTTGGGGGGCTGGCAGGTCGAAGCCCGTGTCGCCCACCGAATCACCGGGCCAGAGAACGGCGACGTCGTTGGGCCACCCACCGCTACGAATCCGTTTCGTCAGTCCCGGGCCTGGCGCGCTGTTGCTGACGATGGCGAAGCGAGCGCTCCCAGCACGATTCCCTGCGGCGTGTTCGGCGCTGATGGAGGCGAACCGACCGAGCGCTTCCTTGATGTCGCCGTAGCGAAGGGCGCGACCCCTGGACTTGACCTGCACATAGATCCGCCCTTCGGGGCGCTGCAACTCGATGTCTTCGTCGAGTTCGACGCTTATCGCTGTTGTCGATTTCGAGTCCATCATCAGGAAGCAAGAAACCGCGTACAACCCCTGATACGTGAAACCGCGATGCGTGGCCTGGATCCGAATCAGTTGCGCAGGGTCGAGGACATCGACCCCGTCTCCTAGTTCCTTCGGTCCACTCTCGGCCACGATCGGAGTCTGGCACTGAACCTCGGCGATCGCACCGCCTGAGCCGCCCTTGACGGAGTCGCACGGGTGGTTTCGCTACATGAATGGGACTGTCAATGCGGCCGATCCGTGCTGCAGTTGCGGCCCCCTCTCTTCGCCACCGTCGGGTGACGGCGGAGTCATGTCGCACGGTGCTCGAGGATCCTTTGCCCTCACGGGGCGTTCCTCAAGGTGAGCGATCCAGGCGAGTGATTCGAGCGGGGGTACCTTCCTGAAAGCCATGACCGAGCTCGACGACATGACGATCGTGACTTCCCCGTGTCCCGACCACGAACCGTCAAGGTGCCCGAGGACCACACAGGCCGCTCGACTGCCTTGTCTGCGCGGCCGATTTGCCGTCTGAGCGCGATGGTCGGTCACCGAAGGTCAGGGCACGACGTCAGACGCGGAACGTCGCCCATGCCGCACCGCACTGCCGCAGATCGACGTTTGTGGTTCGCGTCGGTGACCGTCGACTGTAAGCTCCTGTGCTTCCCCGAACGACGATTGGGCACCTCCGTGCCAGACTCCGCCGCGTGACCACGAGCGTGCCCAATGCGACAGAAGCGGACCCGGTGACTCCAGGAACCTTCGTGGAGATCGGCCCCGTGCAGGGTCAAGAGATAGTGGCAGTCAATCTCCGGAGGGACAGAGTCACGCCGGAGCAACTCGCTCCTGAGCTAGCGCTCGTTCTAGCCGCTGTGCTGCTGGCCTGTGCCGAGCAGGTGAGCGAGGAGAAGTTGCAACTGTTCGGAGTCAGCCACCGACAGGACCTTCCAATCCATGCGCTGGCGATGGCCTTCCGCGGCGATGACACGGGGCTAACCGGCGACGTGTTTGAGTGGGCGCTGCTACTTGCCGTCAACAGCGGTGATCCGGCAGTCACTGAACTCATTGTCGACGCGCTTTCGTTGGCACAGATGCCAACTGACCAGCCTCAGGCTGTGCTCGTCGCGGCCGAGCCTGGCCGGCTCGTAGCCTTTTCGCCTGAGTTGCCGGAGCGGGCGACGCTGGCCACGGGCCGTCGCGGGCGTCCACCCCACGTCGCAAACCTTCTACGCGATGCCACCACCAAAACGTGGAAGGCAGACCTTCTCCTCGGGTCAGGAGAGCGGTGGATGAGCGCCTCACTGAAGTCAAACCCCATCGCGTTGGCTAGGTCCCTGCAGGAAGCGGCTGTCACTCCACATCCGCCTCGGATCGGCATCACCGCAGGTCTCAAGCCCGCGCTGGTTCGCGACCCAATCACCAACGCGGTCCTGGTTCATGTGCCCGTCAACAGTCAGACGATGGCACTTGCGAAGGTCGTGCTTCATGACGTCCGGGACGCGTTTGCACGGCACCTCTCCGTGCCGGACTCCCCGCTTCGGCAGGACGTCTCTGGCGTCGGGCTTCAACTGCACCGGTGGCGAGAGCGTCCGGTCGGGTATGCGGTCAAGGTGCTACTGGAGTACGCGACTGGCATGCCGGAGCTGGCGCTAACCCCTCCGGCCGCAACTGGAGCGAGCGTTCCCGATGCCAATGGCGCACTGGTCGTGGTGAACACGATCCTTGCGGACGCGAGTTGGCGGTACACGCCCGGTGGGGTGCTTGTTCCGACCTCCGTCATTCGGCGCCACTACACTCATTTCGACCCGATTGACTGATGGTGCAAGTTCGTTATCAATGTGTCCGACTGCCCTGCGTACCTCGGCGGGCTCTACCGCGCTGCGGTCAGTCGGCAGAGTGCGTGCAAACTTGGGTCCTAGCGTGTGCGGCACGTGTTCTCTGGCGACAAACAAGCCTCGATTCAGCCGCGAAACTCCATTTCGGGGAAGCCCTCACCAGGAGGGCCTTCTTGAAATCGCCTGAAATTGCTCCCTGACATGGGATGGCGGTCGAGGGTCCCTCACAGCCTCTGACGACGAAGGGCCCTGACCACACGGTCAGGGCCCTTCGTCGTTGGTCCTGCCCCCCGGGCTGCGGTGCGTGTGGCGCTCGACGTGCTTGATCGCCCCTGCGCTCTCAGGAAGCACGTGCGGGTGCAGCGTGTCATCGGGCGGGTGGTTGGGATGGTCCACCGGTCAACGCGACTCGTCGCCGCATGCGGACGCGGTCGGGATAGCGCGTCGCCGGGCTACGGCGCGTCCGTCGTCTCGGTCACGTGGCGGTCTGGGTCGGCTTGGTGGCGCGGATGATCGCGCCGTGCATGCCGGGGACGGCCTCGTGGGTGAACTCGACTTCTGCGTCGGTGAACCCGGCGGCGGCGAGGCCGTCGAGGTACTCGCTGCGGGAGAGTGCGCCGGCGATGCAGCCGACGTAGGAGCCACGCTCGGCGCGATCCTGCGGCGTGAGGTGGTCCTCGGCGACGACGTCGGAGACTCCGATCCGTCCGCCCGGGGTGAGGACGCGGAACATCTCGGCGATGACCTTGGGCTTGTCGACGGAGAGGTTGATGACGCAGTTGGAGATGACCACGTCGATGGAGGCGTCGGGCAGTGGGACGTCCTCGATGGTGCCCTTGAGGAACTCGACGTTGGTCGCGCCGGCCTTGGCGGCGTTGGCGCGCGCTAGGTCGAGCATCTCATCGGTCATGTCGACGCCGTAGGCGAACCCGGTCTCGCCGACGCGGCGAGCGGAGAGGAGCACGTCGATGCCGCCGCCGGAGCCGAGGTCGAGGACCCGCTGGCCGGGACGCAGATCGGCGACCGCGGTCGGGTTGCCGCAGCCGAGGCTGGCCGCGACCGCTTCCGTGGGGAGCGCGTTCTGGTCGACGCTGGCGTAGAGCGCCGCGCCGAAGACGTCGTCGGCCGTCCCGGTGGTGCCCCCGCAGCAGGAAGAGGACGAGGAGGTGCCGCAGTTGTCGTCGACGATCTGCAGTGCGTCGTTGAGCTCGGTGTTGCTGGCGCCGCCGACGACCGCGGTCGCGGCCCGGGCGTAGCGGTTGCGGACCTCTTCGCGTACGTCGTCCGGGGTCGGCGCGGGGGTGTTCGTGGTCATGGGACGTGCTCCTTCAGTGACGCATCGGCGGATGTCGATGTATCGAGGTTCTTCGATCTATCGACGGTTGTCAATACGTCTGGCACACTGGAACCCATGCCCACCCGCACAGCCCTGCCGGTCCTGGACGCGAACGACGCTGCGACGGCGTGCTGCTCGACGGTCACGGGCGGCGTGCTCGACATCGACGAGGCACAGCGGCTGGCGCGCCTGTTCAAGGCTCTCGGTGACCCCACCCGGGTCCGGCTTCTCTCTCTCATCGCCGTCCAGCCGGACCGCGAGGCCTGCATCTGCGACCTCACCGACCCGGTGGGCCTGTCGCAGCCGACGGTCTCTCATCACATGAAGCAGCTCGTCGACGCCGGACTTGTCATCCGCGAGCAGCGCGGACGGTGGGCGTTCTATCGCATCGTCGAGGACACGCTCGCCGCACTCAGCGAGGCGCTCAAGCCCTGAGGGCACGGGACCAAGCTGTAGGCGCTTGACGGGACAGGGCGTGTGCGGAGCGTGTGCAAACTTCTGGTCCTGCGCGTGCAACGCGCAGCCCCCGTGGGCGGCAGGGCCTAGATTCCCGCCCGGAGCATTTCAGGGAAGCCCTCACCAACCAACCAGGGGGTCTTCGCAGAATTCAGCGGAGATCTTCGCAGACTCACCGGTCCCTTTGCGTCGGTGAGCGATGGCCCGGCGAAGGACTACCATCCAGCACGTGGGTGGTTCTCCGGAGGGATTCGAGTACGTCAGCCGGGCCGACGGCAGCGTGGTCATCACGCACCACGGCCGGGTGGCGGCGAAGCTGCGAGGCGGCCGCGCCGCGGAGTTCCTCGCCGAGGTCGAGGGCGATCCCCAGCTGGCCATGGCTCGGTGGACCGGGAACTACCGGCACGGCAACGAGCGGGTGGCTCGGCAGCACCCCCGCAACAGGCGCTGAACGGCCGCTCCTGGTGGGGCCCGGTCTCGGGACCCAGGGGGGCTGTTCGGCCGGGCCGAAGTGCCCGGTGCCGGGAGGCCCGAACCGCCCTACAGTGAGCAGCGAGAGGGCTCGGGCCCACGGGCAGCTGCTGCGCCGTACGGCGTCCGCGCCACGTTCGCGTGGAACCGGCGCAATGCCCGGAGGAGAGGCCATGACAGCCGAACGGACCCCGCAGGAGACGCCCCGACGATCCGGGAGCCACGTGGGCGCGGGTGGCCCGCGTGGTGGGGACACGCCCGCCCTGGCGATCGACCCGAAGAGCTCCATGATCCGGGCGGTCGCCTGGGTCCTCGGTGTGCTCTTCCTCCAGTTCGCCTTCATCTACAGCTATGTCGGCGCCTTCCACGACCCGAAGCCGCACGAACTCAAGGTGCAGGTGGTCGCGCCGGAGGCGGCCCAGGCCCAGGGGCAGGAGCTCGTCGCCCAGCTCAACAAGCTCTCCGGCGACCCGCTCGACGCCACCCTCGCCGGCTCGGAGGACGAGGCCCGTGACGACGTCCGCAACGGGGACCAGGTGGCGGCGCTGGTGCTGCGCCCCGAGCAGAGCAGCGACCTGCTGCTCATCGCCTCGGGAGGCGGCGTCTCCGAGGAGGAGGCGGCCAGCGCGGTGCTCACCAAGGTCGTCGCCGAGCAGCAGCGGACGGTGGAGAAGGACGACCTCGTCCCGCTGGAGAAGGGCGACGCCCGCGGGCTCACCGGCTTCTACCTCGTCGTCGGCTGGGCGGTCGGCGCCTACCTGTTCCCGACCGTGGTGGCCCTCGCGCGCGGTGACCGACCCCAGTCGGTCCGCATCGCGGCGCTCCGGCTGGCCGCGCTGGTCCCCTATGCGCTGGCCTCGGGGTTCGGGGGCGCCACCATCGTCGGCCCGATGCTCGACGCCCAGAGCGGGCACTTCTGGCAGCTCGGCCTGCTCGGCTCCGCGGTCTCCTTCTCGATCGCCGCCCTGGCGATCGGGCTCGAGGCGCTGTTGGGGGTGATCGGGATCGGGGTGACGCTGCTGCTGATCGTGATCATCGGCAACCCCAGCGCGGGCGGGGCGTTCCAGGCCGGGGTGATGCCCACCTTCTGGCGGGTCGTCGGCGACTGGATCCCGACCGGGGCCGGTGTCGACGGGGTGCGCCAGATCGTCTACTTCGACTCTGACGACCTGGCCCGGCCGTTGCTGGTGCTGGCGGCCTACGCGCTGGCCGGCATCCTGCTCACGCTGCTCGTCTCCGGCCGGGGACGCCGCCCCGAGCTGTTGATGAGCGCCTGAGCCCCCGGCCGATCCCGCGGGCCCCGGCGCTACTTCTTGCGGGTGCGGATCTTCGACGCCTTGACCAACTTGCCCCGGATCTTGAGGGTGGCGACCTGCTGGGTGCCCGTGAAGGGGTTGGCCACCCGCAGGGTGGCCTTGCCCTTCTTCACCTTCGAGGACCTCAGACCGGTGCTGTTGTCGGTCGAGACCCACCTCGAGACCTTCTTGGCGAGCACCTTGCGGGCCTTCTTCGCACCCTTCTTCTTCGCCTTCTTGGCCACCTGGGCCCGGATCTTCTTCACGGTCCGCTTGAAGCCGGCGTTGGCGACGGTGGTGGCGGTGACCTGGTCGTAGGTCTCTCCCGGGACGTAGCCGGCAGGGTCGACCGCGACGGCGTTGTTGGGGCCGTAGGTGTAGGTGTAGACCCTCTTGGCGGCGGGCTGACCGACGGGGACCGTCTCGGAGATCGCGACCCTGTCGAGGGTGCCGCGGCGCGCGCTGGGGTCGTCGACCCCCGGGGAGGTGACGGTGAGGTCGTACTCAGTGACCGTCACCAGCTGCTGGCCCTCGACGGTGTCGACGTCGGTGATGACGAACGCGTACTTCTCGGGCGTGGTCTCGGTGCGCGCGGTGATGGCCACGGTCCCTGAGATGTCAGGGTCGGCCGTGATCTCCGCTGCCTGCTTCTCGTAGAGCCGGATCGGGTGCGCGGACTCCACCAGCTCGCCGGCGACCCCCGGCGCAGGACGAGCGACCCCCGCGAACCCGGGCAGGACCCAGGCGCGGACGCCCTGCGCGACCGCCTCGCCCGCGGGACTCCCGGCGGTGTACGCCACCCCGCCCTGGTGGATGGTGCCGCCCTCGGCGACGAGGCTGCGGTCGCCGGAGAAGGCGAGCACCGGTCCCGGGGTCGCGACCCCCGCCGCGTCGATCGAGGTGGGGGTGGCGGAGGCCCCGGTGGCCGCGACGGGGACGAAGTAGGACGTGAAGGCGGGGAAGTTCGTCTCCAGGCCCCGCTTGCTCAGCTGGAAGACCTGGGGCGGGTCTGCGGCCACGCCGACGGGTGCGGCCTGCGCCGGGACAGCGGTGGCGGCGAGGCCCGCGGCGACCGCGAGGCTGGTCAGGGTGGCGGTCAGCTTCTTCAACTTCGTGCTCCGAGTCGGCTCGAGTGGCGACGGCGGGCTCCCCGGCCCCCGCCCGCCCGTGTCTACCACAGCGGCACGACGCGCAGCCGGTCGCAGAGATCGGTCCGCGGACTGGAGCACCGGAAGGCGGGGCGAGGACGGGGGAGGCCCCGACCCCGGCGGCGATCCAGGGGGCCGTTCTGCCCGCGGCGACCGGGGATCCAGCCTGGAGCCCGGTAGCCTCCGAGCGTGGACGCGGTCTCAGCGATGGACGGATTCCAACGGCGGCACGGCGTCGTCGGCTTCCCGCTCGCCGTCGTCTACAAGTACTTCGACGACCAGGGCCCCTACCTCGCGTCCGCGCTGACCTACTACGCCTTCGTCGCGATCTTCCCGCTGATGCTGCTGGGCTCCTCGATCCTGGGCCTGGTGCTCCAGGGGCACCCCCAGTGGCAGGAGGCGATCCTCGACTCCGCACTGGCCCAGTTCCCGATCATCGGCGACGAGCTCGGCCGTCCGGAGGGGCTGCAGGGCTCCGTCTCGGGTGTCGCCGTCGGCGGGCTCGCCGCCCTCTACGGCTGCCAGGGCCTGGGGCAGGCGCTGCAGAACACCCAGCACGTCGCCTGGTCGGTGCCGCGCAACAGCCGCCCCAACCCGGTCTACGCCCGGGTCAAGACGCTGGTGCTGCTGGTCACCGCCGGGCTCTCGCTGGCCACCGTGTCGGTCCTCTCCACGGTCGTCAGCACCACCGACCTCTTCGGCGACGCGGTGGCGGGGGGCATCAAGCCGTTCCTCCCGGTCGTCTCCGTGGCGGTGGTCGGCACCTTCCTGACCCTGCTCTTCCGTTTCGCGGCGACCGGCCACCACTCCTTCAGGCGCTCCGCCCCAGGCGGGTTCTCGCTGGCCGTCATGTGGCAGGGGCTCCAGTTCCTGGGAGCCAGGTACGTCGAGCACGTGCTGGTCGACGCGAGCTCGATGACGAAGACCTTCGGGCTCGTCCTCGGGCTGATGGGCTTCTTGTGGCTCGGCGCGGTGATGGCCGTGCTGGCGATGGAGATCAACGTCGTGCTGGCCCGCCGGCTCTGGCCGCGGGCGCTGCTGACCCCCTTCACCGACAACGTCGAGCTCACCGAGGCCGACCGTCGGGCGTATGCCGGCTACGCCCGGATGCAGCGCCACAAGGGGTTCGAGAAGGTCGCCGTGTCCTGGGAGGAGAAGCCCTCCGAGTGATCCGGCCGGATTCGCCGGCCAGGCCGCGCAATCTTGACTCGTTCCAGAAAACGTTGCATGCTGACGACCATGACCACGGACTTCTCCTCCGTGCTGCGCGGCGCGTCCCTACGCGTCACCCGACCGCGGGTGGCGGCCCTGGCCGCCGTCCACGCGGAGCCCCACCTCGACACCGACGCCGTGATCGAGCGGGTCCGCTCCGACCTCGGAGCGGTCTCGCACCAGGCGGTCTACGACGTGCTTCGCGCCCTCACCGAGGCCGGGCTCGTCCGCAAGATCCAGCCCGCCGGGGCCACGGCACGCTACGAGGCCCGAATCGGCGACAACCACCACCACGTGGTCTGTCGCTCGTGCGGCGCCATCGCCGACGTCGACTGCGCCGTCGGCCACGCGCCGTGCCTCACCGCCTCCGACGACCATGGCTTCACGGTCGACGAGGCGGAGGTCGTCTACTGGGGCACCTGCCCCGACTGCGCGACCGTCTCCACCCCGCAATGACCGCACCGACCCGTACCGACCCGCACCACCCGCACGAACTCGCCACGAGAGCCCGGGGCGTCACCAGCCCCGGGCACATCCAGCCGGAAGGAAACACATGACCGACGACCAGGACAAGAGCACGCCGCAGAGCCCCCAGGGGGTCGACCGCAAGGCCGAGGGTGGCTGCCCGGTCATGCACGACTCCGCGGCCGCGCACGGCAGCGAGAGCGAGAACCCGGGGATCCACTCGCCCGAGCCCAAGACGGGCGGGCGCCCCCGCACCAACAAGGACTGGTGGCCCAACCAGCTCGACCTCTCGGTCCTGCACACCAACTCCGAGAACATCAACCCGCTGGACCCGGACTTCAGCTACGAGAAGAAGTTCGCGGAGCTCGACCTCGAGGCGCTCAAGCGCGACATCGTCGAGGTCATGCACACCTCCCAGGACTGGTGGCCCGCCGACTTCGGTCACTACGGCGGCCTCTTCATCCGGATGAGCTGGCACTCGGCCGGCACCTACCGGGTGCACGACGGCCGCGGCGGTGGCGGCGACGGCGGTCAGCGCTTCGCCCCCCTCAACAGCTGGCCCGACAACGTCAACCTCGACAAGGCCCGCCGCCTGCTGTGGCCGGTGAAGAAGAAGTACGGCCAGAAGATCTCGTGGGCCGACCTCATCGTCCTGGCCGGCAACGTGGCCCTGGAGGACATGGGCTTCGAGACCTTCGGCTTCGGCTTCGGCCGTCAGGACATCTGGGAGCCCGAGGAGATCTTCTGGGGTCCCGAGGACGCCTGGCTGGGCGACGAGCGCTACGCGGATGACCGCGAGCTCGACGACGCCCTCGCGGCGGTCCAGATGGGCCTGATCTACGTCAACCCCGAGGGCCCCAACGGCAACCCCGACCCGATCGCCTCGGCCAAGGACATCCGCGTCACGTTCGCCCGGATGGGGATGAACGACGAGGAGACCGTCGCCCTGATCGCCGGTGGCCACACCTTCGGCAAGACCCACGGCGCCGGTGACGCCGAGCTGGTCGGCCCGGAGCCCGAGGCCGCACCGCTCGAGGAGCAGGGCCTGGGCTGGAAGAGCGCCTACGGCTCCGGCAAGGGCGGCGACACCATCACCTCGGGCCTGGAGGTCACCTGGACCTACCACCCGACCCGGTGGGACAACGAGTTCTTCCACATCCTCTACGCCTACGACTGGGAGCTCTTCGAGTCGCCGGCCGGTGCCAAGCAGTGGCGGCCCAAGAACGGCGCCGGCAACGACCTGGTGCCCGGCGCCCACGAGGGTGACCCCCGCCGTGAGCCCCGGATGCTCACCTCCGACCTCGCGCTGCGCTTCGACCCCGAGTACGACAAGATCTCGCGCCGCTTCAAGGAGGACCCGGAGGCGTTCCGTCTCGCCTTCGCCAAGGCCTGGTACAAGCTGCTCCACCGCGACATGGGTCCGGTCTCCCGCTACCTGGGCCCGTGGGTCCCGGAGCCGCAGATCTGGCAGGACCCGGTGCCGGCCGTCGAGGGCGAGCTGATCGGCGACGCCGACGTGGCGACGCTCAAGGCCAAGGTCCTCGACTCCGGTCTCTCGGTCTCCGAGCTGATCTCCACCGCCTGGGCCTCGGCGTCGACCTACCGGCGTACCGACCACCGGGGCGGCGCCAACGGCGCCCGCATCCGGCTGGAGCCGCAGCGCAGCTGGGAGGTCAACCAGCCCGAGCGGATCGCCCCGGTGCTCGAGCGCCTGGAGGGCATCCAGCGCGAGTTCAACGAGGCCGGCGGCGCCCAGGTCTCGCTGGCCGACCTGATCGTGCTCGCCGGCACGGCAGCGGTGGAGAAGGCGGCGAAGGACGCCGGTGTCGAGGTGACGGTGCCGTTCCACCCGGGACGCACCGACGCCACGCAGGAGCAGACCGACGTCGACTCCTTCAAGTGGCTCGAGCCCCGGGCCGACGGCTTCCGCAACTACGTCCGCCCGGGCGTCAAGCTGCAGCCGGAGACCCTGCTGGTCGACAAGGCCTACAACCTGAGCCTGAGCGCTCCGGAGATGACCGTGCTCGTCGGCGGCCTCCGCGCCCTGGGCAACAACTACGGCGGCACGGCGCACGGCGTGCTCACCGAGCAGCCGGGCGTCCTGACCAACGACTTCTTCGTCAACCTCCTCGCTCCGGGCACGGAGTGGAAGGCGTCGGAGAACGAGGAGGGCGTCTTCGAGATCCGCGACGCCGCCACCGGCGAGGTCAAGTGGACCGCCACCGCGGTCGACCTGATCTTCGGCTCCAACTCGCAGCTGCGGGCGATGGCCGAGGTCTACGCCAGCGACGACGCGCGGGAGAAGTTCGTCCAGGACTTCGCCGCCGCGTGGACCAAGGTGATGGACGCGGACCGCTTCGACCTTCGCTGAGGCGTCTGAACGACGAGCCCGGCCCCCGCCGTCGCGGGGGCCGGGCTCGCTGTCATCTCGGGGGCCGGCTCACGTCGCGGCCGGCAGCACCATCGTGTCCATCTGGAGGGGTGAGCCCTCGCGCAGCGGCGTGAGATCACCGGTGACCTGGAAGCCCTGGGACTCGTAGACCGCCCGGGCCGCCCGGTTGCCCTGCGTGACGTGGAGACGGACCTCCAGGGAGCGCTGGTGGCACCACGCCACCAGCTCGCCGACGATCCGGCGGCTCAGGCCCCGGCCGCGGCCCTGCGGGGCCGTCCAGATGCCCCACAGCCACGCCGTCCGCGACTGCGGATAGGCCAGTGCGCCGCCCATGGCCACCGGGCGCCCCCGATCGAGGATGAGCAGCGTCGGGCCCGCGCCGGCCGCGAGGTCGCGCCAGACCGACTCCGGGAACTGCTCCGACTCCTCCAGGCTCGCCTGGAACGAGTCCGGGGAGTCGGCCAGCGCCTGCAGCCGGATCTCGCGCAGCAGGGGCCAGTCGTCCGCGGTGAGCAGCCGCGAGGTCAGGGTCGCGGGGTCGGCAGGCAGCACGTCGAGGAGCATCGGGCCATCGTTCGTGCCGCACCGCCGGTGTGCAAGGGCCACGAGGTGCGACGAGCGACACACCCGGGCCGAGGTGGCAGGCGGGTCAGACGGGGTCGTCGCGGCCGGGGAGCCGGGCCTCAGCCGTCGCGGGCGACCCGGTAGGCGCAGCGCGTCGCGACGGCCTTCTCCAGGTCGTCGGTGATGCCGGTGAAGAACTGGCGGCGGTAGGTCTCGTCGGTGACGGCGTACACGGCGAAGTAGAGCCCGGAGAAGGCGGCCAGGAACACCGAGACCCGGATCAGCTCCCACGACAGCGACGCGACGGCTGCCGTCGGGGCGACGCCGACCCAGCTGGTCACCACCTCGTCGGGGATCGCCACCAGGCCGAAGCCGAGGAAGAAGACGAAGACCGCGACGCTGAGCAGCAGCACCTGGACCGCCTGGGAGGCGAGCAGCACCAGGACCAGGTTGGCCCGCTCGAGCCGGCTCGGGGGCGGCACCGCGACCACCCCCTCGCGCTCGGCCCACCGGGCGAACGGCGTCCCCGCGCAGGCCTGGCGGATCGACCCCCGGTCGAGGTGCGCGGTGAGCTGGTCGACCTCCTCGGGCAGCTTGAAGAGCAGGAAGCCCACCGCGGCAGCCGCGAAGCCCAGGACCGCGGCCCACATCACGCCGCCGGAGAGGCGGGCCGCGACCTGCCAGACCTCGGCGTTGATGAAGAGGAAGGTGATGAAGAGCATCAGCATCGGCAGTGCCCGGGCGACGAGCGGCACCATCAGCCCGAGCGAGGAGAAGGTCTTGCCGGCCGCCCAGCGCAGCCACAGCCAGACCCGGAGCGTGGCCAGGGAGTAGCCCGCGACCACCACGCCGGCCGTGGTCAGCGCGGCCGCCCCGGCGACGTACCTGTCCGACGCGGCGACCGCGACGGCGAAGACCGCCGCCGACAGCACCAGTGCCAGCGTCGCCACCGTCACCAACCTCGGGCGGCGCAGGCCGCGCTCGACGCGGGCTCGGACGTCGTCGACGAAGTAGGGGAGCCCGTGGCGCAGGAACCAGTGCTCGCAGTCGGCCAGCGGCGGCGCGGCCGGGGCGTGGTCGGGCGCCGGCGCGGTGCCGGGTCCGACGGTGGGGGCTTCCTGGTCCATGAGGCCTCTCGCTCGCTCGGGCGGCAGTCCCGTGCCGCCGGGTGGAGGGCATGGTGTCACGTCGTGGGTCGCTTCCGGCGTGGTCGCGGCGGGGTGTCCGTGCCGACCCGTCGGGCGGCGCGTGCGAGAGTCGGGGGCGTGCGTCGGCTGCTGGTGCTTCTTCTCGGGATCGTCCTCTGCGTGACCCTGTCGCCGCCGGCGCTGGGGACGCCCTCGGCGCCGCTGCCCGGTCTCGGCGTGGTCGTCGAGCGGATCGCCGACGGGGTCTGGGTGCCGGCCGCCACGGCCCCCCACCAGCTGGCCCTGGCCACGCGGGAGGGGCGCCTGCGGCTCACCGGCCCCGGACGCGTCGTCGACGAGCGCAGCCTCACCCTGACCGCCTCGTGGACGACCCGCGCCGGCGAGCCGGTGGCCGGGCCCGTGGAGCTGCAGCGCAAGCTCGTGCGGCGCCCGGGGGAGAGGGTGAGGGCCGGCCAGAGGTCGCCTCGCCCGTGGCGTACCCAGGAGCTGTCGTCCACCGGGGTCGACGGCACGGTCGAAGTGACGCTGACCCCGCGCGCCACCTTCCGCTACCGGCTCGTCGCCGCCGACCTGCCCTGGGTGACGGGTGGCCGCAGCCGGGAGCACACGGTGCGCAACGTCCCGCCCGGGGTGAAGGTGCGGCTGCCGTCGGGCGCCCCCCGCCCGCGGATCACCCTGCCGCCGCAGCAGCGGGCCGTGGGCACCGGGGCCGACGCCGTGGTCCTGGAGATCCCCGACGCCGTGTGGGGCCAGATGCGCGGTCGCTCGTGGCGCCCCGGCTGCCCCGTGGGCCGCAGCGACCTGCGGCTGGTGCAGGTCAACTACTACGACTTCGACGGCTACCGGCGGCGCGGCGAGCTGGTGGTCGCCGCCGCCGTGACCGGGAACGTGGTCGGTGCCTTCACCGAGCTCCACGACCGGCGGCTCCCGATCCGCTCCCTGTACCGCGTCGACCGGTTCGGCTGGTCGGCGCGGCTGCGCGGCGCCGACGACTACGCCTCGATGGCGGCCGGCAACAGCTCGGCGTTCAACTGCCGTCAGGTGGTGGGCAACCCGGCGGTCCGCTCGCCGCACGCCTGGGGCCGCTCGGTGGACATCAACCCCTGGGAGAACCCGTACCGCAGCCGGCACGGTCTGGTGCCCAGCCCCTGGTGGCAGTCGCGGAGCCACCCCCGATACGCGTGGCGCGGCCCGGACCACGCCGTGGTCGCCCTGATGCGTCGCCACGGGTTCCGGTGGACCTACGGGCGCAACGACAACCACCACTTCGACGTCGTCGCGGGCGCGCCGCGACGGCTCGCCTGGCTGCTGCGTGGCGAGGCCTGCGACGGGGTGTGCGAGTGAGCCCGCGCGATCCCTCCGCCGGCTGCCTCTTCTGCGCCATCGCCGCAGGTCAGGAGGGCGCCGAGGTGGTGCTGGAGACCGACGACTTCGTCGGTTTCCTCGACGTGCGGCCCGTCTTCAAGGGGCACACCCTGCTGGTGCCCCGCTCCCACGTGGTGACCCTGCCCGACCTCCCGGCGGACCTGCGCGACGGCTTCCTGGCCCAGGCCCAGCGGCTGGCCACCGCCGTGGTCGAGGGGCTCGGCGCCCAGGGGTCGTTCGTGGCGCTCAACAACGTGGTCAGCCAGTCGGTGGCGCACCTGCACCTGCACGTCGTGCCCCGCACCAAGGGCGACGGGCTCCGCGGCTTCTTCTGGCCCCGCACGACGTACGCCGACGAGGTCGAGCGCGGCGAGTACGGCGCCCGGCTCCGCGCGGTGCTCTGACCCACCCGCACCCCGCTCGCCCGTCGTACCTGCTCGAGCCGGAAGGACGCGCCCCGGACCGGGTCGGGCGACGGCGAGGCGACGGCGAGGCGACGGCGAGGACTGGGCGGCCCGCCCGGCGCGACGGGCGTCGGCTGCGCCTAGAGTGTCGCCCCGGAGCGGGGACCGGCCTCGCACACCCAGAGGAGGACACCTGTCATGGGTCGATTCGACGGTCGCGTCGCAGTCATCACCGGAGCCGCCCGAGGCATCGGGTTCGGCACCGCCCAGCGCTTCGCCGCCGAGGGTGCGAGCGTCGCCATCATCGACCTCGACGAGTCCGCCGCGGCCGAGGCGGCCGGCCGGCTGGAGACCGTCGGGCAGGCGACGGCGACCGGGATCGGCTGCGACGTCAGCGACGCCGCCTCCGTCGACGCCGCGGTCGAGCGGGTGGTCACCGAGCTCGGCGGGATCCACATCCTCGTCAACAACGCGGGCATCACCCGCGACAACCTGCTCTTCAAGATGACCGAGCAGGACTGGGACCTGGTCATGAACGTGCACCTCAAGGGCGCGTTCCTGATGACCAAGGCCGCTCAGAAGCACTTCGTGGAGCAGAAGTACGGCAAGATCCTGAACCTCTCCAGCGTCTCCGCCTACGGCAACCGCGGCCAGGCGAACTACTCCGCCGCCAAGATGGGGGTCCAGGGCTTCACCCGGACCCTGGGCATCGAGCTGGGCCCCTTCGGCATCAACGCCAACGCCATCGCGCCCGGCTTCATCGCCACCGAGATGACCGATGCCACCGCCGCCCGGCTGGGCCTGGGCGTGGAGGAGTTCCGCGAGCTCAACGCGAAGAACAACCCGGTCCGCCGGGTCGGCTTCCCGGAGGACATCGCGGCCGCGGCGGCGTTCCTGTGCAGCGACGAGGCGTCCTACATCACCGGTCAGACGCTCGTCGTCGACGGAGGCGCCAAGCTCGTCAGCTGAGTCACACACCGACTTCCCACGGGGAGATCTGCCTCACGCGCTGAGCGTGGGCGGGTCTCCCCGTCTTGTGTTGACCAGTGGTCATGTGCCTAACCTGCGGGGGTCGAGAGCACTCGACGAACAAGTCAACAGCCACCACCGGGTACGCCGAGTCCTGCCCGTCCGGTCGGAGGCACCGCACCACATGAAACACGGGCAGGAGTGGGGGACCCACAGGTTCTTCGCCGCATCACGCGGCTCGGGGTGAAGTCACCGTCCAGGTGGCAGAGCACTTTCCAGCTCCAACCCGACAGCTCACCTCACAGGCGTGGGAAAGGAACACATCTCCATGCCTGCGACTTCTCGCATCGCTGGTGTGCGCCCCGGCGCGCGCCGCACCATCGTCACCACCCTCACCCTGGGCCTGCTCGGCGGTCTCGGAATCGCCGCTCCCGCAGCCACTCCGGCCCACGCGGCCCCGGCCGGCACCACCACGGCCACCACCGCCGGCACCACCACGGCCACCACCGCCGGCACCGTGATGCCGGTCGCCGACGTCCCGGTCGCCGACGTCCCGGTCGTCGACCCCGCCGCCCAGCAGGCTGCCGACGAGGCCGCCGAGCGGAAGGCCAAGAAGGCCGAGAAGAAGGCCAAGCAGAAGGCCAAGCGCAAGGCCCGGCAGAAGGCCCGGCGCAAGGCCCGGCGCGAGGCCCGGCGCGAGGCCCGGCAGCGGGCCCGCAAGGCCGCGATCCGGGCCCGCAAGGCCCGCAGCTCCACGGTCGGCCGGATCGGCACGGCCAAGGCGATCGCGATGGCGCAGCGCGGGGACGCCTACGCCTACGGCGCCACCGGCCCCAACGCCTTCGACTGCTCCGGACTCGTGCAGTACGCCTACCACCGGGCCGGCCTGACCGGGATGCCCCGGACGTCGTCGGCGCAGGCCGCGCACACCCGGCGGATCTCCAAGGAGGCCATGCGCCCCGGCGACCTGATGTTCTTCGCCAACGGCGGTGGCGTCTACCACGTCGGCATCTTCGCCGGCCGCGCCGCCGACGGCGCCCCGCTGATGGTGCACGCCTCGCGTCCCGGCCGTCCGGTCGCGGTCGCCCGCCCGTGGACCTCGAGCTGGTTCGCCGGCACCGTGCGCTGACCCAGCGCCACCCTGTGTGCGGGTGCCCTTCCCTCCGCGCGCCTCCTGCGCCGAGGGAAGATGCACCCGCACACTTGTCTTTCCTGATCTGATCGGAGTACCCGTGCGCCGTCCCGTCGCTCTCACCGCCGCCGTCCTGACCTCCGCCCTGCTCCTCGCGGGGTGCAGCGGCGGCGACGACGGAACCTCCCAGAGCGCCTCGCAGGACCCGGGGCCGAGCGAGACGGCCGAGGCGCCCGCCGCGCCGCAGACCTGGCCGCTCACCGGCCTGGAGCTGCCCGCGGGGAAGTCGGCCGACCTGAGCCACCCGGTGATGGTGACCAAGATCGACAACACCGCGAGCGCGGCGCCCCAGCTGGGCCTGGGGGCGGCCGACATGGTGGTCGAGGAGCTGGTCGAGGGCGGCACCACCCGGCTCGCGGCCTTCTTCTACAGCCGGCTGCCCGAGGTGGTCGGCCCGGTCCGCTCGATGCGGGCCAGCGACATCGGCATCGTCACGCCGGTGGACGCCGACGTCATCACCAGCGGCGCGGCCCAGATCACCAAGGACCGGATCCACGGCGCGGGGATCACCTACTTCGAGGAGGGGGCCCGGGGCTTCTTCCGCGAGTCGAGCCGCTACGCCCCCTACAACCTGATGGCCCGGCCGCGCGAGGTCGCGGAGACCGCGAAGCAGAAGGCGACCCGGCCGGCCGACTACTTCACCTTCGGCGACGCCGCCGACCTGCCGAAGGGACAGAAGGTCTCCACGCTCTCGGCCGGCTTCGGCCGGCACACCACCAGCTGGCAGTTCGCCGAGGGCAAGTACCGCAACGTCAACAGCTTCATGGGCCAGGGCGACGAGTTCCTCGCCGACACCGTGCTGGTGCTGCGGGTCCGGGTCGGCGACGCCGGCTACCGCGACCCCGCCGGCAGCTTCGTGCCCGAGACCATCTTCGAGGGCTCCGGCCCGGCGCAGCTCTTCCACGGTGGTCGGGCGGTCAAGGCCACCTGGTCGAAGAGCGGCCTGCGCGGGCAGCTGCGGCTCGAGACCAGGAACGGCGAGGAGCTGGCCGTGCCCGCCGGGCGCACCTGGGTCGAGCTGGTCCCCCAGGACACCGGCTCGGTGACCGTCGCGAAGTAGCCGCCCGACAGGCGGCCGCGCTCAGCGGGCCTCGGGGGGGAGTGCCCGCGCGGTGACCTCCTCCAGGCTGGCGCCGGAGTCGACCAGCTGGCGGATCCCGGCCAGCATCAGCCCGATCACCTGCTCGACGCGAGCGCACTCGGCGTCGGGGTCTCGGCTGGCGGCCACCGCCGTACCGGCGGTGTTGAGGGCCCCGTAGAAGACCCGGCTGAAGGTGAGGACCACCTCGTGGTCGACCTCCCAGCCGCCGGAGACGAGGATGCCTGCCAGGACGCGGTGGACCAGCGCGAAGGTGGGCCGGGACTCCTCGGCGCGGAACGGCGCGTGCCCCAGCACCGCGGGACCGTCCTGGGCCACGATCCGGCGGTAGCCGGGCTCGCGGACCACCTCCAGGAACGCGCTCAGACCGCTCGTCGCCTGCCGCCACGGGTCGTCGTGCGCCGAGAGGGTCTCCTCGATCGCCCCGGCGGAGCGGTGGTCGATCTGCTCGAAGACGGCCTCGAAGACCCCCTGCTTGCTGCTGAAGTGGTGGTAGAGCGCACCCTTTGTGACGTGCGCCCCGGCCACGATCGAGTCGAGCGAGGTGGCGGCGTACCCCTGCTCGGTGAACAGCCGCTCGGCTGCCTCGAGGAGGTCGCGACGGGTCGAGGACGAATAGTCCTGCCGTGTCCCGCCGCGGGGCGCCTTGAGCTCGGTCATCCGGGCAGTCTAGAGGCGCTGGGTCGCGTGGCGGCGGGTGTGCGCAGAGTCACCCGTGGCGCGTTTGCATACCGTCGGTATGGTCACGTAACGTTCTAGACGTGCTCAGGACTTAGGTCCCTCCCCATGAGCCAGACAGCCCCGACCTGCTGCGCGACGCGGTTCCCTCCCTCCCAGGAAGACCGCACTCCCTCCCTCCCTGTGCGCCGGGTCGGGGCTGTCTTACATCTCCCGCCTGCCCGATGATGGATCCATGGACTCGGGAACCGGACGGGACGCGGAGCAGGGCACGACGCTACGAGCGGGCTGCCTGCTGGTGGCGACCCCCGGGATGACCGACCCCAACTTCGCCGACACCGTGGTGCTGCTCCTCGACGTCGACGACTCCGGGGCGCTCGGCGTGGTGCTCAACCGGCCCTCGCCGGTGCTGGTCGCCGAGGTGCTCGAGCCGTGGGGCGACGTGGTCGGCGAGCCGGAGGTGCTCTTCCGCGGTGGCCCGGTGGGCGTGGAGGGGGCGCTGGCGGTGGCGCTGATCACGGCGGGCCAGGAGGAGCCGGTGGGCTTCCGCCCGATCTGGAGCTCCGAGGCCGGGGTGGTCGGGATGGTCGACCTCGACGCCCCCGTCGAGCTCGTGGCGGGCAGCCTGGCCGGGCTGCGGGTCTTCGCCGGGTATGCCGGCTGGGGAGCCGAGCAGCTCGAGGGTGAGGTCGAGCGCGGCGACTGGTACGTGGTGCCGAGCGTGGCCGGCGACGTCTTCCGGCGCGACCCCTCCGGGTTGTGGCGCGAGGTCCTGCGCCGTCAGCCAGGAGAGGCGGCGTGGCACTCCACGCGCCCTGCCGATCCTGGGCTGAACTGACCTAGACTGGCTGCACCATGACCCAGATCGGATTCTCGCCCGGAGCCTCGACGATCGAGGACACCCGCACCGTCCCCACCGATGACGGGGACCACGAGCGGTTCTCGCACTACGTGCCCAAGGACAAGCTCACCGAGGCGATGGTGATGGGCACCCCGGTGATCGCCCTGTGCGGCAAGGTCTGGGTGCCCAGCCGCGCCCCCGAGAAGTACCCGGTCTGCCCGGAGTGCAAGGAGATCTGGGAGTCCCTCAAGCCCGGTGGCGGAAAGCCGGGCGGAGACTCCGGTGCCGGGGGCAACGACGCGTGAGCGACCGGGCAGACCTGGCCCCCGTCACTCCCGCGCTCTCCCCGGCCTGGCCCGAGCGCGCCGCGTGGGGAACCGCGCCCTCGCTGCGCGCGTGGCAGTCGGCGGCGATGGCGAAGTACTTCGACGAGCAGCCGCGCGACTTCCTGGCCGTGGCGACCCCGGGGGCCGGCAAGACGACCTTCGCGCTCACGGTCGCCGCTGAGCTCCTGGGGCGCCGGATCGTCGAGCGGGTGACCATCGTGGCGCCCACCGAGCACCTCAAGGTGCAGTGGGCCGAGGCCGCCGAGCGCGCCGGGATCCCGATCGACCCGACGTACGCCGCGGGCAAGGGGAAGACGTCGAAGGACTACCTCGGCATCGCGGTCACCTACGCCGGCGTCGCGGTCAACCCGCTGGCGATGCGGATCCGCACCGAGCGGACCAAGACCCTGGTGATCCTCGACGAGGTGCACCACGCCGGTGACGCCCTGGCGTGGGGCGAGGGGGTGCGCGAGGCGTTCGAGCCGGCGACCCGACGGCTCGCGCTCACCGGTACGCCGTTCCGCTCCGACGTCAACCCGATCCCGTTCGTCACCTACGCGCCGGGTCCCGACGGGATCCCGCGCTCGGTGGCCGACTACACCTACGGCTACGCCCAGGCGCTGGCCGACCACGTGGTGCGTCCGGTGCTCTTCATGGCCTACTCCGGCGAGATGCAGTGGCGCACCCGGATGGGCGACGAGATCACCGCGCGGCTCGGCGAGCCGCTGACCAAGGACATGCACGCCCAGGCGCTGCGCACCGCGCTGGACCCGACGGGCTCGTGGATGCCGTCGGTGCTGGCCGCTGCCGACAAGCGCCTCTCGGAGGTACGCCGCCACATGCCCGACGCCGGCGGCCTGGTGATCGCCTCGGACCAGGACTCGGCGCGCGCCTACGCAAAGATCCTGCGCGGCATCACGGGGGAGGGGCCCACGGTGGTGCTCTCGGACGAGAAGGCCTCGTCGAAGAAGATCGCCAAGTTCACCGAGTCCGAGGACCGGTGGATGGTCGCGGTCCGGATGGTCTCGGAGGGGGTCGACGTGCCGCGGCTCGCGGTCGGCGTCTGGGCCACCCGCACCTCCACGCCTCTCTTCTTCGCCCAGGCGGTGGGCCGTTTCGTGCGGGCCCGCAGGCGGGGCGAGACGGCCTCGGTCTTCCTGCCGTCGGTCCCCAACCTGCTGGGCTTCGCCTCCGAGATGGAGGTCGAGCGCGACCACGTGCTGGGGCGCAAGGTCACCGACGAGGGCGACATCTTCGCCGCCGAGGACGCCCTGCTCGCCCAGGCCCAGCAGGGCGAGGGTGCCTCCGACGAGCTGGAGGGCTCCTTCGAGGCGATGGCCTCCACCGCCTCCTTCGACCGGGTGCTCTACGACGGCGGCGAGTTCGGCCACTCCGGCGAGGTGCACGTGGGCTCCGAGGAGGAGATGGACTTCCTCGGCATCCCCGGGCTGCTGGAGCCCGACCAGGTGCGCGAGCTCCTGCACTCGCGGCAGAGCGAGCGGGCGGCGCGGCAGAAGGCGGCCGCGCCGGGCCGCGGTCCGGCCGCGGCCGACGACCCGGTCGCCGCCCTCTCGACCCACGAGCAGCTGGGCGTGCTGCGCCGCGAGCTCAACGGCCTGGTCGCCGCGTGGTTCCACCGCACGGGCCAGCCGCACGGCGTCACCCACGCGGCGCTGCGCAAGCAGTGCGGCGGTCCGGCGGCCGCCGTGGCGACCGCCGAGCAGCTGCACGCGCGCATCGACGCCCTCCGCGACTGGGCGGTCCGCAAGAGCTCCTGAGCCCCTACACTGCCAAGCATGGCGGCCGAGACCTCGCAGACCCTCGACAGGGGGATCCGGGTGCTCGTCACGCTGGCGGGGGAGCCCGACGGGCTCACCGTCACCGAGCTCGGCACCCGGCTCGGGGTCAACCGCACGGTCGTCTACCGGCTCGTCTCCACCCTCGAGCAGCACGGCCTGGTCCGGCGGGGCCCCCAGGGGCGGCTCCAGGTGGGCCTGGGGGTGCTCCACCTCGCCTCGGCGGTCCAGCCGGTGGTGCGCGACCTCGCCGTCCCGGTGCTGCGCCAGCTGGCCGAGACCGTGGGGTGCACCGCCCACCTCACCGTGGCCGACGGCGACGAGGCGCTGGCGCTGGCCGTGGTCGAGCCGTCCTGGACCGACTTCCACGTCGCCTACCGCGTCGGCGCCCGGCACCCGCTCAGCCAGGGTGCCGCGGGCAAGGCCATCCTGATGGCGCGCACGTCGTCCCAGGCCGGCTACGTGGCGACCCAGGGTGAGCTCCAGTCCGGCGCGCACGGCCTATCCGCGCCGGTGCGCGGCGTCCAGGGCCTCGATGCCTCGGTGGGCATCGTCACCCTGGGGCAGCCGGTCGACGAGTCGGTCGTGGCTCCGCGGGTGGTGGCCGCCGCCGACGAGGTGGCTCGGCGCCTGCGCTGACGGCGTCGTGGGCCAGGGGGAGCACCCGGTGGGCCACCTGCTCGGCCAGCGCGATGACGGTCGAGCTGCGCACGATGGCGGGGTCGTCGAGCACCAGGTCGATCACCCGTTGCAGGTCGGCGTTGGAGCGGGCGACGACCCGGGCCCACATGTCTCCGGCGCCGGTGATGGTGTGCACCTCGAGCACCTCCGGGACCGCGGCCAGGTGGCGGGCGACCGCGTCGTGCCCGGATCCCTGCCGGATCTCCAGGGTCAGGAACGCCGTCACCGGGTAGCCCAGCGCCTCGGGGGAGAGCTGCGGCGCCCAGTCGACGATCACCCCCGAGGCGGCCAGCCGGTCGAGCCGGGCCTGGACGGTGCCCCGGGCGACCCCGAGCCGCCGGGAGGCCTCCAGGACGCCGATCCGCGGCTCGTGGCAGAAGAGGTCGAGCAGCGTGACGTCCAAGTGGTCCATGCAGCGGCTCCCGGGTGTACAGGTTGTCCGGTGTGTCGGGCCACGATTGCACATGCTGTCCGGCATGGACACTCTGTGACCCATGACACAGATCTCCGCCGACGTGCCCGCTGCCGGCCGCCCCTCCACCGGCGCCGCCCTGACCGCCGAGGAGCTGCGCGCCGACCTGACCCTGGAGCAGCTGCGCGAGCTCGTCGGGCTGGTGGAGTACGACGCCTCCAGCGACCCGTTCCCGGTCACCGCGATGGATGCGATCGTCTTCGTGGTCGGCAACGCCACCCAGGCGGCCGGCTTCTACCAGCTGGCCTTCGGCATGGAGCTCGAGGCCTACCAGGGACCCGAGACCGGGCACCGGGACGGCAAGTCCTACGTGCTGCGGTCGGGCTCGGCCCGCTTCGTGCTGACCGGCGGGGTGACGCCCGACAGCCCCTTGCTCGACCACCACCGCCGGCACGGCGACGGCGTGGTCGACCTCGCGCTCGAGGTCCCCGACGTCGACAAGTGCATCGCGCACGCCCGGGCGGCGGGGGCGAGGATCCTGGTGGAGCCGCACGACGTCTCCGACGAGCACGGCACGGTGCGGACGGCGGCCGTCGCGACGTACGGCGAGACCCGCCATACCCTGGTCGACCGGAGCCGCTACCGGGGGCCCTACCTGCCGGGCTACGTGGCCAGGTCGTCGACCGTCGTACGCCGGGAGGGGCACCCGCGCCGGCTCTTCCAGGCCGTCGACCACTGCGTCGGCAACGTCGAGCTCGGCCGGATGGACGAGTGGGTGGCGTTCTACAACAAGGTGCTGGGCTTCACCAACATGGCCGAGTTCATCGGCGACGACATCGCCACCGACTACTCCGCGCTGATGTCGAAGGTGGTGGCGAGCGGCAACCACCGGGTGAAGTTCCCGCTCAACGAGCCGGCGGTCGCGAAGAAGAAGTCGCAGATCGACGAGTACCTGGAGTTCTACGACGGCGCGGGCTGCCAGCACATCGCGCTGGCGACCGGGGACATCCTGCGCACCGTCGACCTGCTGCGCGACAACGGCGTCGAGTTCCTGACCACGCCCGACTCCTACTACGACGACCCCGAGCTCCGGGCCCGCATCGGCGAGGTGCGGGTGCCGATCGAGGAGCTGAAGCGACGCGGCATCCTGGTCGACCGCGACGAGGACGGCTACCTGCTGCAGATCTTCACCAAGCCGGTCGGCGACCGCCCGACGGTCTTCTACGAGTTCATCGAGCGCCACGGGTCGCTCGGCTTCGGCAAGGGCAACTTCAAGGCGCTCTTCGAGGCGATCGAGCGCGAGCAGGACGCCCGCGGCAACCTCTGAGGCCCGCCCCACCGGCCTGACCCCCCTGCCGGCCCCGGCGGCTCGCCCCCGGACGTCATCACCAGCGGTGGCGGGCGCCACCGCTGGTGATGACGTCTGCGGGCGGCTCGGGAAGACGTCATCGCGGACGGTCGCGTCAGCGACCGCTGGTGATGACGTACGCCGGTGCGAGGCGGGTGCGAGGCCGGCGTGAGGCGGGGGTGCGGTGGGTCAGTGCAGGATGAGTCCCACGCCGAGCGCCCCCATCACCACGGCGATCGCGGAGTCCAGGACCCGCCAGGCCGAGGGGCGGGCGAAGAGGCCGCGGAGCAGGCGGGCGCCGTAGCCGAGCGCGAAGAACCAGGTGGTGCTCGCGAGCACGGTGCCGAGCAGGAACCACCAGCGGTCGGCGCCGAAGCTGTTTGCCACGGTGCCGAGCATCAGCACGGCGTCGAGGTAGAAGTGCGGGTTGAGCCAGGTCAGTGCCAGCGTGGTGAGCACCGCCCGCTGCCAGGTCATCGTGGAGCCGGTCTCGGAGTCCAGGCCCTTGGGCCGCCAGGCGCGCATCGCGGCGTGCAGGCCGAAGCCGATCAGGTAGACGCCGCCGAGCACCTGGGCGAGCGGCAGCACGCCCGGCCACCGCTCGAGCACGACGCCCAGCCCGGCGACGCCGGCGGTCATCGCGACGACGTCGGAGACCAGGCAGGTGACCACGATCGGGAGCACGTGTTCGCCCCGGATCCCCTGGCGGAGGACGAAGGCGTTCTGGGCGCCGATGGCGACGATGAGGGCGAGGCCGGTGACGAGACCGGCGAGGACGACGTTCCACACAGCAGAGAACGCTAGGGACTCGCCGTCATTAAGACCAGCAAACTATTCTGGGGAATCATTAGAATCTCTGGTGTGAAAGAACTCACCCAGCTGGATCCCGTCGCACTTCGCACTCTGGCAGTCGCGGTGCGGCTCGGCACCTTCGAGGCGGCGGCTCGCGAGCTGCACGTCACCCCGTCGGCGGTCAGTCAACGGATCAAGGCGCTCGAGGCGCGCGTGGGCCGGGTGCTGCTGCACCGGGTCAAGCCGCTCGAGACCACCGAGGCCGGCCAGGTGCTGGTCCGGCTGGCCGCGCAGACCGAGCTGCTCGAGCGGGAGGCGGTCGCCGAGCTGACCGAGGTCGACGACGACGAGGACGCGCCGTACGCCGCGGTGCCGCTCGCGGTCAACGCCGACGCGCTGCACACGTGGCTGATCGACGCACTGGTCCAGGTGCAGTCCCGGCACCGGGTCACCTTCGAGCTGGTCCGCGAGGACCAGACCCGCACCGCCGAGCGGCTGCGGCGCGGCGACGTGATGGCCGCGGTCACCTCCGACCCCCGGCCCGTACCGGGGTGCCGGGTGGTCCAGCTCGGCAGGATGCGCTACCTCGCCGCGGCCACCCCGGCCTGGGTGCGCGACCACCTGCCCGACGGCACGACCACGGCGGCGCTGGAGCGGGCGCCGATGATCGCCTTCGACCGCACCGACACCCTGCAGCACGACTTCCTCCGCCGGCTCACCCGGCGGCGGCTGACACCACCGGTGACCTACGTCCCCTCGGTCAACGAGTTCGAGTCCGCGGTCCGCCGGGGGATGGGGTGGGGGATGGTCCTGGAGAGCCACGCGGCCCGCGACCTGGCCGGCGGGCGGCTGGTCGAGCTGGCCCCGGGCCGGCACGTGGACGTGCCGCTCTTCTGGCAGCACTGGCGGCTGGAGTCGCCGGTGATCACCGACCTCACCGCCGCGGTCACCCGGACCGCCCTGGACTGGTTCGGCTGAGCGCCCTGGCCAGGGTGGTCAGAGGACCTTGGAGAGGAAAGCCCGGGTGCGCTCGTGGTGCGGGTCGGCCAGCACCGCTGCCGGGTCGCCCTCCTCCACGATGACGCCGTCGTCCATGAAGACCAGGTTGTCGCCCACCTCGCGGGCGAACCCCATCTCGTGGGTGACCACCATCATGGTCATGCCCTCGGCAGCGAGGTCCTTCATGACCTGCAGGACGTCGCCGACCAGCTCGGGGTCGAGCGCGGAGGTCGGCTCGTCGAAGAGCATCATGTCCGGCTGCATGGAGAGCGCCCGGGCGATCGCCACCCGCTGCTGCTGCCCGCCCGAGAGGTGTGCCGGGTAGGCCTTCTCCCGGTCGGCCAGCCCGACCTTGGCGAGGTTGGCGCGGGCGATCTCGACCGCCTCCGCCTTCTTTCGGCCCGCGACCTTCTCCTGGGCGATCGTCAGGTTGCGCAGCACCGTCATGTGCGGGAACAGGTTGAACGACTGGAAGACCATCCCGATCCGCGAGCGGAGCTTGTCGACGTCGGCGTCGGGGTCGGTGATCTCCTCGCCCTCGACGAAGATCCGGCCGCTGGTCGGGGTCTCCAGCATGTTGACGCAGCGCAGCAGGGTCGACTTGCCCGACCCTGACGGCCCGATCACGCAGACCACCTCACCGTGGGCCACGTGGAAGTCGATGCCCTTGAGGACCTCGTTGCTCCCGAAGGACTTGTGCAGGTCCTGGACGTCGATCGCGGCCGCGCCGCGGTCGGCGGCCCGGCCGGCAGCGCCCTCGTGGCTGGTGGGGGTGGTCTCGTGGGTGGTCATCAGCGGGCCCTCTCCGCACGGCTCTCGAGGCGGCGTACGACGATCGACAGCGGCACCGTGATCAGCAGGTAGCAGAAGCCGATCACGATGATGGGGGTCAGGTTCGCGGCGGTGTTCATCCCCTCGCGACCGAACTTGGTCAGCTCGTAGCTCGTCAGCGACAGCCCCAGGATGTAGATGAGCGAGGAGTCCTTGGTGAGCAGGATCAGCTCGTTGGTGAGGGGCGGCAGGATGATCCGGAACGCCTGCGGCACCACCACGCTGACCATCGCCCGGGAGTGCGACATCCCCAGCGAGCGGGCCGCCTCCATCTGTCCCTTCGGGACGGCCTGGATCCCCGCCCGGATGGTCTCGGCCATGTAGGCGCCACCGACCAGGCCCAGGGCCGTGGTGACCGTCCCGAGGTTGCCGAAGGGGATGGCGTAGCCCGGGAAGGCCAGCGGGATGCCATAGCCCAGGGCGATGAAGACGACCAGGGCCGGGAGTCCGCGGAAGAGCTCGATCACGCCGGTGGCGAGCCACCGGTAGGGCCCCACGCTGGAGAGCCGCATGAGGGCGAGCACCAGCCCGAGGGCCAGGCCGAAGGCGAAGCCGCAGGCGGTGTAGATGATCGTGTTCTTGAGCGCGATCGTCAGCACCCGCGGGAACTGGTCCTTGACCACCTCCCAGCTGAAGAACGCCCGCTGGAGCTGCGTCCAGTCGGTCACCAGCGCGACGATCACGACGGCGACGACGAGGACGGCGTACTGGACCGCGCGCCATCTGGCAGCGCGCTGACGGGGACTCGCCATGGTCATCCTCCTTGGCGGCGGTTCGGGAGGGGAGTGCTCGTCACCCGGCGGAGGTGCCGAACCACTTCTCGTGCGCTGTGTCGTAGTCGTCGCTGGCGATGGCGTCGTTGATGACCTCGAGCAGCTCGTCGTTGCCGTCCTTCTTCACCGAGAAGCCGTAGACGTCCCCGGTCTCGAACTCGGCGCCGACCTCGACGTCGGGGTTCTGGCTGGCGAAGTAGTTGAGCAGGCCGTTGTCGTTGACCCCGGCGTCGGCGCGGCCGGTCTTGACCGCCTGCTGCATCAGCGCGGAGTCCTCGAAGGAGATGATCTCCGCGTCCTCCGGGGCGTTGTCCCGGGCGAAGTCGGCGCCGGTGGTGGCGTCCTGCACCGCGATCTTCTTGCCGGCGAGGTCGTCGAGCGACTCGTAGCCCGCCCCGGTCTTCATCATCAGGGCCTGCTTGGCCTCGAAGTAGGAGTCGGAGAAGTCCATCACGGCCTCGCGCTCGTCGGTGATCGACATGGCGCCGGCCGCCACGTCGCACTGACCGGTGTTGAGGGCCTCGCCCGAGACGATGGCCTCCCAGCCGATGTCGACGACGTCGGTGTCCAGGCCCTCGGCCTCGGCGGCGATCTTGAGCACGTCGACGTCGAAGCCGACGACCTCGCCGCCCTCGGTGAACTCGAACGGCTCGTAGGGCAGGTGGGTGCAGATCGTGAGGACGCCGTCCTTCACGAGCTCGACACCCGACTCGGTGGTGGTGGTCTCGGTGTCGGTGGCACAGCTGCTCAGGACGAGGGCGGCGGCCACGAGACCGGCGCTGGAGGCGAGGGCGCGAAGGGTCATCCCGTCACGCTATCGCCTCGAACGTGTCCCACGTCTCCTCGGCTCGCGCCCGGTGTGGCGCCGGTTCGGCCAGAATGCCTGGGTGAGCACGTACGTCGCGTTCCTCCGCGCCATCAACCTCGGGCCGCTGCGGAAGTTCCCCAAGGCCGAGCTGCAGGCTGCCGTGGAGGCGACCGGGGCCACCGGGGTGCGGACCCACCTCAACACCGGGAACGTGCTGCTCACCTCCCCGCGCCGCTCGGCCGCCGCGGTCTCCCGCGACCTGGAGGCGGCGTTCGCCGCGGACCGGGGCTTCGAGGTCCCGACCATCGTCCTGCGGCCCGCCGAGCTGGTCGCGGTGGCCGCCCGGGCGGACGAGCTGTGGGAGGAGCTGGGCGAGCCCGCCTCCCACTACATCACGTTGCTGAAGGAGCCCCCGACGCCCGAGGCCGTGGCCGCCCTGCAGGAAAGATCGGTGGACGGCGAGCTGCTGGTGGTCGGCGACCGGGCCGCGCACCTGTTGCTGCAGAAGGGGTTCCACGAGTCCCGCCTGGCCGGCAGCAAGGCGATGGAGCGGCTCGGCGTCGGAACCGCCCGTAACGTGACCGTCGTCCGGACCCTGGCGCAGAGGTGGTGCCGATGACCCCCGGCGAGACCCCGGAGGGTTGGTACGCCGACCCGCAGGTGCCGCACCCGGCAGCCGAGCGGTGGTGGAACGGCGTGCAGTGGACGGCCCACACCCGGCTCTCGATGCCCGACGACGTGCACGACCGCTTCACGCCGCCCGCGCCCGGGGGACCCGCGGTCCACAGCCCGGTGATGCCGGCGGTGCCGGAGCCGCCGCCCCCGGCCCCGCCGGTCCCGCAGCGTCCCCGGACGGAGGCGGTGACCCCGTACGGCGTGGCGCTGGCCGCGTTCGGGCCGAGGATCGCGGCGTTCTTCCTCGACATGGTCCTGGTCGCCCTGGTCGCCCTGCCGCTGGAGGGGCTCACCTCCGCCGCGCTCCACCGCGGCGACGGGGATCCCAGCGCCGTGCTGGAGTGGGCCACCGGCCTCATGCCGTTGCTGGTCTTCTGGGTCTACCACCTCACCCTCCTGTCCCGGCAGGGCGCGACCGTGGGCCAGCAGGCGATGGGCATCGGCGTCCGGCCGTGGCTCGAGCACACGCGGCTCACCCGGGCCCAGCTCGTGCTGCGCACCGCGTGCGGCTCGGTGATCTTCGCGGGTGCGGCGCTGCCCGGTCTCGACACGATGGGCGGCTTCGCCTGGCTGTGCATCGCCGGCTACGGCGTGCTGGAGGGCAACAACCGACGCGGCCTCCACGAGACGTGGTCCGAGACCTGCGTGGTCCGGACCCGCTGATCAGCGCCCGCGGAAGTGCGGGCGGCGCCGCTCGATGAAGGCCAGCACGCCCTCCGCGGCGTCCGCGGTGCGCAGCAGCAGCGACTGGTTGCGCCGTTCGGTCTCCAGGGCCGGCTCCAGCAGGTCGAGGGTGGCGGCGTTGACCGCCCTCTTCGTGGCGGTGTGGGCGAGCGGGGGTCCGGCCGCCAGCCGCCGGACCAGCTCCTCCACCTGTGCCTCGAACCCGTCGCTCCCCTCGCCCGCGGCCAGGTGGGAGACCAGCCCGGCCTCGTAGGCCTCGTGGCCCGAGAGCGCGTCGCCCAGCAGCGCCATCCGCATCGCGCGGGCGCGGCCCACGGCCGCGGCCACGGAGGCGGTGGCGCCGCCGTCCGGCATCAGGCCGACCCGGGCGAAGGCGAGCAGGAACGACGCGCGGGGGCTGGCCACCACCAGGTCGCAGGCGAGCGCGAGGGAGCAGCCGAACCCGGCGGCCACCCCGTCGACGGCCGCCACCACCGGCTGGTCGGCGCGCACGACCGCGCGGACCAGGCGGTTGGCCCGGTCCATCGCGCTGACGTCGAGGCCCTCCTGAGCGGGCCGGCCGGCCTGGTCCGACAGGTCGGCCCCCGAGCTGAACGCGCCGCCGCGGCCGCCGAGCAGGACCACGCGCACGTCGTCGCGTGCGGGCAGGCCCTCGAGCAGGCCGGTCAGCTCCTCGACCATCCCGGCGGTCAGCGCGTTGCGCACCTCCGGACGGTCCATCACCACCCGCAGCACCCCCGCGTGGCAGGAGACCTCGAGGTCAGGCAAGGCGGACCCCGGCGGCCTCGAGCGCCGTCAGCGCCGCCTGCGTGGTGTCGGGGGCCACCCCGGCGCAGAGGTCGACGAGCACCCGGGTGGCGAAGCCCTCGGCGACCGCGTCCAGGGCGGTGGCCCGCACGCAGTGGTCGGTGGCGATCCCGCAGACGTCGACCTCCTCGACGCCGCGCTCGCGCAGCCACTGCGCCAGCGCGACCCCCTGCGCGGTCGCCCCCTCGAAGCCCGAGTAGGCCGCGGCGTGCTCGCCCTTGAGGAAGACCGCGTCGAAGGGCTGCGGGTCGAGGTTGGGGTGGAAGGCCTCGCCGTCGGTGCCCACCTCGCAGTGCACGGGCCAGGAGTCCACGAAGTCGGGCTCGGCCGACCAGTGCGCGCCCGGATCGATGTGGTGGTCCTTGGTGGCCACCGCGTGGGAGTAGTCCTCCGCCTGCTCCCTCTCGCCGGGCTGCCCCGGCTGCCCGGCGCGCCCCGTCTGCCACCGAGCGAGCAGCGCGGCGATCTCGGTGGCCACCCGGGCACCGCCGGCCACCGGCAGCGAGCCGCCCTCGCAGAAGTCGTTCTGCACGTCCACGACGATGAGTGCGCGAGTCATGGACCGAGGCTAGCCCGCCCGGACCGCCGGGAGCGGGAGCCCTCAGGCGTCCAGGTGGATCGTCTCGATCGCCGGCTGGCCCTTGCTCAGCTGGCGGGCGGGCAGCGGCAGCTCCTCGCGACTGGCCAGGTGACGGCGGCGGGCCGCGGCGAGGGGCTCGCGGCCCACCACCTCGCCGTCGCGCACCAGCGGCACCAGCAGCGCCCGGTCGTCGCCGTCGTCGACGGGGAGGCTGCCGATCCCGACCACCTCCGCCTGCGCGGTCCCGTCGGGACGGCGGCGACGCAGCGCGAACTTCCGGCCGCCGACCGAGGCCTTGTCCTTGCTCCGCTTGGCCACCGGCACCATCGCCCCCGTCTCGTCGGCCCGGCTGACCAGCTTGTAGACGAAGCCGCTGGTCGGGTGCCCGGACCCGGTCACCAGCTGGGTGCCGACGCCGTACCCGTCGACCGGTGCGGCGGCGAGCGCGGCGATCGCGAACTCGTCGAGGTCGCTGGTCACCACGATGCGGGTCCCGGTGGCACCCAGGGCGTCCAGCTGGTGGCGGACCTGGTGGGCCAGCAGGCCGAGGTCGCCGGAGTCGAGGCGGACGGCGCCCAGCGTGGGCCCGGCCACCTCGACGCCGAGGCGGACCGCCTCGGCGATGTCGTAGGTGTCGACCAGCAGGGTCGTGCCCACGCCCAGCGACGTCACCTGGGCGCGGAACGCCTGCGCCTCGGTGTCGTGCAGGAGGGTGAAGCTGTGGGCCGAGGTGCCGGTGGTCGGGATCCGGTGACGCTGGCCGGCCGCCAGGTTGGAGGTGCTCTCGAAGCCCGCCACGTAGGCGGCCCGCGCGGCCGCGACGGCGGCCTCCTCATGGGTGCGCCGCGAGCCCATCTCGATGCACGGCCGGCCCTGGGCGGCCCAGGTCATCCTGGAGGCGGCGGAGGCGATGGCGGAGTCGTGGTTGTAGACCGAGAGGAGCATCGTCTCCAGGACGACCGCTTCGGCGAAGCTGGACTCCACCACCACCAGCGGGGAGTAGGGGAAGTAGACCTCGCCCTCCTGGTAGCCCCAGACGTCGCCGGTGAACTCGAAGTCGGCGAGCCAGGCCAGCGTCTGCTCGTCGACGACCCGGTTCTCGTCGAGGTAGCCCAGCACGGTGTCGTCGAAGCGGAACCTCTCGATGAGGTCGAGGGCCCGGCCCACGCCCGCGACGACCCCGTAGCGCCGCCCCTCGGGGAGCCTGCGGCCGAAGAGCTCGAAGACCGACCGGCGCTCGGCGGTGCCGGAGGCCAGGGCCGCCTGGAGCATGGTCAGCTCGTAGTGGTCGGTCAGCAGGGCGGTGGAGGAGAGGTCCGCGGGGGTCGGGTGGCTCACGCCGGACACTGTGCCACGATGAGGGCGTGTCTGCTGCGAGCCCCGTCGAGGTGGAACCCGACCTGAACCCGGACGAGTCGACCTTCCTGGACCGGCCCTGGGTGACGATCGTGTGGAACGACCCGGTCAACCTGATGTCCTACGTGACCTACGTCTTCCGCACCTACTTCGGCTACGACAAGAAGAAGGCCGAGCGGCTGATGATGGAGGTCCACGAGGAGGGTCGCTCCGCGGTCAGCACCGGATCCCGCGAGGAGATGGAGCGAGACGTGCAGGCGATGCACGAGTTCGGGCTGTGGGCGACGATGGAGCGGGCCTCGTGACCGGCTTCGCCCGGCACCGGCGCAGCGGGCGGACGATCGCCAACTTCACCGGGTTCGAGGCCGACCTGCTCCGCTCGCTCGCCTCCCAGGTGGTCGAGCTGCTGCGCAACGAGCGCGCGGTGCCGTCCAGCGAGGTGGACCCCCTGGAGGCGATGCTCGACTTCTCCGGGCCCACCGCCGAGCCGGAGGATCCGGTGCTGCTGCGGCTCTTCCCGACCGCCTACCGGGACGACGACGAGGCGGCCGCGGAGTTCCGCCGCTACACCGAGGGAGCCCTGCGCGACGGCAAGGCGCGGACGGCGATCGTCGTCATCGAGGCGCTCGAGGAGGCGGGGCTGCCGCCCGAGCTGGACGACGACGGGCTGATGATCGACGTCGAGCTCGAGCCCGCGGAGGCGCAGGACTGGCTCCGGGCGCTCAACGACATCCGCCTCGCCCTCGCCACCCGGCTGGAGGTCGAGGAGGACGACGAGGAGTACTGGGCGTCCCTCCCGGAGGAGGACCCGCGGGCCCAGGCGCACGACATCTACGAGTGGGTGGGCTACCTGCAGGAGACCCTGGTGGCCGCTCTCAGCTGAGAGCGGCCGCCAGGGTCAAGGATCCGAACCGGGGTCCGAGCCGGCCGGCCGGGGACGAGCCCCGGCTGCCGGGGGTGCCTCAGGGCAGCGCGACCACGCCGGGGAACCGGTCCTGGTCGTTGCGCCCGTCACCGGCGGCGCCGACCGGGGTGAGGCACCCGGACGCCAGGCCCGCCGACCTGAGGCCGGTGAGGTCACCGGCGCCCCAGAGCAGGTTGTTGCCCTCGGAGACCGGATACATCACCTGCTCGGGCGCGAGCGCGTGGCCCAGTCCCACGGCGTGGCCGACCTCGTGGATCAGCGCCTCGAGCAGCTCGGCCTCGGCCCAGGGGTGGTCGGCCTTGAGGACGGCTCCGCCCTTGACGATCTGCCAGACGTCGCCGAGCACCTTGCTGCGGGCGGGGCGACCGTCGGCGGAGCCACCCCAGCCGATGGTGGGGCTGGTGGGGCCGAAGGGCGCGTTGGTCTGGGCGGAGGTGCCGAACCCGATGATGAGCGTGGCGTCGCCGGGGTAGGCCGCGTGCGCGCCCTTGCCGTCGAAGATCGCGGACGTGGCGCCGACGTCCTGGAAGCGCAGGCCGGTCGCCAGGGTGACCCGGCGCAGTGCCTCGGGGATCGCGGCGGCGGCGCTGGGGGGCGCCTGCTCCAGGTTGGTGCGGTAGGTGATCACCTGGCACGGGTCGTAGCGCAGCGGGTTGCTGGGGCCGAGCTCCGTCCAGTCGGTGGGGGAGCCGGGCGGCGCCCAGGTCGGGGTGACGGTCAGGAGCGAGGAGGCGGAGACGCCCTCGGCGCTCGCCACGCTCGCCGGCACGTGGATCCGCATGGGCAGGGAGCTGAGCCAGTCGGTGGGGACGGTGAGCGCGAAGGTGCCGTCAGGGTTGACCGGGACGCTGGTCACGTCGCGCCAGCCGGTGGGCAGCTCGATCTGCAGGTGGGCCGGGCGGCCCGCCGCGTCGACGGCGCTCACGGTGCCGCTCACGGTGACGGGCGAGTCGAGCGGTGCCGTCACCGCCGACCAGGTGGCGGCCACCACGGTGGGCGCCCGCGGGGTCTCGACCTTGACCTTGAAGCGGCTGGTGGCGACCACGCGCTTTCCGGCACGTGCCTGGACGCGGAACTTGCGGCGCTTCTCCTTCGACCCGGCCTTGACCCGGATCTTGAAGACGCCCTTGCGGTTGCTCCGGTCGCGGCCGACCTTCTTCCAGCGCTTGCCCCGCTTCTCGGTGAGGGTGACCACGCGCTTGCCGGAGCCGGCCTTGACCCGGCCGCGGACGGCGAAGCGGCCGCCCGTCTCGACCGTGCTGGGGGCCTTCACCTTGATCCGCGCCCGCCGGGCCGCGACGACGCCGGCCGGCGCCGCCGCTCGCTCCGCGAGGGCGGGGGACGGGCCGGCGGGTGTCGGGGCGGCGGAGGCCTGCCCCAGCAGCGTGGTGGGCACCAGCAGCGCGAGCGCGACGAGCGCTGCCGTCACGGCGGAGGAGAACGGGGACAGGGTGGGGCGTCGGGTCCGACGACGCGACTTCTCAGCGGGCACGCGCAGACGCTAACCCGTCGGGCCCCGTCCTGGGCAGTGGTACGGCCGATCTCGTCGCGGCCTGCACGCCTGCCGGTGAGACGCGGCGGCCCGCCCCGACCACGGCCGTCTTAGGATTCGGGACGTGTTGACCATCAGTCGGGCGATCCACGACGCCATCGTCGCCCACGCCAAGCGCGACCACCCTGACGAGGCCTGCGGCATCGTGGCCGGCCCCGAGGGCAGCGACACCCCGCTGCGGCTCGTGGAGATGGTCAACGCCGCCAGCAGCCCGACGTTCTACGAGTTCGACTCCACCGAGCTGCTCGCGCTCTACAAGGAGATGTGGGACAACGACGAGGAGCCGGTCGTGGTCTACCACTCCCACACCGCCACCGAGGCCTACCCCAGCCGCACCGACGTCGGCCTGGCCAGCGAGCCGGGCGCCCACTACGTCCTGGTCAGCACCCGCGACTGCTTCGACGGCGCCGGGGGGAATAACGACGGCTCCGTGGAGTTCAGGTCCTACAGAATCGTGGACGGCGAGGTGACCGAGGAAGAGGTCGTCCTCGTCGACGCGGACTCACCCACACCGAGGAGCAACGACTGATGGCCATCGAGGTCCGGATCCCCACCATCCTGCGCACCTACACCGACGGCGAGAAGGCCGTGACGGGAGAGGGTGCGACCCTCGCCGCGCTCATCGACGACCTCGAGGCCAAGTACCCCGGCCTCGCCGAGCGACTGCTCGACGGCGGCGACCTGCGCCGCTTCGTCAACGTCTACGTCAACGACGAGGACGTCCGCTTCATCGGTGGCCTGGAGGCCGGGCTCAGCGACGGCGACCAGGTCGTCGTGCTGCCGGCCGTCGCCGGCGGCTGAGCGCGCCGTGACCGGTCGGCGCACCTTCGTCCTCGTCGACGGGGAGAACATCGACGCCACCCTCGGCAACTCGCTGCTGGGCCGGCGTCCCCTCCCCGAGGAGCGCCCCCGCTGGGAGCGCGTCACCGACTACGCCGAGGAGCTGTGGGACCAGCCGGTCGTCGGCCTGTTCTTCCTCAACGCCACCAGCGGGCAGTTCCCGCAGACCTTCGTCCAGGCGCTGCTGGCGATGGGTTACCGGCCGATCCCGCTGGCCGGCCGGGCCGACGAGAAGGTCGTCGACATCGGTATCCAGCGCACCCTCGCCGCGCTGGTCGACCGGGACGACGACGTCCTGCTGGTCAGCCATGACGCCGACTTCGCCGACCACCTCGCCGCCCTCCTCGGCGGCCGGCGCCGGGTCGCGGTCGCGGCGCTCCGCGAGTACGCCAGCTCCCGCTTCGACGCGCTCGGCCTGGAGCTGCACGACCTAGAGGACGACGTGGCGGCCTTCAACGTCCCGCTCCCGCGGGTCCGGATCATCTCGCTCGACGACTTCGACCCCGAGCAGTTCCTGCGCTGAGCGGCCCGCGGCCCGCTCGTGCCTGCCGGAGGCCTCGTGAAAGGCTGGTGACCATGCGCCACGACAACTTGCTCGCCTCGGTGGGTGGCACGCCCCTGGTCGGCCTGCCCCGGCTCTCCCCGAGTCCCGAGGTGCGGCTGTGGGCCAAGCTGGAGGACCGCAACCCGACCGGCTCCATCAAGGACCGTCCGGCGCTGAAGATGATCGAGATCGCCGAGGCCGACGGCACGCTGCGCCCCGGCTGCACGATCCTGGAGCCGACCAGCGGCAACACCGGCATCTCGCTGGCGATGGCCGCCAAGCTCAAGGGCTACCGGATCGTCTGCGTGATGCCGGAGAACACCTCCTCCGAGCGCCGCCAGCTGCTGCGGATGTGGGGGGCCGAGATCGTCTCCTCGCCGGCCGCGGGCGGGTCCAACGAGGCGGTCCGGGTGGCCAAGGGGCTCGCCGCCGAGCACCCGGACTGGGTCATGCTCTACCAGTACGGCAACCCCGGGAACGCCCTGGCGCACGAGGAGGGGACGGGCCCCGAGCTCCTCGCCGACCTCCCGGAGATCACCCACTTCGTCGCCGGCCTGGGCACCACCGGCACGCTGATGGGGGTCTCCCGGTTCTTCCGCCGGGCCAAGCCCGAGGTGCGCATCGTCGCCGCCGAGCCCCGCTACGGCGAGCTCGTCTACGGCCTGCGCAACCTCGACGAGGGGTTCGTCCCCGAGCTCTACGACGCGTCCCTGATCGACTCCCGGTTCAGCGTCGGTCCGCGCGACGCGGTGCGCCGGGTCCGCGACCTGCTCGAGCTCGAGGGCATCTTCGCCGGCGTCTCCACCGGGGCGATCCTGCACGCCGCCCTCGGCCAGGCCGCCAAGGCGGTCAAGGCCGGGGAGAGCGCCGACATCGCCTTCGTGGTCGCCGACGGGGGATGGAAGTACCTCTCCACGGGTGCCTACGAGGGCACGGTCGACGAGGCGGAGGACCGTCTCGAGGGGCAGCTCTGGGCCTAGCCCGGGCTCTAGGGTGGGGTCCCATGTGGTCCTGGCTCCCGCCCCGGCCGGCCGCGGCCGGCCGCGCGCTGCTGCCCGCCCTGGTCGCACCGCTCCTCCTGCTCGCGTTCCTGGCCGCGGGACCGGCCGGCGCCGTTCCCCAGCCGGTGCCGGACCCGACGCCGGCTCCCGGGCCGGCGCCGACGCCCTTGCCGACGCCCGCGCCGACGCCCGCGCCCGAGCCCCCGACGGCCCCCGAGGCGACGCGGGCGCCGGAGGTGCGGGGGGAGGCCCGCTGGACCCGTACCCTCCGCGCCCACCCCGGCCGTTGGACCCCTCGGCGCCAGGTCACCCGGTACCGCTGGCTGCGCGACGGGGTGCCGATCCCCGGAGCCCGTGACCGGCGCTACCGGATCCGCCCCGCCGACGTGGGGGCGCGCCTCCGCGTCGAGGTGCGGGTCCGGGTGAAGGGCCTGCCGGTCGGGGTCGCCCGCTCCCGCCCCACCGCGCCGGTGCGGCACCGGGTGCCGGTCCGGCGGGTGGTCACCTACCAGGTGGAGACGCGCGGAGACGTCTCCGACGTGGCCGCCTTCGCGCGGCTGGCCCAGCAGACCTTCGACGACCCGCGGAGCTGGCGCGCCGCCGGGGTGGAGCTGCGCCGGGTGCCCAGCGGGGGCCAGCTCAGCCTGGTGCTCGCCGAGGCCTCCTGGGTGCCCAGGTTCGCCCCGGTCTGCAGCAGCACGTGGAGCTGTCGGGCGGGTCGCTACGTGGTGATCAACCAGGCGCGGTGGCGGGGCGCCTCACCGGCCTGGAACGCCGCTCGCCGGAGCCTGCGCGACTACCGCCACATGGTGGTCAACCACGAGACCGGCCACTGGCTGGGACACGGCCACCGCGGCTGCTCGTCACCGGGACGGCCGGCCCCGGTGATGATGCAGCAGTCGAAGGGGACCGGCGGGTGCCGGTTCAACCCCTGGCCCACGCCGGCGGAGTGGTAGCGGCTCGGGGAGCGACGAGTCGCAGGCGCGGACTCAGGGGCCGGTGAGCAGCAGGGGTGGGTCCACGCCCAGCTGGCTGCCCGGGACCGGGGACAGGCCGAGCAGGCCGAGGGCGACGTTGGCGAGCATCCCGTTGCGCACCGGCGGCCGGGACGCCGCGTAGTCGGGCCGTCGGCGACCGGGGTCGGCATAGCCGGGGTTGAGCTCGTAGAGGTCGGCGCCCGGGCTCACGCCGGGGGCCCGGACCACGAAGGGCACCCGGTAGTTGGTGAGGTCGTCGGGGCGGGAGTGACCCGCGCCATCGCCCCCGTGGTCGGCGGTCAGCACCACGGCGGTCGGCACCGCCTCCGTCCCGGCCGGGCCCCGGTCCACGGCCCGGAGCACCCGCCCGAGGAGCCGGTCTACCTTGCGCACGGCCCCGAGGTAGGCGCGCCCCATGAAGCCGTGGCGGTGGCCGGCCGAGTCGGGCGCGGAGAGGTGGAGGAAGCGGAACGCGCGGTCCCCGGCGCGGATGTCGGCCAGCAACGACCTCACCAGCGCACCGTTGTCGAGCTCGATCTCCACGCGGTCGAGGTCGTCGGACCAGGAGCGCTTCCACAGCGAGAACTTGGTCTTGCTGGCGAAGAGCGCGGTCGACCCGCCGGCGTCGGAGACGGCGGTGAAGACGGACTCGATCCGCCGTCCGGCGGCTCGCTGGACGGTCCTGGGGTGCCGCCGGTCGTCGTTCCAGGTGACACCGTGCCCGCCGGAGCGGGCGGAGATCCGCCGACCCGTGACCATGCCGGTGTGGTTGGGCAGGGTGAGCGTCATCTCCACCTGGGTGCGGGCGTTGAGCGTGGAGGCGCCCTCGTCGAGGAGCCGGTGGAGGTTCGGGGCGCCGCGGCGCCCGAGACGGCTCAGGGCGCGGGGGTTGAGGCCGTCGACCGAGACCGCCAGCACCGAGGCGACGGCGCCGTAGCGCGCCGACGGCGGCGTCGCCTCGGTGCCGGGGAAGGGGGCCAGTGCGGTGGCTCCCCCCGAGAGCCCCGAGAGCCCCGGGACCGCCGGGACCGCCGACACGGCCGGAGACGCCGGGACCACCGGGGCCGCCGGCACCGCCCCGGCGCCGGCCAGCACGGTAGCCACGACGACGGCCACGAGCGCCGGCACGCGGCGGCACGCGGGCGGGACCGTCCGCGCGAGGGATCGGCCGGGCGTGCGGCGTCCGGGCGTGCGGCGTCCGGCCGTGCGGCGCCCGGGCGTGCGGCGGGAGGCGGAGGTCACACTCGTGACGGTATCCCGTGGGAGCGCACGTGCCGGGCAGCGACGCGGCCCGGGCGGAGTGTGACCCAGGCGATGGGTGACGTGGATCGCGGTCGGGTGACCCGGGGACCTCCAGCATCTAGCCTTGCCGACTGTGTCTTCAACAGCGCCCGGGGTGACCGACGCCCCGATCGGCATCTTCGACTCGGGGTTCGGCGGCCTGACCGTGGCCCGCTCGGTCATCGATCAGCTGCCCCACGAGTCGATCGTCTACTTCGGCGACACGGCCCGCCAGCCCTACGGCGCCAAGCCGATCGGGGAGGTGCGCGAGTACGCGCTGGAGTGCCTCGACCACCTCGTGGGGCTCGGGGTGAAGGCGCTGGTCATCGCTTGCAACTCGGCCAGCGCCGCGATGCTGCGCGACGCGCGGGAGCGCTACGACGTCCCGGTGGTCGAGGTGATCTACCCGGCCACCCGCCGCGCGGTCGCGGCCAGCCGGACCGGCCGGATCGGGGTCATCTGCACGCGCGCGACGGCCGAGTCCATGGCCTACGAGGACGCCTTCGCCGCCGCACCCCACATCGACCTGCACGTCCGTGCCTGCCCGGCGCTGGTCGACTTCGTGGAGGCGGGGGTCACCGGCGGCGACGAGCTGCTCTCCGTCGTCCACGGCTACCTCGACCCGCTGGTCTCCGAGGGGGTCGACACGCTGGTCCTGGGGTGCACCCACTACCCGCTGCTGACCGGAGTCATCTCCTACGTGATGGGCGGCCAGGTCACCCTGGTCAGCTCGGCCGAGGAGTGCGCCAAGGACGTCTACCGGATGCTGGCCACCGCGGGCCTGATGCGGGAGGGTGGGGAGGCGACGTACACCTTCCTGACCACCGGGGCCACCTCGGAGTTCGAGAGCATCGGACGTCGCTTCCTCGGTCCGGAGCTGCGGACCGCGCACCAGTTCGTCGGAGGGATGGCATGAGGCTCACCGTTGTGGGGTGCTCCGGCTCCTATCCCGGCCCCGACTCGCCGGCCAGCTGCTATCTCGTGGAGGCCGAGCACGACGGACGGACCTGGCGGGTGCTGCTGGACCTGGGCAACGGCGCCCTCGGTGCGCTCCACCGCTACGCGGACCCGCTGGCCATCGACGCGGTGCTCCTGACCCACCTGCACGCCGACCACTGCCTGGACCTGTGCGGCTACCACGTGCTGCGCAGGTACCACCCCGCCGGGGCCCAGCCGCGGATCCCGGTCTGGGGCCCCCGGGGCACGGCCGACCGGATGGCTCGTGCCTACGACCTGCCCTTGGAGCCGGGGATGACCGAGGAGTTCGACTTCCGCGAGTGGGACGAGTCGTTCCGGTTCGGGCCGTTCGAGATCGAGGCGGTGCGGGTCGTCCACCCGGTGACGGCCTACGCGCTGCGGGTCAGCGGCGACGGGGCGACGATCACCTACACCGGTGACACCGGGCCGTGCGAGCCGCTGGCCCGGGCGGCCCAGGGGGCCGACCTGCTGCTCGCGGAGGCCTCGTTCGAGGAGGGGCGCGACAACCCGCCCGACCTGCACCTGACCGGTCGGGACTGCGGGCTGCTCGCCGCGAAGGCGGGGGCCGGTCGGCTGCTGCTGACCCACGTCCCGCCGTGGCACGACCCCCAGGTGGTGCTGGGGGAGGCCCGGGAGGTCTTCACCGGCCCCTCGGAGCTGGCCCGCCCCGGGCAGGTCGTCGAGCTTCGGGCCTAGGCCCGTCCGGACGCGCCATCCCCCCGGAGCGGGAATCCGGTGGACACCTAGGGCAGGCTGTCCACCATGATCGAAGTGCAGGGACTGACCAGAAGGTACGGCGACTTCCTCGCCGTCGACGACGTGAGCTTCACCTGCGAGCCCGGCCGGGTGACCGGGTTCCTGGGGCCCAACGGCGCCGGCAAGACCACCACGATGCGGGTGATGGTGGGGCTCACCTCCGCCACGAGCGGACGGGTGAGCATCGGCGGGCACGACTACCGCGACATCCCCAACCCCGGCCGGCACGTGGGCGTCCTGCTGGACGCCGGCGCCCAGCACGGCGGCCGCACCGGGCGGGAGATCCTGCACCTGGGCGCCACCACGATGGGGCTGCCCGACTCCCGGGTCGAGGAGATGCTGAAGATGGTCTCGCTCTCGCCCAGCGAGTCCGGTCGCCGCCTGCGCGACTACTCGCTGGGGATGAAGCAGCGCCTGGGCATCGCCCACGCCCTGCTGGGCGACCCCTCGGTGCTGATCCTCGACGAGCCCGCGAACGGCCTCGACCCGGCGGGCATCCGCTGGATGCGGGACCTGCTGCGCGGCTACGCCGAGCGTGGGGGCACCGTGCTGCTCTCCAGCCACCTGCTCAACGAGGTCGAGATGGTCGCCGACGAGCTGGTCCTCATCGGCCGCGGAAAGATCCTGGCCCAGGGCGACAAGAGCTCGCTGCTGGCCGGCCGCGGCAGCGCCACCCTCGTCGTCTCGCTCGACAACGGAGCGCTCGCCGACGCGCTGCGCGGCAAGGGCCTCGAGGTCTCGCCGGCGGGCGACGGCCTGCGGGTCAACGCGGAGCCGGTCGACGTGGGGCGCATCGCCCTCGAGGCAGGCGTGGTCCTCACCGACCTGCGGCGCGGGGGCGGCTCGCTGGAGGACGTCTTCCTCGAGCTCACCGGCGAGACCCAGCGCGACCAGGTCGCCGGAACCGACACAGGAGCGAACGCATGAGCACCACCGACCACCTGCATCCGCGCACGCTGGACATCAGCGAGACCCCCGCGGTCCCCTTCACCCGCCTGGTCCAGGTCGAGCTGCGCAAGTCCTGGGACACCCGCGCCGGTCTCTGGCTGGTCGGGGCGATCGTGGCCATCACGGCGCTCGTGATGGTGATCGTCTTCCTGGTTTCCGACGCCGACGACCGGGTCTTCGGCAACTTCGTCGCCGCGGCAGCCACCCCCCAGGGCCTGCTGCTGCCGGTGCTGGGCATCCTGCTGGTCACCAGCGAGTGGAGCCAGCGCACCGCGATGGTCACCTTCGCGCTGGAGCCGTCGCGGTCCCGGGTGATCGGCGCCAAGACGGTCGCCGCGATGATCTTCGGCGTCGGGGCGTTCGTCGCGGCCATGGTGCTGGCCGCGCTGGCCACCCTGCTGGGGGGCGCGGAGGCCGGCTTCGAAGGCTTCGGGTGGAGCGACACCCTGCCGTTCCTCCTCCTCCAGCTGGTCACCATCCTCCAGGGGCTGGCGTACGGCCTGCTCTGGCTCAACACGCCTGCGGCCATCGTGACCTTCTTCGGCCTGCCCATCGTGATGAACGTGGTCTTCAGCCTGGTCGAGTCGCTGCGCGACGTGGCCGCCTGGCTCGACCTGGGGACCGCCCAGATGCCGCTCTTCGGCGCCGAGATCGACCTGAGCGGTGAGGAGTGGGCACAGCTGGGCACCACCGCGCTGCTGTGGATCCTCATCCCGTTCGTGCTCGGCTGGATCCGGCTGCTGCGGGCCGAGGTCAAGTAGCCGTCAGGCGATCCGGAGCCGGCTCCACGGCCGGCTCCGGATCGCCGGGTGACGGGTTCGTCCACCAGCCGAGCGCCCGAGCCCCTAGGATGCGGGCATGTCGGCCAGCCTGCTTCGTGGACTCCGCACCCTGGAGATGCTCCATGTGGAGCCGCTGGGCGTCTCGGAGGTGGCCCGTCGCCTCGGGGTCGACAAGGCCGGTGTCTCCCGCGTCCTGCACGCCCTGATGCGCGAGGGGTGGGTCGAGCGCAGCGGCCGTCTCTACGTCCTCGGGCCCCGGGCGCTCTACCTCGGCGCCGACCCGCTGACCCGGCCGCTGCTGGGCCGGGCGCTCGAGCTGGCCCATTCCCTGCGCGACCTGACCGGCCACAGCGCCGCGGTGCTCCAGCTGCGCGAGCGGCGCACCCACGCCCTGGCCTTCGCGCCCAGCGAGAGCCTCCCGACGCTGCCGACCCTGCGGGAGCCCCCCGAGCACCTGTGGGCCTCGGCCGGCGGGCTGGCGCTGCTCTCCCAGCTGCCCACCGAGGAGGTGGCCCAGCACCTGGACCTCTCGCCGTGGCCGCTGCGCGGCCCCGGCGTCCCCACCGGCCCCGACGAGGTGCACGCCCTGATCGAGCGCCTGCGCCTCGGTGTCCCGGTGGTGGAGAGCTCGTGGACCATGCCCGGTCTGGCCGGTCTGGCCCTGCCGTGGATGGGCCTCTCCCCGGAGCGGCCGGCGGCGGTCGCCCTGGTGGGGCCGGAGCCCGACATCATGCGCGACCACGACAAGCTGGTCGACCTGCTGCGCGCCGCAGCCGAAGAGGTCGCCTGACCGAGCCGGCGCCGAGGTCGCCCGTTAGGGTCGAGGCCATGAGTGAGACCGCCAAGACCCGCGCCGACGGACGAGCCGACGACGAGCTGCGCCAGATCCGCTTCACCCGCAACTGGCAGGACCACCCGGCCGGCTCGGTGCTGGTGGAGTTCGGTCGCACCCGCGTGCTCTGCGCGGCCTCGGCCTCGGTGGGGGTGCCGCGGTGGCGCAAGGGCTCGGGCCTGGGCTGGGTGACCGCGGAGTACGCGATGCTGCCCTCGGCGACCAACACCCGCTCCGACCGGGAGTCGGTGAAGGGCCGGATCGGTGGCCGGACGCACGAGATCTCGCGGCTCATCGGCCGCTCCCTGCGGGCCGTGATCGACTACCAGGCCCTCGGCGAGAACACCATCCAGCTCGACTGCGACGTGCTCCAGGCAGACGGCGGCACCCGCACCGCTGCGGTCACCGGGGCCTACGTGGCCCTCGCCGACGCGATCGCCCACCTGCGCTCGACGGGGGCGCTGAGCGGCGAGCCGCTGACCGGCTCGGTGGCGGCCGTCAGCGTCGGCATCATCGACGGCGTGCCCCGGCTCGACCTGCCCTACGAGGAGGACGTGCGGGCCGAGACCGACATGAACATCGTGATGACCGGCGAGGGCAAGTTCGTCGAGGTCCAGGGCACCGCCGAGGGTGCGGCCTTCGATCGCGCCGAGCTCGACGCGCTGCTCCGGCTGGGGGAGAAGGGGTGCGCCGACCTCACCCGCCTGCAGCACGAGGCGCTGGCCGCGCCGCTCCCCGGAGGCGCCGGTGCCTGAGGTCTTCCTCGCGTCCCGCAACGCCAAGAAGCTCGCCGAGATGCAACGCATCCTGGCCGAGCAGGTGCCCGGCGTGGTGGTGCTCGGCCTCGACGACGTGGCCGGCTACGACGAGCCGGTCGAGGACCAGCCCACCTTCGAGGGCAACGCGCTGCTCAAGGCCCGCACGGCCGTGGCCGCCACGGGCCGGCCGTCGATCGCCGACGACAGCGGCCTGTGCGTCGACGCGCTCAACGGCATGCCGGGCGTGCTGTCGGCCCGCTGGAGCGGCTCGGCCGCCGGCGAGCGGGCCGAGGTGGACGCCAGCAACAACGCGCTCCTGCTCGCCCAGCTGCGCGACGTGCCCGACGAGCGCCGGACCGCGCACTTCGCCTGCGCGGTGGCCTTCTGCCTGCCCGGGGGCGAGGAGCACGTCGTGCTCGGGCGGATGGACGGCCGGATCATCCGGGAGCTGCGCGGTGAGGGTGGCTTCGGCTACGACGTCCTCTTCGTCGCCGACGAGCACGCCGAGGAGGGCCTGACGAGCGCCGAGCTCGACCCGGCCGAGAAGGACCGGATCTCCCACCGCGGGCGGGCGCTCCGAGCGCTCGCACCCGTCGTGGCCGAGGCGCTGGGCTGAGGTTTCAGCCGACGGGGGCGGCGACCGGCTCGTCGGCCGCCACCCGCCGCGAGACCCACGAGCCCCACACCGCGGCGAAGACGAACATGACGATCGAGTAGACGGCCGCAGGGACCGAGATCTCGGTGGAGTCGAGCACCTCGACCGCGACGAAGATGGCCAGCGTCGAGTTGTGGACCCCGATCTCCATCGACGAGGAGATCGACTGCGGCCCGGAGACTCCCAGTGCCCGCGGCACCGCGTAGCCGATGACGAGGCTGAGGGCGCAGAAGAGGGCGGTGACCAGACCGATGTCGGCCACGTAGCCTCCGACGTCGGCGCGCTGGTCGACGAGGATGCCGACGACCAGGACCGCGAGGATCACCGCGGAGCCGATCCGCACGGGCTTGTCCATCGCCTCGGCGAAGCTGGGGCGGCGGTCCCGGACCAGCATGCCGAGACCCACCGGCAGGATGATCAGGGCGAAGACCTTGACGATCTCCACCAGCGGCATCGACACGTCGTCCTGCCGGTCGTAGTAGGCGATCGCGGCGCCGGTGATCAGCGGGAGGGTGATCACCGCGATGACCGAGTTGATCGCGGTGAGGGAGATGTTGAGGGCCACGTCGCCGCGGAACAGGTGGCTGAAGAGTGCCGCGGTGGTGCCGCCCGGTGACGCGGCCAGCAGCAGCATGCCGATCCCCAGCAGGGCGGGGAGGTCGAAGACGACGACGAGGCCGAAGCAGAGGAGCGGCAGGAGCAGCAGCTGGCAGCCCAGCGCGATGGTCACCGCCTTGGGGGTCCGTGCGACCCGTCGGAAGTCCCCGAGGGTGAGGTCGAGGCCGAGGCCGAACATGATGATGCCGAGGGCGATCGGCAGTCCGATGGTGGTGAGCGCGGAATCCATGGCCGGAACGTAGTGGCTCACGTCACATGGTGGGAAGGGTGAGCCCACGCGTCGGTCGACCGTGCCGGCCGCTCATCTCCTGACGCGTCGCGCGCGAGTGCCGAAGGCGGGACTCGAACCCGCACACCCGAAGGCACAGGTACCTAAAACCTGCGTGTCTGCCAGTTCCACCACTTCGGCTACGAGGGGGGAGTCTAGGCAGCGTCCAGCTTGAGGTCACGGCGGAGCTTCGCCACGTGCCCGGTGGCCTTGACGTTGTACTGCGCCAGCTCGACCTTGCCCTCGGCGTCGACCACGACGGTGGAGCGGATGACCCCCTCCACGGTCTTGCCGTAGAGCTTCTTCTCGCCGAACGCCCCGTAGGCGCGCAGCGTCTCCTTCTCGGGGTCGGAGAGCAGGGTGATGGTCAGCGCGTCGCGCTCGCGGAACTTCGCCAGCTTCTCCGGCTTGTCGGGGGAGATGCCCACCACCTCGTAGCCCGCCGCCTGCAGCGAGGCCAGGGAGTCGGTGAAGTCGCACGCCTGCTTGGTGCAGCCGGGCGTCATCGCCGCGGGGTAGAAGTAGACGATGGCCCGGCGCCCGCGCAGGTCGGCCAGCGAGACCTGCTCCCCGGTGTCGGAGGTGAGGGTGAAGTCGGGGGCGGGGTCGCCGGGGGAGAGACGGTGGTTCACGAGCGGGATCTCCTAGATGCAAATCGTTTGCAAGAGCGTACGGTGGGGGAATGCACGTTCCCGACGGATTCCTCGACGCGCCCACCTCGGTGGCGACCGGAGCGGTGGCCGCAGCCGGGATCGCGGTGGCGCTCCGCGGTGCCCGTCGGGAGCTCGACGAGCGTACCGCGCCGATGGCGGGGCTCGTCGCGACGTTCGTCTTCGCCGGCCAGATGGTGAACTTCCCGGTGGGTGCCGGCACCAGCGGTCACCTGATGGGAGGGGCCCTGGCGGCCGTCCTGGCCGGTCCGTGGACCGCCGTCCTGGCCATCAGCGTCGTCCTGATCGTCCAGGCGCTGATGATGGCCGACGGGGGGATCACCGCCCTGGGCACCAACATCACGCTGCTGTCGCTGGTCGCCGTCGCCGTCGGCTGGTGCGTCTTCGTCGCGGCGCGTGCCGTGCTGCCCAAGCAGACCGCCTCGGTCGTCCCGGCCGCCGCGCTCGCCGCACTGGTCAGCGTCCCGGCCGCCGCCCTGGTCTTCACCGCGCTCTTCGCCGTCGGCGGGACCGCGCCGGTGGAGACCGGCAAGGTGCTCGCGGCGATGCTCGGGTGGCACGGGCTGATCGGCATCGGTGAGGCCCTGGTCACCGGCATGGTCGTCGCCAGCGTCGTGGCGGTCCGCCCCGACCTGGTCCACGGAGCGCGGCCGCTGCTGCAGCGTCACGCGCTCGAGATCCGGGAGCCGGGGGCGAGGGGATGAGCAGGTCGCCCGAGCACGAGAGCCGGGGTGGACGCCGGTTCCTGGTGGTCTTCCTGCTGGTCTCGCTGCTGGTCGCCGGCTTCGTGAGCTACTACGCCAGCAGCAGTCCCGACGGTCTCGAGCACGTCGCGGAGCAGACCGGCTTCCTGGACACCGCCGAGGAGCACGCCGCGGGGGAGGGCCCCTTCGCCGACTATCAGGTCGAGGGGGTCGAGGACGAGCGGCTGAGCTCCGGCATGGCCGGGGTCCTGGGCTCGCTGGTGGTGCTGCTGCTGGCCGGCGGGCTCTTCTGGGCCCTGCAGGGCCGGGGCCACCGGGATCAGCGCGACCACCCCCAGGCCGACGACGGCGCCCGGCGGCCCTCCGCGGGCCGGGAGTAGCCGATGGGCGCCGAGCACGGTCACCTGCTGCATCACCACGGGCACAGCCCCGTGCACCGGGCCGCGCCGCACCTGAAGATCGCCGGGGTGCTGGTCTTCATGCTGGTGGTGGTCGCGACCCCTCGGGACGCGTACGCCGTCTTCGTCGGCTACGCACTCGTCCTGCTCGCCGTGGTCGCCGTCTCCGGGGTGCCGCCGGGCTACCTGGCGCGGCGGATGGTGGTCGAGGTGCCGTTCGTGGTCTTCGCCCTGCTGGTGCCCTTCGTGGCGACGGGCCCGCGGGTCGAGGTGCTCGGGATCGCCCTCTCCGAGCCCGGCCTGCTCGCCGCCTGGGGCCTGCTGGTCAAGGGCACCCTGGGCGTGCTGGCAGCGCTGACACTCGCCGCCACCACCGAGCCGGCCGACCTGCTGCGCGGGCTCGCGCGCCTGCGGATGCCCGACCTGCTGGTGCAGATCATGGGCTTCATGGTCCGCTACCTCAGCGTGGTGCTGGAGGAGCTGCGCCGGATGACGACGGCGATGCGCTCGCGCGGGGCGGACCCGCGCTCACCGCGCCACTGGCCAATGCTGGCCCGGTCGCTGGGCGCCCTGTTCATCCGCTCCTACGAGCGCGGCGAACGGGTCCACCTGGCGATGCTGTCGCGAGGCTACGACGGGACGCTGCCGCGATGACGCGGGACGACGCGGGGAGGCGCAGATGAGCGAGCCCGTCCTCGACGTCCGGGGCCTCGCCCACGCCTACCCCGACGGCCACCAGGCGCTCTTCGGGGTGGATCTGCACGTCCACGCCGGCGAGCGGGTGGCGCTGCTGGGGCCCAACGGGGCCGGCAAGACCACCCTGGTGCTCCACCTCAACGGCATCCTGACCGCGGGGGCCGGGAGCGTGCGCGTGAGCGGCCTGCCGGTGGCCAAGGAGAACCTCAAGGAGATCCGCCGGCGGGTGGGCATCGTCTTCCAGGACCCCGACGACCAGCTCTTCCTGGGCACGGTGCGTCAGGACGTCGCCTTCGGCCCGGCCAACCTGGGCCTGCGCGGCGCCGACTTGGACGCCAGGGTGCTCGCGGCGCTGGAGGCGGTCGGCATGGCCGACCACGCGGACCGGCCGCCGCACCACCTCTCCTACGGCCAGCGCCGCCGGGTGGCGGTGGCCACCGTGCTGGCAATGCAGCCGGAGATCCTGGTGCTCGACGAGCCGAGCTCCAACCTCGACCCGGCGAGCCGCCGCGAGCTCGCCGACATCCTCCGCTCCCTGGACATCACCGTGCTGATGGTGACCCACGACCTGCCCTACGCCCTGGAGCTCTGCGCCCGCTCGGTGGTGCTCAGCGAGGGGGTGGTGGTGGCTGACGGCGCGACCTACGACGTGCTGACCGACCGGGAGCTGATGGCCAGGCACCGCCTGGAACTGCCGTTCGGCTTCGACCCCACCCTGGTTGGTAACCTTCCAGAGTGACCAACGACGTGTCCGCGCTCGAGCGCGAGATCGAGACGACCCGAGACCGCCTGGCCGACACCATCGACCAGCTGCTCTACCGCGCCCACCCGAAGACGATCGTGAACCGCGAGGTGACCTCGGTGAAGGCGCACTTCGTGGATCTCGACACCGGCGCGCCGCGCACCGACAACATCCTCAAGGCGGCTGCGGGGGTGGCGGGCGTCGTCCTGCTCTTCGCCGTGATCCGCAAGATCGCACGTGACTGACCCCACCCGTCGGGCGAGCGATTCCTCCGGGGTCGCGATCAAGATGCTCCACGACCGGGTCCTGGTCGAGCTCGACCAGGACGCGGGCGAGCGACGTTCCACCGGCGGCATCGTCATCCCCGCGACCGCCGCGATGGGCGCCCGCCGGCTCAGCTGGGCCCGGGTGGTGGCCACCGGGCCGCACGCCCGCGCGGTGCAGGTGGGTGACCGGGTGCTCTTCGACAGCGAGGACAAGGCCGAGGTCGAGGTCAACGCCGAGGTCTACGTCGTGATGCGCGAGCGCGACGTGCACGCCGTGGCCGCCGAGCGGATCGAGGGCGGCACCACCGGCCTCTATCTCTGAGCGGCGCCGAGCAGCCGCCGGGCGCCCACCAGGGTGCCGGCGCCGTGGCCCAGGTGCCGGAGCAGGTCGTCGGCGGCGGCGTGGAGCTGCTCGTCGGTCATCGGGTCGAGCGCGTCGAGGATGAAGAGCGCCGCAGTGGTGTCGTCGCGCAGCTGGGTGCGCCGGCCCTGGCGCCAGTTCCACCGCCGGCAGGTCACCCCGGCGTCGTCGCGCCACACCACCTCGCCCGGCTCCGGGTGCTCGGTGACCGGCTCGCCCTGGGCCAGGGTGTCGAAGGGCTCGACCCCGGTGGCGCGCACCAGCTGCGGTGAGCCCGTGTAGCGGTGGAGGTCCTCCCCTCCCAGCGGCACCTGGTGCAGCACCGAGACGGCGTTGTAGAGGTCGGTGAGCCGGTTGACCCGGGGGAGCCCGTCGGGGGCGCGACGCAGCAGCGCCTCCAGGCTGTTGCGGGTGCGCTGCGGCTTGGCGCCGAAGGCGCGGTAGGCCTCGCGCCAGGCGGCGACGTGCGCCAGGTCCTGGACCGGGCCCCGGGCCAGGGCCTCCCGGGCCGCGCCCTCGGCGGCCAGCAGCAGCTCCTCGCTCTCGGTGTCGCTCGCCGCCGGGGTGAGCCCGCTGACCGCGACCAGCAGGGCGCGGTAGTCGGGACGCAGGTCGAGGACGGCCGGGTCGACCCGGGCGCCCTCCAGGAACTCCTCGAGGTCACGGGTCGCAGCAGTCATGCCCCCACTCTCGACCAGGGCCCCGCCCGGGGCAACAGGCCGCGGCCGGGAGCGCACATGCAGAAGGGCCCCTCACCCGGTGATCCGGGTGAGGGGCCCTCTTCTGTACGCCATCAGGGACTCGAACCCCGAACCCGCTGATTAAGAGTCAGCTGCTCTGCCAATTGAGCTAATGGCGCGTGCGTGAAGCGAGAGGAACACTACCAGCGGGGGCGACGGGAGAGAAATCGAGGGTCGGTCAGAGGCCCTCTCAGGCGGTGGACCCGGGCTCCAGCCTGGCGCCCGCGGCCAGCGAGGTCCGCGGCGCGACCGTGGAGTCCCGCCCGATCAGGACGACGTCCTCGTCGCGGGCCAGCCGCGCGGTCGGCGGGACGCCGACCACGGCGTCGTGGCCGACCTCGACCCGGTCGTCGAGCACGCTGGTGGTCACCCGGGCGCCGCGTCGTACCACGGTGCCGGCGAAGAGCACGGCGTCCTCCACCACGGCGCCCGCCTCGACCACCACCCCTGGGCCGAGCACGCTGCGGCGCACGGTGCCGGCGATGTCGCAGCCGGGGGAGAGCAGGCTGTCCGCAAGCTCCCCGCCGGGACGGACCCGTCCCGGCCCCCGGTCGGTCCAGTGGGTGAGCACCGGACGGTCCGGCTGGTCGAAGACGTCGACATGGCCGTCGATCAGGTCGCGGTGCCCCTGCAGGTAGGCCTCCGGCCGACCGAGGTCGCGCCAGTAGCCGGGCAGCCCGACCGCGCGCACCAGCCCCCGGTCCACCAGGTCCGGCAGCAGGTGGTCGCCGAAGTCACCGAGCCCGCTGTCGTCGCCCTCCGCCGTGCCGGCGAGCTCGGCCCGCAACCGGTAGAGGGCCTCCAGCAGGGGGGCGGTCTGGTAGAAGAAGACCTCGGTGGCCACGGTCCCGGAGGAGGGCCGCGACGGCTTGGGGGTCACCGCGGTGACGGTGCCGTCGCGCCGCGCCTCGACGACGACGTTCTGCGAGGCCTCCTTCTTGGTCACCTCGCTGGTCAGCACCGTCGCGGCGGCACCCGAGGACTGGTGCTCGGCGATCAGCTCGCGCAGGTCGGCGTTGAAGACGTGGTCCGCGCTGGTGACCACCAGGGTGCTCGCGGCGCGGGCCTCGAGGTCCCGGGCGATCCGCAGCAGCAGGTCTCCGTTGCCGAAGGCGAAGCCGTCCTCGGTGGCCGGGCCGCTGCCGGTCTGGGGCACCACGCGGCGGAAGCCGCCGCGGCCTGAGTCCAGGTCCCAGGGGCGGCCGCCCGCGAGGTACTCGTCGATGGAAGCCACCTGGTACTCCAGGCTGACCCACACGTCGCGCAGGCCGGAGTTGACCATGCTGCTCAGCGCGAAGTCGACGAGGCGGTGGGTGCCGCCGTAGGGCAGGGCGGGCTTGGCCCGCTCCCGGGTGAGCACGTCCATCCGCGACCCCTGGCCGCCGGCCTGGACCAGCGCCAGCACGTCGTCCTTCACAGCTCCTCCAGGACGGCCTGGGCGGCGTTGTGCCCGCCGATCCCCGAGACCGCACCGCCGCGGCGCGCCCCGGAGCCGCACAGCAGCACCGCGTCGCGGTCGGTGGCCACGCCCCAGCGCTGCGCCGGTGTCTCCAGCCGGGACCGGTTCGGCGCCCAGGGCCACTCCAGGTCGCCGTGGAAGATGTGGCCGCCGGGCATCGCCAGGTCGGCCTCGACGTCCTGGGGCACCTTGGCCTCCAGGCAGGGCCGGCCGTCGGCGTCGGTCATCAGCAGGGTGCGCACGGGTTCCTCCAGGTGCTCGTCTAGAGCATCCAGTGCCCGTTCGACCGCCAGGTCACGCGCCGCCTCGCGATCTCCCTCGAAGAGGGCCTCGGGAGTGTGCAGCCCGAAGTAGGTCAGGGTGTGCGCCCCGGTGCCGGCCAGCGAGCCGAGGACGGACGGGTCGGTGAGCGAGTGGCAGTAGACCTCGCCGGGGAGCACGTCGGGCATCCGCCCGGCCGCCGCCTGCGCGTGGGCGGCCTCGAGCTGGTCGTAGGCCTGGGCCACGTGCAGGGTCCCGGCGAAGGCGACCTCCGGGTCCACCCCGGAGCGCAGCCTCGGCAGGCGCTCGAGGAGCAGGTTGATCTTGAGCTGCGAGCCCGACGGCTTCGAGGCCGCCTCCTCGGGCGAGCCGAGCAGGATCTCCAGCACCCAGGGGGCGACCCCGGAGAGCACGCGGCGGCAGGTCACGCCGTGCTCGCGGTCACCGTCGTGCCAGGTCACCTCGGCGCCGTCGCCGGCGCTGCGCACCGCGCTCACGCCGGCACCGGTCACGAGCGCGGCTCCCGCTCCGGCGGCTGCCTTGGCCAGTGCGTCGGTGACCGAGCCCATGCCGCCGACCGGCACCCGCCACTCACCGGTCCCGTTGCCGAGCAGGTGGTAGAGGAAGCACCGGTTCTGGACCAGCGACGGGTCCTCCAGGGAGGCGAAGGTGCCGATCAGCGCGTCGGTGGCCACCACGCCACGCACCGTCTCGTCACGGAAGCGCCGCCGCAGGGCGGCGCCGAGGGGCTCGGTGACCAGCTCGCGCCACACCACCGGGTCGACGAGGCTCGCCACCTCCCGCTCGGTAGGCAGGGGCTGGAGGAGGGTGGGGGCGATGGCGCGGGCCATCGCGCCGACCTCGGCATAGAAGTCGCGCCAGGCGGCGTACTCCTCGTCGCCGCCGGTGAGGGCGGCGAAGGAGGCCCTGGTCGCCTCCTGCTCGGGGCGCTCCACGAGCAGGCCTGCGGCGCGGCCGTCACGGCGGTACGGCGTGTAGGAGGCGGTGCGGCGCGAGACCAGCCGGACGTCGAGGTCGAGGTCGGCCATCAGCTGCTCGGGCATCAGGCTGACCAGGTAGGAGTAGCGCGAGAGCCGCGCCGGCAGGCCCGGGAACGCCTCCGCGGAGACCGCGGCGCCGCCGAGGTGGGGGAGACGCTCGAGGACGAGCACCGAGAGTCCCGCTCGCGCCAGGGAGGCCGCGGAGACCAGGGCGTTGTGTCCGCCCCCGATCACCACGACGTCGTAGTCATTTCTAGCCATGCCCGTAGTCACTCGGTCAACCTAGTCCACCGATCGGGTGATCCCTCGCCGGAAAGGTCGCCACCCGGTTACCGGTGAGTTTAGTCTCGGGACCGTCGGCATCGCTGCGCCCGGGAGGAGGGTCCGATGGCACGTCGCAACCAGGTCGGGCTCGCCCTCGTCCTGTTCGTCTTCGTGCTCGCGGGGCACTACGTGCTCTGGTCCCAGCCCGAGTCGACCCTGATCGCCGAGGCGTTCCCGGTCGGCCTGATGGCCGGGGCGCTGCTGGTCGTGCCGCGCCCCACCCGGCCCGCGCTGGCCCTCATCCTCTCCGCCCTCGCCGGCGGGCTCTACCTCGCCAACGGCCGCGAGCCGCTCGTCGCCCTCGGCTGGGGTCTCGCCGCGGGTCTCGGGGCAGTCCTGGTGGCCGAGGGTGTGACGTTGCGCGGTCGCCGCCGGCCGGCCCTGCTCAACGAGGAGGACTTCAAGTACTTCGTCGGCTCGAGCGTCGGCGGCGCCCTGGTGGCGGCCTCCCTCTGCGCGGCGGTCGGTGCCGCCACCGGACTGGCCGAGTGGTGGGTGATCCTCCTGGCCGTCGGGGTGCCGCAGATCGCCTCCTACCTGGTGCTCCTGCCGCACTTCATGGGAAGGCCCCGGTTCCCGGGGGTCGCGCCGCTGACCGAGCGGGTGGCCCAGTGGGTGCTGACCGTCGCGGGGGCCATCTTGGTGTTCTCGCCGCTGGAGCTGCCGGTCAGCCTGGCCTTCGTGCTGATCCCCGCCCTGGGGTGGGCGGCCCTGCGCGCGCCCATGAGGGAGACGGTCGTCCAGCTCATGGTGGTCGCGATCATCGCCCACTCGATGACGGTCCAGGGCTTCGGCCCGATGGCCGCGGCCGCCGGCACCGGTCCCGTGCGTGCCGAGATGCTCGGCGTGACGCTGTCCCTCCTGATCTGCGCCTGCGCGCTGACCTGCATCCCGTTCGCGATCGCGGTCGGCGCCCAGCGGCGGGAGAGCTGGCAGGCCCGTCGCGAGCAGGCCAAGGTGGAGCAGCTGGTCCAGGGTGCCTCCGGCATCGCCATCATCGGCACCGACGGTCGGGGCCGCATCGACCTGTTCAACCCCGGTGCGCAGGCCCTGCTGGGCTACCGCCCCGAGGAGGTCCTGGGGCGGTCCCCGAGCCTGTTCCACTCCGCCGAGGAGGTGACGCGCCTGGCCGCACTCCTGGGGGTGGAGAACGACTTCGAGTCGGTCGCCACCACGCTCTCCGAGCCCGGGCGCGGCGCGGTCGACATGGAGTTCCTGCACCGCGACGGCGAGGTGCGGACCCTCCAGCTGGCGATCTCGCAGCTCCTCGACGAGGACGGCCGGGCGGTGGGCTACGTCAGCACCGGTGAGGACGTCACCCAGCGGGTCAAGGAGCAGCGGCTGCTGGAGGAGGCCCTCGAGGTCGAGCGGACCGCCCTGGAGCACCTGCGCGAGATCGACGCGGTCAAGGACTCCTTCGTCTCCGGGGTCAGCCATGAGCTGCGCACCCCGATCACCAGCATCCTGGGCTACCTGGAGATGCTGGAGGAGGGCGGCTTCGGCCCGCTGCACCACGGTCAGGTCCAGGCGCTGGGCCGGGTCAAGGGCAACAGCCGCCGCCTGCTGTCGTTGATCGACGACCTGCTGATGCTCTCCCGGATCCAGGACGGCAGCCTGGCCGTGGCGACCTGCCAGCTCGACCTGCGCGACGTCGTCGCCCAGGCCCACGAGGAGATGGCGCCGGCGATGCTGGCCGCGGAGATCGCCTGCTCGCTGACGCTGCCCGACGAGGAGGTCCTGGTCACCGGCGACGAGGAGCGGCTCGGCCGGGTGCTGGTCAACCTGCTCGGCAACGCGATCAAGTTCACCGACCCGTTGGGCAGGGTGGAGATCTCGCTGGGCGTCGAGGGGCAGGCGGCCGTCCTGGCCGTGCGCGACACGGGGATCGGGGTGCCCGCCGAGGAGCAGGCCCAGCTCTTCGAGCGCTTCTTCCGCTCCAGCGTCGCCCACGAGCGCGCCACCCAGGGCAGCGGGCTGGGCCTGTCGATCGCCCGGGCCATCGTGGAGACCCACGGCGGTCTCATCGAGGTCGAGTCCGGCCACGGCGTCGGCTCGACCTTCCGGGTCATGCTGCCCCTCGAGGGAGCCGACGCGGTGCACGTCCAGCTGGCCGCGGCCGGGGCCGGCCACGAGGACGACGCGCCGGACGACGCGCCGGACGACGCGCAGGACGGCGAGCAGCCGACGTCCGACGCGGGCCCGGCCGCCAGCCTCGCCAGCTGACCCGTCGAGGCGGGCGGGGAACGCAGCAGCGCCGGGAGACGCGGCAGTCCCGGGAATGCAGCAGGGCCGGAAATGCGTCAGGGCCGGACCTCGCGGTCCGGCCCTGCGCGGATCTCCGGGGAGATCACCATGGGGTGAACGACGGGACTTGAACCCGCGACATCCGCGACCACAACGCGGCGCTCTACCAGCTGAGCTACGCCCACCATGAGGCCCCGACAGTGCCGGGGCCGGGGAACAGTGTAGCCCTACTCGGTGGCGGTGTCCGCATCGGGGGCGGCGCCGGTCGCGGGCTTCGCCGTGCCCTGCTCCTCGCCCAGGCCGGTGAGCGCTCCGGCGTGCCTGGCGGCGATCTCCTTCGCCGTGGCGGAGTCCGGGCCGGGCGGGGCGACGAAGACCGCCTCGCGGTAGTAGCGCAGCTCCTCGATGCTCTCCTGGATGTCGGCCAGGGCCCGGTGGTTGCCGCGCTTGGCGGGGGAGGAGAAGTAGGCCCGGGGGAACCAGCGCCGCGAGAGCTCCTTGATCGAGGAGACGTCGATGTTGCGGTAGTGCAGGTGACCCTCGAGCGTCGGCATGTCGCGCGCCAGGAACGCCCGGTCCGTCGCGATGGAGTTGCCGGCCAAGGGGGGCCGGGAGCCCTCCGGGCAGTGCTCGCGGATGTAGGCCAGCACCTGCTCCTCGGCATCGGCCATGGTGATGCCGCCGTCGAGCTCCTTGAGCAGCCCCGAGGTCTCGTGCATCGAGCGGACGAACTCCACCATCTGCTCCAGCGCCTCGGCCGGCGGCTTGATGATGAGGTCCACGCCCTCGCCCAGCACGTTGAGGTCGGAGTCCGTGACGAGCGCGGCGACCTCGATCAGCGCATCCGCCCCGAGGTCGAGGCCCGTCATCTCACAGTCGATCCACACCAGTTTGTCGCTCACGGCGTTCACCCTAACGGCCCGGGCGGAAGGTGGCCGGACTCACGTCGTCGGGCCCCGGGGTCCTCAGGTGCCGTTCAGCCACCGCGACTAGGGTGAGGCACGTGCAGCACCACGCAGTCTGGCCCTGGATCGGCACCGTCGCCCGTCTGGTGACCGGTGGCGTCTGGGTGGTCGCCGGCGCGCTGAAGCTCCCCGATCCGTTGGAGAGCGCGCGGGCCATCCGCGCCTACGACCTCCTGCCCGAGGGCATCGTGCCGACCCTGGGGGTGCTGCTGCCCACGATCGAGGTGGTGGTGGGGGTCGGCCTCATCCTCGGGGTCCTGACCCGCGCCAGTGCCGTGCTCTCGGCCGTGCTCTTCGCCGCTTTCATCGTGGGCATCGCCTCTGCGTGGGCGCGCGGCCTGGAGATCGACTGCGGCTGCTTCGGCGGCGGCGGTGCGAAGGAGGGAGCCTCCTCCGAGTACCCGTGGGAGATCGCCCGGGACGTCGCCCTGCTGCTGGCCTCGGCGTGGCTGGTCCGGTGGCCCCGGACCCGGCTGGCGCTGGACAACCTGATCTTCCGCCCCGAGGGGCGCATTGTGGAAAGGAACGACGATGGCGAACCCGCCGAAGAAGAAGCCGACCCGCTCCAGGGCTGAGGAGAAGGCCGCTCAGCAGGCCAGGCGAGAGGCCCGCCGGGAGAAGGCGGCCCGGCAGGCGGAGGCGCTGCGGCGCGAGCAGCAGAAGAGGAAGCGCAACGAGCGCCTCATCGTGGGCGGCATCGTGCTCCTGGTGGTCGCGATCATCGGCGGCGTCCTGCTCTGGCAGAAGAACGAGGACGACAAGCGGGAGAACGCCGCGGTGCCGGCCAACACCACCGGTGACTACGCGCTGGCGATCGGTGACGACTCCGCCCCGACCACGGTGGAGATCTACGAGGACTTCCTCTGCCCGGGCTGCGCCTCCTTGGAGATCGCCACCGCCGAGCCGCTGGCCGAGGCGGCCGAGGAGGGCAAGGTGCAGGTGAAGTACTACCCGATCGAGATCCTCGGGCGGATCGGCGACTACTCCAAGCGCGCCGCCAACGCCTTCGGCGTGGTGCTGGACCGCTCCGGTCCCGAGGTGGCCAAGAAGTTCCACGACCTGCTCTTCGCCCAGCAGCCGGCGGAGTCCGGCGACCTCCCCGACGACGAGTGGCTCATCGACCTCGCCGTCGAGGCCGGGGCCGAGGAGTCGGAGATCCGCGACGGCATCGAGGACATGACCTACGAGCTGTGGGTGGAGAACGCCACCCGCCACGCCTTCGACGAGGGTGTGCAGAGCACCCCGACCGTCCTGGTCGACGGCAAGCCGTTCGGGGGCGACCCGTCCGAGCTCATCGCCTCCCTCGGCTGAGCGGGGGACAGATGCAGGTCGAACGGGTTCAGAAGTGGATCATCTCCGCCCTGGTGCTCACCACCGCCGCCCACTTCGCCGGTGGCCTGGTGCTCCTGGCGCTGACGGTGGAGAACCCGGGGGCGTTCCCCGTGCTCTCCGCGATCGCGACCATCGTGTGCCTGCTGGCGATCGTCGGGGTGCGGGTGCTCAACCAGCTCTCGCTGCTGACGCCGTGGCTGCTCGCAGGGCTGACGCCGCTGGCGCTCGCGCTGTGGTTCCACTGAGCCGGGGCGGCGGTTCCGGGGGAGACTGGCCCGCGTGAGTCTCTCCTCCTTCATTGCCGGGCTGCCCAAGGCCGAGCTGCACGTCCATCACGTCGGCTCGGCCTCGCCGCGCATCGTCGCGGAGCTGGCGCAGCGTCACCCCGGCACCGTGCCCTCGGACCCCGAGCAGCTCGCGGCGTTCTACGAGTTCCGGGACTTCGCCCACTTCATCGAGGTCTACCTGGCCGTCGTGGACCTGGTACGCACCCCCCAGGACGTGCGGCTGCTGACCTACGAGGTCGCTCGGGAGATGGCGCACGGGCAGCAGGTGAGGTACGCCGAGCTCACCTGCACGCCGTACACCAGCGTCCGGCCGCACGAGCCCGGCCGTGGGATGCCGATCGAGGCCTACACCGAGGCGATCGAGGACGCCCGGCTCGCGGCCGAGCGCGACTTCGGCCTGGTGCTGCGCTGGATCTACGACATCCCGGGCGAGGCCGGGATCCCCGCCGCGGACGCGACGCTGGCCTACGCGCTGGACCACGCGCCCGAGGGGCTGATCGGCTTCGGCCTGGGCGGTCCCGAGATCGGGGTGCCCAGGCCGCAGTTCGAGCCCCACTTCGCCGCCGCCAGGGCGGCGGGGCTGCGGTCGGTGCCGCACGCGGGGGAGACCACCGGCCCGCAGACGATCTGGGACGCGCTCGAGCGGCTGGGTGCGGACCGGATCGGGCACGGCACGACCGCGGCGCAGGACCCGGCGCTGCTCGCGCACCTGGCCGAGGCCGGGATCCCGTTGGAGGTCTGTCCGTCCTCCAACGTGGCCACCCGGGCGGTGGCCAGCCTTGCCGAGCACCCGATCGTGGCCTTCCGGGACGCCGGGGTGAGGTTCTCGGTCAGCTCCGACGACCCGCCGATGTTCGGCACCTCCCTCAACCGGGAGTACCAGATCGCCGCCGACCTGCTGGGGCTCGACGACCGGGGCGTGGTCGCGCTGGCGAAGGACGCCGTACGGGACTCGTTCGCCCCCGACGACGTGCGGGCCCGGCTGCTGAAGGAGATCGACGCGTACGCCGCCGGGTGAGCGCCGGCGTCGGGTGCGGGTCGGGGCGTCGTCTAGCGTGAGCGCCATGACCACCAGCGACCTGCCCGGCGTGATGACGATGCGGGAGCGGATGCTCGCCGGCCAGCCCTACGTGACCGACCGGGAGATCGCCGCGATGGCGGTGACCGCCCAGCAGCGGATGGCGGCCTACAACGCCTCGGACCCGGCGGACCCCGAGACCCGGCGCGGGCTGCTGGAGGAGCTGATCGGGGAGGTCGGCGAGGAGGTGGACCTGCGTCCGCCGGTCTACCTCGACTTCGGCGACCGGATCACCATCGGGCCCCGGACCTTCATCAACTACGGCCTCACCGCCCTCGACGTCGCCCAGATCACCATCGGCGCGGACGTGCAGATCGGGCCGCACGTGCAGCTGCTCACCCCCACCCACCCGCTGGACGCGCAGCAGCGCAAGGACAAGTGGGAGGGCGCGGCCCCCATCACCATCGGCGACAACGTCTGGCTGGGTGGCGGGGTGATCGTCTGCCCGGGCGTGACCATCGGGGAGAACACCGTCGTCGGTGCCGGCGCGGTGGTGGTCTCCGACCTCCCGGCCGACGTGCTCGCGGTGGGGCAGCCGGCCAAGGTGATCCGCCGGCTCTGAGTCCTCCCGGGCCGAGCGGTTCCGAATCCTGAGATTCTCGGCGTGGGCGAATCCGGGAGGCCGGTGGGTGGCGAAAGACCTGTAGAAGGGCCGCATCGGGCAGCCCGCGCACAGGGGAGGACCCACATGAAGATCCGCACCACGCTCGCCATGCTCGCGACCACCGGAATGCTTGCCGCCGGATCGGCGCTGCCGGCCCAGGCGGCCGAGCCGGAGCCGCTGGGCAACCAGAGCCTGGCGGCCGTCCTGACCTCCGACGGCAACCAGTTCGACTACAACCCGGGTGACTTCGACATCCTCACCGAGGCGGTGCTCGCCGTCCTCGCAGCCAAGCCCGACAGCCCGGTCGGCGTGCTCACCGACGGGGACGTGGCGCTCACCGCCTTCGCCCCCACCGACCTGTCCTTCCGGCTGCTGGCCAAGGACCTGACCGGCAGGTTCCAGTTCTCGGAGAAGGCCGTCTTCGAGGCGCTGGTCTCGGCCGTGGGCGTCGACGCGATCGAGCAGGTCCTGCTCTACCACGTGGTCCCCGGGGCGACGATCGACTCCGGGACCGCGCTGAGGTCCGACGAGGTCGCGCTCACCACCGCCCAGGGTGGTCAGGTCACCGTGGACGTGCTGGCCCCCAGGCTCGGGATCGTCCGGCTCCGCGACAACGACCGCAACGACGTGGACCCGTTCCTGGTCCCCGGCAAGCTCGACATCAACAAGGGCAACAAGCAGATCGCGCACGGGATCTTCCTGGTGCTCCGCCCGGCCGACCTCTGAGCCGTCTCGCCTCGGGAGCAGATCCGGTGTGGGATTCGGGCCGTCCGGCCCGAATCCCACACCCGGCCGCGCCCCCGGCAGGATTCGAACCTGCGACCGGCGGATTAGAAGGCCGCTGCTCTGTCCCCTGAGCTACGGAGGCGGGGGGCCGGAGTCGCAGTCGGGAGAATCCTCGGTACAACCGAGTGGCACCTCACCGACGGCGCATCGCGACCCGGCGCCAGTATGCCGCACGGGTGCGCTCCACCGGACCCCCGCGCGGATCGAGTTGCCGGCCGGCGTCCAGCCCGAGGGGAATCGCGATCGGTCCGGGTCCGCGCGCCCTGACGTCGGTCGCCTCACGCGCTCAGTGCGAGCCGTGGCCAGGTGCGGAGATCGGCGAGCAGTTGTCGGTCGTGGGTCGCGACCACGACCGCCGCGTCGGTCGCCTGCAACGCTTCGGTCAGGTCGTCGACCGCCGCCGCAGAGAGGTGGTTGGTCGGTTCGTCGAGCAGGAGCACGTCCGGCTGCTCGGCAAGGCACATGGCGAGGTGGAGGCGGCGCTGCTGACCTTGGGAGAGCCGCCCGGCCGGCGTCGCGCGGTGCGCCGGCTCTAGCAGTCCCAGGTCGCTCAGCCCGACCGGCTCGCCGGGTCGATCGGTCCAGGCCGCGGCGACGTGTGCATCGTAGACGCGCTGGGCCGACCAGTCGCTCGGCCAGCGGGGACTCTCCTGGGTCACCACGACGACACGCGCGTCCGCACGCCTCGAGACGGCACCCGAGGTCGGGGTGATCGTGCCGCCCAGCACCGCCATCAGCGTCGACTTGCCCGCTCCGTTGGGTCCGGTCACCACGAGCCGGTCCCCTCCGTCGATGCTCAGCGAGACCGGGCGCACCAGGCGGTTGCGGACCGCGACGTCGCTCGCGGCCAGCAGGCGCTGAGCTCGCCGGCTCGGCAACGCAGGGAACCGCAGCGAGAGCGGCGGGGGCGGCACGGTCACCGCGTGGGCGTCGAGCTCGTGCACGCGACGGTTGAACGCCTGCACCGTGCCCGCGACCCGAGTGCTGCGCTGGTGCCTGCCGTGCCCCTTCTCCGGTGCGGAGACGGCAGCCAGGCGGCCCCTGGCGGCGTCGGCCGCTGCCGCCACTCGTGCTCGCTCATCCTGCTGGGCGGCGTGGTCGGTCTCCCAGCGCCGTCTCGCCCGGCGACGGTGGTCGGCCCAGGCGTCGTAGGTGCCCGTGAAGCAGGAGTTCGAGGCGTCCGGGCCAGGGTCGAGGTCGAGGAAGCCGTTGGCCACCGCACGCAGGAGGGTCCGGTCGTGCGAGACCAGCGCGACGCCTCCCGGGTGCTGGTGGATCTGCTCGGTCAGGAACGAGAGTGCGGCGGCATCGAGGTGGTTGGTGGGCTCGTCGAGCAGCAGGACATCGGCGGGTGCCCCGAGGACGACGGCAAGCCTGACTCGATGACGCTGCCCGACCGAGAGCGAGGAGAGCCGTCGGCTCCGGTCCGTGCAGGCTCCGAGCGCAGACAGCGCCACGTCCACCCGGCGTTCGGCGTCCCAGGCGTCGAGGTCGGCAGCCGCGTCGAGCGCTGCGGCATACTCGTCCTCGGCTCGCTCCTCGCCGCGTCCGAGCGCCGCGGTCGCGCACTCGAGTGCCTCCAGCGCAGCCAGTGGCCGGGCGAGCGCGTCGTGGACCAGGGACCCGACGGTCTGACCATCCCAGACCGGGATGGACTGCTCGACCAGCGCTACCGTCCCGACGACCGAGACCGAGCCGGCGTCGGGCTCGAGGCGGCGAGCCAGCACCTGGAGCAACGTGGTCTTTCCGGCGCCGTTCTCACCGGTGATCGAGAGGCGGGACCCGGCGGACACCGTGACGTCCACGCCTCTCAGCACGACCCGGCCACCGCGGTTCACACAGATTCGCTCGGCCCGGACGTGGGCGGTCACGGCAGCCCGCTGACGTCGAGTCGCTCGTCATCGGCTTCGACGGCGGCCGGCGACTTCACCGGAACGTGGCGGAGCAGGAGGGCTGCGCTCGCGGCGGCGACGACCATCACGAGGGCGGCCGTGCTCGCGACGGCGTGCAGTCCGTCGATGAAGGCGGCATAGGCGCTGTCGAGGACTGCCGCCCCTGTCACGTCCGGCAGCCACGACGCGACACCGGCTGCGCCGGAGAGTGACTCCTCGACCTGCGCGGCGGTCTCGCCGGGTAACGTCTCCATGACGGCGTCGTCCTGCATCCGGGAGCGGTAGACCGCACCGCCGATGCTCCCGAAGACGGCGATGCCGAGCGCACCCCCGAGCTCGTTGGCGGTCTCCGACAGCGCCGAGGCGGCACCGGCGCGGGTGGGCGGGGCACTGGTGAGGACCAGGTCGGTGCCGAGGGTCGACACGATGCCGACGCCGATCGACATGATGCCGCTCCCGGCCAGGATCAGCGTCAGCGGGGACTGAGCCTCGACGAAGGTGATGACGACGAACCCGGCGGTCGTCAGGGTCAGTCCTGCGGCCACGAGGTTCCCGGGCCGGATGCTGGTCACCAGGGCGGAGGCGACGCCGACGCCGACGACCGTCGCGACGACGGCGGGCAGCGACCACAACGCCGCTGTGAGCGGCTCCAGCCCCTTGAGGACCTGCAGGTACTGCGTCATGAACAAGGCGGTGCCGAGCATCGAGAACATGACCAAGGTGTTCGCGGCCAGGGAGGCACTGAACGCGGGGGCCCGGAAGAGTCGGAGGTCCAGGATGCCGCGCGGACCGCTCTGGCGCCGCACGAAGACGAACCCCATCAGCACCCCGGCGGCCAGGGCGATCGCAGCGCGAGGCTCGAGGCCGTGAGCGGCGATCTCCTTGACGCCGTAGATCACCGAGAGGACGGCGCTGATGACGAGCACGGTGCCGACGAGGTCGAATCGGGCGGCGTCGGGGTCGTGGTGCTCAGGAAGCAGGACCGGACCAGCCCCCAGGAGCACGATCATGACGGGAACGTTGATGAGGAAGACCGAGCCCCACGGGAAGGTCTGGAGCAGCAGTCCACCGATGACCGGTCCGAGGACGCCGCCGGCGGCGAACGCCGCGGTCCAGAGACCTATCGCCGTCGTGCGCTGGGCGTCGTCGCGGAACATGGTGCGGATCAGGGCGAGTGTGGACGGCGCCAGGGTGGCACCGCCGAGGCCCATCGCGGCGCGGGCCAGGATCAGTGCTCCCGCCGTGTCGGCGTAGGCTGCCGCGACCGAGGCGCAGCCGAAGACGACGGCGCCGACCATGAGGAGCCTGCGCCGGCCGAGGCGGTCGCCGAGGGCGCCCATGGTGATGAGGAGGCCGGCGAGCAGGAAGCCGTAGACATCCATGATCCAGAGGAGCTCAGTGCCGGTGGGTCGGAGGTCCGCGGCCAGCTTGGGCAACGCGAAGAAGAAGACCGAGATGTCCATGGACACCAGCAGCACGGGCAGGACCAGGACGGCAAGGCCCGCCCACTCACGTCGTCCTGCGTGGAGGGAAGGGGTCGGCATGTCATCACTCCCGATGGGTACGCTGTACGCAATAGATGAGTACACTGTACGCATAGTGGTCGGAGATTGCCAATGACGGATCCGAGAGGCGCCTCCCAGGGCGGTGCGCCTGCGCCCGACCGGGCGGGGAGCGAAGGCGGTGTCAAGCGTCGTAAGCCACCGCTGACGGTCGAGCGCATCGTGGAGACGGGAATCCGCCTCGCCGACCGGGAGGGGCTGCAGAGCCTGTCGATGCGCAACGTGGCGGCCGAGCTCGGGTCGGGGGTGATGTCGCTCTACCGGCACGTGCCGGGCAAGGAAGAGCTGATCGAGCTGATGATCGACGTGGTGACGGGCGAGGCTCCCGCTCCGCCCTCGGAGCTCGAGGGATGGCGAGCCCGGCTTGAGTGGTCGGCGCGCTGTGACTGGGATCTCTATCGCAAGCACCTGTGGTCCCTGCAGGTGCTGGCCACGACGCGGCCTCCTCTCGGACCGCATGTCCTCGCCACGACAGAGCGCGCCCTCGGGGCCGTGGACGGCCTGGGCCTGACCGTCCAGGAGATGTCGTGGACGATCATGCTCGTGTCCAGCTACGTCCAGGGTGCGGCGCTGCTGCTCGTCAACGAGGACGGGGCGGAGCGCGACTCGGGTTCGACGCGCGAGGAGTGGTGGGCGGCTCGCTCGGCTCGGGTCGCCGACATGCTGCAGCACGGCTCGTTCCCGGTGCTGGCAAGGGTCGCGAGCGAGAACGAGGCGGACGGGGACCTCGACGCCTGGTTCGACTTCGGCCTGCAACGCCTGCTGGACGGCCTTGCCGTCTTCCTGGAGACCCGGCCCTCGAGGTGAGGGTCCTATCGTGGCCGTCCGCTCGAGCCTGCTGAGCTGTCCTGGTCGCAGATGTCGGCGGGGACCTCTATCGTCCCTCGCATGACTCTTCGACTCGGCATGGTGAACTTCGACTCCCGCGACCCCGTGCCCCTCGCCCGGTGGTGGGCCGACCAGGTCGGCGGTGAGGTCGTGGACCCGTACGGCGGCAGCTTCCTGATGGTCACCGGCGGCCCGGTCACGCTCGCCTTCCAGCAGGTCGGCGACCCCACGCCGGGCAAGAACAAGCTCCACCTCGACCTCACCGCCGACGACCTCGACAGCGAGGTGGAGCGGTTGGTCGGCGCCGGCGCCACGCTCGTCGAGCGACGCGGCGACGACTCCTTCCGGTGGGTCACGCTCACCGACCCCGACGGCAACGAGTTCTGCGTGGCCAGCCAGGCGGAGGCAGAGGCCGAGGTGGAGGCTCCCGCCTCACCGTGAGCGGCTGATCGGCTCGCTCCGGTCGCCGTCGTACCCCGCGGCGCTGGGCAGGTGCTAGCCCTTCGTGATGTCGGCGGCCCACTTGGTGAGCAGGGCCCGCTGCGCCTGCTCGTCGTCGCGGAGCACCGCGGTGATGGCCAGCCCCCTGAGGAGGACGAGCAGCGTCTCCAGATCCGCGCGCTCGAGCCGCAGCGGTGCGGGCAGCTCCTTGGCCTCGCTGAAGATCCGGCGGAGCCCCTGTCCGAGCTCGCGCTCGACCGGAACGAGCTCGCCTCGTAGGTCGGAGTCGGTCCGCGCTGCCATCCAGAGCTCCAGCCCGGCCGCGAACATGGGCCCGGACATGAACCGGTAGAGGATGCCGACCAGCCCCTCCAGGTCCTGCGGTGCCATCTCGCCCTCCACCAGGCGCGCGATCTCGCGCAGCTGCCCTTCCGCGACGTGGTGGATGGCGGCGACGAGAAGCTCCTGCATCGACCCGAAGTGGTGGAGGAGCGACCCACGGGACACCCCGGCTCTCGCCTGGACCCGCTGCATCGTCGTGCCGGCGTACCCGTCCTCGACCAGCGTCCGCACGGCCGCCTCCAGCAGCGCGGCACGCGTCGCGACCCACCGGTCCTGGCGTCTCTTGACGGTCTCCACGGCGCCTAGTCTAATAAAACCGTCCATTCGACCGGTTTTATGGGAGGGTCCACCGTGGTTCTTGCAGCAGAGTTGGTACGGCGCGGTGCGGCACAGCACGCAGACCGGACGGCGGTGATCTTCGGTGACCGCTCACTCACGTTCCGCGAGGTGGACGAGGCGGCCAACAGGATCGCGCGCGCCCTGCTGGCCGCGGGCCTGACCAAGGGCGACCATCTCGGTCTGCTCTACGGGAACACCCTCTGGTCGGTGCCGATCGACTTCGCCTGCCTCAAGGCCGGGATCGTGCGGGTCCCGCTCAACACCAGGCTGTCGCCCGAGGAGCACCGGCGGATGCTGGAGGGGACGCGCACCCACTGGCTGCTGCACGACGCCGAGCTCGACGAGGTGGCCGAGAAGACCGTGCACGGCCTCGACGGGATCCGACTCCTGGGCCTGGGCGGCCCCGGCGCGCGGGAGGGTGGCGACCTGCTGACGGAGGCCGACGCGCAGAGGACCGAGGACCCGCTAATCGACCTCGAGGAGAGCGACCCGGTGCTGCTGTTGCACACCTCGGGCACCACGGGCACCCTCAAGGCCGCCACCCACACGCAGGGATCGTGGGCCGGGATCGCGATCAACGTCCTGACCAACCTCGTGGCCCCGGGGCCGGACTCGGTGATGATGCACGCGGCGTCCCTGATCCACGCAAGCGGCACGTTCATCCTGCCGTACTGGCTCCGCGGCGGCGCCTCGGTGGTGCTTCCGGGGTTCGAGCCGACGGGGTTCCTCGCGGCGATCGAGCGTCACCGGGTCACCGAGATCAACCTGGTCCCCACGATGCTGGGGATGCTCTTCGCCCACGAGGGCATCGAGGACGCCGACGTTTCGTCGCTGCGCACGGTGATCTACGGCGCCAGCCCGATGCCGCGGCCGCTCATGCAGCGCGCCCTGGAGACGTGGGGGCACGTCTTCACCCAGTACTACGGACAGACCGAGGCGCCGCTGGCGATCACGGTCCTGACCAAGGACGACCACCGCGACCCGTCGCTGCTGGGCTCCTGTGGCCAGGCCTCCGTCGAGTTCGGCGTCCGCCTGACCGATGAGGACGGGAAGCCGGTGGCGGCCGGCGAGATCGGCGAGGTGCAGGTCAGGGCGCCGTCCCAGATGGCCGGCTACCACGAGGCCGACGAGCTGAACGCCGAGATGGTCACGGCCGACGGATGGATCCGCACCCGGGACATGGCCTACCAGGACGACCGGGGCTACTTCTACCTGGTGGACCGTCGCAGCGACATGATCATCACCGGCGGCTACAACGTCTACCCCCGCGAGGTCGAGGACGCGCTCAGTGCGCACGCGGCCGTCGCGGAGTGCGCCGTCGTCGGTGCGCCCGACCCCGTCTGGGTCGAGGCCGTGACGGCGTTCGTCAGCCTCAAGCCCGGGCACTCGGCGACCGCGGAGGAGCTCCAGGAGACCGTCCGCTCGCAGCTGGCCGGCTACAAGGTGCCCAAGCGCGTCGAGTTCGTGGACGCCGTGCCGAAGTCGGCGGTGGGCAAGATCCTGCGCCGCGCCCTGCGCGACCCCCTGTGGGAGGCGCAGTGAGCTCCGTGCCCCAGGCGTACGCGTCCATCCGGGTCGAGACCGACCGGCGGGTCACCACGGTGGTCATGGACCGGCCCGAGCGCCGCAACGCGGTCGACGGCCCCATGGCGGCCGAGCTGGCGGCGGCCTTCCGTGCGTTCGACGCGGACCCCGACGCCGACGTCGCGGTGCTGTGGGGCGAGGGCGGGAACTTCTGCGCCGGCGCGGACCTGAAGGGCATCGGCACCGAGCGGGCGAACGTCGTGGAGGCAGGCGGGGACGGCCCGATGGGTCCGACCAGGCTCCGGCTCTCGAAGCCCGTCATCGCCGCCGTCGAGGGCTACGCGGTCGCGGGTGGGCTCGAGCTCGCCGCCTGGTGCGACCTGCGGATCGCTGCGGACGACGCGACGTTCGGGGTCTTCTGCCGCCGGTGGGGCGTGCCGCTGATCGACGGCGGCACGGTCCTGCTCCCGCGCCTCATCGGCATGAGTCGCGCGCTGGACATGATCCTCACCGGGCGGCCGGTGCCGGCCCAGGAGGCGCTGGCGTTCGGGCTGGCCAATCGGGTCGTGCCCCCCGGAACCGCACGCGCCGCCGCGGAGGAGCTCGCCCGGGAGCTCGCGGCCTTCCCCCAGCTGTGCCTGCGCAACGACCGCCGGTCGGCGTACCAGCAGAACGGGTTGAGCCGCGAGGAGGCGATGCGCTTCGAGCTCGAGACCGGCGTCTCCTCGCTGCAGCAGGACGGCGTGCTCGGTGCGGTGAGGTTCAGCGAGGGCGCAGGGCGACACGGCACCTTCCACACGGACTGAACCGGCAGGCCGGTCGTCTCTCCGCGGCGCGTGTCCGCGCTCGAGGAGGCGCGTCGCTCAGTCGCAGTTGTCGCAGACCCCGGTGGCCGGGAGCTGCATGAAGCACCGGGGGCAGGTGGCCGCCTTGGGCGGATCCACCTGACGGGCCTTGCTCACCACCGCCTTGGGCTCCCGTGGGGCGCGGGGCGCCGCGGCGGCGCGCGGCGTGCGGGTGGCGGGGGCGCGCTTCGCCATCTCGCGCCGGGGTGGCAGGGCCGGCTGGCCGCCGTCCGGCGGGATCTCGGCGCCGTGCCGGCGGTAGCACTCCAGCCTCTCCTGGGCCGCGTGCTGCTCGGGGTCGGTGACGACGTCCCCGCGCACGCTGTTGACCGTGTCGGCGTACCACTCGCTCATCCGGCCCTCCGGCCCGACGCAGAGCGCGCCCAGCAGCGGCTCGCCCCGGCGGCGGCAGTCCTTGGCGACCCGGTAGAGCACGTCGCCCATCCACAGGCTGGGCGCCTGTCGCTGCCGGATCTTGGTGCGCTGCTGCACGGCCTGGGCAAGCTCGGCGACGGTGATCACCGCGTGGTACTCCCGGGCGGTGTCGGCCAGCACGTGCCGGGCCGCCAGCGCGAACGTCTCCCTGGTGGTCTCGACGTCCAGCGTGCGGGCCTCGATCCAAGCGACTTCGTCCACGCGTAGGAATGTATCCCGCGGGTACTGGGGCCCAACCGGTGGGCGGATCCCAGGGATCCTGGCAGGCACGGGGGCCTGCACGGCACAATGGACCCCGCGCCGACACCGGCGACCGCACCACCGCACCGAACCGAGGGACTGAGACCGTGACCGTCATCGAGAGGAAGGCCGCCAGCCAGATCGCCCACCTGCGTCCCGAGGACGTCGAGGCGATCGGGCGCGAGCTGGACGAGATCAGGCAGGACGTCCTGGACACCCGGGGGGAGCGCGACGCGGCCTACATCCGCCGGGTGATCGCGCTGCGGGTCGGCCTCGAGGTCGCGGGTCGGCTCGTCCTGACCGTCGGGAGCAGGCGCCGGCCGGCGTGGGTGGTGGGCACCACCTGTCTCTCCCTGGCCAAGATCCTCGACAACATGGAGATCGGCCACAACGTCCTCCACGGTCAGTGGGACTGGATGCGCGACCCCAAGATCCACTCCGAGACCTGGAACTGGCAGCACGCCTCCCCGCCCTCCCAGTGGAAGCGCGCGCACAACGTGCAGCACCACCGGTTCACCAACATCGTCGGCAAGGACAACGACCTCGGCTACGGGATCATGCGCGTCGACGAGGACCAGGAGTGGTCGCGCCGCTTCCTGGTGCAGCCGGTGTGGAACGCCGTCAACGCGCTGATGTTCGAGTACGGCATCGCCACCTACGACATCGAGCTGGGCGAGCACCTGCGCGAGAAGAAGGGGATCACCCCCGAGCTCCGCCGCCGCATCGCCGAGACCCTGGTGCAGACCGGCCGACAGGTGGTCCGCGACTTCGTCGCCTTCCCGGCCCTCTCCGGTCGTGGCTGGCGCTCCACCCTGAGCGCCAACGCCACCGCCACGGTGGTGCGCAACGTGTGGAGCCACTCGGTGATCATGTGCGGCCACTTCCCCGAGGGGGTGGAGACCTTCGAGCAGCCCGAGCTCGACGAGGACGAGACGCGGGGCGAGTGGTACCTGCGCCAGATGCTCGGCTCGGCCAACATCTCGGGGTCGCCCACCATGCACCTGATGTGCGGCAACCTGTCCCACCAGATCGAGCACCACCTCTTCCCCGACCTGCCCAGCAACCGCTACCAGGAGATCGCCCCGCGGGTCAGGGCCGTCTTCGACCGCTACGGGCTCTCCTACAACTCCCGCCCGCTGCCCCAGCAGGTGGCCAGCGCCTGGCACAAGGTGGTTCGGCTCTCGCTGCCCAACGGCTGGCTCGAGGAGACCACCTGGTCCAACGCGCCCAGCCGGGTCGTCTCCCTGCTGCGGGGCAAGGACAGGTCGCGGGCCGGTGCCCGGCTGGTGGCGATGGGACGCGCCGCGCTGGCCTGAGGCCCCCGCGTGTGATCTCTGGCACACTCTGCGGGCATGCTCTCCCTCAGCAACCGCAACCGCAGCCGTAGCCTCCAGGGTCGCAAGGTCTTCCTCACCGGTGCCGCGAGCGGCATCGGGCGTGCCACCGCCGAGGCCGCGGCGGCCCAGGGCGCGGTGCTCCACCTCACCGACCTCGACGCGGAGCGGCTCGACCAGGTGGTGGCGCAGATCCGGGCCCGCGGGGGCGTGGTCGCCCACGCCGCCCCGGCGGACGTCTCGGACCACGACGCCGTCCGGCGGCTCGCCCGCGACGTCACCGCGACCTCGGGCGCCATGGACGTGGTGATGAACATCGCGGGGATCTCCACCTGGGGCACCGTGCAGAGCCTCGAGCACCGGCACTGGCAGCGCCTGGTCGACGTCAACCTGATGGGCCCCATCCACGTCATCGAGGAGCTGGTGCCGCCGATGATCGAGGCCGGCCGGGGCGGTCACCTGGTCAACGTCTCGTCGGCCGCGGGCATCATCGGGATGCCGTGGCACGCCGCCTACAGCGCCAGCAAGTTCGGCCTGCGCGGCCTCTCGGAGGTGCTCCGCTTCGACCTGCGCCCCCACGGCATCGGGGTCAGCCTGGTCTGCCCCGGCGGCGTCGCGACGCCGCTGACCGAGACGGTGACGATCGCCGGGATCGACAAGACGAGCCCGCGGTTCCACAAGCTGCACGCCCGCTTCCGGGCCCGCGCGGTCACCGCGGAGCAGGCGGCCGACTCGATCCTCGAGGGGGTGCGGCGCAACCGATACTGGGTCTACACCTCCCCGGACATCCGCCTGATCCACCTCGTGCAACGGCTCTGCCCGCCCGCCTACGCGGGCGCCATGCGGGCGATGAGCTGGGGCGCGAACCGGGCCCTCCCCGAGGTGGGGACGGCCCGCCGTACGGAGGAGACCACCGATGCCGCCTGAGGCCGGACCGGCAGCGGCCCGGATCACCCCCGGCGGCTGGCGAGAGGTGGGCCCGCTGGTCGCCGGCTTCGCACGGGTCGCGGGGCGGGTCACCGGCACCGAGCCGCCGGGGGTCTTCCGCACCCTGGGCCGCAACCAGCGCCTCTTCTGGGGCTGGCTGCTCTTCGCGGGCACCCTGATGCCCGGTGGTCGCCTGCGACGCCGGGAGACCGAGCTGGTGATCCTGCGGGTCGCGACCCTGACCGGCAGCGACTACGAGCTGACCCAGCACACCAGGCTGGGCGCGCGCGCCGGTCTCTCCCCGGCCGAGATCGAGCGGGTGGCCGACGGGCCGGACGCCGTGGGCTGGTCGCCCCGGGAGCGGCTGCTGCTCGAGGTCACCGACCAGCTGCACCGCGACCGGGACCTGGACGACGCCCTGTGGGGTCGGCTGCGCGCCGAGCTCGACGAGCGGACCAGCCTGGAGGTGCTGATGCTGGTGGGTCACTACGAGATGCTCGCGACCACCCTGCGCACCCTGCGGGTCCGCCCGGACCGGAGCCGCTGACCCACCTGCGCTGAGCAGGAGGGTGCCCATCGGCGTCCCCGGACGCTACGTTGCGTCCATGACTCGGGCTCGCGCGTGCGTCCTCATCTCTGCTCTCCTCCTCCCGGCGTCCCTGCTGGCCGCGTGCGGGGAGGAGTCCTCGGGCGGGGAGCCCGACGACCGCCCCGTGCTCAGCATCAGCGCCATCCCCGACCAGGACCCCGCCGAGCTGGGAGCACGGGAGCAGCGGCTCGCCGACTACCTCGCCGAGACGCTCGACGTCGAGGTCGAGTACGTCCCGGTCACCGACTACTCCGCGTCCGTCTCCCTCTTCAGCGCCGGCGACCTCGACCTCGTCTTCTACGGCGGTCTCACCGGCGTCCAGGCCCGCCTCCAGACCCCGGGCGCGGCCCTGCTCGCCCAGCGGGACATCGACGCGGAGTTCCGGAGCGTCTTCATCGCCGGCACCGGGTCCGGCGTCGAGCCGGTCGAGGACGTCGCCGGGCTCTCCGCCCTGAAGGGGACCCGGTTCACCTTCGGCAGCGACTCCTCCACCTCCGGCCGCCTGATGCCGGAGTGGTTCCTGCGGGAGGCGGGCGTGGTCAGCGACGAGGACTTCGCCGGGGAGGTCGGCTTCTCGGGCTCGCACGACAAGACGATCGACCTCGTGGAGTCCGGCTCCTACCAGGCCGGCGCGCTCAACGAGCAGGTGTGGGAGGCGCGCAAGGAGGCCGGGACCGTCGACCTCGACAAGGTCGTCGAGGTCTTCCGCACCCCCACCTACCACGACTACCACTGGATCGCCGGGCCCGAGACCGACGAGCGGTTCGGCGAGGGGTTCACCGACGAGCTCCGCGAGGCGCTCCTGGCGCTGGACGGCTCGACCCCCGAGGAGCGGGAGGTCCTGGCCGGCTACGGCGCCGGGGCCCTGGTCCCCACCGAGGCCGACAACTACGAGCAGATCGAGGAGATCGCCCGGCAGCTCGGCCTGGTCTCCTGATGCCCGAAGGGGCCGGGGGGCCGGGGGCAGCCGTGGCGCTGCGCGGGGTGGGCGTCGCCTACGGCACGCACACCGCGTTGCGCGGGGTGGATCTCTCGGTCCGCCCCGGGGAGCGCGTCGCGCTGGTCGGACCCAGCGGTGCCGGGAAGTCGACCCTGCTCTCGCTCTGCACCGGCGCCGTGGTCGCCGACGCGGGCGAGGTGGAGGTCCTCGGCAGCGAGCTCGGCCGGCTGGGGGCACGCGACCTCGCCGCCGTGCGCCGACGCATCGGCACCATCCACCAGCGGCTCCACCTGGTCGAGCGGCTCCGCGTGGTCCACAACGTCAACGCCGGTCACCTCGGCAGGTGGAGCACCTGGCAGGCCCTCTCCTCGCTGGTCAGGCCCCGTGAGGAGGAGACCGCGCGGGCGGCCCTCTCCCGGACCGGGATCGCGGACAAGCTGCACGCCCGCACCGGGGACCTCTCCGGCGGCGAGCAGCAGCGGGTGGCGCTGGCCCGGGTGCTCGTCCAGGACCCCGACCTGGTGCTGGCCGACGAGCCGGTCTCCAGCCTCGACCCGGCCCGCGCCGAGGAGGTGATGCGACTGCTCTGCGAGACCGTGGCCACCCCGGCCCGCGCGTTGCTGGTGAGCCTGCACGACTTCGAGCTCGCGGTGCGCTGGTGCGACCGGGTCGTGGGGCTGCGTGCCGGCGAGGTCCTCTTCGACCTCCCGGCCACGCAGGTGGACGTGGCGCTGCGCGAGGAGCTCTACGCGCTGGGCCGGACGTGACCGGGCTGACCGACCTCACCAGGCTCGAGGCGAGCGGGGGGACCGGTCGGCGCGGGTGGCCGGGCCGCTCGACGAGCGGCCGGGGAGCCGACCAGTCGGGTCGGCGGCTCACCGGACGGCTCTGGTCGGCGCTCTGGCTGCTCGTCGTGGTCTGGGCGGTGGCCGGGCTGCTCCCCGACGACGGCGAGGTGGTCAACTCCGGTGGGTGGGGCTTCCTCGGGCAGTTCTGGGCCCACGCGCTGCGCCCCGACCTCGACCCGCAGTTCCTCCGGGCGACCTGGGACGCGACGCTCACCACGGTCGCCTTCGGGGTGCTCGGCACCCTCGGCTCGGTGGTGCTCGGGGTCCTGCTCGCACCGGTGATGAGCCAGACGTGGTGGGCGCCGACGACCGGGCGCCGGCCGGCCCGCCTGCTCCGTCGTACGGGGCTGCTGCTGACCCGGGCCGGCGTGGCCCTGCCGCGCGGGGTGCACGAGGCGGTGTGGGCACTCCTCCTGGTCACCGTGCTCGGCCGCGACCCGCTGGTCGGGGTGCTGGCCATCGTGATCCCCTTCGGTGCCATCACCGGCAAGGTCTACTCCGAGCTCCTCGACGAGGCCGACCACGAGCCCTACGAGGTGATGCGTCGCGCCGGCGCAGGCCGGGTCACCGCGCTCTGCTACGGCCTGCTGCCCGGGCTGGTGCCGGCCGCGACGTCGTACGCCTTCTACCGGTTCGAGTGCTCGATCAGGTCCGCGGTCATCCTGGGCATGGTCGGCGCCGGGGGCCTGGGCCTCCAGCTCAGCCTCAGCTTCGCCGGCCTGCAGTACGGCGAGATGTGGACCTCGATCTATGCGCTCGTGCTGCTCGGTGCCCTCATCGACCGGTGGGGCCTGCTGCTGCGCCGGGGCACCAGGAGCCGGGTCCGCCTCTCCGCCGCGCTGGGCGCGTGCCTGGTGGTGGCGTCGGTGTGGCACCTGGAGCCGGACCCGGCGCGGTGGCTCTCGGGGCGCACCGCCGAGCGGCTGGAGCGGCTCGTCGCGGCGATGGTGCCGCCCGAGCTGCCCGAGGGCGGGTGGCCGCTGCTGCTGCGCCGCAGCGTGGAGACGCTCCAGATGTCGGTGGTGGCGATCACGCTGGCCAGCCTGCTGGGCCTCGTCGTGGCCCTGGTGGCCGCCCGGCCCGCGGCGGGTGCCCGCGCCTCGGCGGGGCGGCGGCTGGCGGGCTGGGCGGCACGACAGCTGCTGCTGGTGACCCGGGCCGTCCCACCCCCGGTGTGGGCGCTGCTGGTGCTCTTCGTGGTCTACCCCGGCCCGCTGCCCGGCGCCCTGGCGCTGGGCATCTACACGTTCGGGATCCTGGGTCGGCTCTTCGCCGAGGTCGTCGAGGAGCTCGACCAGCGCCCGCGGGTGGCACTCAGCTCGCTCGGTGCCTCGCCGGTGGCCTCGTTCGCCTACGCCTCCGTGCCCGCGGCGCTGGGCCAGCTGGTCGCCTACAGCCTCTACCGCTGGGAGGTGACCGTGCGGGAGACCGTGGTGGTGGGGGTGGTCGGCGCCGGTGGCCTGGGGCGGCTGCTGGAGCAGCAGCGGGCCGGCTTCGACCTGGCGGCGATGAGCACCACGATCCTGGCGCTCGTCGCGGTCTGCCTGCTGGTGGACCTGCTGAGCCTGGTGGTGCGCAGCTCGCTGCGCTGAACGTGCCCCGTGACCCGCCCCGGTACCCGGAGGGTCAGCCGATCTCGCGCCGGTCGTCGGGCAGTCGCCGGGTCGTCCCCGCGCGGTCCAGCAGCTCGAGCAGGGGCAGGACCACCCGTCGTGTCGTGCCCAGCCGTCGGCGCGCCTCGCTGGTGGTGAAGGGCTGGGGCAGCTCGGCCAGCCACTCGGCGGCGACCCGGTCGGCCCCGGGGAGCAGCACGATCCCCGGCGCGACGCGCAGCACCCGGCCGGCCTTGGCGGCCGCGGCGGCCCGCCGCGGATCGAGGCCCAGCTCGGCGAGCCGGTCGGCCGTCGGGGCGGCGAAGGGCTGGTCCCGCAGGTCGGCCTCGAGGGCGCGCACGGCGGTCTCCACCTCGGGCGGCAGCGTGCTCGCCCGGCCGGGGGTGAGCACCCGGCCGTCGCGCACCACCAGCGCCTCGGCGCCGCGGCCGGTCCCGGGGTCCGGCCCGCCCGTCACGTCCGCCGCGCTTGGTGCGCCGGCCAGCACGGCGCTCACCAGGTCGGGGGAGGGCAGGGCGAGGCGCTCGGCCAGGGCGACCAGCGGCACCCCGCGGTCCAGCGGGTGCCGGGCGTCGTGCTCGGCGACCAGCCGGGAGACCTCGGCACGCACCTCGTCCACCAGGTCGGAGGCCAGCCACCAGTCACCGACCCGCAGCGCGGCGGTGCCCGGCTCGGTGGCGGACACCCCGATCCGGCGCAGGAACGCCCCGTCGACGAGCCGGCGCCTGCCGATCTCGGAGCCCAGGTCGGGCTCTCCGGAGTCGGCCGCGAGCACCTTGGCGCGCGCCGCGGCGGCCCCCCGGCGCAGCAGCTGCGGCGGCGCGGGGTCGAGCACCCGGACGCCCCACACGGCGCGGCTGCCCGGCTCGCGCAGGAGCGCGCGGTCGCCGACCCGCAACGGGAGCGGCCGCTCCAGGGTCAGCCGCACCAGGTCGGCCGCGAGGGGCCGCACGCGGACCTGGACCGAGGCCGCGCCGACGTGCAGCTGCAGGTGGGTGGCGAGGCGCGCCTCGGGGCCGACGACCCGGACGTCGGCGACCTCGCAGGAGTGCCAGGCGCCGGGGGTGACCAGCGCGTCGCCCCGGTCGAGGAGGTCCAGCTCGTCCCCGGTGAGGTTGAGGGCCACCCGGGCGACCCCGACCGCGGCGTCGACCGGGCGACCGAGCGCCTGGACGCCCCGCACCCGGACCCTCCTGGAGCCGGCGGCCAGCTCGTCGCCCCGCGCCACCCGGCCCGCGGGGAGCGTCCCGGTGACCACGGTGCCCGCACCCTTGACGGTGAAGCGGCGGTCGATCCAGAGCCGCACGTCGGCGGCGGCGTCCGGGACCGGCAGGCTCGCGACCATGGTGCCGAGGGCCGCCCCGAGCTCCGGCAGCCCGAGCCCGGTGCGGGCCGAGACCGCGACCACCGGAGCGCCGCGCAGCGAGGTCCGCGAGACCTCCGCGGCGGCCCGGGCCGACGCCGGTGCCGGGTCGGCGAGGTCGGAGCGGGTCACGGCGACCACCCCGTGCCGGACCCCGAGGGCGTCGAGGGCGGCGAGGTGCTCGGCGGCCTGCGGCATCCAGGGGTCGTCGGCGGCGACCACCAGGAGCACCGCCGGGACCGGGCCGACGCCCGCCAGCATCGTGGAGACGAACCGCTCGTGCCCCGGCACGTCGACGAAGGCGATCTCCCCGGTGCCCGGCAGGGAGGTCCAGGTGTAGCCCAGCTCGATGGAGAGGCCACGCCGCCGCTCCTCCTCGAGCCGGTCGGAGCGCATGCCGGTGAGGGCGTCGACCAGCGTGGACTTGCCGTGGTCGACGTGCCCGGCGGTCGCGACGACGTGCACGCCTCAGCCCTCCCGGCCCGCGTCCGGGCGGGAGGCCCGGCGTACCGCCGCGACCAGGGCGTCGTCGTCCTCGGGGGCGACGGCGACCAGGTCGAGGAGTAGCGATCCCCGCTCCACGCGGCCGACGACCGGCAGCTCAGGATCGGTCCGCAGCGGCTCGGTCAGGGTCGCGGGGAGGGCGATCCCGGCGCTGGGCAGCGGGACCCCGGGCGCGCCGCCGCCGCCCACGGCCGCCACCGTGTCGACGACCCGGGCCTCGACGTGGTCGCCGAGGAGCCCGCGGATCCGCTCCGCCCGGGTCCGCAGCGCCTCGGGCGTGGCCGCGAGCGCCCGGGCGACCGGGGTCGGCGGGCCGACGAGGCTGGCCTCCAGGGCCGCCAGGGTGAGCTTGTCGACGCGCAGCGCCCGGGCGAAGGGATGGCGCCGCAGCGCCTCCACCAGGTCGGCCCGCCCCAGCAGCAGGCCGCACTGGGGCCCGCCGAGCAGCTTGTCGCCGGAGGCGGTGACCAGGCCGGCGCCCGCGGCCAGGGCGGCCGAGGCGCTCGGCTCCGCGGGGAGGCGCGGGTGGGGGGCCAACAGCCCGGAGCCGATGTCGGCGACGACGTCGACCGGGCCGTGCGGCCCGGTCAGCCCCGCCAGCTCGCGCACGTCGACGGTGGAGGTGAAGCCGGAGACCACGAAGTTGGACGGGTGCACCTTGAGCACGAAGGCGGTCCGCTCGCCCACGGCGGCCCGGTAGTCCTCGAGCCGCACCCGGTTGGTGGTCCCGACCTCCCGGAGCCTGGCCCCCACCGACTCGAGCAGCTCGGGGAGCCGGAAGCCGTCGCCGATCTCGACCAGCTCGCCCCGGGCGATCACCACCTCGGGGCGGGGACCGTGCCCGGCCTCGGTCAGCGCGCAGGCGACCAGGGCCAGCGCGGCGGCGCCGTTGTTGACCACGTGGACGGCCCCGGCGTCGGGGACGGCGGCGGCCAGGGCGGCCATCGCCGACCGGCCTCGTCGTCCGCGGCGCCCGGTGGCGAGGTCGAGCTCGACGTCGGTGGCACCGGCCGCGACCTCGAGCGCCTCGACGGCGGCGGCCGAGAGCGGGGCGCGGCCGAGGTTGGTGTGCACCACCACACCGGTCGCGTTGACGACCCGGCGCAGGGCGGTGGCGCCGGCGGGGAGCGCCGCGATCGCCTCGGCGAGCACCTGGTCGGGCGCGATCTCCCCGGCCCGGCACCGCTGCTGGGCCGCGACCACGGCCGCCTTCACGAGCCGATCACCGAGCCGGGAGACGGCGGCGCGCAGCACCGGGTCGGCCAGCAGGGTGTCGGTGCGTGGCACCGAGCGACGCGGGTCCGGCACCTTGGTCCTCCCGAGCTCGGCCGCAGGTCGTCAGGGTGACGTGGCGGAGGCGGACGGGAATCGAACCCGCCGGACCCAGGTACTGGGCCCCTACGGTTTTGAGGACCGCGCCCGTCACCAGACGAGAAACGCCTCCCTGCGACGTCGGCACCCACTCTAGGGGGGTGCGGTCCGGACCGTCGCCCCATAGGCTCCTGGCCATGACGAGCGCCCCGGCGGTCCGGCTGACCCAGTTCGCCTCCGGGGGCGGCTGCGCCTGCAAGGTGCCGCCCGGGGAGCTGGAGCGGGTGCTGGCCGGCCTGCCCGGCGGGCGGGCCGCCGACGGGGGGACGGGGGCCCCGGGCGACCTCCTCGTCGGGCTGGAGAACGGCGACGACGGTGCCGCGGTACGCCTCGCCGGCGGGCAGGCGCTGATCGCCACCGCCGACTTCTTCACCCCGGTGGTCGACGACCCCTACGACTGGGGCCGGATCGCCGCCGCCAACGCCCTCTCCGACGTCTACGCGATGGGCGGCGAGCCGGTCCTTGCCGTCAACCTGCTGGCCTGGCCCCGCGACAAGGTGCCCTTCGAGCTCGCCCGCGAGGTGCTGCGCGGCGGGGCCGACATCTGCCTCGAGGCCGGCTGCCACCTGGCGGGCGGCCACAGCATCGACGACCCGGAGCCGAAGTACGGGCTGGCCGTCAGTGGGATCGGGCGCGCGGACCGGCTGCTGCGCAACGACGCCGCGGTGGCGGGGACGCCGATCACGCTGACCAAGCCGCTCGGGCTGGGCGTGCTCAACAACCGGCACAAGGCGACGGGGGAGCGGTTCGAGGAGGCGATCGCCACGATGACCGCCCTCAACCGCGACGCCTCACGGGCGGCGCTGGACGCCGGGATCACCGCCGCCACCGACGTCACCGGCTTCGGCCTGCTGGGCCACCTCTACAAGATGGCGCGGGCCAGCGGGGTGACCGCGGTCGTGGAGAGCGCCGCCGTGCCCTATCTCGACGGGGTGCGCGAGTCGTGCGCCGCCGGCTACGTGCCCGGCGGCAGCCGCCGCAACCTCGACTGGGTGCGACCCCACCTGGAGTCGGCGGTGGGGGAGGAGGAGATGGTGCTCCTCGCGGACGCCCAGACCTCGGGCGGCCTGCTGGTCGCCGGGGAGCTCCCGGGCCACCCGGTGATCGGCGAGTTCGTGCCCGCGGGCACGTCACCGGTGGTCATCCGTGCGTGATCGGCGCATAGTGGGTACAGCGCGGTCAGTGAGGAGGGCCACATCGTGAAGACGTTCCTTGACTGGCCGGTGCTGCGCCAGCTGCGCGGCAACGACGTCCTGGGTCGCGGCACCGCGGCGCGCTCCCAGCACACCGAGGAGATCGTCTCCCGCACCACGACCGCCGACAGCGTGGCCCGCAGCGTCTGCCCCTACTGCGCCGTGGGCTGCGGCCAGAAGGTCTTCGTCAAGGACGGGGAGGTCACCCAGATCGAGGGCGACCCCGACAGCCCCGTGTCGCGTGGCCGGCTCTGCCCCAAGGGCGCGGCCAGCAAGAACCTCGTCACCAGTGAGCTGCGGCAGACCAAGGTCCGCTACCGGCGCCCCCACGGCACCGAGTGGGAGGACCTCGAGCTCGAGACCGCGATGGAGATGATCGCCGACCGCGTCGTGAGGACGCGGCGCGACTTCTGGCAGGAGCAGGACGAGCAGGACCGCCGGGTCCGTCGCACGATGGGCATCGCGAGCCTCGGCGGCGCCACGCTCGACAACGAGGAGAACTACCTCATCAAGAAGCTGTTCACCGCGATGGGCGCCATCCAGATCGAGAACCAGGCCCGTATTTGACACTCCGCCACCGTCCCCGGTCTGGGGACCAGCTTCGGGCGCGGCGGCGCCACCGGGTTCCTCCAGGACCTCGCGAACTCCGACTGCATCATCATCCAGGGCTCCAACATGGCCGAGGCTCACCCGGTGGGCTTCCAGTGGGTGGTGGAGGCCAAGGCGCGCGGGGCCAAGGTGATCCACGTGGACCCGCGCTTCACGCGGACCAGCGCGCTCGCCGACACGTTCGTGCCGCTGCGGGTGGGCTCCGACATCGCTTTCCTGGGCGGCATCGTCAACTACGTGCTGAGCAACGAGCTGGACTTCCGTGACTACGTGGTGAACTACACCAACGCGGCCACGATCGTCAGCGAGCGGTTCCGCGACACCGAGGACCTCGACGGGCTCTTCTCCGGCTTCGACCCCGAGACGCGCACCTACGACACCGAGTCGTGGCAGTACGCCACCCAGGAGGGCGACGCCGCGGGCGACGACGCGCCGATGCAGCGCGAGACGGCCAGCGCCATGCAGCACGAGACCCACGGCATGCAGGTCCAGGGGCAGCCGCCCCGCGACGAGACGCTGCAGGACCCGAACTGCGTCTACCAGGTCCTCAAGCGGCACTACGCGCGCTACACCCCCGAGATGGTCTCGCGCACCTGCGGCGTCAGCGAGGAGGCGTTCTTGGAGGTCTGCCGCGCCTGGACGGAGAACTCCGGGCGGGACCGGACGACGGCGCTGGTCTACAGCGTCGGCTGGACGCAGCACTCGGTGGGCGTGCAGTACATCCGCACCGGCGCGATCCTGCAGTTGCTGCTGGGCAACATGGGTCGTCCGGGCGGCGGGATCATGGCCCTGCGCGGCCACGCCAGCATCCAGGGCTCGACCGACATCCCGACCCTGTTCAACCTGCTCCCCGGCTACCTTCCGATGCCCAACGCCGAGGAGCACACCTCCCTGGAGAAGTGGCTCGACTCGGTCCGGCAGCCGGGCGCCAAGGGGTTCTGGTCGAAGGCCGACGCCTACGGGATCAACCTGCTCAAGGCCTACTGGGGCGACGCGGCGACCCCGGAGAACGACTTCTGCTTCGACTACCTGCCCAGGATCTCCGGGGACCACGGCACGTACCGCACGGTGCTCGACATGATCGACGGGAAGGTCAAGGGCTACTTCCTGCTGGGCCAGAACCCGGCGGTCGGCTCCGCCCACGGCAAGGTCCAGCGGCTGGGGATGGCCAACCTCGACTGGCTGGTGGTGCGCGACCTGTTCGAGATCGAGAGCGCCACCTTCTGGCGGGACTCGCCCGAGGTCGCCACCGGCGAGATCGTGCCGGAGGAGTGCGCGACCGAGGTCTTCCTCATGCCGGCCGCCTCCCACGTGGAGAAGGAGGGCACCTTCACCCAGACCCAGCGGATGCTCCAGTGGCGGGAGAAGGCCGTGGAGCCGCCCGGCGACTGCCGCTCCGAGCTGTGGTTCTTCTACCACCTCGGCCGGATGGTCCGCGAGCGCCTGGCGGGCTCCACCGACGAGCGTGACCGCCCGGTCCTCGACCTCGCCTGGGACTACCCGACCCACGAGGAGGGCGAGGAGGGGTCGGTGTGGGGCGAGCCCAGTGCGGAGGCGGTGCTCAAGGAGGTCAACGGCTACGAGGTGGCGACCGGCCGCCCGCTCTCGACGTTCCTGGAGATGAAGGCCGACGGGTCGACCCTGGGCGGGTGCTGGATCTACACCGGCGTCTACAAGGACGGGGTCAACCAGGCGGCCCGGCGCAAGCCCGGCAGCGAGCAGTCCTGGGTCGCGCCGGAGTGGGGCTGGGCGTGGCCGGCGAACCGCCGCACCCTCTACAACCGCGCCTCGGCCGACCCCGAGGGGAGGCCGTGGAGCGAGCGCAAGGCCTACGTGTGGTGGGACGAGGACGCACAGGAGTGGACCGGCCACGACGTGCCCGACTTCGAGAAGGGCAAGCCGCCCTCCTACCGGCCCGGTCCCGAGGACGACGGCGTGGCGGGGATCTCCGGGGTCGACCCGTTCATCATGCAGGGCGACGGGAAGGGTGCGCTCTACGTGCCGACCGGGTTGCTCGACGGCCCGATGCCGACGCACTACGAGCCCGTGGAGTCGCCGTTCGCCAACCCGGTCTACGGCCAGCAGGCCAACCCGACGCGCAAGGAGTACGTCCGGTCCAGCAACCGGATGAACCCCAGCCCGCCCGAGGAGCACGCGCAGGTCTTCCCGTTCGTCTTCACCACCAGCCGGCTCACCGAGCACCACACGGCAGGCGGGATGAGCCGCTACGTCGCGCGGCTGGCCGAGCTGCAGCCGGAGATGTTCGTGGAGGTCTCGCCCGAGCTGGCCGCCGAGCGCGGGCTGGAGAACGGCGGGTGGGCCACGATCGTCACCGCCCGGGCGGCGATCGAGGCCCGGGTGATGGTGACCGACCGGCTCACCCCGCTGCGGGTGGAGGGACGGGTCGTCCACCAGGTGTGGCTGCCCTACCACTGGGGACAGGGTGGGATCGTCACCGGCGACTCCGCCAACGACCTCTTCGGGATCTCGCTGGACCCCAACGTGCTGATCCAGGAGACCAAGGTCGGCACCTGCGACGTGCGTGCGGGTCGGCGGCCCACCGGCCGCGACCTGACCGCCCTGGTCGCCGACTACCAGCGGCAAGCCGGTGTCGACCACGACCTGACCCGCCCCATCGTGACCACCGGGCCCGGCGCGTTCGCCGACGACTCCGGGGACGAGACACCCAGGCCCGACGGAGGCGACGACGTGAGCGGAGACGACCAGTGATCGGCGGCAGGAACAGTCTGTCCGGGCCGGTGAACCCCACGGCCAACGCCGGCTATCCGGGCGACCACCCGAAGCGGAAGGGGTTCTTCACCGACACCAGCATCTGCATCGGGTGCAAGGCCTGCGAGGTCGCCTGCAAGGAGTGGAACGACGTTCCGGCCGACCACTTCGACATGACGGCCACCTCCTACGACAACAGCCACTCCCTCAACGCCAACCAGTGGCGCCACGTCGCCTTCATCGAGCAGCCGAAGAGGCTGGGCTCGCAGGACCCGGGCCTGCGTCCGGCCGAGGTGGCCGACCTGGGGATGCCGACGGTCCGGCCCACCGACACCGCCGGGGCCGTCGCCGACCGGGTGGAGGCCGAGGAGGGGGAGAAGCCCGACTTCCGCTGGCTGATGTCCTCCGACGTCTGCAAGCACTGCACCCACGCCGCCTGCCTCGACGTCTGCCCGACCGGCTCGCTCTTCCGCAGCGAGTTCGGCACCGTGGTCGTGCAGGACGACATCTGCAACGGCTGCGGCTACTGCGTGCCGGCGTGCCCCTACGGGGTGATCGACCGCCGCAAGGGGCCCGACGGTGCCAAGAACGTCGGGATCGCCCAGAAGTGCACCCTGTGCTACGACCGGCTCGGAGCCGGCCAGACCCCGGCCTGCGCGCAGTCGTGTCCCACCCAGTCGATCCAGTTCGGCGACGTCGAGGAGCTGCGCGAGCGGGCGAGCGCCCGGGTGGCCCAGCTCCACGAGGCCGGGGTGATGGACGCCCGCCTCTACGGCAACGACCCGCACGACGGGGTCGGCGGGACGGGCTCGATCTTCCTCCTGCTCGACGAGCCCGAGGTCTACGGCTTCCCGCCGGACCCGGTGGTGACCACGGCGGACCTGCCGCACATGTTCCGGCGCGCCTCGGCGGCCGCCGGGGTGCTCCTGGTGGGCGCCGCCGCGGCCTTCCTGGGGAGGCGGCCGTGACCGGCGGACCGTCCGACCAGGGCGGGCGCGCCGAGCCGGGGCGGCACACCGTGACCGGTCCCGAGGGTGCCCGCCCCGACGACGAGCGGCAGACCACGGCGGTGATCGGGTCGGGCGGCGGGCGCCGTCCCCGGCGACCGGGCGGGCGGCGCAAGCACGGCCCCGGCGTCGAGCAGGTGGTCCCGGACGCCGACTTCACCTCCTACTACGGCCGGCCGATCGTCAAGGCGGCCCCGTGGGAGGCCGACATCCCGGCCTACCTGTTCTCCGGCGGCCTGGCCGCCGGGTCGGCGCTCGTGGCGGCAGGTGCCGACCTCACCGGGCGCCCCCACCTGCGCCGGACTGCCCGGCTGGGTGCGCTCGGTGCGGTGGCCTTCTCCGGGGCTGCCCTCGTCCACGACCTGGGCAAGCCGTCGCGCTTCGTCAACATGCTCCGGGTGGCGAAGCTGACCTCGCCGATGTCGGTGGGTACCTGGATCCTCACCGGCTTCGCCCCCGGCGCCGGGATCGCCGGGATCGCCGAGCTGCTCGACCTGCTGCCGACGAGTCGACGCACCGGGGTGCTGGGTGTCGCCTCGCGGCTGGTCTCCTTCGCCGACCGGCCCGCCGGCCTCTGGGCGGCCCTCTTCGGGCCGCCACTGGCGGCCTACACCGCCGTGCTGCTCTCCGACACCGCGACCCCGACGTGGCACGACTCCTACCGCGAGCTGCCGTTCGTCTTCGTCGGCTCGGCGGCCGCCTCCTCGGCCGGGCTCGGGCTGGTCGGGGCGCCGCGGCGCGAGACCGGGCCGGTCCGCCGGCTGGCCGTGGGGGGCGCGCTGCTCGAGCTGGTCGCCGAGCACCGGATGGAGCAGTCCATGGGCCTCACCGCCGAGCCGCTGCACGAGGGCCGGGCCGGGCGGCTGATGCGGGCCTCCAAGGTGCTCACCGCGGCCGGCGCCGTCGGGGCGGCGCTGAGCGGGCGCAGCCGGCTGCTCGGCGTCCTGTCGGGCACCGCGTTGATGGCCGGCTCGGCCTGCACCCGGTTCGGCGTCTTCGAGGCGGGCATCGCCTCGGCCAACGACCCGAAGTACACGGTCGTCCCGCAGCGGGAGCGACTGGAACGCGAGGGACCCGTCCGTTTCGAGCAGTGAGGTGTCGCGATGTCCAGCACGCAGCCAGACCGCACCAGTCCCTCCGGATCCACCAACCGGTGGCTGCTGGTCGCCGCCGGCCTGCTGCTGCAGTTCTCCATCGGGGCGGTCTACGCGTGGAGCGTCTTCTCCAAGGCGCTCCAGGAGGCCGACGCCTTCGAGCTGAGCAAGGTCCAGGCGGCCATCCCCTTCGAGGTCACCATCGGGATGATCTTCGTCGGCACCTACGTCGGCGGACGCATCCAGGACCGGCGCGGGCCCCGGATCGTGGCCATGGCCGGCGGGGTGATCTACGGCCTCGGCGTGCTGCTGGCGGGCTTCGCCCGGGACGCCGACAGCTTCTGGCTGGTGGTGCTGGGCTACGGCGTGATCAGCGGCTTCGGTCTCGGGGTCGCCTACATCGTCCCGATCGCGATGCTGCAGAAGTGGTTCCCCGACAAGCGCGGGCTGATCACCGGGCTCGCGGTGGGGGGCTTCGGCTTCGGCGCGGTGCTCACCTCGCCGGTGGCCAACTGGCTCATCGACCGCGACCCCGACGTGCCGACCAAGGCGTTCATCCCGCTGGGGATCGCCTACCTGGTGATGTCGGTGCTGGGCGCCTCGCTCTTCAAGAACCCTCCCGAGGGCTACACCGTCGGCGGCCAGCCGGCGACCGCGGCCACCGGCTCGGGGGCCCAGGTGCACGACTACACCCAGGGCGAGGCGCTGCGGACCCCGCAGTGGTACCTGCTGACCGCGATCCTCACCCTCAACGTGGCGGCCGGGATCTCGCTGATCTCCCAGGCGGCCGCCAGCGCCTCGGACATCGCCGGCTACTCCGCCGCCGCGGCCGCCACCGTGGTCGGCGTGCTGGCCGTCTTCAACGGGGCGGGCCGCGTCGTCTGGGCCGCCGCCTCCGACAAGCTCGGCCGGATGAGGTCCTTCGCGGCGATGCTGGGGCTCTCGGGGCTCTGCCTGATCGCCATCCCGCACGCGGAGAGCCCTGCCCTCTTCTTCGTCCTGGCCGCCGTGATCTACCTCTGCTACGGCGGCGCCTTCGGGACGATGCCGGCCACGGCGGGCGACTTCTTCGGCGTCCGCAACGCCGGGGCGATCTACGGCCTGATGCTGATCGGCTGGAGCATCGGCGGGGTCTTCGGGCCGTTGCTGGCCTCCGCCCTGATCGGCGACGACCTGTCCTACACCACCGCCTACACCACGATCGGGGTGGTGGCGCTGGCCGCGGTGGTGCTGACCCTGGTCACCAAGGTGCCCGAGGGACGCCCCACCGCGGCCGGCGACGCCGGGCAGGTCAGGCCGTGACGGCCTGCTGCGGCGCGGGGCGCCCGACCTCCGGGGAGCCGGCGTCGGTCGGCACCAGGTCGACCTCCTCCTCGCGCCAGGCGCGGCCCTCGCGGCTCGCGGAGTAGGCCGCCAGGTCGAGGATGCCCTCGCGCTTGGCGACCAGCGTCGGGACCAGGGCCTGGCCGGCCACGTTGGTGGCGGTGCGGCCCATGTCGAGGATGGGGTCGATCGCCAGCAGCAGCCCCACGCCCTCCAGCGGCAGCCCGAGGGTGGACAGCGTCAGGGTCAGCATCACGGTCGCCCCGGTGACGCCGGCGGTGGCCGCGGAGCCGATCACCGAGACGAAGGCGATCAGCAGGTAGTCGGTCAGCGCGAGGTCGACGCCGAAGAACTGGGCGACGAAGATCGCGGCGATCGCGGGATAGATCGAGGCGCAGCCGTCCATCTTGGTGGTCGCGCCCAGCGGCACCGCGAAGGAGCTGTAGGCGCGCGGGACCCCGAGGTTGCGCTCGGTGACCGCCTGGGTCACCGGCATGGTGCCCACCGAGGAGCGCGAGACGAAGCCCAGCGAGATGGCCGGCCAGGCACCGGAGAAGAACTGGCGCACCGAGAGCCCGTTGGCCCGCAGCAGCACCGGGTAGACGACGAAGAGCACCAGGGCCAGGCCCAGGTAGATCGCGGCGGTGAAGGTGCCCAGCGAGCCCAGGGCGTCCCAGCCGTAGGTGGCCACGGCCCGGCCCAGCAGGCCGACGGTCGCGACCGGGGCGAGCAGGATGACCCACCACAGCACCTTCTGGACGACCGCGAGGGCGGAGCGGACGAAGCCGAGGAAGGGGTCGGCGGCGGGGCCGACCTTGAGGGCCGCGATGCCGACGGCGATCGCCGTCACCAGGATCTGCAGCACGTTGAAGGAGAGGCTGACGCTGCCGTCGTCCCCGGCGCTGGCCTGGAGCCCGAGGAGGTTGGCGGGCACCAGGCCGTTGAGGAAGTCCAGCCACGAGCCGGTGCTGGAGGGCTCAGCGGCCGCGGCGGCGGAGACCGAGGTGTTGCGTCCGGGCTCGAGCAGCAGGCCCAGGGCGATGCCGATGCCGACCGCGAGCAGGGCGGTCGCGGCGAACCACGCCAGCGTCTTCCAGGCCAGCCTGGCGGCGCCGGTGACGTCGCGCAGGTTGGCGATGGAGGCCACGATGGCCAGGAAGACCAGGGCGGGGACGATGGCGCGGAGCAGGGTGACGAAGATGCCGCCCACCTGGGTCAGCGTCTCGGTCAGCCAGTTGGGGTCGGCGACGCCGGCGGCGTCGACGGAGTCCGGACCCATCGACCGGGCGGCGAGGCCGAGCACGACGCCGAGGACCAGGCCGATCAGGACCTGGGTGCCGAAGGAGGGCAGCCAGCGGCGCCGCGGTCGCTCCTGCCGGTCGGGGGCCGCGGTGGCGGCGGTGGAGTGGGTGCTCATCGAGATGACCTTTCGTGGGACGGCGGCGCGAGGCGTCGCGCCGACCGGGGGAGCGAGCGGGGCGGCTGGGACGCGCGCTCGCGGGGTGGGCGTCGAGAGGTCAGCGACAGCGGGTGCCCTGGGCGCGGACGAGGTCGATGAACAGGCGCCGCGTCAGCAGCTCTCCCTCGACGTTCGTCCTGGTGCGCACGCAGGTGACAACCCGCCCGTGGCCGGCTCCATTCCCCGTCGTGCATCGCCCCGGGGACTCCGGGGTACTCGCGTGGCGACGACGGGAGGATCGATGCGACCACGGATGCCGGGCGGACCGGCGGAGCTGACCCTGGTCAGGCACGGGCACAGTGTCGGCAACCTCGCCGACCAGCAGGCGCGCGAGGCCGGGGCGGAGGTGCTCGACCTGGAGATGCGCGACGCCGACGTCGAGCTCTCCGACGACGGGTCGGCGCAGGCACGGGCCCTGGGCGACTGGCTGCGCGACCAGGCCTCCGACGGGCTGCCCACCGTCGCGATCAGCTCGCCCTACCGGCGGGCCGCCGAGACGGCACGGCTGACCCTGGACGGCACGGACATCGAGCTGGTCCTGGACGAGCGGCTGCGCGAGCGCGACCTGGGTCTCTTCGACGGGATGACCGGCAAGGGCATCCGGGCCAGGCACCCGGAGGAGACGGTGCGGCGCGACAGGCTGGGCAAGTTCTACTACCAGCCGCCCAGCGGGGAGAGCTGGGCGGACGTGGCGCTGCGGGTGCGCAGCCTCCTCCACGACCTGCGCGAGGGGTACGACGGCGCGCGCGTGTGGCTCTTCACCCACCAGGCGGTGATCATGACCTTCCGCTACGTGCTGGAGGGGATCTCCGAGCAGGACCTGCTCGAGATCGACCGCCGGGTGCAGATCCCGAACGCCTCGATGACCCGCTACCGCCGCGACGGCGACCTGCTGGAGCTGGTCGGCTTCGCCGACACCCGTGCCCTCGATGCCGCGCCCGGGGCCGACGTCACCCATGAGCCCTCGCAGGCGGGGCGCGGCGATGGGCGGGCCTGAGCCGCGGCTCCTCGCACCGGCGTTCCTGCGCGACCACCCGCTCCCCGCCCCCGGGGACGACAAGCACGCCCGAGGCCAGGTCCTGGTGGTCGGCGGGAGCGCGGCCACCCCCGGCGCCGTGCTGCTGGCCGGGGAGGCCGCGCTGCGGGCCGGGGCGGGCAAGCTCCAGATCGGCACCGTCGCGAGTACTGCGGCGGCGCTGGCGGTCGCGGTGCCGGAGGGCGCCGTGCGGGCCCTGGCGGAGCTCGACGGCGAGATCTCAGCCGTCGCGGCCGCCGCGATCGCCGACCTGGCCGGGGGCTGCGACGCGGTGCTGCTGGGCACCGGGGCATGTGAGGTGGAGGCTGCCGCCTCCCTGCTCGCCTCGCTGGTGCCAAGGCTGCGGGGGCCGGTCGTGCTCGACGCGCTGGGCTCTGCCTTCCTGACCCGCACGCCCGAGGGGCTCCACCACCTCCAGCGGCGGGCGGTGCTCACGGTGAACCCCACGGAGCTGGCCCGCACCGTCGGCGGCGACGAGGAGGAGGTCGCCGCCGACCCGGTCCCGGCCGCGTGCCAGGTCGCCCGGGACTCCCAGGTGGTGGTGCTCTGCGGCGGCACCGACAAGCACGTGGTCACTCCCGATCTCGAGGTGTGGGTGGTCCCGGGGGGCGGCCCGGGGCTGGGTGTCTCCGGTTCCGGCGACGTCCAGGCGGGCCTCGTCTGCGGGCTCCTGGCCCGGGGCGCCGAGCCGTGGCTGGCGGCCTTGTGGGGGGCACACCTGCACGCCAGGGCGGGCGAACGCCTCGCGCGGGCCCAGGGAGCCGTAGGCTTCCTCGCGCGAGAGCTGCCGCGGGAGGTGCCGGCGCTCCTGGAGGAGCTGGCCTGAGCGGCCGGAGGGGGCAGGATGGACGAGCCGGACGCCACGGTCGACTGGCCTCTGGTGTGGAGCCAGGTGGCCACGACGCTCGGCGGCCATCTGGGCGCGGGGCGCGGCCACCTGGTCACCCGGGACACGGTCCGGCTGGCCACCGTGCTGGCCCTCCAGGCAGTCGGGGTCGCGCCCTCCAGGATGGCGCTCGACCTGCCCGTCGCCGGCGCCGACGGATGGAGCGGCCCGATCGCCGACCTCCTGGTCGACGGTCCCGGCGGCACGGTGGTCGACCTGAGGCTCCCCTGGGACGCCGAGGGGCAGGACAGCCACGCGATGGGGGTGCTGGTGCGCGACCTCCTCCGGATCGGGGCGGTGCCGGCCCGCCGCAGGTGGGTCGTGCAGGTGCTGGCCAGCGAGCGGATGCGTCACCTGGAGAGCGTGGCCACCCGTCGGGGCCTCGTCTGGCCCGGGCGGGCCGGGGTGCGCTCCCTGCTGGACCGCGCCGCCCTGGACGACCTGCCCCCGGGCGCCGCCAGGGTCCTGGCCGACGGGCGCTGGCAGCTGCCGCTGGTGGTGGCCTGTGCGGGAGCCTGGCCCGTCGTCCACGGGCTCGCCCTCTACGTCTTCGACGTCTCGACGTCCCTGGCCGCCGAGATGCGGTCCACGACCGGTCGCCCCCGGCCCGAGCCGGCCGCGGCGCCGACGCCGGGACCCGCCCACACCCTGCGGGCGCCCCACCAGCCGTTGGCGGCGCCGCCGGGGCCCGCCCGCGTCGTGCGGGTGCCCGAGCAGCCGCTGGCGCCGCCGCCGGTGGCCGCCGCGCCGTCCCCGCAGGGCACTGCCAGGGCGGAGGTGCTGGCGGCGGTGCGGTCACTGGTGGAGCGCACCGGTCGCGACCTCGTGCACGTCGACGACGTCCTCGCCGAGGTGCGGCGGCGCGGCAGCCGGTTCGCCGACGCCACCGTCGTCACCATGCTGACCCGGCACATGTGCGTGGAGGTGCAGGGGCGCGGCGTGGCCTCCTACGACGACGTGGAGCAGGCGGGGCCGGACCGGTACCGGTTGCGACCGGGCCGCTGAGCGAGCGGTCCGAGGAGACCGCTACGGCCGCGGCTCAGACGTAGCGGCGGTCGTCGGGCTCGTCGGGGTTCTCGGTGCCGTCGTCCACCCGCCCCCCGCGCAGCCGCTCCAGGGCGGCCATCAGGTGGTAGAGCACGACGGCCGCCACGGTGCCGAGGGCGATGCCGGTGAAGGTCATCTCACCCGCGTTGAGGGTGAGGTCCCCGATGCCGATGATCAGCGCGGCAGCGGCCGGGTACTGGTTGACCGCCCGGCCGAAGTCGACCTGGTTGTCGATCCAGATCTTGACGCCGATCAGGCCGATCAGCCCGTACAGCGCCACGGTCACGCCGCCGAGCACCCCGTCGGGGATGGTCTTGAGCAGCTGCCCGAACTTCGGCGAGAGGCTGAGCGCGATGGCCGCGATGCCGGCCACCCAGTAGGCGGCGGTCGAGAAGATCCGGGTCGCGGTCATCACCCCGATGTTCTCGCCGTACGTCGTCGTCGCGGAGCCGCCGCCGGCACCTGCCAGGGCGGTGGCGAGGCCGTCGGCCAGCAGGGCGTTCCCGGTCCGGTCGTTGATGCTGTCGTCCCCGACCAGGTGGGCGACGCTCTTGACGTGGCCGACGTTCTCGGCGACCAGCACCAGCACCACCGGCAGGAACATCGGCACCACCGACCAGGTCACGTCGGGGGTGGTCAGCTCGGGCAGGCCGAACAGCTTGGCCTCGCGGACCAGGGTGAAGTCGATCTGGCCGGTCGCGGCGGCCGCGGCGTACCCGACCACCACGCCGATCAGGATCGAGAGGCGGGCGACCATGCCGCGGAAGAGCACCGCGACGACCACGATCGTGGCCAGCGTCAGGGTGGCGATCCACGGGGCCTGCTGGAAGTTCCCGGTCGCGACTCCGCCCAGGTTGAAGCCGATGAGGGCGATGATGGCGCCCGTGACCACCGGCGGCATGAGGACGTCGATCCACCGGGTCCCGGTCAGGTTGACCACCACGCCGACGGCGGCCAGGAGCAGGCCGGTGGCCATCACGCCGAAGAGCGCGGCGCCCATGCCTCCCTCGGTCATCGAGGCCTGGATCGGCGCGATGAACGCGAACGAGGAGCCCAGGTAGCTCGGCACCCGGTTGCGCGTCAGCAGGAGGAAGAGCAGCGTGCCGATCCCCGAGAAGAGCAGGGTGGTGCTGGGCGGGAAGCCGGTGAGCAGCGGGACCAGGAAGGTGGCCCCGAACATCGCCACCACGTGCTGGGCGCCGAATCCGATGGTCCGCGGCCACGTGAGCCGCTCGCCGGGCCGGACGATGGCGTCCGGTGCGACGGTGCGACCGTCGCCGTGCAGGGTCCAAGCCATGGTCTCTCCTGGGGTTCTCGTGCTGGTGCCGGACCGGACGGCCGCCCCCACGACCGAGCGGGACTCTACCGAGGCTAGGCCCTGCCGAGGTGGTCGGGACCGCACGGGGTTGGCTCAGGGCGGCGGGGCCGAGACGACTCCCCGGACCGCGCGCTCCAGGACGACCCGGCCCAGCGGGTCCGCCACCCTGCGCGGCTCCAGGAGCAGGGCGGACGGGAGCTCGACGAGGCAGTAGCCGACGGTGGTCCGGGCGGAGCGGTCCGTCCGCTCCCAGAGCCGCTCGGCGAGCTCGCGGACCAGCGCGTCGAGGTCGCGCCGCAGCGTGGTGAGCTCCTCGACCTGCTCGGGGGAGAGGCTCCCGTCGAGCAGGTCACCGGGGCGCACGGAGAGCAGGAGGCGGGTGCCGTCCTGGTCGTGCGTGGCGTAGTCGGCCGGCGCGCAGGCCGCCGCGACGACCGCCTCGACCGCCGTGCCCCCCTCGGCGACCACCTTCGCGACCGCCGCTCGCTGATGGATCAGGAAACGGCGTCCCTCCCGGGCCCAGGTGCTGGCGAGCAGGCCGTCGCGTGAGCCGAACGCGTGGTAGATCGCGCCGTTGCTCACCCCCGAGGCGGCGCTCAGCCTGCGGATGCTGACGGCGTCCCGGCCCTTGCGGGTCCACAGCGCGCGGGCATGGTCGAGGAGGGTGTCCAGGTCGTGCTCGCGCCGGCGCCCCATCGCCGCCGCCCGCCTAGGCCTGCGGGCGGGCGAGCACCTCGACGACGTGGGAGTACATCGTCGCCTTGATCGCCCCCAGCGTCGCGCGGTCCTTGCCGGCCCGGTCGCGGACCAGGTCGGCGGCGGCACCGGCGAGCGACTGCAGGTCGGTGGCCGCGTCCACCAGCCCGGTGCTCGCCGCCTCGGGGCCGCCGAAGCGGCGTCCGGTCAGCATCGAGGCCACCGCGGCCTGCGGGGTCACCTTGGCGGTGATCAGGGCGGACATCCCGGCGGTGAAGGGGATGTGGATGTCGACCTCGGGGAAGCAGAAGAAGCCCCGGTCGGCGCGCATCACCCGGTGGTCGTGGGCCATCGCCAGCATCGCGCCGCCCCCGAACGCATGGCCGTTGATCGCCGCCACCGTCGGCACCGGCAGGGTGAGGACCTGGGAGAAGAGCGCGTGGATGCTGTCCACGTAGCTGCCCAGCTGCTCGGGGTGGGCACCCAGCCACTCCAGGTCGAGACCGTTGGAGAAGAACTTGCCGGAGCCGATGGTGACCAGCGCGGCCGGCTCGGTGGACCGGGCGACCTCGTCGAGGAGACCGGAGGTGGCGGCGAGCCACTCGGGGGAGAAGCGGTTCTCGTCGTCGCCGAGGTCGAGGGTCCAGACGGGGCCGTCGGTGGTCAGGGTGGGCATGTGCGATCTCCTCGGGTTCGTGGGGGCGAGGAGAAGATAGCAGAGCGAGTGCTCTGGAAAGAGGTGGTCCCGGACGGGGGTCACTCTGCGCCGTGCCACCACATGGCGACCTCGAGGTCGACCCGCTCCGGGGTGCGGGTGGCCACCCCCTCGGCGCGCAGCAGCTCCCACGCCGCCCCGTCGTGGCACTCGGCGGGCCGTCCGTCGGCGCGCACCACCCGCCACCACGGGACGCCGCCGCCGTGCAGCGCCATCACCCGTCCCACCAGCCGTGGACCGCCCCGGCCCACGGCGTCGGCGAGCGCCCCGTAGGTGACGACCCGCCCCGGCGGCACCTGCTCGACCAGGCTGAGCACCGCCTCGACGTACTCCTCGTCCAGCACTCGCCGGGTCATCGTGCGGGCCTCCTGGCCAGCAGCACCAGCACCTCGTAGTGCGAGGTGTGCGGGAACATGTCGAGCAGCTGGGCCCGCACCGGGACCAGCGAGGGCATCGCCGCCAGGTCGCGCGCCAACGACTCCGCGTGACAGCTGGAGTAGACGACGTGCGGCACCGTCGAGCCCTCCAGCCAGCCGGCGAGGGCCGGTCCGATGCCACGCCGGGGCGGGTTGAGGACCACCAGGTCGGGGGAGTGGTCGGCGGCGAGCACGTGGGCGGTGGCGTCGCCGGCCTCGAAGGTGACCTCGCCCAGGCCGGCGTCCCGGCTCGTACGCCGGGCGCTGGCCACCGCCTCGGCGCTGACCTCGACACCGAGCACCCGCCGTCCGGGGCCGGCGAGGTGGAGGGCGAAGCCGCCGACGCCGCAGTACAGGTCCCAGATCTCCACCGGCGCCGGGACGATCTCGGCGACCCAGTCGGTCGCCTGGCGGTAGAGCGCCGTGGCCACCTCGGTGTTGGTCTGGAAGAAGCTCTGCGGCCTCAGGTGGAGCGTCAGGTGGCCGACCCGCATGCCCAGGGTCTCCCCGTGCAGCACGAGCTCGCGCTCGCCCTCGAGCACGGCCTTGTGCGCGGGCTGCAGGTTGACCGAGACGACGCGCACGCCGGGCAGCGCCGCGAGCAGCGCCGGGAGGTGCTTGCGGATGCGGGCCACCGGCTCCTGCGAGCGCAGCACGAACCGCACCATCAGCTCGCCGTCGGGGGACTCGGTGACCAGCAGGTGCTTGAGCTCCCCGCGCCGCCGGGCCACGTCGTAGGGCTCGATCGCGGCGAGGGTGACGAAGTCGGCCAGCGCCGGAAGCGCCGCCTGCAGCCCGGGGGTGTGCAGCGGACAGTCGCGCAGGTCGACGCCGCGCCGGTCCTCGTCCAGGATGCCCAGGGTGGGGGCCGCGACGCTGCCCGCCACCACCATCTTCGCCTTGTTGCGGAACCCGGCCTCCCGGCCCGCCACCGGGGGCAGCCACGCGATCGGTTCGCTCGCGCCGAAGGGGTCCAGCAGCTCGCGCAGGTGCCTGGCCTTGGCCGCCAGCTGGTCGGGTCGGGACACCTCCAGCCAGGAGCAGGAGCGACACCGCCGGGCGTCGTAGTGGGCACAGTCCATGACGTCGGCGAATCTACCTCGCCGGGCCTCTCGGCTACGATGTGCGGCGCAGAGGGTTCTGCGCGTTCTTGGAGGTGGGTACGGCGCGCGTCGTCAGCGCCTACCCGAAAGTCTCCACCCCCTTGTCTCCGCTCGCTTCCTACCGGCGGCTCCTCGAGCTGGCCGGTCCGGCCTACGTGGCCGTCGCCTTCCTCGGCCGGCTGCCGCTCTCCATGAGCCAGCTCGGCACCCTGCTCCTGGTCTCCTCCGCCACCGACAGCTATGCCGCCGGTGGGCTCGCCGCCGGTGTCCTGGCCGTGGCCAACGCCGTCGGGGCCCCGCTCGCGGGTGCCCTGTCCGACCGGTTCGGCCAGCGCCCGGTGGTGCTGGGCCAGTCCCTGGCCGGTGCCGGGGCGCTGGCCGCCCTGGTCCTGGCCGGCGAGCAGGGGGCCGGCGGCACCACGCTGATCGCCGCGGCCGGACTGGCCGGGCTGCTGATCCCGCAGGTCGGTCCGCTCTCCCGGGCGCGCTGGCGGCCGATGATCGGGTCGAGTGACCCGCACCGGGAGCGGCTGCTCAACACCGCGTTCTCCTACGACGGCTCCGCGGACGAGGCCTCCTTCGTGCTCGGCCCGGCGCTGGTCGGGCTCCTGGTCGCCGTCGCCTCGCCCACCGCCGCGATGGCGACCGGGGCGGTCGGACTGCTCGTCTTCGGCACCGCCTTCGCCCTGCACCCGACGGCCCGGCCCCGTCCGGCCGTCGAGACGGTGACGCTGCAGGAGTCGGCGCCCGGGGCCGGTCGACCGACCGAGGAGGGGACGGACGCCGCGGAGGTCGTCCGACCGGCCCGCGTGCTCACCCCGGTCTTCGTCGCCCTGCTGGTGGCCCTGCTCTGCGTGGGGGCGCTGTTCGGGGCGACCCAGACCGGGTCCACGGTGCTGGCCGACGCCTCCGGCCGCTCCGGCCTGGTCGGCCTGGTCCACGCCGCGCTCGGCATCGGCAGCGTGATCGCCGGGCTCGGCACGGCGCTGCTCCCCGCCTCCTTCGCCCAGGAACGGCGGATGGTGCTCTGCGCGGTGTTCCTGCTGGTCGGCGCGGTCCCGCTGCTCGCCGTCGGCTCGCTGGGCACGCTGACCCTGGTGGTCCTGGCGCTCGGCTTCGGCGTCGCGCCCTTCATGATCAGCGCGTTCACCCTGGGCGAGCGCACCCTGCCGCCTGGACGCTTCTCCCTGGGCCTGAGCCTGCTGGGTAGTGCCGTCAACGTCGGGTACGCCGTGGGCGCGGGCGTCGCGGGGCGGCTCGCCGACCACGTGGGCCCGGAACGGGGCCACACGGCGGCCTTCGCGGTGACGGTCTCCGCGATGGCGGTCGCGGTGCTGATCTCGCTCGGCCTGCTCCGGCGGCTCCGGCGGCTGGAGGGGCCAGGCGGTGGTGGAGCCGGGGGCGGCGGGGCGCCCGCCGCCTCAGCCCCGGAGCCGGCCCATCCACTCCTCGACGTCGTGTGAGCTGCGCGGGAGCGCCGCGGAGAGGTTGCGGCTGCCCTCGGCGGTGACCAGGATGTCGTCCTCGATCCGGATGCCGATGCCGCGCAGCTCCTCGGGGACCAGCAGGTCGTCGTCCTGGAAGTACAGGCCGGGCTCCACCGTCAGCACCATCCCCTCGGCGAGCTCGGCCTTGGTGTAGGCCTCCGGGGCGGCCCGCCCGCAGTCGTGCACGTCCATGCCGAGCATGTGCGAGGTGCCGTGCAGGGTCCAGCGGGCGTAGACCTTGGACGACGGGTCGAGGGCCTCCTCCGCGCTGACCGGCAGCAGGCCGAGGTCGGCCAGCCCGTGGGCGAGCACCTCCATCGCGGCCTCGTGCGCGGCCAGGAACGCGGCGCCGGGGCGGACGGCCTCGATGCCGCGCTGCTGGGCGGCGAGCACCAGCTCGTAGAGGTCACGCTGCAGGTCGGTGAAGGTGCCCGAAACCGGGAGGGTCCTGGTGACGTCCGCGGTGTAGAGGTTGCGGTTCTCCACGCCCATGTCCAGCAGGACCAGCTCGCCGGGGACGATCGGGCCGGTGTTGTCGATCCAGTGCAGCGTCGTGGCGTGGGAGCCGCCCCCGACGATCGAGTCGTAGCCGATGTCGTTGCCCATCGCCCGGGCCCGGCGGAAGAAGGTGCCCTCGATCCAGCGCTCGCCGTGCTCGAGCACCCGGTCCCACTCGCGCACCGAGTCCTCGAAGCCCAAGGTGGTGATGTCGCAGGCCTCCTGGAGCTGGGCGACCTCCCACTCCTCCTTGACCAGGCGCATCTCGGAGACGACGCGGGCCAGGTCGGCGTCGGTGGTCGCGTCGCCCGGCACCAGCGCGTCGACCTCGGCGCTGATCCCCCGGTGGACCCGGGTCTTGGGGCCCCGCGCGAGGGCGTCGGGGAGCTCGTCGGCGTGGCGCACCTCGAGGTCCAGGGAGTCCGCCATCTCGCCCAGCGAGGGGCGGCGGCCGGCCCACAGGGCGCCGTACTGCCGGTCGCGGAAGAACTCGTCGGTCTCCCGCGAGGAGCGGGGCCGGGCGTAGAGCACGGCCTCGCCGTCGTGGACGACCAGGACGGCATCGGTGGTCTGGTTCCCGGAGAAGTAGGTGTGGGCGGTGTCGGGCCGGAAGCGGTAGTCGGTGTCGTTGGAGCGCACCTTGAAGGTGCCGGCCGGCAGCACCAGCCGCTCGCCGGGGAACGCCTCCGCGAGCCGGGCGCGCCGGGTCGCCGCGAGCGGGGCCACGGGGTGCCGGTCGACCCGCTGCTCGTGGTCGGCCCACCCGGTTCGCATGAAGGCGGCGTAGGCGTCGGGCACGGCCGGGTCGTGGGACTGGGTGCCCGGCGCCGCCTCGGGGTCGGTCCGTGGGGGAGTGGTCGACTCGCTGCTCGGCTGCTCGCTCACGACGATCACTGTACGCCGCGCCCGGTTCGTCCCGTTAGGCTGCGGCCCATGTCTTCCCATGGTCGCGGCAGCGTCGCGTTCACCCTCGTGGTGACGCTGTTGGCGCTGGTGGGAGCGGCCGCGATGCTGCTGGTCATCGCCCTCTCCGGAGCGCCGTCCACCCTGGCCCTGGCCACCCTGCTGGCGGTGCTGCCGGTGGGCCCGCTGCTGGCCTGCTTCCTGTGGCTCGACCGCTACGAGCCCGAGCCCCGGCGGCTGCTGGCCGCCGGTCTGGCGTGGGGGGCGTTCGTGGCCACCGCCGGCGCCATCCTGCTCCAGGGGCTCGGCGGCTTCTTCGGCGGCTTCGACGACGCGCAGATGCTCGCCGGGGTCGCCCCGGTCACCGAGGAGGCCACCAAGGGCCTCTTCCTCCTGCTGCTGCTGTGGTGGCGCCGCGGCGAGCTCGACGGCGTCCTGGACGGCATCGTCTACGCCGGGATGGTCGGCGTGGGCTTCGCCTTCGTCGAGAACATCCTCTATCTGGCCGCCGCCTACGACGGCACCGACGCGATGGGCCCCGGCGGCACCGAGGCGCTGACGGTGGTCTTCGTGCTGCGGTGCCTGATCAGCCCCTTCGCCCACCCGCTCTTCACCGCCTTCATCGGCATCGGCGTCGGGGTGGCGGTCTCGAGCCGCAGCGCGGCCGTCCGTGTGCTCGCCCCGTTCGCGGGGTACGTGCTGGCCGTGCTCTCCCATGGTCTGTGGAACGCCTCCAGCCTCACGGGGACCGGGGGCTTCCTGGCCGTCTACGTGACCACGATGGCCCCGGCCTTCGTCGCCGTCGTCTGCTTCGCGGTCTGGCTGCGCCGCTCCGAGCGCCGGATGCTGGCCCGCTCGCTGGAGGACGCCGCCCGGATCGGCCTGCTCCCGGCCTCCGACATCGACTGGATCGTCGACCTCGGGGCCCGCCGGGCCAGCCGCCGGCACGCCAGTCGGATGGGCGGTGAGGAGGCCGAGCAGGCCATGCGCGACTATCAGCAGGCCGCGATCGAGCTGGGCTTCCTGCACCACCGCTACCTGCGAGGTACGCCTCCGCCCGGTTACGCGGCCAGAGGGCAGGTCTTCGTCCGTCGACTGAACGCCGCCCGTCCCTACGTCTCCTTCCCCGGACAGGTGGTCCCCACACGATGAGCGACTCCCAGACCCACGGCGGCTCCCCGGTCGGCGAACCGTCGCCGGACGCGACCCAGATGCTCACCGCGCTGGTCCAGCTGCGCGGTGCCCTCCAGGGCGCCGCGCTGCCCTTGGAGGTGCCCGACGTGGAGGCGCACCGCGCCGCCCGCGCCGACATGATCGCCCAGCTCGAGGACTACGTGATCCCGCGGCTGATGACCATCGAGGCACCGATGCTGGCCGTGGTGGGGGGCTCCACCGGGGCCGGGAAGTCCACCCTGGTCAACTCGCTGGTCGGGCGCCGGGTCACCCAGCCCGGGGTGCTGCGGCCCACGACGAGGTCGCCGGTGCTGGTGCACCACCCCGACGACGCGCACTGGTTCGGGCAGGACCGGCTGCTGCCCGAGCTCGAGCGGGTGACGACCTCGACCAACGACCCCTCGGCACTGCAGCTGGTGCCGTCGGAGACGGTCCCGGCCGGGCTGGCGGTGCTCGACGCCCCCGACATCGACTCGGTGGAGGAGGCCAACCGGACGCTCGCGGCCCAGCTCCTCGCCGCCGCCGACCTGTGGCTCTTCGTCACCTCGGCCGCCCGCTACGCCGACCAGGTGCCGTGGCAGTTCCTGCGCGAGGCCGCGGAGCGCTCCGCCGCGGTCGCCATCGTGCTCGACCGCACCCCGCCGGAGGCGGTGGAGACGGTGGCCAGCCACCTGGCCCGGATGCTGGCCAGCCGGGGGCTCAAGGACTCCCCGCTCTTCACCGTCCACGAGGGCCCGGTCGACGACGAGGGGCTGCTGCCCCCCGAGTCCGTCGCGGAGATCCGGGCCTGGCTGGAGTCGCTGGCCGCCGACGCGGAGGCGCGGGCGGGCGTGGTGCGCCAGACCCTGGAGGGCGCCATCCGCACCGTCGCACGGCGTACCCACCTGGTCGCCGACGCCGAGACCCTGCAGGTCAACGCCATGACCAGGCTCCGTGAGGACGCCGAGAAGGCCTATGCCGCCAGCCTGACCGCCGTCAAGGAGGCCTCGGCCGACGGCACCCTGCTGCGCGGCGAGGTGCTCGCGCGGTGGCAGGAGTTCGTGGGGACCGGTGAGCTGCTGCGCACCCTGGAGACCCGGGTCGGGTGGCTGCGGGACCGGCTGGTCAACGCGATCAAGGGCAAGCCCCAGCAGGCGGAGCGGGTCCAGGTGGCGGTGGAGTCGGGCCTGGAGACGCTGCTGACCGAGCACGCCGAGGCGGCCGCCGAGCGGGCGGAGGCCTCCTGGCAGTCGCTGGCCTCGGGCCAGGCGCTGCTGCGCGAGGCCGACCAGGACCTGGGTCGCGCCTCGCGCGACTTCCGCCGCCGGGCGGAGCGGGCGGTGCGGGACTGGCAGGGCGGCGTGCTGGAGATGGTCCGGCAGGAGGGCGCCGACAAGCGGACGACCGCGCGCTTCCTCGCCTACGGCGTCAACGGCCTCTCCGTGGCGCTCATGGTCGTCGTCTTCGCCCACACCGGCGGGGCGCTGGTGGGCGCCGAGGCCGGGATCGCCGGGGGCGGTGCGGTGCTCGGCCAGAAGTTGCTGGAGGCGGTCTTCGGGGACCAGGCGGTCAGGTCCCTGGCCGAGCGCGCCCGCAAGGACCTGGAGCGCCGGGTGGAGGAGATGTACGCCGGGGAGCGGGCCCGCTACACCGACCTGCTCGACTCGCTCGGGCTCAGCACCAGCTCGCCGGAGACGTTGCGCCAGGCCGCGCGGCGCGTGGACGACCTGCGCTTCGCCCGCTCCTCGAAGCCTGAGGCCAGTGCCGGGACGGCGTGAGCACCGGTGCGGAGGTTAGTGTGAGGGCCTTCAACCGACCATCTGCGCAGAGGACACCATGACGTCTCTTCTCGAGGGCGCCAAGAAGCTGGTGACCCGCGGCTCCGACATCGGCACGAGGGTCGAAGGACTCTCGCGGGCCGTGGAGGCGAGCCTAGGGCGCCTGGACGACGACGTGGTCGAGGCGGCGGGCTCCGCCGCCGACCGGGCCGCGCGCCGGCTCCGCCTCTCCGCCGACCACACCGTGGTGGCGCTCGCGGGCGCCACCGGGTCCGGCAAGTCCTCCACCTTCAACGCGCTGACCGGCCTGGAGCTGAGCGCGGTCGGCGTGCGCCGGCCCACCACCTCCTGGGCGACGGCCTGCGTGTGGGGCTCCGAGGGCGCCTCGGAGCTGCTGGAGTTCCTCGGCATCCCCGAGCGCCACCAGGTGGTCCGGGACAACCTGCTCTCCCAGGGCCGCGAGGACAGCGCCATGCAGGGCGTCGTGCTGCTCGACCTGCCCGACCACGACTCCACCGAGGTCAGCCACCACCTCGAGGTCGACCGGCTGGTGGCGCTCGCCGACATGCTCATCTGGGTCCTGGACCCGCAGAAGTACGCCGACGCGGCCGTCCACGAGCGCTACCTCGCCCCGCTGGCCGGTCACCAGGACGTCATGCTCGTGGTGCTCAACCAGATCGACCGGGTCCCCGAGGAACGGCGCGAGGCGATGCTGGGCGACGTCCGCCGGCTGCTGGCCGCCGACGGCCTCACCGGCGTCCCGGTGCTGGGCGTCAGCGCCCGCGAAGACGTGGGGATGGCCGAGCTCCGGGAGGAGATCGCCCGCCGGGTGGCCAGCAAGAAGGTCGCCAAGCAGCGCCTCGAGGCCGACGTCCGGGCCGCGGCGCTGCGGATGCGCACGGTGACCGGCGAGGCCCCCGTCCCCGAGGTCTCCCGGACCCGGCTGGAGGCCCTCGAGGACTCCTTCGCCGAGGCCGCGGGCGTGCCGACCGTCGTCCGGGCGGTGGAGGCGTCGACCCGGGTGCGCGCCAACCGCGCCACCGGCTGGCCCGCGACGGCCTGGCTGAGCCGCTTCCGCCCCGACCCCCTCAAGCGGCTCCACCTCGACCTCGGCTCCGTGGGCAAGGAGCTGAGCGGCACCCCGCGCAGCTCGGTCCCCGAGCCCACCCAGGTGCAGCGGGCCCGGGTCGACACCGAGGTGCGCGCCCTGGTCGACGAGGTCACCGAGGACCTCCAGCCGGCGTGGGCGCACGCGGTGCGCCGCGCCTCGGTCTCGCGCCTGCCCGACCTGGGCGACCGTCTCGACCAGGCGCTGTCGGGCACCGACCTCGGCGCGGACCGGCTCCCGGTCTGGGCCGGCATGGTCCGGGTCCTGCAGTGGATCCTCATCGTGGCCGCGGTGGTCGGGGCCGCCTGGCTCGGCCTGCTCGCGCTCGCCAGCTATGCCCGGGTGCCCGAGCCTCCGACGCCGCAGTGGCAGGGCTGGCCGCTGCCCACGCTGCTTCTCCTCGGCGGACTGGGGCTGGGCCTGCTGTTGGCCCTGCTCTGCCGCCTCCTGGTGGCCGGCACGGCGCGCCGCCGGGCCAGGGTCGCCGACCAGCGCCTGCGCCGGGCGATCGGCGATGCCTCCGACGACCTGGTCCTGGCTCCGGTCAAGGCCGAGCTCGAGGCCTACCGACAGACGGTCGAGGGGCTCGAGACGGCCCTGCGCTGACTCCCTCGCCGATCCCCGGGCCGCTGCCCCTCCACAGCCCGGTTCGGCGGGCTCGTGCTCCACAGGGACTCCCGCCGCGCCCGCCGCTCCCCGGCGGGCGCGGCCAGCCTCGTCCTGGGCACGGTGCCCTCGACGACGACGGCGAGGAGGAGTCAGATGAACGACAGCACGATCACCTTCAGCGGCTGGGTGGGCTCGGAGGTGACGCTGAGCGAGGTCGGCCACGGCGTCCGCGTCGCGACCTTCCGGGTCGGCAGCACTCCGAGGCGGTTCCGCGGCGGGGTGTGGGAGGACGGGGAGACCATCTGGTACGCGGTGAAGGCCTGGCGGGCCCTGGCCGACAACGTCGCCGCCTCGGTGCGCACCGGTGACCCGGTGGTGGTCTCCGGCAAGCTGGTCGCCGAGGTGTGGAAGCGCGAGGACGGCACCGTCTCCTCCCGCTACGTCGTGGTCGCGGCCTCGGTCGGCCACGACCTCACCCGCGGGACCAGCACGTTCGCGCGAAGCGCGCGCGGCCCGTCGGCGGCTCCGTCCTCGGACGGCGCCGACCCCGAGCCGCCCCCCGCCGAGGAGCAGGCGGGGGCGCAGCCGGACGGCGAGGACCGGGCGGCCGCCGGCCGGGAGCCCGCGGCCTGACGGGCCGGCCGCGGTGCGGTGCTCACCCGGTGACGGCGGTGCGGTGCGGGCGCGGTCCCACAGGTAGGGTCGCAGGCATGGCTGAGTACGTCTTCACGTTGCGCAACGTGCGCAAGGCCCACGGCGACAAAGTGGTCCTTGACAACGTCACCCTCTCGTTCCTGCACGGCGCCAAGATCGGTGTCGTCGGACCCAACGGTGCCGGCAAGTCGACCCTGCTCAAGATCATGGCGGGTCTCGAGCAGCCCAACAACGGGGATGCCATCAAGGACCCCGAGGCCACCGTGGGCATGCTCCAGCAGGAGCCGCCGCTGACCGAGGGCAAGACGGTCCTGGAGAACGTCGAGGAGGCGGTCTTCGAGATCAAGAGCAAGATGAAGCGCCTCGAGGACGCATACATGGAGATGGGCGAGCCCGACGCCGACCAGGACGCGCTGATGGCCGAGACCGGGGAGCTGCAGACGTTCCTGGACGACCACGCCGCCTGGGACGTCGACAGCCGCCTCGAGCAGGCGATGGACGCGCTGCGCTGCCCGCCGCCGGACGTGCTGGTCGACAACCTCTCGGGTGGTGAGCGTCGTCGCGTCGCCCTCTGCAAGCTGCTCCTCCAGCAGCCCGACCTGCTCCTGCTCGACGAGCCCACCAACCACCTCGACGCCGAGTCGGTGCAGTGGCTCGAGGGCCACCTGAAGAGCTACCCGGGCGCCGTGCTGGCGATCACCCACGACCGGTACTTCCTCGACAACGTCGCGGAGTGGATCGCCGAGGTCGACCGCGGCTCCATCCACGGCTACGAGGGCAACTACTCCACCTACCTGGAGACCAAGAAGGAACGGCTCAAGATCGAGGGGCAGAAGGACGCCAAGCGCGCCAAGATGCTCGAGAAGGAGCTGGAGTGGGTCCGCTCCAACGCCAAGGCCCGCCAGACCAAGAGCAAGTCCCGCCTGGCCCGCTACGAGGAGCTGGCGGCAGAGGCCGACAAGGCCCGCAAGATCGACACCGCCGACATCAACATCCCGCCCGGCCCGCGGCTGGGCGACGTGGTGCTCGAGGCCTCGCACCTGACCAAGGGCTATGACGACCGCGTGCTGTGGAACGACATCAGCTTCACCCTGCCCCGCGCGGGCATCGTCGGCGTGATCGGCCCCAACGGCGTCGGCAAGACGACCCTGTTCCGGATGATCACCGGCGACGAGACCCCCGACTCCGGCAAGCTCACGGTCGGGCAGACGGTGAAGATCTCCTACGCCGACCAGAGCCGCGGCGGCATCGACCCCAACAAGAACGTCTGGGAGGTCGTCTCCGACGGCCTGGACTTCATCAAGGTCGCCAACTTCGAGATGAACAGCCGCGCCTACGTGGCGTCGTTCGGCTTCAAGGGCCCGGACCAGCAGAAGAAGGCCGGCGTCCTGTCCGGCGGTGAGCGCAACCGGCTCAACCTCGCGCTGACGCTCAAGATGGGCGGCAACATGCTGCTCCTCGACGAGCCCACCAACGACCTCGACGTGGAGACCCTCTCGGCGCTCGAGGACGCGCTGCTCGACTTCCCCGGCTGTGCCGTGGTCACCTCCCACGACCGGTGGTTCCTCGACCGCGTCGCCACCCACATCCTCGCGTGGGAGGGCACCGAGGAGGACGGCGGCAAGTGGTTCTGGTTCGAGGGGAACTTCGCCTCCTACGAGGAGAACAAGATCGAGCGCCTGGGTGCCGAGGCGGCGCGACCGCACCGGGTCACCCACCGGCGGCTCACCCGCGACTGAACCCGCGGGCGCACGACCAGGGGGGTCGGGCACGAGTCACCCGGAGCACGAGGAGTCGAGGCTCGCCGCCGCGGGGAGGGCCGTCCAGGGCCTGGTGCTGGAGCGCCTGGCGGCGGGGTCCTTCCTCTGGGCCGCTCGCCACTGAACGGCCCCCGCCTCGCGGCGGGTGGCGGGACCACGCGGAGACCGCCCGGAAGATGCCCCAGGGTGCGAAGCCCGACGAGGCTGGCCCCCGGGTCCGAGGGGCTCAGGAGGAGGCGCGCATCTCCATCTCGGGGTGGCGGGCGATGAGGTGGTCGGCGACCGCGTTCATCACCCGGCCCACGGCCTGGAAGTCCTCGTCCGAGACCAGGTCGACCAGGTTGTTGCGGACCCCCGTGACGTGGACGTGGGCGGCGTTGCGCAGCAGCTCCATCCCCTCGTCGGTCAGCGTCGCGACGACGCCACGACCGTCGTCGGGGGAGGCGGCGCGCACCACGTAGCCGCTGCGTTCGAGCCGCGCGATCGTGTGCGTGACCCGGCTGCGGCTGTGGGCCAGGGCGTCGGCGAGCTGGGCCATCCGCATGGCACGGCCCTCGCGCTCGGAGAGGCGGACGAGGATCTCGTACTCGGCCAGCGAGATGTCGAAGGACTCCCGAAGGTCGTCGTCCAGCCGGTCCAGCAGCAGGGTGTGGCCGAGCATCAGGGCCCGCCACGCCCGTTGTTGTGGCTCGTCGAGCCACCTGGTCGCCCCCGAGTCGGTCATGGGGACGAGCCTATCTCCCCCGATGTCCAACGGACGGCAACGCCCGCCCCGAGAGCCGGGCGGCTCCTGGGGCGGGCGTGGCGTGCGGTCGGTACCTCAGATGCGCTCGAGGATCAGCGCCATGCCCTGGCCGCCACCGACGCACATGGTGATCAGGCCGGTGGACTTGTCGTGCCAGTCCAGGCTGTTGAGCATGGTGGCCTGGAGCCGGGCCCCGGTCATCCCGAACGGGTGACCGACGGCGATGGCCCCGCCGTTGACGTTGAGGCGGTCCAGGTCGATGCCCAGCTCCTGGTAGGACGGGACGACCTGGGCGGCGAAGGCCTCGTTGATCTCGACCAGGTCGATGTCGCCGATGCTCATGCCCGCGTTGGCCAGGGCGCGCCGGGTGGCCTCGACTGGGCCGAGGCCCATGATCTCGGGGGAGAGGCCCGAGACGCCCGTGGCCACGATCCGGGCCAGCGGCGTGAGGCCGAGCTCGGCGGCCTTGGTGTCGCTCATGACCACCACGGCGGCGGCGCCGTCGTTGAGGGCGCAGCAGTTGCCGGCGGTGACCACCCCGTCGGGGCGGAAGACGGGCTGCAGGCCGGCGAGCGCGTCGTAGGTGACGCCGGCGCGGGGGCCGTCGTCGGCGGTGACCACGGTGCCGTCCGGGGTGGTGACCGGGGTGATCTCCCGGGCCCAGAAGCCGTCGGCGATCGCCTTCTCGGCCAGGTTCTGGGAGCGGACCGCGAACTCGTCGAGCTCCTTGCGGTCCAGGCCGCGCAGCCGGGCGACGTTCTCGGCCGTCTGGCCCATCGCGATGTAGACGTCGGGCAGCAGGCCCTGGTCGCGCGGGTCGGACCACTCGTGGCCGCCTTCGGCCAGCTTGGCGGTGCGGCTCTGAGCGTCGTCGAAGAGCGGGTTGACCGTGTTGGGCAGGTGGTCGGAGGTGCCCTTGGCGAAGCGCGAGACGGTCTCCACGCCGGCGGAGATGAAGACGTCGCCCTCACCGGCCTTGATGGCGTGGAAGGCCATCCGGGTGGTCTGCACCGAGGAGGAGCAGTAGCGGGTGATCGTGGCCCCCGGCACGTCGTCCATGCCGTTGATGACGTTGACCACGCGGCCCATGTTGTTGCCCGACTCGCCGCCGGGCAGCCCGCAGCCGAGCAGGGTGTCGTCGACGGTGTGGGGGTCGAGGGCGGGGACCTTGTCCAGCGCGGCCTTGATGATCGTGGCCGCCAGGTCGTCGGGGCGCAGGTCCTTGAGGGACCCCTTGTTGGCCCGGCCGATCGGCGAACGAGCTGCGGAAACGATCACTGCCTCGGGCATGGAAGCTCCTCTTCGTGTACTCATCGTCAAGACGGCGCCCACCCTACGTCGGGGGCGCGCACCGCGGCAGTGTGCGCCCGCCCCAGGGTCCTTGGGCGCCGAGCCTGCCGGTCCCGGCCCGGTGGGCCGGATGAGAGCATCGCGAGCGTGCGCCACCTCTACGAGTGCCCGATGCGCTGGGCCGACCTCGACGTCCTCCACCACGTCAACAACGTCGTCTACGTCGACTACCTCCAGGAGGCCCGGGTCGACATGCTCCGCACCCATGCGCCCGGCCGCGGGGACCACCCGGCCGGGGAGCGGCCGGGGGAGGGGCTGGTGGTGGCCCAGCACGACATCTCCTACCTGACCCCGCTCGAGCTGCGGCCGGAGCCGGTGCGGATCGAGTGCTGGGTGACCGAGATCAGGGCGGCCAGCTTCACCATGGCCTACGAGATCTTCGACGAGGCCGACGGCATCCGGACCCCCTATGCCCGGGCCACCACGCTGCTCACCCCGTTCGTCTTCACCGAGGACCGTCCCCGCCGGCTGAGCGCGGACGAGCGCGAGGTGCTCGAGCGCTTCTGGGAGCCCGCCGAGGCCGCCGGGTCGCTGCTCGGCCGCAACGCGCCGCAGGCCGAGCCGTCGGGCAGCTACGACCTCCGGGTGCGCTTCAGCGACGTGGACGTCTACGGGCACGTCAACAACGTGAAGTACCTGGAGTACTACCAGGAGGCCCGGATCGCCATGATGGGCCTGCTGGCGACCGAGGAGAGCGGCCAGGGGGTGGTGACGGTGCTGGCCCGCACCCAGGTGGAGTACCGCTCGCCGATCCTCTTCCGGGCCGAGCCCTACACGGTCAGCTCGTGGGTCACCCGGCTGGGCTCACGCTCGATGGTCGTCGAGTCGCAGATCCGCGACGGCGACCGGCTGATGAGCCGGGCCGCGGTGGTCCTGGTCTTCTTCGACCCCCGCACCCAGCGCAGCACCGAGCCGCCCGAGGCCCTGCGCGCCCGGTTGGCCGAGCTCGCCGTCGGCTGAGGTCAGGACGGCCGCGCGGCCGGACCGTCGGTGGCCCGGGGGACCTCGTTGGCGTTGACCATGAACTGGGCGGCGTGGGTGACGTAGTCCCAGAACTGCGCGTCCTGCTCCGGCGTCAGCCCGACCTTGTCCAGCCCGGCTCGGAAGTGCACCAGCCAGCGCTGGGCGGCCGTCGGGGTCACCTCGAACGGCGCGTGGCGCATCCGCAGCCGGGGGTGGCCGCGGGTCTCGGAGTAGGTGCTGGGGCCGCCCCAGTACTGCACCAGGAAGAGGGTGAACCGCTCGGCGGCCGGCCCGAGGTCCTCCTCGGGATACATCGGGCGGAGGAGCGGATCGGTCGCGACGCCCTCGTAGAACGTGTCCACGACCGTGCGGATGGTCTCCATCCCGCCGATCTCGTCGTAGAAGCTGCTCACGCCCCCATTGTGCAGGCCGTCGCCCCGGCTCACCGCCGCGGGGCGTCCGGCCGCTCGCCCGGCGACTCGCCCCCGTCGGCCGCGCGCTGGGCGGGGGAGTCCTCCTCGGGCATCTCCGGCGTCCACTCCACGTAGCGGGTGTGCGGGATGACGATCCCCTCGTGGTCGAAGCGCGCCTTGATCCGCTCGCGCAGGGTCCGTGCCACCGACCACTGCTCCATCGGCGCGGTCTTGAGCGAGACCCGCACGGTGATCCCGTCCAGGGTCATCGCCTCGACCCCGGGGTCGTCCGGCTTCTCGATCACCCGGCCCTTGAAGTCCTCGTCCTCCCACATGCCCTCGGCGACCTCGGCGAGCACCCGGCGCACCCGGGCCAGGTCGGCGTCGTAGGTGACGGTGATGTCCAGGACGGCACGGGCCCAGTTCTGGCTCATGTTGCCCACCCGGAGGATCTCGCCGTTGCGGACGTACCAGACGGTGCCGTTGATGTCGCGCAGCCGGGTGACCCGCAGGCTGACCGCCTCCACGGTGCCGGAGGCCTCGCCGAGGTCGACCACGTCGCCCACGCCGTACTGGTCCTCGACGAGCATGAAGATGCCGGAGAGGAAGTCCTTGACCAGCGTCTGGGCGCCGAAGCCCAGGGCCAGGCCCAGGATCCCCGCGCTGGCGATGATCGGCGCGATGTTGACCCCCAGTTCCGAGAGGATCATCGTCGCCGCGATGGCCAGCACGACACCGCTGATGATGCTCTTGAGCAGGCTGCCCATCGTCTTGGCCCGCTGGACCCGACGGGTCCGGGCCGCCAGGTCGCGCGGCGAGGTCTCCGCACTCCGGCCGAGCCTGGCCGAGGTGGTGATCGCCGCCCGGGCGACCCGGTCCGGGACCATGCCCAGCTCGGCGCGACGCACCACCCGGTCGACCACCCGGTGCAGCATCCAGCGCAGCAGCAGGGCACCGAGCACCAGCAGCGAGATGGTGAGCGGCTTGCCGATCACGATGTCGGCCAGCTGGGCGAGCCGGTCGTTCCCGGTCGTCCGCTCGGTCCACTCGCACAGGGTCTGGTCGTCCTCGCAGGGGCCGGAGGGCAGGAGAGACAGCGCAGGCATGGCGCTCAGTATGTCGAGCCGGTGGTGAGCCACCGTGGTCAGGTGCCGGCTCGCGGAGCGGGCGCGATATCCTCACCCCGTGACCTCCACGACCTCCTCCGAGACCAGCCCCGCCCGCGTCCTGCGCTCGTCGCTGCGCCTGATCGTCCCGGTGGTCGTGGCCGGCTCGGTGCTCCTCGCCGCGCCCGCCCTCGCCGACGTCCCGGAGGGCTGGTCGGAGCCCGACCCCGTCTCCGCCATGGACTTCCTGCTCCTGCTGGTCGCCCTGCCGCTGGGTGGCGTGGCGCTGGTGACCCTGCTCTTCTACGCCCCCATCCTGGCGCGCGGCGAGAAGATCTCGACCCGCACCGCTCCCGTCGAGGACCAGTGGCTCGGCGGGCCGCGCGGTGGCCGCGCCGAGGTCGAGGAGTCGACCACCGCGTCGAAGGAGACCGGTGGGGCAAGTGGCAGCTGGTGAGCTGACCGGCCGGCAGCAGGCCGAGCTCGACCGGGCCATCCGCGCGGCCGAACAGACCAGCAGGTTCGAGTTCTCCCTCTTCCGCGGGGTCGTCGACGGCCCCCCGCGCCCGTTCGCCGAGCGGCTGCACGCCGCGCTCGCCACCCCGGAGCGCAGCGTGCTGATCGTCGTCGACCCGATGGCCCGGCACCTGGAGGTGGTGACCGGCCGCGAGGTGCGCCGTCACCTCACCGACGACCAGGTGGGCCTCGCCGTGGTCGCCATGCAGACCGCCTTCGCCGAGGGCGACGAGGTCGCGGGCCTCAAGCGAGGGATCTCGCTGCTGGCCGAGCACGCCGTCGCGCCCCGCACCCTGCACGCGCGCAACTGACTCCCCGCCCTGCTCGCCGCGCGAGCCCGGCCCGGGGGCACGACGAGAAGGAGCCCGGAGGCGTCACGCCTCCGGGCTCCTCCACGTCGTCGGCGGGGCCGACCGGCTCGGTCAGCCGGCGGCGGCCCGGGCGTCGCACTCCTGCGCGGCCAGCGCCCGCTCCACGTCGGCCAGGCCCTCCCGCGCGTAGCGCTGGGCCCCCTTCGGCGCGGTCGAGCCCTCCAGCCAGGCACGGACCCGGGTCGCCAGCTCGGGCGAGGCCAGGACCTTGGGGAAGCCGTACTCCAGCACCGTCGAGGCCTTGTGGAACCCGAGGGTGTCGATGAGGGTGTCGGCCGCCTCCAGGTACTTCTCCAGGTAGGGCGCCACGACCTCCTCCTGACCGGGGCGGAAGATGGAGAGGACCATCTCCCGGGAGGTCTCGTTGGGGGTGGCCGGGTCCATGATCGCGGCCCACCCGGCGGCCTTGGCCTGCTCGGTCGGCTGGGCGACCCGGGCGGCGGCCGCCTTCTCCTTGCCCTCGATCGTCGCGTCGTTCGCGAGCTCGGCGTCGATCGCGGCGTCGTCGGCACGGCCGGCGGCGGCGAGCGAGGTCAGCAGCGCCCAGCGCAGGTCCTGGTCGACGGCGAGGCCGTCGATGACCACGGAGCCGTCCAGCAGCCCGGCCACGTCCGCCAGGGCGTAGTCGGAGCGGGCGGCCGCGGCGTAGGAGCGGGCGAAGGTGAGCTGGTGGTCGCTGCCGGCCTCCGCGGCGAGCAGCAGGGCGCGGAGCCCCGCCTCCCACTCCGCGCGCAGCTCGGCCCGGGTGGCCGGGTCGGAGTAGAGGTTGACCGCCATCGCCGCCGAGACCGGGATCCGGGTGACGCCCCAGGAGTCGGTCTCGTGCCCGATGTTGGCCAGCACCAGCCGCACGAAGTCACGGGCCGGGAGCTCGCCGTCGCGGGTCATGTCCCAGGTCGCTCCCCACACCAGGGCACGGGCCAGCGAGTCCTCGACCCGGGAGAGCCCGTCGACCGCGGTGGCCAGGGAGCGCTCGTCGAGCCGGATCTTGGCGTAGGCGTGGTCCTCGTCGTTGAGGAGCAGCAGCGCCGGCTGCCGCACGCCGACCAGCTCGGCCACCTCGGTGGCCTCGCCCTCGACGTCGACCTCCAGGTAGTCGCGGCGGACCAGGCGGTCCTCGCCGTCCTCGCCGGGCACGGCGTCGTAGAGGCCGATGCCCAGCCGGTGGCGCCGCAGCGTCGGCTGCTCGGGCGCGGCGCTCTGCAGGACCGAGAAGGAGGAGTAGGTGCCGTCCTCGGCCACCTCGAAGGAGGGGCGCAGCGTGTTGACGCCGGCGGTCTGCAGCCACTCCTGCGCCCAGCCCTGGAGCTCGCGCCCGGAGGCACTCTCCAGGGCCGTGAGCAGGTCGCCGAACTCGGCGTTGCCGAAGGCGTGGTCCTTGAAGTACTGGCGCAGCCCGGCGACGAACGGCTCCAGGCCCACCCAGGCCACCAGCTGCTTGAGCACCGAGGCGCCCTTGGCGTAGGTGATCATGTCGAAGTTGACCTCGACCGCGTGCAGGTCGACGTTGTCGGCCGCGATCGGGTGGGTGCTGGGCAGCTGGTCGGCCCGGTAGCCGGTCTGCTTGCGGGCGTTGGCGAAGCCCGTCCAGGCGTCGGTGAACTCGGTCGCCTCGGCCTCGCACCAGTAGCAGGCCCACTCCGCGAACGACTCGTTGAGCCACAGGTCGTCCCACCAGCGCATGGTGACGAGGTTGCCGAACCACATGTGCGCCATCTCGTGGGTGATCACCGAGGTGCGGAACTCGTAGAAGGAGCGCGGCTGCCGGCTGCGCGGCAGGTACTCGTCACGCAGGGTGACGCACCCGGCGTTCTCCATCGCGCCCATGTTGTACTCCGGCACGTAGAGCTGGTCGTACTTGCCGAAGGGGTAGGGGAAGTCGAACTTCTCCTCGAAGAACTCGAAGCTCGCCCGGGTGGTGCGCACCAGCTCCTCGGTGTCCATCAGCTCCGCCAGCGACTGCCGGCAGTAGTGCCCCAGCGGGATGGTGCCGAACTTGCCCTCGTAGGTGTCGCGGACCTCGTGGTACTCGCCGGCCACCACCGCGGTGATGTAGGTGGACATCCGTGCGGTCGGCTCGAAGCGCCACACCGCCTTGCCCTCGCCCAGCGGCTCCGGGGTGGGGCTGGGGGAGTTGGAGACCACCTTCCAGTGGTCCGGCGCGGTGACGTGGAAGGTGAAGCTGGACTTGAGGTCGGGCTGCTCGAAGGTGGTGAAGACGCGACGCGCGTCCGGCACCTCGAACTGGCTGTAGAGGTAGACCCGGTCGTCGGCCGGGTCGACGAAGCGGTGCAGGCCCTCGCCGGTGTGGCTGTAGGTGCAGTCGGCACGGACCACCAGCACGTTGTCGCCCTGCAGGTCGTCCAGCAGGATCCGGCTGTCGGCGTAGGCGGTGGCGGGGTCCAGGGGGCGGCCGTTCAGGGTGATCTCGTGGACCTCGGCGTCGACCAGGTCGGCGAAGGTGCTCGCGCCAGGCTCTCGGCAGGAGAACTCCAGCGTCGTGGTGGAGCCGAAGGTCTTCTCACTCGTGGTGAGGTCGAGCTCGACGGTGTAGGACGTCACGTCCAGGAGAGCGGCGCGGGTGGCCGCCTCGTCCCTGGTCAGGTTGGTTCCGGGCATGGTGTCCATCATGTCACTGCGGGCCACGGCGTCCAGGGTCGGCCGAGGGGCGTCTGCTTCACTTCGGGGGTGACGAACTCAAAGACCGAGGCCGACTTCTGGTTCGACCCTCTGTGCCCCTTCGCCTGGATCACCTCCCGATGGATCCTCGAGGTGGAGCAGGTGCGCGACATCGAGGTCACCTGGCACGTGATGAGCCTGGCCTACCTCAACAAGGACAAGGACATCCCCGAGGACTACCGGAAGATGCTGGAGCCGGCCTGGGGCCCCGTGCGGGTCTGCATCGCAGCCGAGCAGCGCCACGGCCGCAAGGTCCTGCTCCCGCTCTACACCGCGCTGGGCAACCGGATCCACCTCCAGGAGCAGCCGATCAGCCGCGAGCTGATCACGGCCGCCGTCGCCGAGGCCGGTCTCCAGGCCGACCTGGTCGACGCGATGGACGACTCCTCCTACGACGAGGCGGTGGCACGCTCGCACCACGAGGGGATGGACCAGGTCGGCGACGACGTGGGCACCCCGACCATCGCCATCGAGGGGGCGGCGTTCTTCGGGCCGGTGCTCTCGAAGATCCCGCGAGGCGAGGAGGCCGGTCAGCTCTGGGACGGCTGCGTCGCGGTGGCGAAGGTGCCCTACTTCTACGAGCTCAAGCGCTCGCGGACCGGCGAGCTCGACTTCAGCTGACCGCTGACCGCTGACCGCTGACCGCTGACCGCTGACCGCCGGTGGTCGGCGGCCGGCCCGGCCGCGGCTGCCCGCTCAGGACCCGGCGGCGGTGACGGCGGCCGCGGTCGTCACCGCGGTGGTGATCGCCGCGGTCGAGGCCGCGACGGCGTCCCGCACGCCCTGGGCCGCCCAGCTCCCCTCGGCGATGGCCTTCGCCCGCCCCCGCACCTCCCGGGAGCTCAGCGCTCCGCGGTCCACCACCCGGTGTGCCTGGTCGACCGCGGCGAGCAGGGCGACCAGGCTCGCCGTGCGCGGGTCCGGCTGTGCACCGCCGACCAGGCACCGCTGCAGCGCGGCGCGGAGCTCCTGCTCGTGCCTGCGGTCCGAGGCCGGCCAGGTGCGGCTGGGGAAGAGCCCCAGCACGCGCGTCTCCCGCTCCTCCAGGATGCCCCGCGCCACCAGCCGCCGCTGCAGCTCCTCGCGCGTCCCCCTGCCGAGGCGACCGACGAGGTCGGATGCGGTGCGCGGCTTCTCCGAGACGGTCTGCCAGGCCTCCGCCAGCAGCGGGTCGGGCCGGTCCTGGGAGCGGGGCTGACGCGCGTGCACCCGGGGTGTGTGGAGGAATCCCCGCTTCTCCTCCACCTCGACGGCCCCGTCGAGCGCCAGCTCGACGAGCAGGGCCCCGCCGAACAGTGGCCGGGACTGGGACGAGGCGGCGAGCCGGCCCTTCTCGTCGTCCATGAGCAGCAGCATCAGGTCCTCGGCGACCAGCATGGGGGTTTCGGTCATGGGGCGACCCTAGCCGCGGCGGCTCGGCTCGACGCACGTCACTAGGATCGACCCATGACCAAAGTCCTATCCGCAGTCGCCTGGCCCTACGCCAACGGCCCGCGCCACATCGGCCACGTGGCCGGGTTCGGCGTGCCCTCCGACGTCTTCAGTCGGTACATGCGGATGGCGGGGCACGACGTGCTCATGGTCTCGGGCTCCGACGAGCACGGGACCCCGATCCTGATCGCCGCGGACGAGGCCGGGCTGACGCCCCAGGAGCTGGCCGACCGCAACCACCGGCTCATCGTGGAGGACCTGGTCGGCCTCGGGCTCTCCTACGACATGTACACCCGCACCACCACGCGCAACCACCACGCGGTGGTCCAGGAGATGTTCCGCGGCGTCTACGACAACGGCTACTTCGTGGAGCAGACGACGTACGGCGCCATCTCGCCGTCCACGGGGCGCACCCTGCCCGACCGCTACATCGAGGGCACCTGCCCGATCTGCGGCACCCCGGGCGCCCGCGGCGACCAGTGCGACGCGTGCGGCAACCAGCTCGACCCCCACGACCTCATCGACCCGGTGTCGCGGATCAACGGCGAGAAGCCGGAGTTCGTCGAGACCCAGCACTTCTTCCTGGACCTGCCCGCCCTGGCCGAGGCGCTGGGGGCCTGGCTCGACGAGCGGGACGCCTCGGGGACCTGGCGCCCCAACGTCATCAAGTTCTCCAAGAACATCCTCTCCGAGATCCGGCCGCGGGCCATGACCCGCGACATCGACTGGGGCATCGCGGTGCCGCTGGAGGGCTGGCAGGAGAACCCGACCAAGAAGCTCTACGTCTGGTTCGACGCCGTCATCGGCTACCTCTCGGCCTCCATCGAGTGGGCGCGCCGCACCGGCGACCCCGAGGCGTGGCGCCAGTGGTGGAACGACCCCGAGGCCCTGTCCTACTACTTCATGGGCAAGGACAACATCACCTTCCACAGCCAGATCTGGCCCGCGGAGCTCCTCGCCTACAACGGTCAGGGCAGCAAGGGCGGCGAGGTGCACGACTACGGCGTCCTCAACCTCCCCACCGAGGTGGTGAGCTCGGAGTTCCTCACGATGGAGGGACGCAAGTTCTCCTCCTCCAAGAAGGTGGTCATCTACGTGGCCGACCTCCTGTCGCGCTACCAGGCGGACGCCTTCCGCTACTTCGTCGCCGCCGCCGGCCCGGAGAACCAGGACTCCGACTTCTCCTGGGCCGAGTTCGTGCAGCGCACCAACTCCGAGCTGGTGGCGGGCTGGGGCAACCTGGTCAGCCGCACCGCCACCCTGGTCGCCAGGAACTTCGGGGAGATCCCCGCCGCCGGCGAGCTCACCGACGCCGACCGGGCGATCCTGGCCACCTGCGCGGAGGCCTTCGACACCGTCGGCGCTCAGATCGGGCGGAACCGGATGCGCCACGCCATCACCGAGGCGATGCGCGCCGTGGCGGAGGTCAACAAGTACGTCACCGACTCCGAGCCCTGGAAGATCAAGGACGACCCGGCCAGGCTGGCGACCGTGCTGCACGTGATGACCCAGTGCGTCCAGGACCTCAACACCGTGCTCAGCCCGTTCCTGCCGTTCACCGCCAACGAGGTGGACCGGGCGCTCGGCGGCGACGGCACGGTGCAGCCGCTGCCCAGGATCGAGGAGGTCGACGACCTCGACGGCGGCGCCGGCTACCCGGTGATCACCGGCGACTACACCTCGATCCGTGCCTGGGAGCGCAGGCCGGTGGTGGTGGGCACCCCGGTGGAGAAGCCGGCACCGGTCTTCACCAAGCTCGACCCCACGCTGGTGGACGACGAGCTCGCCCGGCTGGGCCTGGCATGACCGCACCCGCAGGGCAGCCCGTCCGGCACGTGCCCCGGTTCTACCTCCGGCAGCAGATCACCATGATGGTCAACCGCTACGACGTGCAGGCGGCCGAGCCGGACGGCTCGCCGGGTGCCCTGCTGGCCTTCGCCGAGCAGAAGCGCTTCGCGTTCAAGGAGCAGGTGACCTTCTGGAGCGACTCGACCCGCGGCCAGGCGGTCTTCGGGTTCAAGGCCCGTCAGGCGATGGACCTCGGGGCGGGCTACGACATCACCGACGGGGCGGGCGCCCCGCTGGGGTTCTTCCGCAAGGACTTCGGCACCAGCCTGCTGCGCTCGACGTTCCACCTCGAGGGCCCCGGCTACACCGGCACGGGTCAGGAGCGGAGCCTCCTGGTCGCGCTGGTGCGCCGGTTCACCGACGTGCCGTTCCTGCCGATCCACTTCGACTTCGTCGACCCGGGCGGGGCGCCGCTGATCTCGGTCTCGCGACAGCGGAGCCTGACCGACCGCTACACCGTGGACGTGCCGGACCCGCGGGTGGACTTCCGGGTCGCCGCCGCCCTCGCGGTGGCGATGGACGCTCTGATGGGTCGCTGAGGGGGAGAGATGGTGCTGCATCCACAGGCGCGGGCCGCGCTGGAGTCAGCTGCCGATGAGCCGTCGGTGACCGACCCCGGCTTCGACGTGGCGGCCTCCCGGGCGGCCGACCGCGCCGCGGCGCTCGCCGCGCCGCGCGAGGAGGTCGCCGAGGTCCGCGACGTGGAGGCCGCCGGGGTGCCCGCGCGGTTCTACCGACCGGCGGGCGACCCGGGAACCGGGCTGGTCGTGCACCTGCACGGGGGCGGGTTCGTGCTCAACGACGTCGAGGTGCACGACGCCTCCGCGCGCCGGCTCGCCAACCGCTCGGGCCTCGCGGTGCTCAGCGTCGACTACCGGCGTCCGCCCGAGCACCGCTTCCCGGCCGCTCCGGACGACGTGTCGGCGGTGGTCTCCTGGCTGGGCGACGGCGGCCTGGCCGCCCTCGGCCTGGAGCCCGGCACGCGGGTCTTCGGGCACGGGGACAGCGCCGGGGCCAACCTGGCCCTGGTCGCCGCCCTGCGCCACCCGGGGAGCTTCGCCGGGCTCGTGCTCATCTACCCCTTCCTCGACCCCACGATGGCGGGGGAGTCCTACCGCACCGAGGTGGAGGGCTTCGAGCCGGCGCAGGCCCGCTGGTACTGGGACCAGTACGCCGCCTCGCCCCAGGACCTCGAGGACCCGGACTTCGCCCCGCTGCGCTCCGAGCGGCTCGGCACCCTGCCGCCGACCCTGGTGGTGACCGCCGAGCACGACCCGCTGCGTGACGAGGGCGAGCTGCTCGCCGCCCGGCTGGCCGAGCTCGGCGTGGAGGTGGTGGGCACCCGCTACCTGGGGATGCTGCACGGGTTCTGGCGTCACCCGGACGCCTTCGACGCCGCCGAGCCGCTGATGGGACAGGTGGCGGGCTTCTTGCGCCAGCACCTGTGAGGAGGCGCCGCGTCCGTGGGTGAGAGAATGCCGTCATGCGCGTGCACCTCGGATCTGACCATGCCGGCCTCGAGCTCAAGGACCACCTGACGAACTGGCTGGTGGACGCCGGCCACGAGGTCGTCGACCACGGCCCCTTCGTCTACGACGCCCTCGACGACTACCCCGTCTTCTGCCTGCGTGCGGCCGAGGCGGTCGCCGCGGAGCGTGCCGAGGGGCTCGACAGCCTCGGCGTGGTGATCGGCGGCTCCGGCAACGGCGAGCAGATCGCGGCCAACAAGGTCCTCGGGGTCCGCTGCGCGCTGGCCTGGTCGGAGGAGACCGCGGCGCTGGCCAAGGAGCACAACGACGCCAACGTCGTCTCGGTCGGCGGCCGGATGCACTCCCTGGAGGAGATGACCCGCTTCGTCGAGGTCTTCCTCACCACCCCCTTCTCCGGGGACGAGCGGCACGTGCGCCGGATCTCCCAGATGGCCGACTACGAGCAGACCCGCGACCTCCCGCCGCTCCCGGAGTCGGCCCTGAAGGGGCCGGATGCCTGAGGGGCACACCCTCCGACGGCTCGCCGACGACCTGGGCCGCACGTTCACCGGACACCTCGTCACCGTCTCCAGCCCCCAGGGGCGCTTCGAGGCCGAGGCGCGCCAGCTCGACGGCTCGCTGCTGGTCGGCGCCGACTCCGCGGGCAAGCACCTGTTCGTCGAGTTCGCCGGCGACCGCTTCGTCCACGTCCACCTGGGGCTCTACGGCGGGTTCGCCGTGCATCCCGGGGTCGCGCAGGTCCCGCCTCCGGTGGGACAGGTCCGGCTCCGGCTCGAAGCCGTGACCGGTCCTGCCGCCTTCTCCTACGCCGACCTGCGCGGTGCCACCCGGTGCGACCTGGTGGGCCGGGCGGCCGTGGAGCAGGTGCTCGCGCGCCTGGGCCCGGACCCGCTGCGATCGGACGCCGACCCGGCAGCGGCCTGGGAGCGGATCCGGCGCAGCCCCCGCTCGATCGGGGAGCTGCTGATGTCGCAGGACGTGATCGCAGGAGTCGGGAACGTCTACCGCGCCGAGGTGCTGTTCCGGCAACGGCTGCACCCGCTGCGCCCGGGCAGCAGCGTGCGCCCCTCGCGGTTCCGGGCGGTGTGGGACGACCTCGCCGAGCTGATGGCCGAGGGGGTCAGGCTGGGCCGGATCGACACGGTGCGGCCCGAGCACACCCCCGAGGCGATGGGGCGGCCCGCCCGCCGCGACGACCACGGCGGGGAGGTCTACGTCTACCGCCGGACCGGTCAGCCGTGCCTGGTGTGCGGCACCGCCGTGCGCACCGACGTGCTGGCCGGCCGGAACATCTTCTGGTGTCCTCGATGCCAGCCCCGTTTCCGGTCGCGGGCCCTAGGATCACAGGCACCCGCACGCGAGGACACCCATGGCTGAGAGGAACTCGGTGCTGGCCGCCTCCACCCGACGAGTCCGCCAGCGCTACCAGCGCGCCGTGCGCACGGGCATGTCCGACGAGCTGGTGCTGCTGGTCGTGGTGACCCTGCTGATGGCCGCGGCCATCATCGGGCTGCCCAGCGTGGCGCCGCTGATCCTGCTCGTGCTGCCGATGGTGGTGGCCAGCCTGGTGCTGGGCCCGCGCCAGCTGCCGTGGTTCATCGTCTTCGTGCTCCTCACGCTGGCCGTCACCGTGACCCAGCACCCGCGGGTGACGCTGCTGGTCGCGGTGAGCGTGGCGGTGCTCTTCGGGCTGGGCTTCATCGTGCTGCTGGGGTCGTTCCGGCGCTCCCGGCTGGGGGTGGCCGGCGTGATGGGGGAGTCGATGCTGGTCGACCTGCGCGACCGCATCCTCAAGCAGGGCGCGATCCCGCCCCTGCCGCCCCGTTGGGAGGTCGACTGGGAGCTGCGCTCGGCCGGCGGCACGCCGTTCGCCGGCGACTTCGTGGTCGCGAGCCGCTCCGCGCCGCAGCGCCTCGAGGTCGCGGTGGTCGACGTCTCCGGCAAGGGCGAGGACGCCGGCACCCGGGCGCTGCTCCTCTCCGGGGCCTTCGGCGGGCTGCTGGGCGCCATGGAACCGGCGGAGTTCCTGCCCGCCGCCAACGCCTACCTGCTGCGCCAGGACTGGGAGGAGGGCTTCGCCACGGCGGTGCACCTCTCGCTGGACCTCTCCTCGGGACGCTTCGAGATCCGCTCCGCCGGTCACCCGCCGCCGGCCGTCCATGACGCGGGGACGGGGCGGTGGAGCGTCGTCGAGGCGCACGGGCCCCTGCTGGGGCTGATCGAGGACGCGACCTTCGAGGCCGCGGCGGGGTGGCTGCGTCCGGGCGACGCGATGCTGCTCTACACCGACGGCCTGGTCGAGGACCGGGGGCTGGACATCGCCCTGGGCATCGACCGGATGCTGGGGCAGGCCGAGCGGATCCTCCGCGGGAACTTCCAGGACGGGGCCGCGCGGCTGATCGACGCACTCGGGTCGCCGGACGACGACCGCGCCCTGCTGATGGCACACCTGCGCCGGTAGGCGGACCCTTCCGGCCCCGGGTCCGCCCGGTCGGCGGCCCGCCCTCGGTTACGGATCGGGGGGCGGCGTGTGGCACCATGGCAGCGCGCATTTCCGCGGCGGCGAGCCCTCCGTGAGGCGTGCACGCGGATGTAGCTCAATGGTAGAGCCTCAGTCTTCCAAACTGATTACGCGGGTTCGATTCCCGTCATCCGCTCCAAGGAGCCCCTGACCGGCAAGGCCGAGGGCACTTGGCGGGGCGTAGCGTAGTGGCTAGCGCGCCTGCTTTGGGAGCAGGAGACCGCAGGTTCGAGTCCTGTCGCCCCGACTTCCACACGACGACCACGTACCACCGATGAAGGAGAACACCTGTGAAGAGCGCCGTCGAGAACTTGAGCCCGACCCGGGCCAAGCTGACTGTCGAGGTGCCCTTCGAGGAGCTCAAGCCGAGCCTCGACGCGGCGTACAAGAAGATCGCCCAGCAGATCAACGTCCCCGGCTTCCGGCGCGGCAAGGTCCCGCCGGCCGTGATCGACCGCCAGGTCGGCCGCGGTGTCGTCCTCGACGAGGCGATCAACCAGGTGGTGCCCGCCAAGTACATCGAGGCGATGCAGGAGCACGACCTCGAGCCGCTGGCCCAGCCCGAGATCGAGGTGACGCGCCTGGAGGACAACGAGCTGATCGAGTTCTCCGCCGAGGTCGACGTGAAGCCCCAGTTCGACCTGCCCGACTACGAGGGTGTCTCGGCCGAGGTCGAGGACACCGAGGTCTCCGACGCCGACGTCGAGGAGCAGGTCGAGGCGCTGCGCGAGCGGTTCGGCACCCTGGTCGACGTCGAGCGCCCCGCCGCCGAGGGCGACTTCGTCACCATCGACCTGCGCGCCGACCAGGACGGCGAGACCGTCGAGGGCGGCGAGGTCTCCGGCATGTCCTACAAGGTCGGTCGCGGCGGCATGCTCGACGGCCTGGACGAGGCGCTGGTCGGCATGGCGGCCGGCGACGAGAAGACCTTCTCCTCCCAGCTGGTGGGCGGTGACCTGGTCGGCCTCGACGTCGAGGTCACGGTCACGGTGACCGGCGTCCAGGAGCAGCAGCTGCCCGAGCTCGACGACGAGTTCGCCCAGCTCGCCTCCGAGTTCGACACCGTCGAGGAGCTCACCGCCGACGTGCGTGAGCGCCTGGGCCGCGGCAAGCGTCTGGAGCAGGCCGCCGCCGCGCGCGACGCCGTCCTCGAGGCCCTGCTGGAGAAGGTCTCCATCCCGCTGCCCGACACCCTGGTCACCGACGAGCTCAACGCGCGTCGCCAGAACATCGAGCAGCAGCTGGTCTACGCCGGGATGACGATGGAGAAGTACCTCGAGGACGAGGGCCAGACCACCGAGGAGTTCGAGGCAGACCTCGAGCGCCGGGTCCGCGACGCGATCACCGCCCAGTTCGTCCTCGACGCCATCGCGAAGAAGGAGGAGCTGGGGGTCGACCAGAACGACCTCTCCCAGCACATGGTGATGCGCGCCCAGCAGTCCGGCCAGGACCCGCAGGAGTTCGCCAACCACATGTTCGAGCACAACCACATCCCCGACCTGGTGCAGGAGATCCTGCGCGGCAAGGCTCTGGCCCGGGTCGTGGAGTCGGCCGAGGTCAAGGACGCCTCCGGCAACGTGGTCGACCTGAAGAACCTGCGTCCCGACGGCACCCTCGGCGAGCCCGCCGACGAGGCCGACGACTCGGAGCCGGCCGCCGAGTCCGGCTCGGAGACCGACTCCGAGGACTCCGAGAAGGCCTGAGCCACCCTCGTCCTCCCGAACGCCCCGTCGGCGACCACCAGGTCGTCGGCGGGGCGTTTCCCGTTGTCCGCACCTGGCAATACGCAGGACTACGGATGCGAAGGCGTTGATCCTGGGTCTACAAAGGAGGATCCGCCTTCTCTCGTGCGGACTCCGCCACGCCCTGTGGCTCCCGGCCTGACGGAGAACCATCACGGAGCCGAGGACGAGGATCGAGATGATGATGAGGAACAACCGAGGCGTCGCCGGGTTGGCGGTGGCCGTGCTGGCACTGAGCGTGGCGTGGGGGAGCAACGCCACCGCGGGCTCGTCGCAGAGCGCGGAGCGCCACCAGGCTGCGCCGCCCCTCTCGAAGGCCGAGACGAAGGCCGTGAAGAAGCTGGCCACGAAGATCGCGCGCCGCCAGGCGGCCCAGGTCCTGAAGCGCGAGGCGCCGACCTTGTCGGTGGCCTCCGCCCGGAGTGCGGAGACCGCGACCAGGGCCCTGACCGCCGACCGGGCGGCGCTGGCCGACCGGGCGGCGCTGGCTGACCGGGCGGCGCTGGCCGACAACGCCACGATGGCCACCAACGCCCAGAACGCCGCCAACGCCGGCAAGGTCGGGGGACTGGACGTGAAGAAGTTCGTCGCCCGGGTGGCGCCCGACGGTGCACCGGTCACCCTGGTCTCCGACCGAGGGTTCACCGTCACCGCCTCGTGCGGGGGCGGCGTGCCCGGGCTCCTGGCGGCCTCCTCCGTGCCCGGCGGGGTGCTGCGGACCACCGCGATCGACAACAACGAGGCGCTGCGCACCAACGGGTCCGCCAACCTGAGCGCCGCCGGGCTCACCTTCGAGGCCGATGCCGGTGACGGGCTGGGCTCGGCGACCGCCGAGTTCGTGACGGCGGCCGGCGAGGTGGTCAGCGTGTGGATCGGCTACCGCAACGACGCGCCCGCCTGCGTCTTCTTCGGCAACCACCTGGTCGGCTGAGGCGCCGGGGGAGGGACGGGCCCCGGCCGCACCCCGCCGGGGCCGACACGCGGGTACAGCGGCGCGGACCCACGGTCCGGGCCGCTGTGCGCTGTGGGCGAACAGGCGTGGATAACGCGTGGAACTGTCGGGGCCACGGGCTAGTGTCACTGGCGTGAACCCGAACTCCAGCGCTTCCCAGACGACGCCGCAGATGAACGGCGGCGGTTCCTACGGGCTCGACGACCACATCTACCAGCGGCTCCTCAAGGAGCGGATCGTCTTCCTCGGCTCCGAGGTCCGCGACCAGAACGCCAACGCGATCTGCGCGCAGCTCCTCCTGCTCTCCGCGGAGGACCCAGAGGCCGACATCTTCCTCCACATCAACAGCCCCGGTGGCTCCGTGGACGCGGGGATGGCGATCTACGACACGATGAACTACATCCCCAACGACGTCGCGACCGTGGGCATGGGCCTGGCCGCCTCGATGGGTCAGTTCCTGCTCTGCGCCGGCACCAAGGGCAAGCGCTACGCCCTCCCGCACGCGCGCATCATGATGCACCAGCCGTCCTCCGGGATGGGCGGCTCCGCCTCGGACATCAAGATCCAGGCCCAGCAGTCGCTGCACATCAAGAAGGTGCTGCTCGAGCTCATCGCCCAGCACACCGGTCAGAGCGTCGAGCAGGTGGAGGCCGACGCGGACCGCGACCGGTGGTTCACCGCCGACCAGGCCCGCGACTACGGCTTGGTCGACCAGGTCATCAAGAGCGCCCGCGAGGCCGCCGACGAGGGTCGTCCCGCCCACTCCACCGACTCCGACAAGGACTGATCGATGAACTACTACATCCCGCAGTGGGAGGAGCGGACCTCCTACGGGTTCCGCCGGATCGACCCCTACGCGAAGCTCTTCGAGGAGCGCATCATCTTCCTCGGCTCGCCGATCTCCGACGACGTGGCCAACGCCGTGATGGCGCAGCTGCTCTGCCTGGAGACGATGAACCCCGACCAGGACATCTCGATCTACATCAACTCCCCGGGTGGCTCCTTCACGGCCCTGACCGCGATCTACGACACGATGCGGTTCATCAAGCCCGACGTCCAGACCGTCTGCCTGGGCCAGGCCGCCTCGGCCGCCGCGATCCTGCTGGCCGCCGGCACGCCGGGCAAGCGGATGGCGCTGCCCAACAGCCGCATCCTGATCCACCAGCCCTACACCGAGGGCACGTTCGGCCAGACCTCCGACATCGAGATCCAGGCCAACGAGATCCTCCGCATGCGCGAGCTGCTGGAGAAGATGATCGCCGAGCACAGCGGCAAGGACATCGAGACCGTGAGTCGAGACATCGAGCGCGACAAGATCCTCACCGCCGATCAGGCGGTCGACTACGGTCTGATCGACTCGGTGCTCGCTCCGCGCTCGAGCGCGCTCGCTCTCGGCTGACGAGCGGTCCGGACACAGTCACGTCGGTCTCCGTGTCCCGCCCCCGACAGGGGCGGGCACGGGGTACCGTCAAGGAGTTTCAGCAGCACCACGCCGGGTCCGCCCGGCCGAACCGGAGGATGATCGCCCGTGGCACGCATCGGTGACGGCGGCGACCTGTTGAAGTGCAACTTCTGCGGGAAGAGCCAGAAGCAGGTCAAGAAGCTCATCGCCGGCCCGAACGTCTACATCTGTGACGAGTGCATCGAGCTGTGCAACGAGATCATCGAGGAGGAGCTGGCCGAGGGCACCGAGGTCGGCCTCGAGGAGCTGCCCAAGCCCAAGGAGATCTTCGAGTTCCTCAACTCCTACGTCATCGGCCAGGAGCACGCCAAGAAGTCCCTGGCGGTCGCGGTCTACAACCACTACAAGCGCGTCCAGTCCGGGCTGAGCGGCACCGCCGGCAAGCACCACAAGGACGAGGTCGTCGAGGTCGCGAAGTCCAACATCCTGGTCATCGGCCCCACCGGCTGCGGCAAGACCTACCTGGCCCAGACGCTGGCGCGGATGCTCAACGTCCCCTTCGCCATCGCCGACGCCACGGCGCTGACCGAGGCCGGCTACGTCGGCGAGGACGTCGAGAACATCCTGCTCAAGCTGATCCAGGCCGCCGACTACGACGTCAAGAAGGCCGAGACCGGCATCATCTACATCGACGAGATCGACAAGGTGGCCCGCAAGGCGGAGAACCCCTCGATCACCCGTGACGTCTCCGGCGAGGGTGTGCAGCAGGCCCTGCTCAAGATGCTGGAGGGCACGACCGCGTCGGTCCCGCCCCAGGGCGGGCGCAAGCACCCGCACCAGGAGTTCATCCAGATCGACACCACCAACATCCTCTTCATCGTGGGTGGTGCCTTCGCCGGGCTCGAGCACATCGTCGAGCAGCGCGTCGGCAAGAAGTCGCTGGGGTTCACCGCCGAGGTGCGCGGTCAGGCCGAGCGCGAGGCCGAGGACCTGATGGCCCTGGTGCGCCCCGAGGACCTGACCAAGTTCGGCCTGATCCCCGAGTTCATCGGCCGGCTCCCGCTGATCGCCAGCGTCAGCAAGCTGGACACCGAGGCGCTGGTCCAGATCCTCACCGAGCCCCGCAACGCGCTGGTCAAGCAGTACCAGCGTCTCTTCGACCTCGACGGGGTCGAGCTGGAGTTCACCGAGGACGCGATCGCCGCGATCGCCGAGAAGGCGCTCGAGCGTGGCACCGGGGCCCGCGGGCTGCGCGCCATCATCGAGGAGGTCCTGCTCCACGTCATGTACGACGTGCCGTCGCGCGGTGACGTCGCGAAGGTCATCGTGACCAACGAGGTCGTGCGCGAGGACGTGGCTCCGACCCTGGTGATCCGCGAGCCGGAGAAGAAGAAGCGCTCGGCCTGAGCCACGGCCCTTCTGCCCCCCGGGGGGCCGTGGGTCTCGCGACGGCCTGACCCACTCGGGGCAGGCTGGGTAGTCACTTGTGACCATTTGGTCCTTTTGCCCCCCGGGACCCCGCTCCGCGTCGCACACTTGACGGGTCGGATCCACTCGGGAGGAACAGGACTCTGCCATGAGCGCCGAGCACAAGAGGCCGTTGTTCGCCTTCATCGCCGTCGCGGTGCTGTGCGCCCTCTTCCTGGGCCACGCGATCCGCAGCGAGGCGATCGTCGGGGTGCTCCGCGCGCTGCCGGGCCCGGTGACGGGCCAGCTGTGGAGCCCGGACGGCGCTCCCGACCGCGGAGTGGACGGCGGTCGGCCGGCGGCGGGCGAGCCCGATGCCCACGCCCCGACGGACGTCTCCGTTCTGCTGCGTCCGGCCACGCGCAGTGAGGGATCGCGCGCGACGGTCGGCCAGCCTGCCGCACCCGCCGTCTCCTCCCCGGCCGAGACCCGGGGGCACGCAGCGACGCCACCGGCGCCCCGGCGGTTCGAGCCGCGGACGCCGGTCCCGACGGACCCCACCGCGGTCCCTCCGACTCCGCCGACGACCCCGCCGACGACCCCGCCGACGACCCCGCCGACCGAACCGCCCACGGTCCCGCCGACCACCCCGCCCACGGTCCCGCCGACCACCCCGCCGGTCCAGCGGCCCGGGGAGGGACCCAAGGCGCCCCAGTCGGCGCCGCCGGTCGTCAGGAAGCCGGTCACCGCTCCGCCCGGCCTCGCGCCAGCCGTCCCGGCAGGCAAGCACGGCCACCGGGGGAAGGGCCCGGCGCCGGCGGTGCAGGCCCCCGTGACCCCGGTCGCTCCGGCGCCTCCGGTGACCCCCGCGGCCCCGGTGAGCCCCGTGCCCACCCCGCACCCGGCCGGCCCGGTGCCCCCCACGCCCCCGCCCACGGCAGGACGGGGCCGGTCAACGCCTCCCGGGGGGCGGCCGGAGCCGCTGCCGGCCGCTGCGTCGCCCCAGCTCCCGCGGGGGGCCCAGTCCACCCCCGCCACCCCGGGCGCACCGGGTCACGCGGCACCGCGGGGCCCCCAGAGCCCCGGTCGAGGCTGACCGGGCGCACACCGGCCGGGGCGGCAGGTGTGCGCACCGGCGCAACCGGGGGGTGCGGCGGCAGCAGCCGCTCGCTCAGTCCTCCGGGACGGGCGCGAGCTCGGCCTCCACGCGGATCTCCTGTGCGCCCTCGTCGACCACGAAGGCCAGGTCGCCGGTGATCTTGCCGGCCCTGCGCAGGTCGCCGGCTGCCGACTCGGCACCCGAGACCAGGGTCGCAGGTCCGGTCACCATGACGCTGGAGAGCTCGTGGCGCATCGAGACCTTGGCCTTCGACTTCACCCCGCGCACCCCGGCCAGCGCGGCGGCGACGCCGGTCAGCGACTCCGGGTCGGAGGCCGCGGCCGAGCCGAGCTCGAGCGGGGTGGGCCACGCCTGGGTGTGGACCGAGCCCTCCCGCCACCACGACCAGACCTCCTCGGTCACGTACGGCAGGAACGGCGCCAGGAGCCGCAGCTGCACGTGCAGCGCGACCGCGAGCGCGGCCCGGGCCGACCCGGTCGCGGCGCCGCCGTCCTCGTCGTACGCGCGCTCCTTGACCAGCTCGACGTAGTCGTCGCAGAACTCCCAGAAGAACCGCTCGGTGACCTCGAGGGCAGTGGTGTAGTCGTACTTCTCGAACGCCTCGGTCGCGGTGCGCACCACCTGGGCCAGCCGGCCCATCAGGGCGCAGTCGACCGGCTCGGAGACGGTGACCGGGTTGGGGTCGGTGGCGCCCACGCCGGCGAGGACGAACTTCGCCACGTTGAGCACCTTCATGGCCAGCCGGCGTCCGACCTTCATCTGGGTCTCGTCGAAGGGGGAGTCCAGGCCCGGCCGGGCGAGCGCGGCGCGCCAGCGCACGGCGTCGGCACCGAACTTCTCGAGGATCTCGGTGGGCACCACGACGTTGCCCTTCGACTTCGACATCTTCTTGCGGTCCGGGTCGAGGATCCAGCCCGAGAGCATCGCGTGCGACCACGGGGTGACGTGGTTCTCGAAGTGGGAGCGGACCACCCGGGAGAAGAGCCAGGTGCGGATGATGTCGTGGCCCTGGGTGCACAGGTCCATCGGGAAGACCCGGGAGAACAGGTCGTCGTCGGTGCCCCAGCCGCCCGCGATGTGCGGGGTCAGCGACGAGGTCGCCCAGGTGTCCATCACGTCCGGGTCGCCGACGAAGCCGCCGGGCTTGCCCCGCTGCGACTCCTCGTAGCCGCCGGGCACGTCGGTGGACGGGTCGATCGGCAGCTCCGCCTCGCTGGGCAGCAGCGGGTGGTCGTAGTCCGGCTCGCCCTCGGCGTCCAGCGGGTACCAGACCGGGAACGGGATGCCGAAGAACCGCTGGCGGCTGATCAGCCAGTCGCCGTTGAGGCCGCGGACCCAGTTGTCGTAGCGGTGCTTCATGTGCTCGGGCAGCCAGGTGATCTCCTGGCCCCGCTCCAGCATCTCGGTGCGCAGGTCCTCGTCGCGGCCGCCGTTGGTGATGTACCACTGCCGGGTGGAGACGATCTCCAGCGGCTTGTCGCCCCGCTCGTAGAAGTTCGCCATCCGCTGGGTGGGCTTCGGCTCCCCGATCAGGTCGCCGCTCTCGCGCAGCAGCGCGACCATCGCCTCCCGGGCGGAGAAGACCGTCTTGCCGGCGAGCTCGGCGTACGCCGTGGCCGCGGCACCCAGCCACTCCGGGGTCTCGCGGGTGAAGCGGCCGTCGCGACCGATCACCGTGCGCACCGGCAGCTGGAGCTCGCGCCACCAGGTGACGTCGGTCAGGTCGCCGAAGGTGCAGCTCATGGCGATGCCGGCGCCCTTGTCCATCTCGGCGGCCGGGTGGGCCAGGACCGGGATCTCCACCCCGAAGACGGGGGAGGTGACGGTGGTGCCGAAGAGCGGCTGGTAGCGCTCGTCGTCGGGGTGGGCGACCAGCGCGACCACCGACGGGATCAGCTCGGGTCGGGTGGTCTCGATCTCCACCGTCTCACCGTCCGGCCGGTGGAAGGCCACGCGGTGGTAGGCGCCGGCGTAGTCACGCGACTCGAGCTCGGCCTGGGCGACCGCGGTCTGGAAGGTCACGTCCCAGAGCGTGGGGGCCTCCTGCAGGTAGGCCTCGCCCCGGGCGAAGTTGCGCAGGAAGGCGCGCTGGCTGACCACCTGGGCCGGCTTGCTCACGGTCGTGTACTGGTGGTTCCAGTCCACGGAGAGGCCCAGGGTGCGCCACAGCGACTCGAAGACCTTCTCGTCCTCCTGGACCAGCTGGTCGCACAGCTCGACGAAGTTGGGCCGGCTCACCGGGACCTGACGCTTGGGGTCCGGCTTCTCCGGCGGGGTGAAGTCGGGGTCGTAGGGCAGCGAGGGGTCGCAGCGCACCCCGTAGTAGTTCTGCACCCGGCGCTCGGTGGGCAGGCCGTTGTCGTCCCAGCCCATCGGGTAGAACACGCTCTTGCCGGTCATCCGCTGGTAGCGGGCGATCAGGTCGGTGTGGGTGTAGGAGAAGACGTGGCCCACGTGCAGCGACCCGCTGACGGTGGGCGGCGGGGTGTCGATGGAGTAGACGTTCTCGCGCGGCTGGGTGCGGTCGAAGCGGTAGGTGTCGTCGTCCTTCCACCGCTGCGACCACCTGGCCTCCAGACCCTCCAGCGCCGGCTTGTCCGGTACGACGACGTCCCGCGGTGCGGGCGTCGTCGGGGACAGGTCGGGGGTCTGGTTCTCAGTCATACGGCGAAGTCTAGGAGGGCGCCTCGGTGTCGGCTAAACGAGTTCCCGGTGGTGGGCGGGGCACCTACCCTCGGCGCATGACACGGCTGGAGTTCCACCACGACCCCGCGGCGTTCCTGGCCGCGGCCAGCGACCACCTGGCGGCGGAGCCGGTGGTGAGCACGGTGGTGGCCACCTTCGCCGCCCGCGCGGCCGCCGAGGTGGCCGACGGGGTCCCTCAGGACCCGCGCAGCTGGTACGTCGTGGCGCGCGACGAGGCGGGCGCCGTCACCGGCGCGGCGATGCGGGCCGCCCGGTTCGCGCCCCGGCCGCTGTTCGTGCTGCCCATGCCGGGAGCCGCGGCGCGGGAGCTGGCCCGGACCCTGCACGCACGGGGGGAGGAGGTGCGGGGCGCCAACGGGGCGCTGCCCGCCGTACGCGCCTTCGCCGACGAGACCGCGCGGCTGGCCGGCGGCCGCGTGGTGGTCGAGCAGCACACCCGCCTCTTCGAGCTGCGGGTCCTGGTCCCGCCCGCCCGACCGGCGTCCGGACGCCTGCGGGCGGCCCGCCCCGAGGAGGCGGCGCTCTGCCTGGCCTGGATCGAGGCGTTCGCCGCGGACGCCGACGCGCAGGCGGGTCGACCCGTGGGCAGCCACCACGACCTCGGGGAGGACCTGGCCTCCGTGCGGCGCCGGATCGCGGCGGGCCGGGTCTGGCTCTGGGAGGACGACGGCGAGGTGGTCCACCTGACCGGGGCCAACCCGCCGGCCTTCGGGGTGGCCCGGGTGGGGCCGGTCTACACCCCGGGCGAGCAGCGTGGGCGCGGGTACGCCAGCACGGCGGTGGCCGAGGTCTCCCGCCGGATCCTCGCCGACGGGTGGCGGGCCTGCCTGTTCACCGACCAGGCCAACCCGACCTCGAACGCCGTCTACGAACGGCTGGGCTACGAGCCGGTGGTCGACATGGTCAACCTCGCAGGGCTGGCGGGCTGAGCGCCCTGCGGGCCAGGCCATAGACTCGGCCCATCATGACCGAGTCTGCGCAGCCCCGCCCCGCCGAGACCTTCGCCGAGGCAGAGGACGCCCTGCTCTCGCGCTGGCCCGAGTCCAGGCTGGAGCCGTCGCTCGACCGGATCCAGGCCTTCACCGAGCTGCTCGGCGACCCCCAGCGCGCCTACCAGGTGGTGCACCTGACCGGCACCAACGGCAAGACCTCCACCTCCCGGATGGTCGACACGCTGCTGCGCACCCTCGAGCTGCGCACCGGCCGGTTCACCAGCCCGCACGTGGAGCGGATGACCGAGCGGATCAGCCTCGACGGCGAGCCGCTGAGCGACGAGGCATTCGTCCGCGCCTTCAACGACGTCGCCCCCTACACCCACCTCGTCGACGCGGACGCCGACCACCCGCTCTCCTTCTTCGAGACGGTCGTCGGCATGGCCTTCGCCGCCTTCGCCGACGCCCCGGTCGACGTGGCCGTGGTCGAGGTCGGGATGGGGGGCTCCTGGGACGCCACCAACGTGGTCGAGGCACAGGTGGCGGTGGTGCTGCCGATCGCGGTCGACCACTCCCAGTACCTCGGCGACGACGCCGTCTCCATCGCGGTCGAGAAGGCCGGCATCATCAAGCCGGGCAGCACCGCCGTGCTCGCCGAGCAGACCCCCGAGGTGGCGGCCGTGCTGCTGGGGCGGGCGTCCGAGGTCGGTGCCACGGTGGTCCGCGAGGGGGTGGACTTCGGCGTCGTCTCCCGGGTGCCCGGGGTCGGCGGCCAGATGCTCTCCCTGCAGGGCCTCCGCGCCCGGTACGACGACGTCTTCCTGCCGTTGCACGGCGCTCACCAGGCGCAGAACGCCGCGGTCGCGCTGGCGGCCGTGGAGGCGCTGCTCGGTGACTCCCCGCTGGACGAGGAGCTGGTCCGGGCGGCCTTCGCCGAGGTCACCTCGCCCGGCCGGCTCGAGGTGATCCGACGCTCGCCGACGATCGTGCTCGACGCCGCCCACAACCCCCACGGCGCCGAGGCGACCGCGGCCGCGCTCGAGGACTCCTTCGCGTTCTCGCCGCTGATCGGCGTCATCGGCGTGATGGGCGACAAGGACTACGAGGGGATGCTCGCGGCCTTCGAGCCGCACCTGGCCCACCTGGTGGTCACCCAGGCCTCGACCCCGCGGGCGATGCGCGCCGAGACGCTCGGCGAGGTGGCGGTGCAGGTCTTCGGCGAGGACCGGGTGACCGTGGTGCCCCGACTGGCCGACGCGATCGACCGCGCGGCCACCCTGGCCGAGGTCGGCCAGGAGCTGGGCGACTCGGTCGGCGCCGGAGCGGTGCTGGTCACCGGCTCCGTGGTCACCGTGGGGGAGGCGCGGGCGATGCTGAAGCCGGCCGTGCCCCGCAGCGGCCCCCGGCGCGACGGGCCGGCGGGCTACCGACGGCTGGCGGGCGTCGGCCCGTCGGTCCTGGACGACTTGGACGACCTCGACCTCCACGACGACCCGGACGATCTCGGGGACCTCGACGGTCGTGACGGCCACGAGGGCCACGACGGCCAGGACGGCCAGGACGGGCAGGACGGCCACGACGGCCACGACGGCCACGACGGCCAGGACGGCCAGGACGGCCACGACGGGCAGGACGACTGGCCGGGGGAGCAGGCGTGAGCGAGGAGACCCCCACCCCCGCCGCCCCGAACACCGAGCGCTCGCCGCGGCGCGGCATGTGCGCCGCCGTGCTGGGCCTGGAGGCGATCGCCCTGGGGCTCACCACGCCGGTGATGGTCACCATCGCCGACGTGCCGGTCGGCACCGCCCTGACGGTCGGGCTGGGCCTGGCGGTGGTCTCGCTGCTGCTGGCCGGGATGCTGCGTGCCGAGTGGGCCTACAAGGCCGGGTGGGTGGTCCAGGTGGCGGCGGTGGGCCTGGGCTTCGTGATCCCCATGATGTTCGCGCTGGGCGGCATCTTCGCCGCGCTGTGGGGCGCGGCGGACTGGCTGGGCCGCAAGATCGAGCGGGAGCGCGCCGAGGCCTGGGCGGCCTACCGGGCGGGCGACCCCCAGGGCTGAGGGCCCCGACGCCCACGCCGTGGGTCCGGTTCCGGTGTCGGTGGTTACGCTGGTCATATGACCCAGCGCACTCTCGTCCTGTTGAAGCCCGACGCCGTCCAGCGCGGCCTGGCGGGGACGATCCTGTCCCGATACGAGGCCAAGGGCCTCACCGTGGTCGCGATGGAGCTGCGGACCATCGACGCCTCCGTCTCCGACGCCCACTATGCCGAGCACGTGGAGCGGGATTTCTACCCGGCGCTGCGCGAGTTCGTCACCAGCGGGCCGCTGGTCGCGCTGGTGCTCGAGGGCGACGGCGCCGTCGAGGTGGTGCGCGCGCTCAACGGTGCCACCGACGGGCGCAACGCCGCCCCCGGCACCATCCGCGGCGACCTGTCGATGTCCAACCGGGAGAACCTGGTCCACGGCTCCGACAGCACCGCCTCGGCGGAGCGCGAGATCGCGATCTGGTTCCCCGAGCTCGCCGGCTGAGCCGCGCCGGCACCGCGCGGCGCGGCGGTGCCGCCCCGCGCGCGTGTCCTGCCGTGATCGGTGCTGCCTTCTCCCTACGCTGAGTCGAGGCCACCTCCGTCACGCGTGGCCCTTCCCCAGTGACGATCAGTGAAGGCACCTGCGCATGGCGAACAGCGTCATCGGCCGCGACATGGCGGTCGACCTCGGCACTGCCAACACGTTGGTCTACGTGCGCGGCAAGGGCGTCGTCCTCGACGAGCCCAGCGTCGTGGCCATGAACACCAGCACCGGCGAGGTGCTCGCCGTCGGGCACGAGGCCAAGCGGATGATCGGCCGCACCCCGGACAACATCGCCGCCATCCGCCCGCTCAAGGACGGCGTCATCGCCGACTTCGACGCCACCGAGCAGATGCTGCGCTACTTCATCCAGCAGGTGCACCGGCGGCGCTACTTCGCCAAGCCCCGGATGGTCATCTGCGTGCCCAGCGGCATCACCGCGGTGGAGCAGCGGGCGGTCAAGGAGGCCGGCTACCAGGCCGGGGCACGCCGGGTCTACATCGTCGAGGAGCCCATGGCGGCCGCGATCGGCGCGGGCCTCCCGGTCCACGAGGCGACCGGCAACATGGTCGTCGACGTCGGCGGCGGGACCACCGAGGTGGCCGTCATCTCGCTCGGCGGGATCGTGACCAGCCTCAGCGTGCGGACCGCCGGTGACGACCTCGACCAGGCGATCATGGCCTGGATGAAGAAGGAGTACTCCCTGATGCTGGGGGAGCGCACCGCCGAGGAGGTCAAGATGACCCTCGGCTCCGCCTTCCCGCTGCCGGAGGAGCCCGAGGCCGAGATCCGCGGCCGCGACATGGTCTCCGGGCTGCCGCGCACGGTGGTCGTCTCGAGCTCCGAGGTGCGCCACGCCCTCGAGGAGCAGGTGGTCGACATCGTCGACGCGGTCCGCGCCACCCTCGACCAGACTCCGCCCGAGCTCGCCGGCGACATCATGGACCGCGGGATCGTGCTGACCGGGGGCGGCGCCCTGCTGCGCGGCCTCGACGAGCGGCTGCGTCACGAGACCGGCATGCCGGTGCACGTGGCCGAGCACCCGTTGGAGTCCGTCGCCTTCGGGGCGGGGCGGTGCGTGGAGGAGTTCGAGGCGCTCCAGCAGGTCCTGGTCTCGGACCCCCGGAGGAGATGATGGCGCCCTTCGACCGGGAGCGCCGCTGGCGCGGCCTCGACGAGGGGTCCCGTCCGCCACGCTCCACGCTCGTCGCCCTGGTGCTGGCCGCCGCGACGCTGATGACGCTGGACCAGTCCACCGGTGACGACTCGCCCGTCGAGCACCTGCGCGCCGGCGTCGGCGAGGCCTTCGCCCCGGTGGAGTCGGTGACCTCGGCGGTGGTGCGTCCCTTCACCGCCGTCCCCGCCTGGTTCCGCGACAAGGACGACCTGCGCCGCGACCTGCGCGAGCTCGAGGCCGAGAACGCAGCGCTCCGCGGGCAGGTCGCCACCGGTGACTTCGACCGCAACCGGCTGGCCCAGTTCGAGGGGCTGACCGCGGCCGCCGCCGACCTGGGACGGAGCCTGGTGCCCGCCCGGGTGGTGGCCTACGGGCCCGCCCAGTCCTTCACCCGGACGGTCACCCTCGACGCCGGCGCCGACGCCGGGCTGCGACCCGACATGACGGTGGTCAACAACGACGGCCTCGTCGGGCGGGTGGTCCGGGTCACCGCCCGGCACGCCACCGTGCTGCTGGTCATCGACGCGGAGTCGGTGGTGGGGGGCCGTCTCGGTTCCTCGATGGAGCTGGGCTTCCTCCGCGGCGGTGACGAGGAGACCCTCGACCTCGAGCTGGTCGACCAGAAGGTGGTGCCCGCGCAGGGCGACACCGTGGTCACCTGGGGCAGCGACGGGGCCGGGCCCTACGTGGCCGGCGTCCCGGTCGGGCGGGTGACCGACGTCTTCGCCAGCGTCCGGGAGCAGTCCCAGCGGGCGGTCATCGAGCCGTTCGTCGACTTCTCCGCGCTCGACGTGGTCGGCGTGGTCGTGCCGCAGGGCACCGCCAGCGACCGCGCCCTGGTCGAGGCCGACGGGAGGATCGGATGAACCCGACCCGCGCCCTCGGCGGGCTGCTGGCCGTCGTCCTGGCTCTCGCCCTCCAGGTCTCGCTCTTCCCGCACCTGGCGTGGCAGGGGGTGGTCCCCAACCTGGTCCTGCTGGTGGTGGTCGCCGGTGGCCTGACCCGCGGCGCGTCCTTCGCGCTGCCCCTGGGCTTCTTCGCCGGCGTGCTCCTGGACCTGGCCCCGCCGGCCGACCACGTCGCCGGGCGGTGGGCGCTGGCCCTGGTGATCGTGGCCTGGGTGGCCGCCCGGGTCCGCCAGGACACGCGCCCGACGACCCCCGTCGTGCTGGCCTGCGTGGCCGCCTGCTCGTTCGTCGGCACCTCGGTCTTCGCGCTCACCGGCCTGCTCCTCGGCGAGCCGGTGGGGACGGTCCCGGAGATCCTGGCGGTGATCGGTGTCGCGGTCCTGTGGGACCTGCTGCTGACGCCCTTCGTGCTGCCCCTCACCATGCGACTCTTCGGCGCGATGGGCGTCTCGGCGCGGGAGAGGGCGAGCGCCTGATGGCCGTCACCGGGTCCGAGCGGAGCCGGCTGCGCCTCATCGTGGTGCAGGCGCTGGTCTTCTCCCTCTTCGCCACCCTGTTCGTCCGGCTCTACTACCTCCAGGTGATCGACGGCGAGGGCTACCAGGCCCAGGCGGCCGACCAGTCGGTGCGCGACATCGTGGTGCAGCCCCAGCGCGGCCTGGTCGTCGACGCGATGGGTCGCCCGCTGGTCGCCAACCGCCTCTCCTGGGTGGTCGCGGTCGATCGAAGCGTGCTGGCCAAGCTCGCCGACGACGAGCGCGACGAGCTGGTGGCTCGGGTCGCCGCGGTCGTCGGGCAGAAGCCCGTCCAGGTCGAGCGCAAGCTGATCGACTGCGGCCGGGAGGGGGCTGTCGCCGGGGTCTGCTGGAACGGCTCGCCCTTCCAGCCGGTGCCGGTCGCGACCGACGTGGAGCAGTCGGTGGCCCTGCGGGTCCTCGAGCAGCCCGAGGACTACCCCGGGGTGATCGCCGAGCAGCAGCACGTGCGCGCCTATCCCCGGCCGCACGGGGTCAACCTGGCCCACGTGCTGGGCTACCTCAGCCCGATCACCGAGGCCGAGTTCGACCGGGCCAGCGAGGCCGACGACCGGTCCCTCAACGGCGCCTCGGTGGTGGGCCGCGCGGGCGTGGAGCGCGAGTACGACGCGTGGCTGCGGGGGATGCCCGGCTACCGCCGCGTCGCGGTCGACTCGATGGGCCGGGTCCTGGGCGACGACGGCGAGATCGCCGCGACCCCCGGCGACACCCTGGTGACCTCCATCGACGCCAAGGTCCAGGGAGTGGTGGAGCGGGAGCTCGCCCGCTCCATCGCCTACCAGCGCACCCAGGTCGACAAGGTCACCGGCCGGCCCTACGAGGCCGACGCGGGGGCCGCGGTGGTGATGGAGACGAAGACCGGCCGGATCGTGGCGATGGCCAGCCAGCCGACCTACGACCCCGACGTCTGGGTCGGGGGGATCAGCGAGGAGGACCTCGCCCGCCTCTACTCCGAGAAGGCGGGGACCCCGCTGCTCTCCCGCGCCACCCAGGGGCAGTTCGCCCCCGGCTCCACCTGGAAGCCCTTCATGACCGCCGCGGCGCTGCGCAACGGCTACGGCATGGACAGCACGCTGCCGTGCTCGTCGGGGTTCCAGGTCGGCAACCGGGTCTTCAAGAACTTCGAGTCCGGCGCCCACGGCACCATCGGCTTCGCCCGGGCCCTCGAGGTCTCCTGCAACACCTTCTTCTACCGGATCGGCTACGACTACTGGCAGCGGCTCGGCTCCGACGTGGCCGACGTCGAGGCCCGGGACCCGCTGGTGGAGGGCGCCAAGGACTTCGGCTTCGGCGCCGAGACCGGGATCGACCTGCCCGGCGAGGCACCCGGCCGGATCGCGGACCGGGCCTGGAAGCGCTCCTACTTCGAGTCGCAGAAGGACTACTACTGCGACATCGCGGGCAAGCCCCAGGACGCCGAGACCTCCGACTTCGTCTACCGGTTCGCCCGCGAGTTCTGCGTGGAGGGCTTCGCCTACCGCGCCGGCGACGCGGTGAACTTCTCCATCGGGCAGGGCGACACGATCGTCACCCCCCTCCAGCTGGCCCGCGCCTACGCCTCGCTCGGCAACGGCGGCACCCTGTGGGAGCCGCGGGTCGGCAAGGCCATCGTCAGCCCCGACGGCACGGTGCTGCGCAAGATCCCGCCGAAGCGCCAGGGCCGGGTCAAGGCCTCCCGCCAGGAGCTCGCCTTCATCGACGAGGCGCTCAAGGGGGTCTCCACCCGGGGCACCATGAGCTGGAAGCTGATCGGCTTCCCCCTCGACCAGGTCCAGATCCGCGCCAAGACCGGGTCGGCGGAGGTCTACGGCAAGCAGACCACCGGCTGGGTGGCCTCCTACACCGAGGACTACACCGTGGTGATGATGATCAGCCAGGGCGGGACCGGCTCCGGCAGCGTCGGCGACTCGGTCCGGGCCGTCTGGGAGACGCTGTACGGCGTCGAGGGCGACCAGGTCGTCGCCCGCAAGGCGGCGATCCCCGGGGTCGTCCCGCCGGCGAGGCTGCCCTCCTTCCAGGCCGACGGCACGATCATGCCGCCCACCCGGAGGAAGCGGTGAGCGGGCGGGCGCCCGGATCCGTCCGGGTCGCGGGGTCCCTGCGAGCGCCGGGCCTCGACTGGGTGCTGATGCTCGCCGTGGCCGGCCTGTTGGTCGTGGGCACCCTGATGGTGTGGTCCACCACCGGGAGCCGTGACCTGCTCACCGGCGGCGACTCCACGGCCTACCTGCGCAAGCAGCTGGTCAACGTCGCCATCGGCGTCGTGCTGCTGATCCTCGTCACCGCCACCGACCATCGGTGGGTGCGGATCCTGGCCCCCCTGGTCTACCTCGCCTCGATCGTCGGGCTCGTCCTGGTGCTCACGATGGGCTCCACGATCAACGGCTCCCGCTCCTGGCTCCAGCTGGCCGGCATGTCGATCCAGCCCTCGGAGTTCGCCAAGCTGGCCGTGGTGGTCGGGATGGCCCTGCTGGTCGCCGAGCGCACCGAGGGCAGCTGGCGGCGCTCGGTGGGGTCGGTCGACGTGGTCGGCATGCTGCTGATCGCCGGGCTGCCGGCGGCCCTGATCATGTCCCAGCCCGACCTCGGCACGATGCTGGTCCTGGCCGCCACCGTCTTCGGCGTGCTGGCGGTGGCCGGTGCTCCGCGCCGGTGGCTGGCCGGCCTGCTGGTCGGCGGCATCGCGACCGCGGCCGTGGCGGTGAGCGGGGGCCTGCTCAAGGACTACCAGCTCGCCCGCTTCATGGCCTTCACCAACCCCGACCTGGACCCGCGGGGGGCCGGCTACAACACCGAGCAGGCCCGCATCGCGGTCGGCAACGGCGGCCTCTTCGGCCAGGGCCTCTTCGACGGGTCGCAGACGCAGTCGGGCTTCGTGCCCGAGCAGCACACGGACTTCATCTTCACCGCCGTGGGGGAGGAGCTCGGACTCCTCGGTGCCGGGCTGGTGATCCTGCTGACCGCGGCCGTGATCTGGCGGGCGCTGGCGATCGCGGGCGGCACCGACGACATGTTCGGCCGGGTGGCGGCGGCCGGGATCGCCTGCTGGTTCGGCTTCCAGGCCTTCCAGAACGTCGGCATGTGCCTGGGGATCATGCCGGTCACCGGGGTGCCGCTGCCCTTCGTCTCCTACGGCGGCTCCTCGATGTTCGCCGGGCTGCTGGCCGTCGGCCTGCTGCAGAACGTGCACCTGCGCAACAGCACCAGCCTGCCCACCCGGGTGCTCTCCCCGCCGCGGGCGCTCTCCAAGCGCTAGGGCGTACCGGGGGTCGGAGACGTCCCGGTCACGTGCTCCGGCGCCCGGGCGTCCCGGGCCCGGGGCTCAGGGGTTCATCGACAAGAAGATGAAGGCGGCCAGCAGCACCAGGTGGACCGTGCCCTGCAGGGTCTTGGCCCGGCCCTGGACGACGGTGAGGACCGAGACCACCACGGTGATGGCGAGCAGCACCATCTGCATCGGCATCAGGCCGAGCTCGAGAGGGCCGTCGAGCCAGATCATGGCGAGCGCGATCGTCGGGATGGTGAGACCGATCGAGGCCATCGCGGAGCCGTAGGCGAGGTTGAGGCTGGTCTGGACCCGGTCCCGGGAGGCGTTGCGCACCGCGGAGATGGACTCGGGGGAGAGGACCAGCAGCGCGATCACCACCCCGACCACGGTGTAGGGCAGGCCGAGGCCCCGGACCCCCTCCTCGATGGTGGGGGAGAGCAGCTTGGCCAGGCCGACCACGGCGACCAGCGAGGCCACCAGCAGCCCGAGACTGAGCATCGTGATCCGGCTGGAGGGCGGGTCGGCGTGGTCGTCGTCGTCGGCGTCGAGCAGGCCGGTGAAGCGCCCGAGCTCGTCGCTGGAGACGGGGACGAAGAAGTCGCGGTGGCGGACCGTCTGGGTGAGCACGAAGGAGACGTAGAGCACCAGGGAGGCGACCGCCGCGAAGGCCAGCTGGGAGGCCGAGAACTCCAGGCCGACGCCCGAGGTGGTGAAGGCGGGCAGCACCAGGGTGACGCCGGCCAGCGTGATCACCGTGGCCAGGGCCGCGCCGGTGCCGGAGGCGTTGAAGCTGACCAGGTGGTGCTTGAGGGCGCCGACCAGCAGGGAGAGGCCGACGATGCCGTTGAGGGTGATCATCAGCGCCGCGAAGACCGTGTCGCGGGCATACGTGCTGGCTCCGGCGCCGCCGCTGGTCATCAGCATCACGATCAGGCCGACCTCGATCACCGTCACCGCGACGGCCAAGATCAGCGAGCCGTAGGGCTCGCCCACCTTGTGGGCGACCACCTCCGCGTGGTGCACGGCGGCGACCACCGCACCGACCAGCGCCACGGCCAGCGCCACCAGCACGGCCCAGTGCTCGTGCCGGGACCAGGTCGCGACCAGCATGGCCAGGGCCAGCGGGGGGACGGCGAGTGTCCAGTTGAAACGGCCGTGGACCGTTGAGGCACTCATGGCACAAACCTAGCCGCAGTAGGGGTCCCGCCTTGAAATCCACGTAGGCTTGTCAGGATCGCCGCACCCGTCCGAGAGGTTCACCCCCATGTCCCACGTCACCGACACCCGCACGGAGATGTCGAGCGACGTCGCGTCCGTCTTCCACCTGCTCGAGCCGCGTCTGCCGTCGGTCTCCAAGCCCATCCAGTACGTCGGCGGCGAGCTCAACTCCACCGTCAAGGAGTGGGACTGCGCGGCGGCGTCGTCCGAGGGCGGCGAGACCGTGCGCTGGGCCCTGATGTACCCCGACGCCTACGAGGTTGGCCTGCCCAACCAGGGCGTGCAGATCCTCTACGAGGTGCTCAACGAGCGCGACTGGATCCTGGCGGAGCGGACCTACGCGGTCTGGCCCGACATGGAGAAGGTGATGCGCGAGGACCGGATCCCGCAGTTCACCGTCGACGCGCACCGCCCGGTCCGCGCCTTCGACGTCTTCGGCATCAGCTTCTCCACCGAGCTTGGCTACACCAACATGCTCAACGCGCTCGACCTGGCCGGCATCCCGCTGCACTCCGCCGACCGGGGCGAGGACGACCCGGTGGTGCTGGTGGGCGGTCACGCCGCCTTCAACCCCGAGCCGATCGCCGACTTCGTCGACGCCGCGGTGCTGGGCGACGGCGAGGAGGTGGTGCTCGCGATCTCCGAGGTGGTCCGGGAGTGGAAGAACGAGGGCCGCCCGGGAGGCCGGGACGAGCTGCTGCGCCGGCTGGCGGTCAGCGGCGGCGTCTACGTGCCCCGCTTCTACGACGTGACCTACGGCGCCGACGGGGCGATCGAGGCGGTCGTGCCCAACCGCCCGGGGATCCCCGCCCGGGTGCGCAAGCACACCCTGATGGACCTCGACGCCTGGCCCTACCCGGCCAAGCCGCTCGTCCCGCTGGCCGAGACGGTGCACGAGCGATTCTCGGTGGAGATCTTCCGCGGCTGCACCCGGGGCTGCCGCTTCTGCCAGGCGGGGATGATCACCCGCCCGGTCCGCGAGCGGTCGATCAAGACCATCGGCGACATGGTGGAGAACGGCATCCGGAAGTCGGGCTTCGAGGAGGTCGGGCTGCTCTCGCTCTCCAGTGCCGACCACACCGAGATCGCCGACCTGGCCAAGGGGCTGGCCGACCGCTACGAGGGGTCCAACGTCTCGCTCTCGCTGCCCTCCACCCGGGTGGACGCCTTCAACATCTCGCTGGCCAACGAGTTCTCCCGCAACGGTCGCCGCTCGGGCCTCACCTTCGCGCCCGAGGGCGGCAGCGAGCGGATGCGCCGGGTGATCAACAAGATGGTCACCGAGGAGGACCTGATCCGCACGGTCGCGGCGGCGTACTCCCACGGGTGGCGGCAGGTGAAGCTCTACTTCATGGTCGGGCTGCCCACCGAGACCGACGAGGACGTCCTCCAGGTCGCCGAGCTGGCCAAGAAGGTCATCGCCAAGGGACGCGAGGTCTCGGGGCGCAACGACATCCGCTGCACGGTCTCCATCGGCGGCTTCGTGCCCAAGCCGCACACGCCCTTCCAGTGGGCCGCCCAGCTCGACCACGAGACCACCGACGAGCGCCTCAAGCAGCTGCGCGACGTGGTCCGCGCCGACAAGCGCTTCGGCCGGGCCATCGGCTTCCGCTACCACGACGGCAAGCCCGGCATCGTCGAAGGGCTCCTCTCCCGCGGCGACCGCCGGATCGGGCGGGTCATCGAGGAGGTGTGGCGCGACGGCGGCCGCTTCGACGGCTGGAGCGAGCACTTCTCCTACGACCGCTGGATGGATTGCGCCGAGCGGGCGCTGGCCGGCACCGGCGTCGACGTCGGCTGGTACACGACCCGCGAGCGCGACCTCGACGAGGTCCTGCCCTGGGACCACCTCGACTCCGGCCTCGACAAGGACTGGCTCTGGGCCGACTGGGAGGACGCCCTCGCTGCTGCCGAGGGCGCCGACATCGAGGTGGAGGACTGCCGCTGGACCCCCTGCTACGACTGCGGGGTGTGCCCGGAGATGGGCACCGAGATCCAGATCGGGCCCACCGGCCAGAAGCTGCTGCCGCTCAGCGTCGTCTGACCCGAGCCGGCGGCTACGGCGTGAACGGCCGGGAGAGCCACTGGCAGCCGCTGATCCCGGCCACCAGCACGTCGACCCCGACCGCGGCGTGGTCGGAGACGGTGCTCGGCAGCACCCGGGCGGCCCGGGGGATCACCGCCTCGTGGACGAAGACGTAGTCGATCCTCGCGCCCGGGGCGCGGCCGGCGGTCGGGCCTCGGCCCTGACCCACCTGGACCCAGGCGTCGGAGAGGGCCGAGGTGATGGTCCCGTAGGGGGCCGTCACCGGCGAGGCGTTGAAGTCCCCGCCCAGCACGACGGGCGCGCCGCCCCGCTCGACGAGGCCCCGCACCGCCTCGGCCTGCCGCCGGCGCAGCGGGTCCGAGGTGTGGTCGAGGTGGGTGTTGTAGACGTCGACCTCCTCCGGTCCCACCGAGATGCGGGTGCGCAGCACCCCACGCTGCTCCTTGCCCGGGTCGTTGGGAAGGAGCACGTGCTCGGTCTCCAGGACGGGCAGGCGGGAGAGCGTCGCCACGCCGTACTCGGCTCGGCCCGGGAAGCGGACGTTGGGGGCGAAGGCGGACTCCATCCCCAGCTCGGCGGCCAGCACCGCGGGCATGTCGATCGCGCCGGTCCGCGGCCGGAACCGGTCGACCTCCTGCAGCATCACCACGTCGGCCCCCGACGCGCGGATCTCCGCCACGATCCGCGGCAGGTCGCGGCCGCGGGGGCCGAGCCCCCCGTGGATGTTGAAGGTGAGGACCTTCAGCGGGGTCAGCCGGGGGATCGGCACGCAGATCCGCCCCGGCGTCTCGGCGGGCGTCTCGAGCGGGGGGCGCACCGTGGGCGCGGGGACCGGAGCGGTGCGGGGGTCGCCGGGGCGGGGGCCGGGCGACCCGCTCGGGGACGGAGCGGGCGAGGCGGTCGGCTCGGGGGTCGAGGACTCGTGGCTCGGCCCCGACGTGGTGGGGGTCGCGCTCGGCGCGGCCGTCCAGGCGGCGTCGGTGGGGTCGGGCCGCTGCTCCTGGCCGGTCAGCGCCTCGAGCGCGGTCTGGGCCGGCCCCGGCGTGGGGTCGAGCGCCAGCACGCCCAGCACGGCGACGCAGGCCGTGCCCAGCGCCACCGCCAGCACCCAGGGCAGGGTGCTACTCCAGCGGTTCATCCGGGCTCCGAGCACTCTGGGACGTCCAGGACATGATAGGTCCGTGCGCACCGTGACGGACGTGGAACGACGCAGTCGACTGGCCCGCCGCCACGGCCTGGCCCCGGCGGCGCGCTTTCCCGACCCGGTCGCCGCCGCCACCGCGATGACCGCGCTGCACGCCACCGAGGCCGCCAGCGTGCACCTGGCGCTGTGGGCGCGGGTGGAGGGGCTCACGGTCGAGCAGGTCGACCGCGCCCTGCGCGAGGACCGCTCCCTGGTCAGCCAGCTGGCGATGCGGCGGACCAAGTGGGTGCTGCCGCGCGACCTGCTCCCGGCGGTCCTGGGCAGCGCGGCCGCCCGGGTCGCGGAGGCCGAGCGCAGGCGCCTGGCCAAGGACGTCGAGGCGGCAGGTCTCGCCGCTGACGGGGAGGCGTGGTTCGCCGACGTGCGCGGTACGACGCTGGACCACCTGCGCGCCCGGCCGGCGCCCCGGTCGGTCCCCGAGCTCCGCGGCGAGGTCCCGGCGCTGGCTGCCCGGATCACCAGGGGCCGTGGCCGCTGGGCGGTGCAGATCTGGCTGGCCACGCCCGTGACCACCGTGCTGGGCGCCGAGGGGGCGCTCATGTCCGGGCCCAACGGCGGGGAGGTGGGGGCCCCGTGGTGGCAGCACCGTCCCACCTGGTGCACCGCGGAGCGCTGGCTCGGCGAGCGGCCGGAGCCGTGGCCCGAAGAGGCGGGGTACGCCGAGCTGGTGCGGCGGTGGCTGTGGACCTTCGGTCCCGGGACCGAGGACGACCTGGTCTGGTGGCTGGGCGCGACCAGGCGTGCGGTGCGCGGTGCCCTCGCGTCCGTGGGAGCCGCCCAGGTGCAGCTGGAGGACGGCGCCGTCGGCTGGCTGCTGCCCGACGACCTCGACCCGGTGCCGCCGGTGGAGCCCTGGGCCGCGCTGCTGCCCACCCTGGACCCGACCACGATGGGCTGGCAGGGACGCGACTTCCACCTCGCCCCCGGCGTCCGCCCGCGGGTCTACGACAGTGCCGGCAACGGCGCCACCACCGCCTGGTGGGACGGCCGGATCGTCGGCTGCTGGGTGCAGGACGAGCAGGGCGTGGTCGAGGTCGTGCTCCACGACGACGTGGGCCGTGAGGCGCGGTCCCGGCTGGAGGCGGAGGCGGCGCGGCTCACCGCATGGCTGGGTGGGGTGCGCATCACGAACGCCTACACCGCCAGGCAGCGGAAGTCGGCTCCGCTGCCGTGACGGGCTACGGTGTGCGGCGTGCGTGAGCAGCCCGAGCAGCAAGCCCCTCCCGTCCAGCGACTCCGGATCCGCTACGCCAAGCGTGGCCGTCTCCGCTTCACCAGTCACCGGGACTTCAGCCGTGCCTTCGAGCGCGCGGTCTTCCGCGCCCGGATCCCGATGGCCTACTCGTCGGGCTTCAACCCGCACCCCCGGATCTCCTACGCCGGCGCCTCGCCCACCGGCGCGGCCTCCGAGGCGGAGTACCTCGAGCTCGCGCTCGCCCAGGTGGTCGACCCGGCCGACGTGCTCGCCCAGCTCGACGAGGCGCTGCCCGAGGGGCTGGACCTGCTGGACGTGGTGGAGTCCGAGGGCGGGTCGCTGAGCGACCGGCTCACCGGCAGCCGGTGGCGCATCGGCCTGCCCGGCGCCGCCGACCTCGAGCCCCTGGTGGCACGCTTCCTGGCCCAGGAGGAGGTCCTGGTCGAGAGGATGACCAAGAAGGGCCTGCGGGAGTTCGACGCCCGCGGCGCGGTCCTCTCGCTGGTCGCCGAGCCCGGCCCCGCCGGGGTGGTGCTCGAGCTGGTGCTGCGCCACAGCGTGCCCGCCGTCCGGCCCGACGACGTGCTGAGTGCGCTGGCCAAGGTCGCCGACGACGGCGAGGGGCTCGGCACCGGCACGCCCCTGCTCACCCGGCTGGAGCAGGGGCCGCTGGACGAGCTCACCGGGGTCATCGGCGACCCGCTGCGCTCCGCGCCATAGCGGTGAAGAAGCCGCCGATGTGCGATACTCGCCTCGGTCGCTCCTGACGGCACACGTCGGCAAGAGGGACCCGACGACGTTCTCGCCGGTCCGACACCCGTCGGACGGCACGGAGGATGGAAGTCGACGCCAGACCGCGACGCGGCCAGGGCGAGTCGGTGACAGAGGCCCGCCCACGTGGCACCCGTGACACTTGGGGTGACACAGCCCAGCGACCGCGGCAGGTGCGCGGCGGACATCCCCCGACGCGCCCGCGGAGGGTGTCGTTGCCACCGAAGGCTTTGCGTCGCGGATCCTGAGCATCCGGGTCCCGGCGTCCTACACACCGGTGCAGCGCACCGGTCGAGGAGCGCACATGCTCGACGAGACCGAGAACAACGACACCACGCAGGCGACGACCGCCCCGACCTCCTCCGCCGGCGACGCCGCGCCGGGGACGGCGAAGAAGGCGGCTGCCAAGAGGGCGCCCGCCAAGAAGGCCGCCGCGGCCAAGAAGACCACGACGCGGCGCAGCACGGCCAAGAAGGCGGCCGCCGGGCAGGAGGCCCTGGAGGTCCCCGCCGGGGAGGCGCCGGCCGAGGCGGCCTCGGGCGCCGCCGCGGAGGGTGTGGAGAACCAGGAGACCCCGGCGCCGGCCAAGAGGGCCGCCGCCAAGCGGGCCCCGCGCAAGAGCACCGCCAAGAAGGTCGCCGCCGCGCAGCCGGCGGACGAGCCCGGCCAGCCGACCGGGGACGCCGCCCCGGCCCAGGCGGAGCCGACCGGTTCGGCCACGCTGCCGCTCTTCCAGGCACCCGAGCCGGTCAAGGCCCCCGCCCGCCGCACCCGCAAGCGGGCTGCGGCCCCGGTGAGCACCGACCAGCCGACCGCCCCGGCCGCGGACGCGGCGGCTGAGGGGACGGCGGACCAGGGGACGGCGGACCAGGGGACGGCGGACCAGGCGTCCGCCCCCACCGAGGACGCCACCGCCGCGCCGAAGGTCACCAGGACCACCAGGTCGGCCCGCAGCCGCGGCGGCCGGGCGGCCAAGAAGGTCGCCGAGCCGGTGGCGCCCGAGGCGGTGGAGGTCCCGGAGGACGACGAGGAGGCCGCCGCCGCCGCGGAGCTGACCGACGTCCTCGACGCGCCGACCGAGGCCCCGTCCGACTCCGACGACGAGACCGACACCGCGGGGTCGGCCGAGGAGTCCGGCGACTCCGCCGACGACGACGGGTCCGACGAGGAGTCCGGCGACGGCACCCCCTCGCGCCGCCGCCGTCGTCGCGGCGGCCGCCGGCGCCGCAAGGCCGGCGACTCCGCCGAGGGCGGCGGGAACGGCGAGAGCGACGAGAGCGACGACAACGGCGAGGACACCGAGCGCTCCGACGGCGCCAGCGCCGGCGACGACGACTCCGCAGCCGCCGACGACGACTCCTCGTCCTCGGGGTCGCGCCGTCGCCGCCGTCGCCGCCGCAGCGGGGACGGCCCCGCCGAGGGGGCCGACGACCCGGACAACACCGTGACCCGGGTGCGCAAGACCCGCTCCGCCGAGGACCAGATCACCGCCGTCGCCGGGTCCACCCGCCTGGAGGCCAAGAAGCAGCGGCGCCGTGAGGGCCGCGAGGCCGGCCGTCGTCGCGCCCCCATCGTGAGCGAGGCCGAGTTCCTGGCCCGGCGCGAGGCCGTCGACCGGGTGATGGTGATCCGTCAGCGCAAGGACCTGACCCAGATCGCGGTCCTCGAGGACAACGTGCTGGTCGAGCACTACGTGGCCCGGGAGTCCCAGACCTCGCTGATCGGCAACGTCTACCTCGGCCGGGTGCAGAACGTGCTGCCGTCGATGGAGGCCGCCTTCATCGACATCGGCAAGGGCCGCAACGCGGTGCTCTACGCCGGTGAGGTCAACTGGTCCGCCCTGGGTCACAAGGAGGGCCAGCCCCGCAAGATCGAGTCGGTGCTCTCGTCGGGCCAGAGCATCCTGGTGCAGGTCACCAAGGACCCGGTCGGCCACAAGGGCGCCCGGCTGACCAGCCAGGTCAGCCTCGCGGGCCGGTTCCTGGTCTACGTGCCGGACGGCACCACCAGCGGCATCTCCCGCAAGCTCCCCGACACCGAGCGTCACCGCCTCAAGGCGCTGCTCAAGGAGATCGTCCCGGACACCGCGGGCGTGATCGTGCGCACCGCCGCCGAGGGTGCCAGCGAGGAGGAGCTGACCCGCGACGTCGAGCGGCTCAAGGCCCGCTGGGAGGACATCGAGGCCAAGACCAAGGGCAACGCCCCGCAGCTGCTCTACGGAGAGCCGGACCTGACCCTCAAGGTGGTCCGCGACCTCTTCACCGAGGACTTCAAGAAGCTGGTCATCGAGGGCGACGACGCCTGGGAGACCGTCAAGGGCTACGTCACCCACGTGGCGCCCGACCTCGGCGAGCGCCTCGAGCGCTACCAGCCGGGCGACAACGCCTCGGCCCAGCAGGGCGACGTCTTCTCGGCCTACCGCGTCGAGGAGCAGATCGCCAAGGGCCTGGACCGCAAGGTCTGGCTGCCCTCGGGCGGCTCCCTGGTGATCGACCGCACCGAGGCGATGACCGTGGTCGACGTCAACACGGGCAAGTTCACCGGCTCCGGGGGCAACCTGGAGGAGACGGTCACCAAGAACAACCTCGAGGCGGCGGAGGAGATCGTCCGCCAGCTGCGGCTGCGCGACATCGGCGGCATCATCGTCGTCGACTTCATCGACATGGTGCTGGAGTCCAACCGCGACCTCGTCGTCCGGCGACTGGTGGAGTGCCTGGGCCGTGACCGGACCCGGCACCAGGTCGCCGAGGTGACCTCGCTGGGCCTGGTCCAGATGACGCGCAAGCGGATCGGCACCGGCCTGCTGGAGGCCTTCTCCACCGATTGCGAGCACTGCCAGGGCCGCGGGGTCGTGGTGCAGAGCGCGCCGGTCGAGCCGCGGTCCTCCGCGGCCTCCGACGACGACGGGCGCCGTGGTGGCCGGCGAGGACGCGGTGGCCGCGGCAAGGAGTCCGCTCAGGGCTCCGGCGGCGGCTCCGACCGGCCGACGCCGCCGAGTGCTCCACCGGCCGCGCCGTCGCCCAAGGTGGTCGCCGCGATGGCCAAGCCGGAGAACGCCGACCTCGCGGAGCGCACCGCTGCGCCGGCGGCCGACGGCGACGCGCCCGTCGAGGTCAAGCCCGAGCCGACGCCCGAGCCCGTGCCGACGCCCGAGCCGACGCCTGAGCCCGTGGCGACGCCTGAGCCGACGCCCGAGCCTGAGGTGACGCCCGAGCCCGAGCCGACGCCTGAGGTGACGCCTGAGCCCGTGGCGACGCCTGAGCCGACGCCCGAGCCCGAGCCGACGCCTGAGCCGACGCCCGAGCCCGAGCCGACCCCCGAGCCGGCGCCCACCACGACGGTGGTCACCCGGACCCGCCGCCGTGCGGCGTCGCGGCCCGCCGGCCCGCCGGCGACCGTGCAGCCGGCGGTGGAGACGACCGGGTCGGCCGATGCCGGTACCGGTGCGGCCCCGGCGGATCAGGACGACGACGCCGACGGCGTCCAGGTCGAGCACGTCCCGATCAAGAAGAAGGGCGCGCGCAAGCGCTGACCCGACCGGGCCGGGGGGACGGGCCGCGTTTTGCGCGCACGTCCCCCCGTCCGTAGTATTGACCTTCGGTGTGTCCCAACACCTTCCCGCTGGTGTGCTTGCACGTCGTGGCCCTTTGTCGGACACGAGTCGTCGGCGCGCGGTGGGTGCCCTGAGTCTTGAGATTGTTGATGGACTGTTCGAGTCCGACGAGGAGAGTGAGTCGCGGTGTACGCGATCGTGCGGAGTGGCAGCAAGCAGCAGAAGGTTGCTGTCGGCGATGTCATCGAGATCGACCAGGTCCTGACCACCCCCGGTGAGTCCGTGACCCTTCCCGTCGTGATGGTGGTGGACGGCGAGGCCGTCACCGCCACCGGCCTGGACAAGGCCTCGGTGACCGTCGAGGTCCTCGGGCGGACCAAGGGCCCCAAGATCATCATCCAGAAGTACAAGAACAAGACCGGCTACAAGAAGCGCCAGGGTCACCGCCAGAAGTACACCCAGGTCAAGGTCACCGACATCTCCGTCTGAGCGGCTTCCGCCCTCGCGATCCACGAAGGACTGAACTCATGGCACACAAGAAGGGTGCGGCCTCGACCAAGAACGGTCGCGACTCCAACGCACAGCGTCTCGGCGTCAAGCGCTACGGCGGCCAGGTCGTCGGCGCCGGCGAGATCATCGTCCGCCAGCGCGGCACGCACTTCCACCCGGGCAGCGGCGTCGGCCGCGGCGGCGACGACACGCTCTTCGCGCTCGTCGCGGGTGCCGTCGAGTTCGGCACCCGTCGTGGCCGCAAGGTCGTCAACGTCGTCCCGGGCGAGTGACCTGACGCTTCACGCAGCACACATTTCCAACGAAGGGCGTCCCTAGACCTGGGGACGCCCTTCGTGTGTTCCACCCCCATCGAGGAGAGCTCCACATGGCCGTACCCACCTTCGTCGACCGCGTGACGCTGCACGTCAGCGCAGGCCGCGGCGGAAACGGCGTGGCGTCCGTGCACCGCGAGAAGTTCAAGCCCCTCGGCGGGCCCGACGGCGGCAACGGGGGACCGGGCGGATCGGTCATCCTCCGCGTCGACCCGCAGGTCACCACGCTGATCGAGTACCACCACAGCCCCAAGCGGCGGGCCGAGAACGGCGGCCACGGGGCGGGGGACCACAAGAACGGCGGCCACGGCTCCGACCTGGTGCTGCCGGTGCCCGACGGCACGGTGGTCACCGACGCCCAGGGCAACGTGCTGGGCGACCTGATCGGCGCCGGCAGCGAGATGGTGGTCGCCACCGGCGGCCGCGGCGGTCTGGGCAACGCCTCGCTGGCCTCCTCCAAGCGCAAGGCCCCCGGCTTCGCCCTGCTCGGCGAGCCCGGCGATGAGCTCGAGATCCACCTCGAGCTCAAGGTGGTCGCCGACATCGGGCTGGTGGGCTACCCCAGCGCCGGCAAGTCCTCCCTGATCGCCGCGATCTCGAGGGCCCGGCCCAAGATCGCCGACTACCCCTTCACCACCCTGGTGCCCAACCTGGGCGTGGTGCGCGCCGGCGACACCACCTTCACGGTGGCCGACGTCCCCGGCCTGATCGAGGGCGCCGCCGAGGGACGCGGCCTGGGCCACGACTTCCTGCGCCACATCGAGCGCTGCGCGGCCCTCGTGCACGTCGTCGACACCGCCTCCATCGAGCCCGGGCGCAACCCGGTCGACGACCTGGAGGTGATGGAGTCCGAGCTGGCCCGCTACGGCGGGCTGGAGGACCGGCCCCGCCTGGTGGCGCTCAACAAGATCGACGTGCCCGACGGCGCCGACATCGCCGACATGGTCATCGACGACCTGCGGGAGCGCGGCATGCTGGTCTTCCCGATCTCCGCCGCCTCGGGGGCCGGGGTGCGGGAGCTGACCTTCGCGATGGCCGAGATCGTGTCCAGGAGCCGCACCGAGAAGCCGGCCGTGGAGCCGACCCGGATCGTCATCAGGCCGCCCGCGGTCGGGGGCGGCGGCGACTTCGAGATCACCCGCGACGGGGACGCGTGGCGGGTGCGGGGCACCAAGCCCGAGCGGTGGATCCGCCAGACCGACTTCAGCAACGACGAGGCCGTCGGCTTCCTCGCCGACCGGCTCAACCGGCTCGGAGTGGAGGAGGCCCTGGTCAAGCGTGGTGCCGAGGCCGGGGACACCGTGCTGATCGGGCACCCCGACAACTCCGTGGTCTTCGACTTCAAGCCCGACATCGAGGCCGGCGCCGAGATGCTGGGCCGCCGCGGCGAGGACCAGCGCTTCGACGAGCAGCGCCCGGCGCGCACCCGCCGCCGCGACATCGACGCGGCGATGGAGGAGCGGGGCGAGAACGAGACCCGAGCCGACGTGGCCAGGCGGCTGGACAAGCAGGACAAGCCCGAGCGCTTCGGCCCCAGCTCGTACGAGATCGGCTCGCCCGACGACCCCGACTGGGCAGAGGACGACCCCGACGCATGAGCGAGGGCGGCAGCCTGCGCCCGGCGGTCGTCGAGGCGAGCAGGATCGTGGTCAAGGTCGGGTCGTCGTCGCTCACCAGTGCGGGTGGCGGCATCGACCGGCAGCGGGTGGCAGACCTCGCAGACGTGCTGGCCGCCGTGCGTGGCCGTGGCGCCGAGGTGGTGCTGGTCTCCTCCGGGGCCATCGCGGCGGGGCTCTCACCCCTCGGCCTGCGCCGCCGGCCGCGCGGCCTGGCCGCCCAGCAGGCCGCCGCGTCGGTCGGGCAGGGCCTGCTCGCCCACCACTACCAGCAGGAGTTCGCCCGGCACGGGCTCGTCACCGGCCAGGTGCTGCTCACCGTCGACGACGTGACCCGCCGCGCGCACTACCGCAACGCCTACCAGACCTTCGCCAAGCTCCTCGAGCTCGGCGCCCTGCCGATCGTCAACGAGAACGACACCGTCGCCACCTCCGAGATCCGCTTCGGCGACAACGACCGGCTGGCCGCCCTGGTCGCCCACCTGGTGCACGCCGACCTGCTGGTGCTGCTCTCCGACGTGGACGGGCTCTACGACGGACCCCCCGACCTCGCCGGGACCCGCCTGCTCGCCGACGTGCGCGGGGCGGGCGACCTCGACGGCGTACGGATCGGCAGCGCAGGGGCCGCGGGCCTCGGCACCGGGGGCATGGTGACCAAGGTGGAGGCGGCCCGGATCGCCACGGGCGCCGGCATCCCGGTGGTGCTCACCTCCGCCGACAACGCCGTCCCCGCGCTGGCCGGCGAGGCCGTCGGCACGCTCTTCCACGCCCGGGGGCGGCGTCGCCCCACCCGGCTGCTGTGGCTGGCGCACGCCTCCGAGCCCCAGGGCAGGCTGATCCTCGACGAGGGGGCCGTACGGGCGGTCGTGGAGCGGCGCGCCTCGCTGCTGGCCGCCGGGATCACCGCGGTCGCGGGCCGCTTCGTGGCCGGGGACCCGGTCGACCTGACCGACGCCGAGGGACGCCCGGTCGCCCGAGGCCTCGTCAACTTCGACTCCGCCGAGATCCCGGGCCTGCTCGGGAAGTCCTCCCACGAGCTCAAGCGGGAGCTGGGCGCCGGGTACGAGCGCGAGGTGGTGCACCGCGACGACCTCGTCCTCCTGGAGCCGCGTCTGGGCGGATCGCCCCCCGCGACGGGCCCCAGGCAGTAGTTTCTGGGCCTGTGACCCTCCTGCTGCGGACCGGGGCCGGGGCCTGCCTGCTCGGGGGTGTGCTCCTGACCGGGCTGCGCCTGCTCCAGCCCGACCAGGGGCTCCTGGTCAGGCTGGTCTCGTTCGCCCCCTGGGCGGTGCTCGCCTACCTGCTGGTCCTGGCCGTGGTCGCGCTCGACCTCCGGCTCGGCGGCAGCCGCCGGCTGGCCCTGCTGGCCGGGGTGCCCGCCGTCGTGGGGCTGGTGCTCCACCTGGGCTGGCTGGCACCGCAGTTCGTGGGCGGCGAGCCCGAGCCGGGAGAGGACGCGCTGCGACTCAAGGTGATGACCTTCAACATGCTCAACGGGTCCGCGGACCCCGAGGACCTGGTGCGTCTGGCCGCCGAGGAGGACGTCGACCTGCTGGCGGTCCAGGAGGTCACCCCCTACGCGCTGCTGATGATGGAGGAGGCGGGGCTCAACGTGCAGCTGCCCTTCCACGCCGGGGAGGCGGACTACGGCGTGGAGGGCACGATGCTCTACTCCCGGCACCCGCTGGTGGGGGAGCGGGCGATCCCCACCCAGTGGACCTCCTTCGCGGTGCGGGTCGACGTGGCGGGGGAGCGGGTCCCGGTGGTGGTCACCCACCCCGAGTCGCCGATGGGGGACGCCGAGGGCTGGCGCAGCGACCACCGGGTGCTGCGCGAGGCGGTGGCCGGCCGTCCGCCCGGGCTCCTGCTCGGCGACCTGAACGCCACGCCGGACCACGGCGTCTTCCGCGACCTGCTCGACGCGGGCGGGCTGCGCGACGCCGCGGAGGTCGCCGGCTCCGGGTGGCAGGCCACCTGGCCCTCGGCGGGCGAGGTCGGCCTCGGCCCCCTCTCGGCGCCCGCGGTCGTCGCGATCGACCACGTGCTGGTCGGGCAGGGGTGGACCGCGACCCGCACGGCCACCCACCCGGTGCCCGGCTCAGACCACGCCGCGCTGGTCGCCGAGGTGGCCAGGGAGTAGGCCGAGCACCGCCGGGGTCCACCTGACCCGGGGCGCCGTAGGCTGAGCGGTGACATGAACACCGTTGCGTCGAACCCGTCGGTCTACCTCGACCACGCCGCCACCACGCCCATGCTCCCCGAGGCGCTCGCGGCGGTGGCGCGGCACCAGACGACCGTGGGCAACGCCAGCTCGCTGCACGCCGCCGGCCGTCGGGCCCGTCGGGTGGTGGAGGAGAGCCGGGAGACGATCGCCCAGGCGCTCGGCTGCCGGCCCGGCGAGGTGGTCTTCACCTCCGGCGGCACCGAGTCCGACAACCTGGCCCTCAAGGGGATCCTCTGGTCGCGCCGCGCCGCGGACCCGCGCCGCACCCGAGTGCTGGCCACCGCGGTGGAGCACCACGCCGTCCTCGACCCGCTGCACTGGTTGGCCTCGACCGGCGCCGCGGAGGTCGAGCTGGTGCCGGTGGACGCGGTCGGCCGCCTCGACGTGGAGGCGTTCCGGGCCAGCGTGGAGCGCGATCCCGGCTCGGTCGCCTTGGCCTCGGTAATGTGGGCCAACAACGAGGTGGGCACCCTCCAGCCGATCGAGGAGGTGGTGCGCATCGCCGGGGAGCACGGCATCCCGGTGCATACCGACGCCGTCCAGGCCGTGGGGGCGGTCCCCGTCGACTTCGCCGCGAGCGGCGTCGACGCCCTGACCTTCACCGGCCACAAGCTGGGCGGGCCCTACGGGGTCGGCGCCCTGGTCGTACGCCGTGAGGTCGAGGTCACGCCGCTGCTCCACGGGGGCGGCCAGGAGCGCGACATCCGCAGCGGCACCCTCGACCCGCCCGGCATAGCCGGCCTCGCGGCTGCCGTCGAGCTGGCCGTCAAGGCCCAGGCCGAGCACGCCGCCCGGGTCACCGCACTCCGCGACGACCTGGTGCGCCGGGTGATCGAGGTGGTGCCCGACGCGCACCTCCACGGCGACCCGCAGGCGCGGCTGCCGGGCAACGCCCACCTCGGGTTCCCCGGCTGCGAGGGCGACTCGCTGCTGATGCTGCTCGACGCCCAGGGCATCGAGTGCTCCACCGGGTCGGCGTGCTCCGCGGGGGTCCCGCAGCCCTCCCACGTGCTGCTCGCCATGGGGTGCGACCCCGCCCAGGCGCGTCACTCCCTGCGCTTCACGCTGGGCCGCACCAGCACGCCGTCCGACGTCGACGCCCTGGTGGCCGCGATCGGCCCCGCGGTCGAGCGGGCCCGGGCCGCCCACGGGGGGACCAGGTGAAGGTGCTCGCCGCGATGTCCGGCGGGGTGGACTCCGCCGTGGCCGCAGCCCGGGCGGTCGAGGCCGGCCACGACGTGACGGGGGTGCACCTCGCGCTCTCCCGCAACCCCGCCTCCTACCGCACCGGGGCCCGGGGCTGCTGCACCATCGAGGACAGCAACGACGCCCGGCGGGCCGCGGACGTGATCGGCATCCCGCACTACGTCTGGGACCTCTCGGACCGCTTCCACGACGACGTGGTGGAGGACTTCATGGCCGAGTACGCCGCGGGCCGCACCCCCAACCCGTGCCTGCGCTGCAACGAGAAGATCAAGTTCGCCGCCGTGCTCGACCGAGCGCTGGCCCTGGGCTTCGACGCGGTGGCCACCGGTCACTACGCGCAGCTGCGCACCGGGGCCGACGGGCTGGTCGAGATGCACCGGGCCGTGGACCACGCCAAGGACCAGTCCTACGTGCTGGGGGTCCTCACCCAGGAACAGCTGCGGCACGCGATGTTCCCGCTGGGCGACTCCACCAAGCCCGAGGTGCGGGCCGAGGCCGCCCGGCGTGGGCTGCTGGTCGCCCAGAAGCCGGACAGCCACGACATCTGCTTCGTCGCCGACGGGGACAACGCCGGCTGGCTGCGGGAGAAGCTCGGCGACCGGGCCCCCAACCACGGCGGCGAGATCCGCGACGAGCAGACCGGCGAGGTGCTCGGGCTCCACGAGGGCACCTACGGCTTCACCATCGGCCAGCGCAAGGGGCTGCGGCTGGGTCGTCCCGCGCCCGACGGGAAGCCCCGGTTCGTGCTCGACATCGAGCCGGTCAGCGGCACCGTCACCGTCGGCCCGCGCGAGCGGCTCGCGGTGGGGCGGCTGGAGGCCTTCCGGCCCCGCTGGTGCGGCACCGTGCCGGACCGGCTCAAGGGCACGGTGCAGCTGCGCGCCCACGGCCAGGAGCACCGGGCGGTCGTGGAGGCCGACGGCGACACCGTGCGCATCGAGCTGCTGGACCCGGCCGAGGGGATCGCCCCCGGCCAGGCCGCGGTGATCTACGACGGCTCCCGGGTCGTGGGGTCGGCCACCATCACCGCCACCGAGCGGGTGGCCGGGTGACGCGCGCGACCGGGATCGGGTCGATGCCCGGCCCGGGGGAGCAGACGCCGGCGCACGCCTACGCCGAGGCGGTGCGGGTCGTGTGGGGCGAGCTCGGCGAGGCGGCCGGCCTGCCGCACGTGCCGGAGCTGCCCGGCCGAGGGCCCGGCGCCACCACCACCGGCCGGGGCCTTGCGGTCGTCGCCGGCCTCGGGGCGGACCTGCAGCCCGCCGGCTGGCGGCTGACCGATGCCTCGGGCGTCGACCACCGGCGTGCCCGGTCGCTGCTGGCCCAGGACCTCGACGAGGTCGAGGAGCAGACCCAGGGCTGGACCGGCGCGGTCAAGACCCAGGTGGCCGGCCCGTGGACGCTGGCCGCCACCGTGGAGAAGCCGCGCGGCGACAAGGTGCTCTCCGACCACGGGGCCAGGCGCGACCTGGCCCAGGCACTGGCCGAGGGGGTCCGCGACCACGTGGCCGACCTGCGGCGCCGGCTGCCGGAGGCCGAGCGGCTCGTCGTCCAGGTCGACGAGCCGGCGCTCGCCGCGGTGCTGGCCGGCCGGGTGCCCACCGCCAGCGGCTTCGGCCGGCACCGCGTCGTCCACCCGCCCGAGGCCTCGGACGCGCTCGAGTGGGTGCTCACCGCGATCGCCGACTCCGGGGCCGAGCCCTGGGTGCACGCCTGTGCCGCCGGGACGCCACTGGGGCTGCTGCGCGGCGCCGGGGCGCGGGGTCTCGCGGTCGACCTGGCTCAGCTCGGTGCCGAGGACCACGACGATCTCGGCCAGGCCCTGGAGGGCGGTGAGAGCGTCGTCCTCGGGGTGCTGCCCACCCTCGACCCCACCGACCCGACCGACGACGCCCGGCTCACCGAGCGGGTGCTGCGCTGGCTCGACATGCTGGGCTTCGACCCCGAGGAGGTGGGCTCCCAGCTGGTCGTCAGCCCGGGCTGCGGTCTGGCCGGTGCCTCCGCGGACTGGGCCCGCCGGGCCCTGACCCTGTCCCGGACCACCGCGCACGCCCTGACCTGACCTGACCCGATCCGGGCCGGGCCGGGCCGGGCCGGGCCTCAGCCGACCTGGACCGTCACCGTGCTGGGAGTCAGCGCGTAGTTGTTGCCCCGGTCGAACTGCCACACCGAGAGGCAGTGCGGGCCCGGCTGGAGGCCGTAGACGGGGATCGCCTGGGCGGCCCCCACCGGCACCTCCCACAGGTCGACGGTGAGCCGGGTCGCGTCGGCCCCCGGGACGGCCGTGCAGGTGCCGGGGGTGGCGTGGACCTCCATGCCCGGGACGCCGTACCCCCAGGTCCCGAGCCAGCCGGGGAGCGCGGGCTCCGTTCCCCGCACCACGGTCAGCGTGCCGGCGCCGGCGCGGCCCGGGGTCCAGCTGACCGGGCCGGTCGCGGGGATCCGGTCGATGGCGTCGCACCACTCCTGCTCCGCCACCTTGGGCCGGCCGCCGTAGAGCTTGGCAGCACGCGTGAGGTCGACCCGCTCCAGCACCCGGCAGCGCCAGCGTCCGGGCCTGGCCTCCTCGACGTCCTCACCCAGGCACTCGCGCTGCGCGACGCCGTTGACGTGACTGCTGTTCATCACCGAGCACCGGCTGTCGTTGTGCTGCAGGCCGAGGACGTGGCCGAGCTCGTGTGCGAGCACCAGGGTCTGGCCGGGCTGTGCGCAGCCCTGCCCGTCGGCGTCGGTGCCGTGCAGGATGTTGACGAACGCCTTGCCACGCGGGACGAAGCCCATGGACGCCAGGCCGGATCCGCAGCCCGACGGGACGTTGCGGGAGTTGCGGATGACCAGGGACGCCTTCGAGGCCTTCTTGACCTTGACGAACCTGACCCGGACGCCGCTGCGGTTCCACGCCCGCACCGCCGCGCGCACCGCCTCGGGGTCCTTGGTCTTGTCCACGTAGGTGATCCGGCCACCGGGCCAGGGGCGGCTGGCGAGCGCTCCCGCGCTGGTCCCGAGCAGCAGCCCGAGGGCGAGGAGGACTGGCAGCAGCGACCTGCGCAGCAGCCTCGGGACGGCGTGGCGAGCGGACATGTGGACCCCCTGTCGGCGGCGAGGCAGCGCGTGCGCCCCGCAGGTGCGACAGCGTAGGGACGCGAGCGGACACCGTCTGCCCTCGTCCGGGTGCTGGCAGGTGGTTGTCGGTGGGGCAGGGCAAGATATGGCCATGAGCACGCCCGAGGTCACTCCCGCACCGCCCGAGGCGCGCGAACGCCACCAGGAGCTCTCGGAGCAGATCGAGGACGCGCGCTGGCGCTACTACGTGCTCGACTCCCCGACGCTCGACGACGCCGACTTCGACCGACGGCTGCGCGAGCTGGAGGCGCTGGAGGAGGAGCACCCCGAGCTCCGGACGCCGGACTCGCCGACCCAGAAGGTCGGTGGCGCGGTCTCCACCGAGTTCACCCCGGTCGACCACCTCCAGCCGATGGAGTCGCTCGACAACGCCTTCTCCTTCGAGGAGCTCCAGGGGTGGTACGCCCGGCTCGCCCGGGACGGGATCACCGACGCCGAGCTGCTCTGCGAGCTCAAGGTCGACGGCCTGGCGATCAACCTGCTCTACGAGCGCGGGCGCCTGGTGCGGGCGCTCACCCGCGGTGACGGCCGCACCGGCGAGGACGTGACCCCGAACGTGCGCACCATCGACTCGGTGCCGCACCGGCTCACCGGCACCGACGAGTTCCCGGTGCCCGAGCTGGTGGAGGTCCGGGGCGAGGTCTTCCTGCCGACCGAGGCGTTCGAGCGGCTCAACTCCGCGATGGCGGACGCCGGGAAGCCCCCCTTCGCCAACCCGCGCAACGCCGCCGCCGGGTCGCTGCGCCAGAAGGACCCGCGGGTGACCGCCACCCGGGCCCTGGGCATGGTCTGCCACGGGCTGGGCGCGCGCCAGGGCTTCGAGCCGGCCACCCAGTCCGGCTCCTACGCAGCGATGCGGGCCTGGGGCCTGCCCACCTCCGACCAGGTGCGGGTGGTGCCCACGCTGGGCGACGTCGAGGCCTACGTCACGAAGGTGGGCCAGGAGCGGCACACCATCGTCGGCTACGAGATCGACGGGGTGGTGGTCAAGGTCGACTCGGTCGCCCTCCAGCGCCGCCTCGGCTCGACCAGCCGGGCCCCGCGCTGGGCCATCGCCTTCAAGTACCCGCCGGAGGAGGTCAACGCCCGGCTCCTCGCGATCGAGGTCAACGTCGGCCGCACCGGGCGGGTGACGCCCTTCGGGGTGATGGAGCCGACCCGGGTGGCCGGCTCCACCGTGGAGCGGGCGACCCTGCACAACGCCCACGAGGTCCGCCGCAAGGACGTCCGCCCCGGTGACACGGTGATCCTGCGCAAGGCGGGCGACGTGATCCCGGAGATCCTCGGGCCGGTGCTGCCGCTGCGGCCCGAAGGGCTGGCCGAGTGGGTGATGCCGACCCACTGTCCCTCCTGCGGCACCGAGCTCGCCCAGCAGAAGGAGGGCGACAAGGACCTGCGCTGCCCCAACCACGAGGCGTGCCCCTCCCAGGTGCGCGAGCGGGTCTTCCACGTCGCCGGCCGCGGCGCCTTCGACATCGAGGGTCTCGGCTACGAGGCGGCCGACGCGCTGCTCGCCGCCGGGGTGATCGCCAACGAGGGCGACGTCTTCGACCTCGACGAGTCGGGCCTGCTGCGCACCGAGCTCTTCACCCGGGCCGCCAAGAAGGCTGAGGTCGAGGCGGGCAGCGGCCCCCGGGTGCTCAGCGCCAACGGCCGCCGGCTGCTCGACAACCTCGACCAGGCCAAGCAGGTGCCTCTGTGGCGGGTCCTGGTGGCGCTCTCCATCCGCCACGTGGGCCCGACGGCGGCCCGTGCCCTGGCCACCCGGTTCGGGTCGATGGAGGCGATCCGCGAGGCCGACGAGCAGCAGCTCGCGGACGCCGAGGGGGTGGGCCCCACCATCGCCGCCTCGGTGCGCGAGTGGTTCGACGGCGAGCAGTCCGGGTGGCACCGCGCCATCGTGGACACCTGGGCCCGGGCCGGCGTCACCATGGAGGACGCGCGGGACGAGTCGGTGCCGCGGACCCTGGAGGGGCTCACCGTCGTGGTCACCGGCTCGCTGGAGGGCTGGACGCGCGACTCGGTCAAGGAGGCGATCATCGCCCGGGGCGGCAAGGCGTCGGGCTCGGTGTCGAAGAAGACCGACTTCGTGGTGGTCGGGGAGAACGCCGGCTCCAAGGCCGACAAGGCCGAGCAGCTCGGCCTGACCATCCTCGACGAGGCGGGCTTCGACCGGCTGCTCGCCGAGGGGCCGCCGGCCACGCCCACCGCGAGCACGCCCCCCACGGAGGGAGACGAGGGAGAGCCTAGGATGGGCGGCTGATCCCCCGCACGTCTGGCAAAGGATGCTGATGCCCGAAATCACCCGCGACGAGGTCGCGCACCTGGCCGACCTGGCCCGGATCGACCTCTCCGACGCCGAGCTCGACCACCTGGCGCCCCAGCTGAGCGTCATCTTGGAGTCGGTGGCCTCGATCAGCGAGGTGGCCGACGCCGATGTGCCGCCGACCTCGCACGCGCTCCCGCTGACCAACGTCTTCCGCGAGGACGTCGTCGTCCCCGGCCTCACCGCCGAGCAGGCGCTCGCGGGAGCCCCGGAGTCGGAGCAGCAGCGCTTCTCCGTGCCGAGGATCCTGGGGGACGAGCAGTGAGCGCCGACAGCATCGACTGGACCCGGCGCACGGCGGCCGAGATGGCCGACGCGCTGGCCGCCGGCGAGGTGACCAGCGTCGAGCTGACCCAGGCCCACCTCGACCGGATCGCCGAGGTCGACGGCCCCGCCGACGGCAGCGACAAGCAGGGCGTGCACGCGTTCCTCCACGTCGACGCGGAGGGCGCCCTGACCCAGGCGCGCGCCTCCGACGAGCGTCGCGCGGCCGGGGAGCCGCGCGGCGTCCTGGACGGCGTCCCGATCGCCGTCAAGGACGTGCTGACCACCGTCGGCCTGCCCACCACCTGCGGATCGAAGATCCTCGAGGGCTGGGTGCCGCCCTACGACGCCACCGTGGTGCGCAAGTTGCGCGAGGCCGGCCTGCCGATCCTCGGCAAGACCAACATGGACGAGTTCGCCATGGGCTCCTCCACCGAGCACTCCGCCTACGGCCCCACCCGCAACCCGTGGGACCTCGACCGGATCCCGGGCGGCTCCGGTGGCGGCTCCGCCGCCGCGGTGGCCGCCTTCGAGGCGCCGCTGGCGCTGGGCACCGACACCGGCGGCTCCATCCGGCAGCCGGGTGCGGTCACCGGGACGGTCGGCGTCAAGCCGACCTACGGCGGGGTCTCCCGCTACGGCCTGGTGGCACTCGCCAACTCGCTCGACCAGGTCGGTCCCGTCACCCGGACGGTGCTCGACTCGGCGCTGCTGCACGAGGTGATCGCCGGCCACGACCCGCTGGACAGCACCTCGATCCCCGAGTCGATGCCGTCGTTCGTCGAGGCGGCCCGGGCCGGGGCCGGCAAGGACCTGACCGGGCTCAAGGTCGGCGTCATCACCGAGCTGCGCGGCGAGGGCTGGCAGCCCGGCGTGATGGCGCGCTTCGAGGAGACCGTCGAGACGATGGTCGCGGCCGGCGCCGAGGTGGTGGAGGTCTCCTGCCCGCACTTCGTGCACGCGCTGGCCGCCTACTACCTGATCCTGCCTGCCGAGGCGTCGAGCAACCTCGCGAAGTTCGACGCGATGCGCTACGGGCTGCGGGTGCTGCCCGAGGGCGTCGAGGCGCCCAGTGCCGAGGAGGTCATGCGGGCCACCCGGGACGCCGGCTTCGGCGACGAGGTCAAGCGCCGGATCATCCTGGGCACCTACGCGCTGTCCAGCGGCTACTACGACGCCTACTACGGGCAGGCACAGAAGGTGCGGACCCTGATCAGCCGCGACTTCGAGGCGGCGTTCGAGAAGGTCGACGTGCTGGTCAGCCCGACGGCGCCCACCACGGCGTTCAAGCTCGGCGAGAAGCTCGACGACCCGCTCGCGATGTACCTCAACGACCTCGCCACCATCCCGGCCAACCTGGCCGGCACGCCCGGCATCTCGGTGCCGTGCGGCCTGGCCGACGAGGACGGCCTCCCGGTCGGACTGCAGGTGCTGGCACCGGCCCTCGCCGACGACCGGCTCTACCGGGTCGGCGCCGCGGTCGAGGCCCTGCTGCAGGAGAAGTGGGGTGGTGCGGTCCTCGACCGCGCGCCCGAGCTGAAGGGAGCCCGTCAGTGAGCACCAGGACCGCCGAGCTGCTCTCCTTCGAGGAGACGCTGGAGAAGTACGACCCCGCGCTGGGCCTCGAGGTCCACGTCGAGCTCAGCACGCTGACCAAGATGTTCTGCGGCTGCCCCACCGAGTTCGGTGCCGAGCCCAACACCCAGGTCTGCCCGACCTGTCTGGGCCTGCCCGGTGCCATGCCGGTCGTCAACCGGAAGGCGGTCGAGGGGGCCATCCGGATCGGCCTGGCGCTGAACTGCCAGATCGCCGAGTGGTGCCGCTTCGCCCGGAAGAACTACTTCTACCCGGACATGCCGAAGAACTTCCAGACCTCGCAGTACGACGAGCCGATCGCCTTCGACGGCTGGATGGACGTCCAGGTCGAGGGTGCGGACGGCGAGCCGGAGACGTTCCGGGTCGAGATCGAGCGCGCCCACATGGAGGAGGACACCGGCAAGACCCTCCACGTCGGTGGTGCCACCGGCCGGATCCACGGCGCGGACTACTCGCTCGTCGACTACAACCGGGCGGGCATCCCGCTGATCGAGATCGTCACCCGGCCCATCCAGGGCGCGGGGGAGCGGGCTCCGGAGATCGCCAAGGCATACGTCGCCCAGCTGCGCGAGCTGATCGTCGCCCTCGACGTCTCGGACGCACGGATGGACCAGGGCTCGATCCGGGCCGACGTCAACCTCTCGCTGGCTCCCAAGGGCTCCGGGGTGCTCGGCACCCGCACCGAGACCAAGAACGTGAACTCGCTGCGTTCGGTCGAGCGTGCGGTCCGCTACGAGATGCGGCGGCACGCCGCCGTGCTGCAGTCGGGGGCCTCGATCCTGCAGGAGACGCGCCACTGGCACGAGGACACCGGCATCACCACCAGCGGCCGGGAGAAGTCCGACGCCGAGGACTACCGCTACTTCCCCGAGCCCGACCTGGTGCCGGTGGCCCCGTCGCGGGAGTGGGTGGAGGAGCTGCGCGGGACGCTCCCGGAGAACCCGACCCAGAAGCGGGCCCGGCTGCAGGCCGACTGGGGCTTCTCCGACCTGGAGATGCGCGACACCGTCGGCGCCGGCGCGCTGCTGCTGATCGAGGAGACCGTCGCCGCCGGCACCGCCCCGCAGGCGGCGCGCAAGTGGTGGCTCGGTGAGATGGCCCGGCGGGCCAACGAGACCGGCACCGAGATCGACGCCCTGGGGGTCACCCCGCAGCAGGTCGCGGCGGTGCAGGCGCTCGTGGACGCCGGCACGCTCAACGACAAGCTGGCGCGCCAGGTCTTCGACGGCCTGCTGGCCGGCGAGGGGACGCCGGAGCAGATCGTGGAGGCCCGCGGCCTCGCGATCGTCTCCGACGAGGGCGCCCTGTCGACCGCCGTCGACAACGCCATCGCGGCCAACCCGGACGTGGCCGACAAGATCCGCGACGGCAAGGTGGCCGCCGCCGGTGCGCTCATCGGTGCGGTGATGAAGGAGATGCGCGGGCAGGCCGACGCCGGCCGGGTGCGCGAGCTGATCCTGGAGAAGCTGGCCTGATCGGCTGTCCCGGACCCCTTCGGCGGGGACCGGGAGACCGGGTTACAGTGGGTGCGTCGCGGCGACCGTCGCGACGCACCCACGCTCACAGCTGGGGGAAGCCGGTCCAAGTCCGGCGCTGACCCGCAACCGTAGGCACGGTCCGACCGTGCGAGCCGGAACACCCACTGTGCTGCGTCCGAACATTCGCTGTCGAGGAACGCAGCGGTTCGATCCCCGCAGGGGACCGTCCCGCTCAGCAGCGGGAAGGACCACCCTCATGCTCCGTCACCACCCCCGACGTCGCCGTATCTCCGCGGCCGGCGCCACGCTCGCCCTGGTCTGTGCGGCCGCCACCGCCTGTGCGCAGGAGGAGGGCAGCCGCGCCGACACCGGTGCCGAGGCCAGCGTCTCCGACGCCCCGCGGCCGGCCGAGCTGGCCGCCACCTGGCTGCTGGCCAACCGGAACGCCGACGGACTGCTGGAGAACACCACCTCGTGGGAGGGCAAGACCTCCACGTCGGTGGACGTGGGCTCCAGCATCGATCTCGTGCTCGGGCTCTCGGCCACCGGGCTGCACGACGAGGAGGCCGCGGAGACCACGGACGCGGTCGCCGAGACCCTGGAGACCTACGTCGGCGCCGGCCGCGAGCTCTACTCGGGCCCCTCCGCGAAGGCGCTGCTCCTCGCGGTCGACCAGGATCGCGACCCGGCCGACTTCGGCGGGGTCGACCTCCAGGCCCGGGTCGAGGGCGCGGTGACCCCCCAGGGCGTCAACGCCGGCCGGCTCCGCGACCGCTCCGAGTACGGCGACTACGCCAACGCGATCGGCCAGTCCTACGCCGCGGCCGCCCTGACCCGGATCGGCAGCGAGAAGGCCGACGAGGTCACCGACTTCCTGCTCCTGCAGCAGTGCGAGCAGGGCTTCTTCCGCCTCGACTTCTCCGACCCCGGAGCCCGCGACCAGTCGTGCGCGGGTGACCAGGTGACCCCCGACCAGGCCCCGGACACCACTGCCCTCGTCGTGCTCCAGCTGGCGTCCCTCTCCGAGGAGGGGGAGCCCGAGCCCGCGGTGACGGAGGCGCTCGATCAGGCGACGACGTGGCTGCTCGAGCAGCAGGGTGAGGACGGCTCCTTCGCCGACCCGCAGAACGGCGTCAACGCCAACTCCTCGGGCCTGGCCGGGTGGGCGCTGGCCGAGCTCGGCGAGGACGACGCTGCGCGGCGGGCGGCCGCCTGGCTGCGGGGGCTGCAGGTGGTCGACGCCGACGGGGAGCTGGCGGATGAGACCGGCGCGGTGGCCTTCGACGAGTCGAGCCTCGCCGAGGCCCGGACCTACGGTCTCGACGACCCGCTCGACCGCTCGCCCTGGGTGATCGCCGGGGTGCAGGCCCTTCCGGTGCTGGCCGCGGCGGAGGGTGACGGGGAGGACCGGTGACCGTGCGGTCCCTGGGGGCCGCCGCGCTGGCGGCCGTCGGCGTCGCGCTCGCGGGCGCGGGGCTGGGGCTCTCAGCCGCCGGTCCGGCGGTCGCGGTGCCCGCTCCGTGTCCGCCCGAGGGCGTGACCGTCGTGGTCGACTTCGGCGCGCTGGTCGAAGCCGGGAACGGTGTCCGCACCGGGTGCGACCGCGCAGTCGCCGACGAGCGGGCTGCCACCAGCATCCAGGACGCGGGCTTCACCCTCGACCACGCCACCCGGGATCCCGGCTTCATCTGCCGGGTCGACGGGCTCCCGGCGTCCGACCCCTGTGTCAACGCGGCGCCGGCCGACGCCTACTGGAGCGTGTGGTGGGCCGACGGACAGGCCGACGGACAGGCCGACGGACAGGGGGGTGACTGGGTCTACTCGAGCCGTGGCGCGGGCACCCTGCGCACCCCGGCGGGCGGTCACCTCGCCCTGGTCTGGCACCAGGGCGACGGGGAGGCCCGGCCACCGGCGGTCGCGCCGGAGGCGACGGAGCCCTCGGTCGGTGGCGACGTGCTGCCCGCGGAGCCCGCCACCGACGAGTCGTTGCCGCTCTGGGTGCCGGCCGGTCTCCTGGCGGTCCTGGTCGGCGCGGGGCTGCTGCTCTCGCTGAGGCGCAGGAACGGGTGAGCCGGATGAGCGCGGTGGTGGATCGGACGAGCAGGCGGGGGCGGGTCTCCCGTGAGCTCCATCCGGTGGCCTGGTGGGTGTGGGCCGCCGGCCTGGCCGCAGCAGCCTCGGCCACCACCAACCCTTGGCTGCTGGCCCTGCTCGCCGCGGTCGCCTGGGTGGTGGTGCAGGCCTGCCGGGGGGACGGCACCTGGGCCCGTGCCTTCCGGCTCTACCTGTGGCTGGCCGGCATCACCGTCGCGGTGCGGGTCCTCTTCCGGGTGCTGCTCGGCGGCGTCGAGGGCGGCACCGTCCTGGTCCGCCTGCCGCAGGTGGAGCTGCCGGAGTGGACCACCGGGATCCGGCTGCTCGGACCGGTGACCCGGGAGGCCGTCCTGGCAGGCCTCTACGACGGGATGCAGCTGGCGTGCATCCTGCTCGCGTTCGGCGCCGCCAACGCGCTCGCCAACCCCAAGCGGCTGCTGAAGTCCCTGCCCCCGGCCCTCTACGAGATCGGCACGGCACTCGTGGTGGCGGTCTCCGTCCTGCCTCAGCTGGCGGACAGTGCGCGCCGGGTGAAGCACGCCCAGGAGCTGCGGGGCGGCACGCCGCGGGGTCGAGCGCGTCGGATCCGCGGGCTGCGCCGCCTCCTGGTCCCGGTCCTCGAGGACGCCTTCGAGCGCTCGATGGCGCTGGCCGCCGGGATGGACGCCCGTGGCTACGGCCGCACCGGGGAGGCCACCGCGGGCGAGCGCCGGCTCACCGGGGCGCTGATGCTCCTCGCGCTGCTGGGCACTGGCGTGGGGGTCTACGGCTTCCTGGACACCACGACACCGCGCTGGCTCGGCGTGCCGATGCTGGCGCTCGGTGCGGGCTGCGCCGCGCTGGCGCTGGCCAGCGCCGGGCGCCGGGTGGGCCGGACCCGCTACCGCCCCGACAGGTGGCAGCCCGAGGAGGTCCTGGTCGCCGTCAGCGGGCTCACCGCCGGCGCGGGGCTCTGGTGGGTCGCGCGCGTCTCACCCGGGATCGCCCACCCCGGTGTCGCCGGTGCGCCGGCCCTCGACCTGGCCGCCCTGCTGGTCCCCCTGGCGGCGCTGCTGCCGGTGCTGGTCGCGCCCCCGGCGCCCACCGTCGCCACCCGCCGGGCGCTCCCCGCCAGGGAGAGCGCCACGCGTGTCCCGGCGTTCTCCGGACAGGAGGCAGCCCGATGATCGAGCTGCGCGACATCCGGTTCGCCTACCCCGGCCGCGAGGTGCTGGCCGGCATCGACCTCACCGTCGAGGAGGGCGAGCTGGTGCTGCTGGCCGGGTCGACCGGTGTCGGGAAGTCCACGCTGCTGGGCGTGCTCGCCGGGCTGGTGCCGGAGCACACCGGAGGGATCCTGCGCGGCGACGTGCTCCTCGACGGCACCAGCATCGTCGAGCAGCCGGCCCGGGAGCGGGCGGCGGACATCGGCTACGTCGGGCAGAACCCGGCGGCCTGGTTCGTCACCGACACCGTCGAGGAGGAGCTGGCCTACGGGATGGAGCAGCTCGGGCTGCCGACGGCCACGATGCGCCGTCGGGTCGAGGAGACCCTCGACCTGCTCGGCATCGCCGAGCTGCGCCACCGCGACCTGCGGACCCTCTCGGGCGGGGAGCAGCAGCGGGTGGCCATCGGCTCGGTGCTGACCATGCATCCGCGCCTGCTGGTCCTGGACGAGCCGACCTCGGCGCTGGACCCCAACGCGGCCGAGGAGGTCCTGGCGATCGTGACGCGCCTGGTGCACGACCTCGGGCTCTCCGTCGTGGTCGCCGAGCACCGGCTCGAGCGCGTGGTGCCGTTCGCCGACCGGGTGGTGCTCCTGCACGGCGACGGCACCGTCCTCGTCGACGTCCCCGACGTGGTGATGGCACACTCGCCGGTCGCCCCGCCCCTGGTCGAGCTCGGCCGCGCGGCCGGCTGGTCGCCGCTGCCCCTCAACGTGCGGGACGCCCGCCGCCGGGCGGGCGGCCTGCGAGCCAGGGTCGCCGGGCACCCGCCGGCCGAGGCGAGCAGCGCGCCGGAGACGGCGCCGGTGCTGAGCGCCCGCGGTGTCGTGGTCACCCAGGGCGGCGACGCCGTGCTCCGCGGCGTCGACCTGCGGCTGGCTCGCGGGCGCGTGACCGCGCTGATGGGACGCAACGGAGCCGGCAAGTCCACCCTGCTGTGGACGCTCCAGGGACGGCTGCGGCGGAGCTCGGGAGAGGTCCGGGTGGCCGGTCAGGACCCCCACACGCTGTCGGGCGCCGAGCGTCGCCGCCACACCGGGATGGTGCCGCAGACCGCGGCCGACCTGCTCTACCTCGAGTCGGTGGGCGAGGAGTGCGCCGACGCGGACGCCGACGCGGGGGAGCCCGGCCGCTGCCGCGCCATCCTGGACCGGCTCGCGCCGGGGATCGACGACGCGACCCATCCCCGTGACCTCTCCGAGGGACAGCGACTCGCCCTGGCGGTCGCGGTGGTGCTCGCGGCGCGGCCTCCGGTGCTCCTCCTCGACGAGCCGACCCGGGGGCTCGACTACCCGGGCAAGCGCGCGCTGGCCTCGCTGCTGCGCGAGCTGTGCGACGAGGGCCACGCCGTCCTGGTGGCCACCCACGACGTGGAGTTCGTGGCGGGGGTGGCCGACTCCGTCGTGGTGCTGGCCGAGGGGGAGGTGGTCTCCGAGGGCCCGACCCTGCAGGTGGTGGTCGAGTCGCCGTCGTTCGCGCCCCAGGTGCACAAGATCCTGGGCTCCCCGTGGCTGCGCGTCGACCAGGTGACCGCGGCGCTGGCCGCGGCAGGGGCGTCATGACGACCCGGGGAGCCGGGAACCTCGCCGAGGCCCCCACGACCGCGGTACGCGTCGGACCCCGCAGTGCGATGGTGCTGGTGCTGGTCTCGGCGCTCGGGCTGATGATGCTCGGCTGGCCCTTCCTGCTCGACGTGCCGGACGGCACGCGGGTGGACCCGCCCTTCCTCTTCCTGGCACTCCTGCCGCTGCTGCTGGTCATGGTGCTCGCCGAGATGACGGAGGGCGGCATGGACGCCCGGGTGCTCGCGGTGCTGGGCCTGCTGTCGGCGATCAACGGGGTGATCCGCGGGCTGGGTGCCGGGGTGGCCGGGCTGGAGCTGGTCTTCTTCCTGCTGATCCTGGGCGGCCGGGTCTTCGGGCCCGCCTTCGGGTTCATCCTCGGCGCGACCTCGCTCTTCGTCTCCGCCCTCTTCACCGCCGGCGTCGGCCCCTGGCTGCCCTTCCAGATGCTCGTCGCGGGGTGGGTCGGGATGGGCGCCGGGCTGCTGCCGCGTCGGGTGCGCGGGCGGAAGGAGATCGCGCTCCTGGTCGTCTACGGGGTCCTGGCCGCCTACCTCTACGGCGCGTTGATGAACCTGTGGGGCTGGCCCTTCATGCTCGGCGTCACGGTGCCGGGCTACGAGGCGACCGAGCTCTCCTACGCGACCGGCGCGCCGCTGACGGAGAACCTGAAGCGGTTCGGCCTCTACACCCTGGTGACGTCGACCGGCGGCTGGGACACCGGGCGGGCGATCACCAACGCGGTGGCCCTGGTGGTCCTCGGCCCGTCCGTCCTGACGACCCTGCGGCGGGTCGCCCGGCGCGCGGTGGTGGTGCGGGTCAGCGCGACAGCGTGACCCGCAGGATGCGGTCGTCGTCGGCCGCCGGCTCACCGCGGCCGTCGCGGTTCGAGGTGGTCATCCAGAGGCTGCCGTCCGGGTCGGCGGCCACCGACCGCACCCGGCCGTACTCCCCGACGAAGTGCGCGCGCGGCTTCGCGACGCCGTCCGGGGTGACGGGGATCTGCCAGAGCCGGGCACCCCTCAGGGCCCCGAGCCACAGCGAGCCGTCGGCGAAGGCGAGGCCGGAGGGGGAGGCCTCGTCGGTCGACCACACCGCACGCGGGTCGGTCAGGCCCTTCGCGGAGGCGCCGGGATTGTCCTGCGCGCGGCCCTCGACCCGCGGCCACCCGTAGTTGCCGCCGGCCTCGATGAGGTTCAGCTCGTCCCAGGTGCTCTCCCCGAACTCGCTGGCCCACAGGCGGTCCTCGTCGTCGAAGGCGAGCCCCTGGACGTTGCGGTGGCCCCACGACCAGACCGGCGACTCCGGGTCGGGGTTGCCCGGCGCCGGGTCCCCCTCGGGGGTGATCCGCAGGATCTTGCCGGCCAGCGAGGACCGGTCCTGGGCGAGCTCGGGCTGCCCGATCTCGCCGGTGGAGACGTAGAGGTAGCCGTCGGGTCCGAAGAGCAGCCGCCCGCCGTCGTGGATCGCGGCCCGGGGGATGCCGGTGAGCACGGGGCGTGCGGCGCCGAGCCGCTCGCCGTCCAGCTCGGCGCGCACGACCCGGTTGTCCTCGGCGGCGGTGAGGTAGAAGTAGAGGGCCCGGTCCTGCGCGAAGTCGGGGGAGGCGGCGACGCCCAGCAGGCCGCCCTCGGCGCCGGGCGCGGCGTCCTGCAGCCGGCCCAGCTCGCGGGTGCGCCACCCGTCGTCGCCCTCGGTCAGGTGGAGCACCCGGGCGCTGTCGCGCTCGGTGACGACGGCCGAGCCGTCGGGCAGGAAGGCCAGCCCCCAGGGCACCTCCAGCCCGGTGGCGATGGTGCCGGCGACCTCGGGTCGCGCCGGTCCCGCGGTGTCCCCGCCCGACGGCGACGGGGCGGGCTCGGTGGTCGCGGGGGAGGACGGCTCCGTCGACCTGGTGGGCGAGGGGCTCGACGACCGCTCGGACGACGGGTCGGACCCGTCGCTGCCGCACCCGGCCGTGGCGGCCAGGACCAGCAGGGCGACGAGGCCGGCCGCCCGCCCGGTGACCGGGGTGCTGCGCTGCATGCGTCCTCCAGGGCCTGGGGAAAGGACGCCAGCCTACTGACCGGTGGTCGACGACGCCTGCGCCCAGCCGCTCGGCCGACCTCCGGGTTCAGCGCGGCTAGGGCTGCACCAGCCCGGGCTCGACCTCCGGCACGCGCTGGGCCGACCGGGTCGCCCCGGCGCTGGCGGCCACCACGCAGACGATGGCGAGCCACTGCAGCGGGGTCAGCCGCTCGCCCAGGACGAGCAGCGCGGCCAGGGCGGCGGCGGCGGGCTCCACGCTCATCAGGATCCCGAAAACCGAGGGGCGCATCGTGCGCAGGGCGACCATCTCGAGGCTGTAGGGGATCACCGAGCTGAGCAGGCCGATGAGGGCGCCCAGCGCGACGATCCGCGGGTCGAGCAGGCCGGACAGGTCGACCGCCAGCGCGAAGGGGCTCAGCAGCAGGGCCGCCCCGGCGCTGGCCACCGAGAGGCCGTCGAGCCCCTGCCAGCGGCGGCCGGTCTGGGCGCTGAGCAGGATGTAGGTCGCCCAGCAGGCGCCGGCCAGCAGCGCGAAGCCGACCCCGAGCGGGTCCAGGTCGGCGCGCTCCCACCCCAGGGCCACCACGCCGAGGGCGGCCAGCGCCACCCAGGCCAGGTCGCGGACGCGACGCGATCCCAGCAGCGCGACGCTCAGCGGCCCGATCAGCTCGATGGTCACCGCCACGCCGAGGGGCAGCCGCGCGAAGGACTGGTAGAACGCCCAGTTCATCAGCGCCAGGGTGAGCGCGAAGCCGGCCACCACCTGCCAGTCCTGCCGGGTGCGCCCGCGGAGCCGGGGCCGCGCGATCAGCAGCAGCATCACGGCGCTGCTCGCCAGGCGCAGCCACACCAGCGCGGTGGGGTCCACCCGGTCGAAGAGCTCCTTGGCCACCGCGGCGCCGAGCTGCACCGAGGCGATCCCGCCCAGCACCAGCCAGACCGCCCGCCTCAACGCCGGCCCTGCTCGCCCGAGGGCAGCTCCAGCACGTCGCCCCGGCACGCCGCCTCGTCCGGCGACGGGGCGGGACCCGCGAGACCGTTCTCGCGCCGCAGCCGGTCGAGGGTGCGACGGGCGATCGCCAGCTCGCTCTCGAAGTGCGAGAGCCCCCACTCGGCCACGAGTGCCGGGTTGTGGAAGACCTCGCCCACCTCGTCGTGGCCCACCAGCGAGCGCCGCACGTCCTGGAGATCGGCCCGGGCCTCCTGCACCGCGACGACGTACTCCTCCAGCATCGTCACCAGGGTCGCCGGCTCGGTGAGGTGCCCGATCATCAGCCGCAGCGCCTGGGGGTGCTTGAAGACGGGCATCCCCACCGGCGCCTCGCGCATCCACCGCTCCATCGCCCGGCGCCCCTCGTCGGTGACGGCGTAGGTGGAGCCGCGTCCCTCGCCGGACTTGCGGACGAGTCCGGCCTCGCTGAGCCGGGCCAGCTCGGAGTAGACCTGGCTCATCGCCGGGGAGGTCCAGTAGAAGCGCATGGTGCTGTCGGCGCGCTGCTTGAGCTCGTAGCCGGTCAGCTCGTCCCCGAAGCTCAGCAGCCCGAGCAGCGCATAGGAAGTCACCGGGAAAAGGTCTTGCGCTGGAGGCATGAGGTGAGCGTACTCTTCCTAATTGGAATAATTCGAGGCGAGGGGCGGAACGTGAGCGAGAAGGCGATCGAGGCGATCGACCTGGTCAAGCACTTCGGGGAGACGGTGGCCGTGGACGGCGTGAGCTTCTCCGTCCCGACCGGAAGCGTCCTGGGGCTCCTGGGCCCCAACGGGGCGGGCAAGACGACCACGGTCCGGATGATGACGACCCTGACGAGGCCGACCAGCGGCACCGCCCGGGTGGCCGGCCACGACGTGGTGGGCGACCCGGCGGCGGTCCGTCGCTCGATGGGGCTGACCGGGCAGTCGGCGACCGTCGACGAGCTGCTGACCGGGCGGGAGAACCTGCGGCTGGTGGGCCAGCTCTACGGCCTGGACCGCCGGACCGTCAGGCGCATCTCCGACGACCTGCTTGAGCGGTTCTCCCTGTCGGAGGCGGGCAACCGGGTGGTGAAGACCTACTCCGGCGGCATGCGCCGCCGCCTCGACCTGGCGGTGAGCCTGGTCGCGACGCCTCCGGTGCTCTTCCTCGACGAGCCGACCACCGGGCTGGACCCGCGGAGCCGGGTCGAGCTGTGGGACGTGCTCCGCGAGCTGGTGCGCGACGGCACGACGCTGCTGCTCACCACGCAGTACCTGGAGGAGGCCGACCAGCTGGCCGACAACATCGTGGTCGTCGACCGCGGCGGGATCATCGCGGAGGGCACGCCGCTGCAGCTCAAGGACGCCTCGGGCAAGGCGGCCCTGGTGGTCACCGTCTCGGGCTCGGCGGACCTCGCCCGGGCGGCGGAGCTGATGCGGCGGGTGGTCAGCGAGGTGCACGTGGACGAGCCCGCCCGCCGCCTCACCGCCCCCGCCCAGGGGCTGGGCGACATCACCGCGGTGGCGGAGGTCTTCGCCAGCAGCGGCATCGAGCTCGACGACCTGGGGCTGCAGCGTCCCAGCCTGGACGACGTCTTCCTCCACCTGACCGGCAGACGGGCCGAGGAGCAGGACGACGAGGACGCCGACGGCGCCTCCCACCTGGAAGGGGCACCCGCATGACCACCGAGACGGTCCGGTCCTCGAGCGGCGCGCTGGAGCGCCCGCGCATCCGGCAGACCAACCTGCTCCAGCAGTCGCTGGCGATCACGCGCCGCAACCTGATCCACATCAAGCGCATGCCCGAGATGCTGATGGACGTCACCGTGCAGCCGGTGATGTTCGTCCTGCTCTTCGCCTACGTCTTCGGCGGGGCGATCGCGGTGCAGGGCGCGGCGTCCGGCTACCGCGAGTGGCTGCTCGGCGGGATCATGGCGCAGACCATCGCGTTCGCCTCGTTCATCGTCGCCGTCGGCCTGACCGCCGACATCGACAAGGGCATCGTCGACCGGATGCGGTCGCTGCCGATCCACCCCTCGGCGGTGCTGGTGGGGCGCAGCTTCTCCAGCCTCATCCACTCCGGCATCGGCATCGCGGTGATGTCGCTGACCGGGCTGATCGTGGGCTGGCGGATCCGCGGCTCGTTCCTCGACGCCGTCCTGGCCTACGCCCTGCTGCTGCTGTGGGGGTTCGCGATGATCTGGCTCGGCATCCTGGTCGGCTCGGCGATGCGCTCCGTGGAGGCGGTCAACGGGGTCATGTTCACCACGATCTTCCCGATCACCTTCCTCTCCAACGCCTTCGCGCCGACCGAGCCCATGGGCGACTTCCTGCGGACGATCGCGGAGTGGAACCCGATCTCGTCGCTGGTGCAGGCGGTGCGCGAGCTGTGGGGCAACACCGGACCGGCGCCCGCCGAGGCGGCGCTGCCCCTGCAGCACCCGGTGCTGGCGACGCTGCTGTGGACGCTGGCGCTGACGGCCGTCCTGGCGCCGCTCTCGCTGCGCGCCTTCCGGCGCCGCACCCAGGACTGACGGCAGACTGCCGGCACGCACGAGGAGGGAGAGGACATGACGGGGACCAGGACGCTGCTGCTGGTGGGCACGCGGAAGGGACTGTGGATCGGCAGCTCGGACGAGGAGCGCCGCACGTGGGCGTGGACGGGGCCGCACTTCCAGATGGAGGAGGTCTACTCGGTGATGCTCGACGCCCGGGGCGAGGTGCCCAGGGTGCTGGCGGGCTGCTCCTCGAGCTGGTTCGGGCCCCAGGTGCGGTGGAGCGACGACCTCGGGGAGACCTGGCAGGAGACACCCAACGGAGCCATCCGCTTCCCCGAGGAGACCGGCGCCGCCCTCGCCCGGGTCTGGCAGCTGGTGCCCGGGGTCGAGGACGGCGTGGTGTGGGCCGGCACCGAGCCGGGAGCGGTCTTCCGCTCCGAGGACGGCGGCGAGCACTTCGAGCTCGTGCGCGGGCTCTGGGACCACCCGCACCGGCCCGAGTGGGACGAGGGCTTCGGCGGGCAGGCGTTCCACACGATCCTCCCACACCCGACGGACCCGGCCTCGGTGCTGGCCGCCCTCTCCACCGGCGGCGCCTACCGGACCTCGGACGGCGGCGCGACCTGGCAGCCGGTCAACAAGGGCATCAAGGCCGAGTTCATGCCGGGGGAGCGGTTCTACCCCGAGTTCGGCCAGTGCGTGCACAAGGTGGCCCGCGACCCGGTCGACCCCGACCGCCTCTTCCTGCAGAACCACGGTGGCGTCTACCGGTCCGACGACGGCGGGGACAGCTGGCAGGACATCGCCCCCGGGCTGCCCTCGGAGTTCGGCTTCGCGATGGTCACCCACCCCAGGAAGCCGTCGACGGCCTTCACGTTCCCGATCGCGGACGCCGGCGCCCGCTGGCCGGTGGACGGCAAGGCGCGGGTCTGCCGGACCGACGACGGCGGGGCCACCTGGCAGCAGCTGGGGGAGGGCACCCTGCCGGACGCCTACTTCGCCGCGGTGATGCGCGACGCGATGTGCGCCGACACCCTGGACCCGGTGGGCCTCTACTTCGGTGGGCGCAACGGTGCCGTCTGGGCCTCGGCGGACGAGGGCCGGACGTGGGCGGAGGTCCACAAGGACCTGCCCGACGTGCTGGTGGTCCGCGCCGCGGTGCTGCCGGCGCCCTGAGGCCTCAGCCTCGCGCGCGTCGCGCGAGGGTCAGGTAGGCGAGCGGGCCGACCGGCTGCACGAGCAGGGCGGGGAACCACAGGGCCTTCGGGCCGCGGAGCTCGGCACCCGGGCGTCCCTTCAGGTCCTTCAACGCCCACAGGGTCAGGGCCACCTCGGCTGCGCCCACGACGGTCACGACGGCCTGCTGCGACGGGCTCAGGTCGGCCCAGGACTTCTTCGCCATGCAGCCACCCTAGTTGCGCCGCCGTACCGGGCGCGGGACGGGCGGTGAGTGAGGCGGTGCGTCCGGCTGAGACTGCCGGGGGGACCGGTGGCGGCGAGTCGTAGCCTTGCCTCATGACCGCGTCCGACCAGAGCCAGCAGCCCGACATCAAGCCCCGCTCGCGGGACGTCACCGACGGTCTGGAGCGGGCCGCGGCCCGCGGCATGCTGCGCGCGGTGGGCATGGGCGACGACGACTTCGCCAAGCCGCAGATCGGGGTGGCGAGCAGCTGGAACGAGATCACCCCCTGCAACCTCTCCCTCGACCGGCTGGCCAAGGCGGTCAAGAACGGCGTGCACGCCGCGGGTGGCTTCCCGCTGGAGTTCGGCACCATCTCCGTCTCCGACGGCATCTCGATGGGCCACGAGGGGATGCACTTCTCGCTGGTCAGCCGCGAGGTCATCGCCGACTCGGTGGAGACCGTGATGATGGCCGAGCGGCTCGACGGGTCGGTGCTGTTGGCCGGTTGCGACAAGTCGCTGCCGGGCATGCTGATGGCCGCCGCGCGGCTCGACCTCGCCAGCGTCTTCCTCTACGCGGGCTCCACGATGCCCGGACAGGTCGACGGTGAGGACGTGACCATCATCGACGCCTTCGAGGCCGTCGGCGCCTGCCTGGCGGGCAAGATCACCCGCGACGAGGTCGACCGGATCGAGCGGGCCATCTGTCCCGGCGAAGGGGCCTGCGGCGGCATGTACACCGCCAACACGATGGCGAGCGTCGCCGAGGCCCTGGGGATGAGCCTGCCCGGCAGCGCGGCGCCGCCGGCCGTCGACCGACGGCGTGACGGCTTCGCCCACCGGTCCGGCCAGGCCGTGGTGGAGATGCTGCGCCACGGCATCACCGCGCGCCAGATCATGACCAAGCCCGCCTTCGAGAACGCCATCGCGGTCGTGATGGCGCTGGGCGGCTCGACCAACGCGGTGCTCCACCTGCTGGCGATCGCCCGCGAGGCCGACGTCGACCTGACCCTCGACGACTTCAACCGGATCGGCTCCAAGGTGCCCCACATCGGCGACCTCAAGCCGTTCGGCCGGTTCGTGATGACCGACGTCGACAAGATCGGCGGCATCCCGGTCGTGATGAAGGCGCTGCTCGACGCCGGCCTGATGCACGGCGACACCCTGACCGTCACCGGCCGCACGATGGCCGAGAACCTGGAGGCGCTGGCGCCCCAGGGGCTGGACGGCGAGGTGCTGCGCGCCTTCGAGAAGCCGATGCACGCCACCGGCGGCATCACGGTCCTCAAGGGCTCGCTGGCTCCCGAGGGTGCGGTGGTCAAGAGCGCGGGCTTCGACGACACCACCTTCACCGGCACGGCCCGGGTCTTCGACGGCGAGCGGGCCGCGCTCGACGCGCTGGCCGAGGGCCGGATCCAGCCGCGCGACGTGGTGGTGATCCGCTACGAGGGACCCAAGGGCGGCCCCGGCATGCGGGAGATGCTGGCCATCACCGGAGCGATCAAGGGCGCCGGGCTGGGCAAGGACGTCCTGCTCATCACCGACGGCCGCTTCTCCGGCGGCACGACCGGTCTCTGCGTCGGCCACATCGCCCCCGAGGCGGCGGACGGCGGCCCGATCGCCTTCGTCCGCGACGGCGACCCGATCACCCTCGACGTCGCCAACGCGCTGCTCGAGGTGGAGATCGACGACCTCGAGGCCCGCAAGGTCGGCTGGGAGCCCAACCCCCCGAAGTACACCCGCGGCGTGCTCGGCAAGTACGCCAAGGTCGTGCAGTCGGCCGCGCACGGCGCGGTCACCAGCTGAGGAGGCGACCGGCGTGGGCAAGGTCTACCCCGGGATCGACGGGCGCCTGCGGGCGTTCGTCGAGGCCCAGCCGGTCTTCTTCGTGGCCACCGCTCCCTCGGGGGACGCCGGGCACGTCAACGTCTCGCCGAAGGGCCTGGCCGGCACGTTCGCGGTCGTCGACGAGCACACCGTCGCCTACCTGGACCTGACCGCGAGCGGCGCGGAGACCATCGCCCACGTCCGCCAGAACGGACGGATCACCCTGATGTTCTGCTCGTTCGAGCGGGCACCCAACGTGGTCCGGCTGCACGGCCGGGGCCGGGTCGTCAGCTCCTACGACGACGACTTCGCGGCGTGGGCGGCGCGTTTCGACCCGAACCCGCACGCGCGGGCGGTGATCGTGGTGGACGTCGAGCGGGTCAGCGACTCCTGCGGCTACGCACTGCCGCTGATGAGCCTGGACGAGGAGCGGGACCTCCTCACCCCGAACATGGACCGCCGCGGGGCGGAGGGGGTCGTCGCCTACCGGCGAGGCAAGAACACCGTCAGCATCGACGGTCTGCCTGCCTTCGACGACGACCCCGCGCCGTAGGGGGCTGTGCCCGGGGTCAGCGGAGCTTGGCGGCCCTCGAGGTGGCACCGGGGATCGGCAGCCCGGCACCGAACGAGAAGACACCGCCGCCGGCGAACGCCACCCTGACCTTCGAGCCACGCTTGGCCTTCAGCTTGAAGGTTGCGGTGCCGTCCGCGCCGGTGGTCGCCGACTTGAGGTTCTTCCACTTCTTGCCGGCCTGGCGCTGGAGGGTCACCTTGCCGCCGCTCACCGGGCTCCACTCGCCACCGGCGCTGGCCGAGACCGCGGTGGTGACGGCGGACTTGCCCTTCTTGGCCTTCTTCACCTTGATCGTGGCCCGGGTGGTGACCTCCTGGACGAGGTCGAAGCCGAAGCCGGTCACGGGGAGGTACCCGCTGATGCTGCCGTCGGTGTCGACGGCGCGCACCTCGGCGGTGACGGTGTAGCGCCCGGTCGGGATCCCGATGTCGCAGAACTGGAAGGTGGCGGTGCCGGTGAGCGGGTCGCCGAGGACGCTGTCGATCAGCTTGTAGGCGCCTCGGCCGCCCTGGGGGTCGGTGGCCGTGATGCCCAGTGACCACGACTTGTTGGTCGCGGGCACCGTGACCGTGTAGGGGATCTGGTAGTCCACGCACTGGCCCTTGGGCATCACCGCGATCTGGTCGCCGGTGATGGTCGCGACCGGGTCGACGGCCGCGGAGGCCGGGGCGGCGGGGTTGACGAGCGTGCTGAGCAGCGCGGAGGCGGCGGTCAGGGCCGCGAGCCGGACGATCTTCTTCACCTGGAGGTCTCCGAGTTCTGGTGTGGCCCCCGGCCGGCGACCGCACCGTGGGCATGGGTGCGGAGCTGGACAGCGCCCCCGCACCCGCCAAGGTGCCAGAGCGCGAGGCGTCGTCGCTGTCTGTCCCACCTCCTGGTCGGAGACCCCGCTACGTTCGCCCCATGAGCCGCTATGTTCGCCCCATGATCTGGGGGAGACGTACGACGGGGTCCGTGCTCGCGCTCACGTTGGCGGGAGGCCTGTTCGCGCTGCTGCCGGCCGGGCTCTCGGCCGCCTCGGGACCGGCCGCTCCGGTCGCCGTGGCCTCGAGCCGCGTCCAGTCACAGGCCCAGGCCCAGTCACGGGCCCAGGCCCAGTCCCAGTCACGGGCCCAGGCCCAGGCCCAGGCGGCCACCCCCGCCGCGGACGAGCCGGCCGGGCGGGCCGTGTCATCGCTGCCCGGCGGCGGCAGGAAGATCTTCTCGCGCAACCGCTTCCTGGTCGCCTACTACGGCACGGCCGGCACCGGCGTCCTCGGCGTGCTGGGGGAGACCGAGCCCGACACCGCGCACCGGCGCCTGGTGCGCGCCGCCCGCCCGTTCAAGCTCAAGGGCGAGCGGGTGCAGCCCGTCTACGAGCTGATCGCGACGGTCGCCGACGCGGTCCCCGGCTCCGACGGGGACTACAACCACGACATCCCCCGGGAACGGGTGCAGACCTACATCGACGCCGCCGAGCGGAACAAGGCGCTGCTGGTGCTCGACATCCAGCCGGGGCAGGCCGACTTCCTCACGGTGGCGAAGCGGTGGCAGTGGGCGCTCGAGCACCCCTGGGTCGGTCTCGCGCTCGACCCCGAGTGGCGGATGGAGCCCGGGCAGGTGCCGGGCCAGGTCATCGGCTCGGTCCGCGCCAAGGAGGTCAACGAGGTCTCCGCCTGGCTCGACGCCCTCGCGGCCGAGCGCGGGCTCCCGCAGAAGGTCTTCATGCTCCACCAGTTCCGCGACTCGATGGTCTCGCGGATCAAGAAGGTCCGGGACCGCGCCAACCTGGCCCTGGTGCAGCACATCGACGGGTTCGGCACCCCGGCGCAGAAGCTGGCGACCTACCGCGCGGTGGCCCGGCCCAAGCAGTTCCAGATGGGGTTCAAGCTCTTCTACGACGAGGACGTGCCGCGGATGAAGGCGCGCGCCGTCCGCCGGATCCGTCCCGAGGTCCGGTTCGTCAGCTTCCAGTAGGAGTACGGTGCCCGGATGAGCACGGCGCGACTGCGCGGCACCGACCTGAGCGGGACGGTCCACCCCGTCCTGCGCGACCACCACGTGCACCTCGGGCTGCTGGAGCCGACCGACCTCGAGCCCGGGGCGATCGGTGCCGTGGTCGACCTGGGCTGGTCCCCGGAGATCGTCGCCCTGGCCGAGGCCTGTCCGGTGCGCGTGCACCACGCGGGCCAGTTCCTCACCGCGCCCGACGGCTACCCCAGCGACCGGCCCTGGGCGCCCCGGGGCAGCGTCCGCGCCCTGTCGCACCCCCGGGAGGCGGAGGCAGCCGTCGCGGAGCAGCGGGCGCTCGGCGCGAGCGTGGTCAAGGTGACGCTCAACCGGCTGGCCGGGCCGGTGCTCGACCTGGCCACCTGCGAGGCCGTGGTGGCGGCCGCGGGCCAGACACCGGTGGTCGCCCACGTCGAAGGGCCCGGGATGGTCGAGCTGGCCCTGGCGGCCGGGATCGACGTGCTGGCCCACACCCCGTGGACCGAGCTGCTGGACCGCGCCGTGGTCGAGGAGTGCGTGGCCGCCGACATGACCTGGATCAGCACCCTCGACATCCACGGGCGGGGGACGTCGACGCCGGAGCAGCGCACCGCGTGCGCCAACCTGGCGGCCTTCCACGCCGCCGGTGGCCGGGTCCTCTACGGCACCGACCTCGGCAACGGCCCCCAACCGGTCGGCCTCAACCTGCGCGAGGTGGCGCTGCTGCGCGAGGTCGGCCTCGACGACGCGGCGCTGCTCGCCGCCCTGACCGACGGGTGGCCCGGCCCCCTCGGGCGCGACCTGGTCACCTTCCTCCCCGGCTCCCCGGAGGACGACCTGCTCACCCGGCTGCCGGGAGCGCTCGCCGTACCCTCCTCGGAGACCGAGTCGCTCTGACGCCCGTCCCCAGGAGCCCCGCCGTGCCCGACCTCGACCCGCGCCCGCGGGACGCCGCCGACCCCCTCGCCGCGCTCCGGTCCCGCTTCGTGGGGGCCGGGTCCCCGCTGGTCTACTTCGACGGCAACTCCCTCGGGCGACCCCTGGAGGCGACCGCCGACCGGCTGGCCGCCTTCGTCCGCGAGGAGTGGGGTGGCCGCCTCATCCGGGGCTGGGACGAGGGCTGGCTGGCGCTCCCCACCGACCTGGGGGACCGCCTCGGCAGGGTCGTGCTCGGTGCGGCGCCGGGGCAGGTCGCGGTGGGCGACTCCACGACCGTCTGGCTCTACAAGCTGCTCCGCGCCGCCGTGGACGCCCAGCTGCGCCGCGACCCGGCCCGCACCGAGATCGTGGTGGACAGCGACAACTTCCCCACCGACCGCTACGTCGCCGAGGGGATCGCCGCCGAACGCGGCTGCACCGTGCGCTGGGTCGAGGTGGACCCCTCCGCGGGGGTCACCGCCGAGCTGCTCGGGGCGGCGTTGGGGGAGCGGACCAACACGGTGGTCCTCAGTCACGTGGCCTACCGCTCCGCGCACCTGGCCGACGTCGAGCAGCTGACGCGCCTGGTCCACGCCGTCGGCGCCCTGGTGCTCGTCGACCTCTGCCACTCGGCGGGGGCGGTGCCGGTGGAGCTCGACGCCTGGCAGGTGGACCTCGCCGTGGGGTGCACCTACAAGTACCTCGACGGGGGGCCGGGGTCGCCGGCCTTCGGCTACGTCGCCGCTCGCCACCACGGCGCGCTCCGCCAGCCGATCCAGGGGTGGATGGGTCACGCCGACCCGTTCGCGATGGGACCGGGCTACCGCCCGGCCGAGGGGATCCGCGGCTTCGTCTCCGGCACCCCGCCCATCCTCGGGATGCTGGCGGTCCAGGACATGGTCGACCTGCTCGAGGAGACCGGGATCGAGGCGGTCCGGCGCAAGTCGGTGGCCCTGACCGAGTACGCCGTGGCGCTGGCCGAGGCGTGGCTGGCCCCGCTCGGCGTCCGGCTGGGCTCGCCCCGCGACCCCGGACAGCGCGGCGGGCACGTCACGCTGCTGCACCCCGCCATGCGCGAGGTCACCGCACGGCTGTGGCAACAGGACGTGCTCCCCGACTACCGCGACCCCGACGGGCTGCGGATCGGGCTCTCCCCGCTCTCCACCAGCTTCGAGGAGGTCCACCGGGGGATCGCCGAGGTGCGCTCCCTGCTGGGCTGAACCCGTTTGCGGCGTCGCGGTGCGGACCGCTTGGATGGGGCGATGATCCGCTTCCCCGCCCCGCTCCGCCCCGGTGACCGCATCGGCGTCACCAGCCCCTCCAGCGGCGTGCCCACCCCGTTGCGCCCGCGCCTGGACGTCGCGCTCGGCTGGCTCCGCGACCGTGGCTACGAGGTCGAGGTGGGCGAGTGCCTGGACGGGGACGCGGGCCACGTGAGCGCCCGGGTGGAGAAGCGAGCCGACGAGCTCAACCGGATGCTCCTCGACCCGGCGATCCGGGCGATCGTGCCGCCGTGGGGCGGCGAGACCGCGATCGACCTCGTCGACCGGCTCGACTGGGTCGCGCTCGCCGACGCCGAGCCGACCTGGGTGGTCGGCTTCAGCGACATCTCCACGCTCCTGGTGCCGCTCACCACTCGCCTCGGCTGGGCGACCCTGCACGGGTCGAACCTGATGGACACCCCCTACGAGCCGCCGGCCGGGCTCGCGCACTGGGCCGCGCTGGCCTCGGCCACCGGCCCGGTGACCCAGCGGGCGTCCGGGGTCTACCGGACCACCGGCTTCGACGACTGGGAGAACGACCCCACGCCCACGGCGTACCGGCTCGACGGCCGCGGGACCTGGGAGGTCGTGGGGGGAGGTGGGCTCGACGTCACCGGGCGCCTGGTCGGGGGCTGCATCGAGACCGTGGCCAACCTGGCCGGGACGCCGTACGGCGACGTGGCGGCCTTCGCCCGCGAGCACGCCGACGAAGGGCTGGTCGTCTACGTCGAGGCCTCCGACGACCCGGCGCTGGAGATCTGCCGAAACCTGCACGGGCTGCGCCTCGCGGGCTGGTTCGACCACGCCAACGCGATCCTGGTGGGCCGGACCGGGGCGCCGGCCTCCGGCGACTTCACCCAGCGCGACGCCGTCCTCGACGCCCTCGGAGGGCTCGACCTGCCGATCGTGCTCGACGTGGAGTGCGGGCACGTGCCGCCCTACCTGCCACTGGTCAACGGGGCGCTGGCCCGCGTCACGGTGGCGGGGGAGCAGCGGGAGATCACCCAGGAGCTGGCCTGAGCCGACCGTGACCGGGCTCAGCGCCGCCGGTCGCGCGGGTCCGTCCCGTCGGGCAGCGGCTGGGCGAGGAGCTCGCGCGCCCGCCACTTCCGCGCGGCCACCCCCACCAGGGTGCGCAGGGTGGTCAGCCGGCCGCCCGTGAGCTCCTGGGCCCGGGACAGGCCGTAGGCGCGTCCGGCCCGGTTGTTGGCCTCGTCGACCCCGGAGTCCGCGAGGTCGGCCGACCCGTGCTCCTGGGCGTCGCCCACCGCGCGGGCCAGCGGCTCGCCGTGACGGGCAGCCAGGTAGGCCTGCCAGCTGAAGTGGCGCACCGCGTTCTGCTGTCGCCAGCCTCCGCTCCGGGTGGACAGCAGGAGTGCCACCAGTGCGGCGAGCACCACGTCCAGGGCGTCGGCCCGGCCGGCCCCCGCGGCGCGGGCCGCCCGCCACAGGCGTGGCGCGCCGGTTCCGAGGAGTCTCAGGGCGTTGCGGAGCTTGGGCAGCGGCATCCGCCGAGTCTGGCAGAGTGGCGGGCGTGGACCAGCGCCTGAGCTTCGTCACCCTCGCCGTGGCCGACGTCTCGGCGAGCCGGCGCTTCCACGCCGACGGGCTGGGCTGGGAGGCCGACCTCGACGTGCCGGGGGAGGTGGTGATGTTCCGGGTGGCCGGCAAGGTCGTCCTCTCGCTGTGGGACAGCACCGCGTTCGAGGCCGAGACCGGGACCCGGGTCGCCACCGGAGTGGTGCCCCCGATCACGCTGGCGCACAACGTGACGACCCGGGCCGAGGTCGACCGGGTGCTGGAGCAGGCGCGGGCGGCCGGTGCGTCGCTGGTGGCGCAGGCCCAGGAGCGGGCGTGGGGCGGCTACTCGGGCTACTTCGCCGACCCCGACGGCTTCCGCTGGGAGGTCGCCTTCAACCCGGGGCCGATCGGGGTGTCGGTCCTGCCGTGAGCGACCCGCGCCACATTCTGGGACGGCCGTACCATATAGTGGGACGCGTGGCACACTCGCTTGACGTCGGGGACCGGCGACGGGGACGGTGGTGCCATGCGCACCCAGAAGCTTCTTGTACGCACGCGACGCGTGGACTGAGTCAGACCCCTCAGCACACGCGTCACCCCTCGTCGCCGACAATCGGCCGAGGGGTTTTTTGTTTGGTCGGACCGACAGCGTCTCGAAGTGAGGAAGAGATCGATGAGTGAGCAGGACGGCAGGATCACCGGGGCTCAGAGCCTGGTGCGTTCGCTGGAGAACGCGGGGGTCACCGACATCTTCGGGATCCCGGGTGGCGCCATCCTCCCCGCCTACGACCCGCTGATGGACTCCACGCGGATCAGGCACATCCTGGTGCGCCACGAGCAGGGCGCGGGACACGCCGCCCAGGGCTACGCCGCCGCCACCGGCCGGGTCGGGGTCTGCATGGCCACCTCCGGGCCGGGTGCCACCAACCTGGTGACCCCGATCGCCGACGCCCACATGGACTCGGTGCCGATGGTCGCCGTCACCGGTCAGGTGGGGGCGTCGATGATCGGCACCGACGCCTTCCAGGAGGCCGACATCCGCGGCATCACGATGCCGATCACCAAGCACAACTTCCTGGTCACCGACCCCGCCGACATCCCGCGGACCGTGGCCGAGGCGTTCCACATCGCCTCCACCGGCCGCCCCGGTCCCGTCCTGGTCGACGTGGCCAAGTCGGCCCTGCAGTCGATGACCGACTTCGTCTGGCCCACCGAGCTGCACCTGCCCGGCTACCGGCCCATCACCCGCCCGCACAGCAAGCAGATCCGCGAGGCGGCCCGGCTGGTCCTCGAGGCCCGCCGCCCGGTGCTCTACGTCGGCGGCGGCGTGATCCGCTCCGGCGCCCACCGTGAGCTGCGCCGGCTGGCGGAGTTCACCGGCATCCCCGTGGTCACCACCCTGATGGCCCGCGGTGCCTTCCCCGACAGCCACCCCCAGCACCTCGGGATGCCGGGCATGCACGGGACGGTCGCCGCGGTGGCAGGCCTGCAGCGCTCGGACCTGATCATCAGCCTCGGGGCGCGCTTCGACGACCGGGTGACCGGCAACCTCGACTCCTTCGCGCCCAACGCCCTGGTGGTGCACGCCGACATCGACCCGGCCGAGATCGGCAAGAACCGCCACGCCGACGTGCCGATCGTGGGCGACGCCAAGGAGGTCCTGATCGACCTGCTCGCCCTCCTCGAGACCGAGGCGGAGCAAGGGAGGACCGGCGACTACGAGCAGTGGGTCGACTTCGTGGCGGGGGTGAAGAAGCGCTACCCGCTCGGCTACGAGAAGCCGCACGACGGGAGCCTCTCCCCGCAGTACGTCATCGAGCGGCTCGGGTCCATCGCCGGGCCGGAGGCGATCTACACCTCCGGCGTCGGCCAGCACCAGATGTGGGCCGCCCACTTCGTCTCCTACGAGAACCCCAACACCTGGATCAACTCCGGCGGGCTGGGCACCATGGGCTTCTCGGTGCCTGCCGCGATGGGCGCCAAGGTGGGGATGCCCGACTCGACGGTCTGGGCCATCGACGGCGACGGCTGCTTCCAGATGACCAACCAGGAGCTCGCCACCTGCGCGATCAACGACATCCCGATCAAGGTGGCGGTGATCAACAACGAGTCGCTCGGCATGGTGCGCCAGTGGCAGACGCTCTTCTACAACGAGCGCTACTCCAACACCGACCTGCACTCCAAGCGGATCCCCGACTTCGTCAAGCTGGCCGAGGCCTACGGCTGCGTCGGCCTGGCCTGCGAGAGCGAGGCCGACGTCGACGCGACCATCGAGAAGGCCATGGCGATCGACGACCGGCCCGTGGTGGTGGACTTCCGGGTGCACCGCGACGCCATGGTGTGGCCGATGGTGGCCGCCGGCACCAGCAACGACGACATCAAGTACGCGCGCGACATGGCGCCCCAGTTCGACGAGGATGACCTGTGAGCACCCACACCCTGTCCGTCCTGGTTGAGGACAAGCCCGGCGTCCTGGCCCGGGTCGCCAGCCTCTTCAGCCGCCGGGGCTTCAACATCGAGAGCCTCGCCGTGGGGCCCACCGAGCACCCCGAGATCTCCCGGATGACCATCGTGGTCAACGTGGACGGCCTGCCGCTGGAGCAGGTGACCAAGCAGCTCAACAAGCTCGTCGAGGTCATCAAGATCGTCGAGCTCGAGGGCCGGGCCGCGGTCCGGCGCGAGCTGCTGCTGGTCAAGGTGCGCGCCGACGCCGAGACCCGGGGCCAGGTGCTCGACGCCGTCCAGCTCTTCAAGGCCAAGGTCGTCGACGTCGCCCCCGACGCGGTGACCATCGAGGTCACCGGCAACTCCGAGAAGCTCGCCGACTTCCTCCGGATCATCGAGCCGTTCGGGATCCGCGAGCTGGTGCAGTCCGGTCTGGTCGCCATCGGGCGCGGCTCGCGCTCGATCACCGAGCGGACCGGACGCCCGGTCACCGTCCCGGTCGCCGCCAGAGACGCCGGCTGACCCACGCCGACCGCACACCCCCACCCCTGTTCCCACGAATCACACCCCTTTAAGGAGAGCCCCAGTGGCTGAGATGTTCTACGACGACGATGCCGACCTGACCCTGATCCAGGGCAAGAGCGTCGCGGTGATCGGCTACGGCAGCCAGGGCCACGCCCACGCGCTCAACCTGCGCGACTCGGGCGTCGACGTCCGCGTCGGCCTGCTCGAGGGCTCGCGCAGCCGCGCCAAGGCCGAGGACGAGGGCCTGCGGGTGCTGACCCCCGCCGAGGCCGTGGAGGAGGCCGACGTGATCGTCGTCCTCACCCCCGACCAGGTCCAGCGCCACGTCTACAAGGACGCGATCGAGCCGAACCTGGCCCCCGGCGACACCCTGGTCTTCGGCCACGGCTTCAACATCCGCTACGGCTACATCACGCCGCCCGAGGGCGTCGACGTGATCCTGGTCGCCCCCAAGGCGCCCGGCCACACGGTGCGGCGCGAGTACGTCGCCGGCCGCGGCATCCCGGACATCATCGCGGTCGAGCAGGACGCCTCGGGCTCCGCCTGGGAGCTGGCCAAGTCCTACGCCAAGGCCATCGGCGGCACCCGCGCCGGCGTCATCAAGACCACCTTCACCGAGGAGACCGAGACCGACCTGTTCGGTGAGCAGGCCGTGCTCTGCGGCGGTGTCTCCCACCTGGTCCAGGCCGGGTTCGAGACCCTGACCGAGGCCGGCTACCAGCCGGAGATCGCCTACTTCGAGGTGCTGCACGAGCTCAAGCTGATCGTCGACCTGATGTGGGAGGGCGGCATCGCCAAGCAGCGCTGGTCGGTCTCCGACACCGCCGAGTACGGCGACTACGTCTCCGGCCCGCGCGTGGTCACCGCTGCGGTGAAGGAGTCGATGAAGGAGATCCTGGCCGACATCCAGGACGGCACCTTCGCCAAGCGGTTCATCGAGGACCAGGACAACGGCGGCAGCGAGTTCGCGACCCTCCGCGAGAAGGGTGCCTCCCACCCGATCGAGGCCACCGGCAAGCAGCTGCGCTCCCACTTCGCGTGGAAGCAGGAGGACAGCGACTACACGGAGGGCTCGGCCGCTCGCTGATCGCGCCGCAGGCTTCAGCACGGGCTCAGGGCCCGACCCGCCGGCACACCGGCGGGTCGGGCCCTGCTGCTGCCCGGGTGACCCCGGGCTCACGCCGAGCTACTTGACCTCGGCCCGGTGCACCCGCCACAGCCCGAAGGTCAGCGGGATCGCCAGCCACAGCACGGCGGCGGTGCCGAGCTGGGCCCACTGCTCGCCGGTCGGTGCCCCGTCGTAGAGCGCCATGCTCGCGTAGTAGAGGTCGACCCAGGGCTGCACGTCGGCGAACCACTCCTGGACCGTGCCGAGTGCGAAGAGCACGTTGGGGAGCGCAAGGGACCACACGAAGTACCCCACCAGGGCCGCCGCGGAGCTGCGGAGCACCACCCCGAGGGTGAACCCCATGAACAGGCCGATCACGTTGGCCAGGATGATCTGGAGCAGCTCGGTGACGCCCACGTCCCAGGTGGTCGGGGCCCCCGAGATCGCGGTGCCGACGACGTTGCCGATCGCCCCGACGCCGAGCGCCACCAGCATGGAGGCCACGCCCACGCCGACGGCCACGACGGCCTTGGCGAGCAGCACCCGGCCTCTGCGGGGGACCAGGGTGAACGTCGTCAGCGCGCTGCGCTGCGACCACTCCCCGGTCACCGCGAGGATCGCCATCACCGGCAGCATCACCGTCATCGGCATGCCGATGGCCGAGCCGTAGCTCTCGAAGGTCTGCGCCTCCTCCGGTGCGAAGAGGATCACCGCCCCGGTGGCCACCAGTGCCAGCAGGCCGGTGGCGGAGAGCAGCCAGAACCCGGAGCGGGTGTCGAACATCTTGGTCAGCTCCACCCAGAGGATCCTGGACATCGGGATCGAGGGGTGGGGCGAGCCGATCGCCGCGGTGGCGGCGGTGGCTCCGGCCCCGGGGCCCGCCTGGAGCGGGTGGGTCGAGTGGTCGGTCAGGGCGCTCATGCTGCTGCTCCTGTGGTGGGGGCGACGATCTGGTCGCGTTGGGTCTGGGCGGTGAGCTGGAGGAACATCTCCTCCAGCCCGTGGCTGTCGGCGGTGCGCAGCTCCAGCAGGGGGACCCCGGCGGCCAGTGCGACCTCGCCGACGGCCTCCGCGCTCGCCTCGGTGTGCACGCTGCCGTCGGGGTGGGTCGTGGCAGGCTGCCCGGCGCCGGTGAGGGCGGCGAGCAGCGCGGCTCCGTCCCGCGCCCGCACCACGGTGCCGGCGGACTCCAGCAGCTCGGCCTTGGTGCCCTGGGCCACGATCCGCCCGTTCCCGATGACCACCAGGTCGTCGGCGACGACCTCGATCTCGTGGAGCAGGTGGGAGGAGAGGAGCACGGTGCCGCCGTCGTCGGCGTAGTCGCGCAGCAGGTCGCGCATCCAGCGGATGCCGGCCGGGTCCAGCCCGTTGGCCGGCTCGTCGAGGATCAGCACGCCGGGGGAGCCGATCAGGGCCAGGCCGATGCCCAGCCGCTGGCGCATGCCGAGCGAGTAGTGACGCACGCGGCGCTCGGCCTCGGTGGGGGTCAGTCCCACCACCTCGAGCATCTCCTCCACCCGGGTCCGGGGAAGTCCCATGGTCCGCTGCGCGATGGCGAGGATCTCGCGACCGGTCCGCCCGGCGTGCTGCGCCGAGGCGTCGAGCAGCACGCCCACCTCGCGGCCGGGGTTGGGCAGGTCGACGAAGCGGCGGCCGTTGACCAGGGCGGTTCCGCGGGTGGGCGGCGTGAGCCCGGTCATCATCCGCATCGCGGTGGACTTGCCGGCTCCGTTGGGCCCGAGGAAGCCGGTGACGCGCCCGGGGGCGGCCCTGAACGTGACGTCGTCGACGGCCAGGTGGGGGCCGTACCTCTTGGTGAGGGAATCGAGGGTGATCATGGCTCCCAGCCTCCGGCCGGCGCCGCCCCGGGCGCATCGGTGAGACCCCTGAGAGGCCCCGGGGGCGCCCCCGACGAGGACACCACCCGGGCGCGTGCTGCGGATCGGGGAGGACGTCGGTGACGACCACGAGGGAACGAGATCCGCGGACACCGGCCGGGCGGCGCGGTCGGGTCCCGGACGCCGGGACCGGGGCGAGGGCTGGGCTAGGCTGCCGGAGGCACAGCGTCGTGCACCCGCGGCCCCGAGTCGCCCCCGAATCCTCCCCGCAAGGACCCGCTGTGACCCACCGCCCTGTCGTCCTGATCGCCGAGCCGCTCAGTCCGGCCACCGTCGCCGAGCTCGGGCAGGACTTCGAGATCCGCACCTGCGACGGCGCGGACCGGGAGCGGCTGCTGGCCGAGGTCAGGGTGGCCGAGGCGCTGCTGGTCCGGTCGGAGACGCGCGTCGACGCCGAGCTGCTGGGGCTCGCTCCCCGGCTCAGGGTGGTGGCGCGCGCCGGTGTCGGCCTCGACAACATCGACGTGCGCGCGGCCACCCAGCACGGCGTGATGGTGGTCAACGCGCCGTCGTCCAACCTGGTCAGCGCGGCGGAGCTCACGGTCGGCCTGATGCTGGCCGCGGCGCGGCACCTGAGCCCGGCCCACGCGGCGTTGCGACGTGGCGAGTGGCAGCGCGGCCGGTTCACCGGCACCGAGCTGTTCGAGAAGACGCTCGGCATCGTGGGCCTGGGTCGCGTCGGGGTGCTGGTCGCGCAGCGGCTGAGCGCCTTCGGGATGCGCGTCATCGCCTACGACCCCTACGTGCAGGCCGGCCGGGCCGCCCAGATGGGCGTGCGGCTCGTCGACCTGGAGACCCTGCTGGCCGAGTCCGACTTCATGTCGGTGCACCTGCCCAGGACGCCGGAGACCACGGGGCTGATCGGGGCGGCCGAGCTGGCCCAGGTGAAGCCGACGCTGGTGCTGGTCAACGCGGCTCGTGGCGGCATCGTCGACGAGGCGGCGCTGCACGACGCGCTCAAGACCGGCCGGGTCGCCTCCGCCGGTCTCGACGTCTTCGCCGAGGAGCCGTGCCCGGACTCCCCGCTGCTGGCACTGGACAACGTGGTCGCCACCCCGCACCTGGGCGCCGCCACGGCCGAGGCCCAGGAGAAGGCCGGGATCTCGGTCGCCCGGTCGGTGCGGCTCGCCCTGGCCGGTGAGCTGGTCCCCGACGCGGTCAACGTCCAGGGCGGGGTGATCGCCGAGGACGTACGGCCCGGCATTCCCCTGGCCGAGAAGCTGGGACGGGTCTTCACCGCCCTGGCCGGAGAGGTGGCCCAGGCCATCGACGTGGAGGTGCGCGGCGAGATCACCGAGTTCGACGTCCGGGTGCTCGAGCTGGCCGCACTCAAGGGCGCCTTCTCCGACATCGTCGAGGAGCAGGTCTCCTACGTGAACGCGCCGCTGCTGGCCGCGGAGCGGGGCACCGCCGTGCGCCTGGTGGCGGAGCCCGAGAGCCCCGACCACCGGAGCCTGATCACCGTGCGGGGGACCCTCTCCGACGGCTCGCAGGTCTCCGTGGCCGGCACCCTGGTAGGGCTCGCGCAGCGGGAGCGCCTGGTCGAGGTCAACGGCTTCCAGGTCGATCTCGAGCCCACCGAGCACCTCGCGTTCTTCGTCTACGAGGACCGGCCGGGGATGGTCGGGACGGTCGGCGGGATCCTCGGGGATGCCCGAGTCAACATCGCCGGCATGCAGGTGGCCCGGGAGGACAAGGGTGGCCGCGCACTGGTGGCGCTCTCGGTGGACTCCGCCATCCCGGCCGACGTGCTCAGCGAGATCAAGGCCGCGATCGACGCCCACGCCGTGCACGCCGTGGACCTGGCCTGAGGGCGGCGCCTGCGGTTAGGGTGCCGGGCACGAGCCTCTGGGGGGACAATGATGCTGCTCCGTCGTGCCATGACCACCGTGCCCGTCGTCCTGCTGCTGGTGGCGGGGGGAGGAGCCGCCGTCGCCACCGGCGACCCGCTGCCCGGCACGATCGCGCCGGACGAGCTGCGGGCGGCGGACGGGGCGCGGACCTCTGCGCAGGCCGACGGGTGGAGCGACGGCGTGGTGCGTCGCCACGTGGTGCTCGACGACGTGGAGTCGACCTCGACCAACCCCCAGCACCAGCTCACGGGGGTCGAGGTGACCGTCGACCTGGAGGCACAGGTCCTCACGACGACCGCGTCGTTCGCCCAGCCGCCCGCCGACGCGGAGGCGGCCCTCGGCGTGGTGCTGGGCACCTGGAGCGGCACCTCGTGCGTGGCGGCGTTCACCGCGGTCGCGGCGACGGTCGCGGCCGAGGCCCAGGGGCGGTGGGCCGACGGGACTGCCGTGCCGGTGACCCGGACGGCCGGCGGAGCGTCGGTGACCCTCACGAGCGGGGCCGATCCCCGTCTGCGGGAGACCGAGCTCGACTGTGCCTACGCCGCCGTCCTGCCCCCCGCCGGCGGCGACTGGCTGAGCAGGGCGTACGCCGAGGAGCTCGCCGAGACGCACCGGCCCGTGCTCGAGGTCGAACCCGGCGAGCTGATGGTGGGTGCCCGGGCCGGACGGTGGGCGTCGTTGCGCGTCACCGTGCGCAACACCGGCAGGGGGGACGCCGGGCCCGTGCGGCTCACCGCCACCGGCGCCGGGGTGCAGCTGCGCCAGGCAGAGGTCGACCTGGGCGCGCTCGCCGGCAACTCGACGGAGCACGCCGAGCTGAAGGTCCGTCTCGCACCGCCGAAGAAGAAGGCGACGAAGGGCAAGAAGGGCAAGGGCAAGTCGGGCAAGCCCGTCCCGGACCCGCGCCCCCTGCCCGTCACGCTGACCGCCACCGCGGCCGGCGCCGAGCCGGCCACCGCCCGGACCCAGGTGGCGATCACGCCGAAGCCGACCGTGCCCAAGAAGCTGGCGGGCAGCTACTGGTGGGGCTGGGAGGAGACGACCACCTTGGACTCGGCCGGATGGGTCAGTCACGCGGTCTGGTTCGTGGACTCGAAGTGGGCCTACACCGGCTGGTCCGAGGGCCGGAAGCCGAGGTGCTCGGCCAAGGTCAAGGAGTGCCAGCGCTACACCTGGAACAGGCGCAAGGGCACGGTGCGGATCGGGAAGAAGAAGGCGAAGGTGACCTCCGAGGGCTTCACCTACGCCCACCCCGGGGTCGGGGAGAAGATCGACTTCCACCCCCTGACGCTCGCCGCCAAGGGATCGAAGATCCAGACGGACCTCATCCACCAGAACTGGGCCGGCAACTGCCTGCTGATGTGCAACAGCTGGACCGAGCACCTCTCGCTCGCCACGGACGGCCGGTTCGTCCGCAGCGAGGTCACGATCGGGAGCTGGCCGGGGCTGGGCAGCGTGTGGAGCATCCTGCCGCCCGACCAGCGCGGCACCTACCGGGTCGTCTCGAAGGGCATCGTGGAGCTGACCTTCGACGACGGCACCCGGAAGCGGCACGTCCTGGGGATCCAGCACGACCCCAGCGGAAAGCCGAACCCGGTCGTGGCCGGGCTGCTGCTCGACGACGTGAACTACTACCACTGAGGCGGTGCGGTGACGCACCGCTGGGTCAGCGGCGGGTGGCGATCAGCGCCGAGGCGTCGGGCGCGATCATCACCTCGACGGCGGTGAAGCGCTCGTCGGTGAGCCACTCCTCGCGCAACGTGTCGACCCGGCCCATGTAGATCGGCGGCCAGGACTCGCACGGGGTGAAGTCGTCCAGCACGACCAGGCCCCCGGGCTCGACCAGGTCGGCGACGGCGTCCACCCGCACGCTGTCGGGGTCGCCGGAGTCGAGGAAGAGCAGCGAGAAGGGCCCCTTGCTGCTCAGGGTCGACCAGTCGGCCTGGAAGACCTCCACGGAGGGGTCGTCGGTGAAGATCGTGGCGGCCGCGGCGGCCAGCGAAGGGTTCAGCTCCGCGGTCAGGATGCGTGCATCGGTGCGCACGCCCGAGCGCAGCCAGGCGGTGCCCACGCCGCACCCAGTGCCGAACTCGGCCATCACCCCGCCGCGCGTGGCGGCGAGGGTGGCGAGCAGGCGTCCGGTCTCGTTGCGGCAGAACGAGACGTATCCCGCCTTGCGGGAGACGTCGAAGGCACGCGCGACGATCTCGGGGAGTTCGGGGGGAGCACTCATGGCTCGAGTCTCTCATCCTGGGAAAGCCGTCTCGCACTTTGGACGATTATCGCCGCCTGCTTCCGGGCCGCGGGTGGCGCGTCGTATCCTCGCACCACCATGCGGAGCGTCTTCGTACTCATCGACTGCCGCGGCGAGGCCTGACAGAGGGCCACCTCGCCGCGGTGTTCGGCGTTGACGTGGCCCTCGACCAGCAGCCCCACCTGTGTCGCGGCGCTCCGCCTCTCCGGCCGACGTGATCCGCTCCCGGCGATGCCGACGGCCCCTCCTCCCACGTGATCCGTGGTCGAGCTCGGGACCCGTCCGCCGCGGCCCAGGGGTGCTGCCCCCCTCAGCACCACTCCTGACCGTCCCGATCACCGAGGAGCACGCCATGTACGACATGTACCCGTCCGACTGGGGCCCGGCCCGTCACGACCCCGACAGCCCACAGAGTCACCAGGCCCTGCAGACCGCGCTTGACCTGCGAGACGACGGCGGCCAGCGGCCGGACGACAACTAACCTCACGCCATGACCCAGACCCCTTCAGACACACCGGTCACCCTCGCCGTCATCCCCGGCGACGGCATCGGTCCGGAGGTCACCGCCGAGGCGCTCAAGGTGCTCGACGCGGTCGCCCCAGGCATGTTCTCCACCACCCGCTACGACCTCGGCGCGGAGCGTTACCTCGCGACCGGCGAGGTGCTCCCCGACTCGGTCCTGGCCGAGATCCGCGACCAGGACGCGATCCTGCTGGGGGCGGTCGGCGGCAAGCCCAACGACCCCGGCCTGCCGCCCGGGCTGCTGGAGCGCGGCCTGCTGCTGCGGCTGCGCTTCGAGCTCGACCACTACGTCAACCTGCGCCCGTCCCGGATCTTCCCGGGCGTCTCCTCGCCCCTGGCCGCGCCCGGCGAGGTCGACTTCGTGGTCGTGCGCGAGGGCACCGAGGGGCCCTACACGGGCAACGGCGGCGCGCTGCGCGTGGGCACCCCCGCCGAGGTGGCCACCGAGGTCAGCGTCAACACCGCCTTCGGCGTGGAGCGGGTGCTGCGCGACGCGTTCGCGCGCGCGCAGAAGCGGCCCCGCCGCAAGATCACCCTGGTCCACAAGACCAACGTCCTGGTCCACGCGGGCTCGGTCTGGTGGCGCCTCTTCGAGGAGGTGGGCGCTGAGTTCCCCGACGTGACCCGCGACTACATGCACATCGACGCGGCGACCATCTTCATGACCACCGACCCGTCGCGCTTCGACGTGATCGTCACCGACAACCTCTTCGGCGACATCATCACCGACCTCGCCGCCGCCATCACCGGGGGCATCGGCCTCGCGGCCTCCGGCAACGTGAACCCCGACCGGACCGCGCCCTCGATGTTCGAGCCCGTCCACGGCTCCGCCCCCGACATCGCCGGCCAGCAGAAGGCCGACCCGACCGCGGCCATCCTGTCCGCGGCCCTCCTCCTGGATCACCTCGGTCGCTCCGACGCCGCGGCGCGGGTGGAGCAGGCCGTGCTGGAGGATCTCGCGGGCCGGTCCGGCGGGCAGGTACGCCGCACGTCGGAGGTCGGCGACGCCATCGCCGCCCGACTCTGACGTGGCCTTCGCGCACCCCGCCCCGGGAACCCCGGGGCGCCACCGCACGGACCCCTCGCTCGGCCGGGGGGCCGGCCCGAGCAGTTAGCCTGACGCCATGGAGATCAGCACCACACTGTCGACCAACCCCGTCGAGGACCAGCGCCTCGCGGAGGTGCTCGCCGACCCCGGCTTCGGCCAGCACTTCACCGACCACATGCTCACGGTCGAGTGGACCCCCCAGCGGGGCTGGCACGACGCGCGGATCACGCCCTACGGTCCACTGTCCCTCGACCCCGCCACCGCGGTCCTGCACTACGCGCAGGAGACCTTCGAGGGGATGAAGGCCTACCGCCACGACGACGGCAGCATCTGGACCTTCCGGCCCGAGGAGAACGCGAAGCGGATGCTGCGCTCCTCCCAGCGGCTGGCCCTGCCCGAGCTGCCGCCCGAGGAGTTCGTGCAGGCCGTCGACGCCCTGGTCGCCACCGACCAGCGTTGGGTGCCGGACAGCGGGGGCGAGAAGAGCCTCTACCTGCGGCCCTTCATGTTCGGCTCCGAGAAGTTCCTCGGGGTCCGTCCCTCCCAGCACGTCACCTTCATGGTGATCGCCAGCCCGGCGGGCTCGTACTTCCCGGGCGGGGTGAAGCCGGTCAGCCTCTGGCTCACCGAGGAGTACACCCGCGCGGCCAAGGGGGGCATGGGTGCGGCCAAGACCGGCGGCAACTACGCCTCGTCGCTGGTCGCCCAGCAGGAGGCCAGCCGCCACGGCTGCGACCAGGTGGTCTTCCTCGACGCCGAGGAGCACCGCTACGTCGAGGAGCTCGGCGGGATGAACATGTACTTCGTCCACGCCGACGGCCGCATCGTCACCCCGGAGACCGGGACCATCCTCGAGGGGATCACCCGCGCCTCGGTGATCGAGCTCGCCGGCAAGCTGGGCCACCAGGTGGAGGAGCGGAGGTTCGCGATCGACGAGTGGCGCGAGGGGGTGGCCTCGGGCGACATCGTCGAGGTCTTCGCCTGCGGCACGGCCGCCGTGATCACGCCGGTCGGTGAGCTGCGCTCGGCGCAGGGCACCGTGCCGGCGCCGCGGAGCACCGAGCTGACGATGCGGATCCGCCAGGCGCTCGTCGACATCCAGTGCGGGCGGGCCGAGGACACCTTCGGCTGGATGCACCGGGTCTGCTGACCCGCGACCGGGGCGGCTCCTCCCGGGATCCCGCCCCGGGTCTGGGTACCCTCGACGGGTGACCGCCTCCCGACACGAGCCCCTGGGCCCGCGTGTCGGGGGCTACCAGCTCTTCACCCGGCTGGGGGAGGGCGGCATGGGCGTCGTGCACCTGGCCGCCCGGCCCGGCGGACCGCGGGTGGCGTTGAAGGTGCTGCGGCCCGACGTGGTCGGCGACGACGAGGCGCGCGCCCGGCTGGAGCGGGAGGTGAGCACGCTCTCCCGGATCCGCAGCCCCCGGGTGGCCGAGATCCTGGACGCCGACCCGTGGGGCGAGGTGCCCTACGTGGTCACCCGCTACGTGCCCGGCCTCTCGCTCCAGGAGCACGTGCGCCAGGAGGGTCCCGTCTGGGGCGAGGACCTGGTCCACCTGGCCCGAACCCTGGCCGAGGCGCTGGAGGCGGTGCACCGGGTCGGTGTCCTGCACCGCGACGTCAAGCCGTCCAACGTGCTGATGGAGGGGCGCAACCCCGTCCTGATCGACTTCGGACTGGCCCGCCTCGCCGACGACCCCCGGCTGACCCGGGTGGGCTGGCTGCTCGGCACGCCCGGCTACCTGGCGCCGGAGATCCTCCTCGGGCGCGACGCCGTCCCGGCCTCCGACGTGCACTCCTGGGGTGCGACCGTGGCCTATGCCGCGACCGGCCGTCGCCCGTTCGGCTCCGGCCCGGACGTCGCCGTGATGGACCGGGTGCGCCGCGGTGAGCACGACCTGCGCGGGCTCTCCGGGCCGGTGCGCGAGGTGGTGCTCGCGGCGCTCGACCCGGAGCCGGCCGCCCGGCCCACCGTGCGCGAGCTGCGGGAGTGGCTGCGCCGCGGTGAGGCCCCGAGGCCGGCACCCGCCCGCCGGTTCCCCCCGCGGGACCAGCAGGACCCACCCACCGTGCCCCTCCCGCTGCCCGGCTCAACCCGGCGGCTGCCGCCCGAGCACGGCCGCTGGGAGGAGCACGGCAGCCGGCAGCCGGACGCCCACGCCTGGGACCAGCACGGCCGGGACGCCCACGCCTGGGACCCGCGCGACCGGGACGAGCAGGGCTCGGACCCCCGGGACGGGGACGAAGGGGCCTGGGACGCCTGGACCTGGGACGAGGAGGACCCCGCCGCGGCCGCGGACGGGGGCCGGCGGCTCCCGGAGCGCCTGCGCGGGGCGGTGCTGCTGCTCGGTCTCGCAGCGTCCGGGGCCGGCGCGCTGGCCTCGGCGCCCTACCTGGCCACCCCCGTGCTGGTGGGCGTGGTCTGGTTGCTGCGCACCGGCTCGCGGGCCGGATCGGCGGCCCGCGACCGGCGGCTGAGCCGCGGCAGCCGGTGGTACGACGGGGTGCTCACCACGCTGGCCAGCCCCTACCACCTCCTCGCCTCGTTGCCGGGGAGCCTGGTGCTCGCCGGATGGGCGCTGGGGATCGCGCTGGCGGTGGCCCTGCTCTGCTTCGCCGTCGCGGCGGGGGAGACGACCTCGCTGCTCCTGGTGGGTGCGGGCTTCGTGGTCGGCCTGTGGTGGGGGCCCGGCAGTGGTCGGGTCCGCCGACCGGTGCGTCGGGTGGTGCGCCCGCTCGCCGCCCGTCCGGTGGCCTGGCTGGTCGCCGCGGCGGTGGTGCTGGCCGTGGCCTCGGGCTTCGTCTCCCTCGCCCAGGCGGGGACGCGCTGGGACCCGGCCTCGGACGCCCCCTGGCGGGCGATCCCGTTCTCCGGACTGCTGTGACGCACGCGAGTGCTGCGTGGCACCATGTCGCCATGCACGAGCAGGGGATCATTCACTAGCGCGTCGGGAGATCTCGACGCGCCACCTTCCGCACCCGCGGGAGGTTTTTTTGTTCCCTCACCCCGACCCGAGAGATGCCGAGATGGACCTGCAGGGCTCGTTCCACGTCTACGACACCACGCTGCGCGACGGCGCCCAGCAGGAGGGGCTCAACCTCTCGGTCGCCGACAAGCTGAGCATCGCCCGCCAGCTCGACGACCTGGGCGTCGGCTTCATCGAGGGCGGCTGGCCGGGCGCCAACCCCAAGGACACCGAGTTCTTCCGCCGGGCGGCGGCCGAGCTGGACCTGCGCCACGCCAGGCTCACCGCCTTCGGCTCGACGCGCCGGGCGGGCGTGGCGGCCGCCGACGACCCGCAGGTCGCCGCCCTGCGCGAGTCCGGTGCCTCGGTCGTCACCCTGGTCGCCAAGTCGCACGACCGGCACGTCGAGTTGGCGCTGCGCACCACCCTGGCGGAGAACCTCGCGATGGTCCGCGACACCGTCGCCCACCTGCGCGCCGAGGGCCGCACCGTCTTCCTCGACGCCGAGCACTTCTTCGACGGCTACCGCGCCGACCGCGCCTACGCGCTGGAGGTGCTGCGCACCGCCTTCGAGGCGGGCGCCGAGGTGGCCGCGCTGTGCGACACCAACGGCGGGATGCTGCCCCCGTGGGTCGCCGACGTGGTCCACGACGTGCTCGAGACGACGGGGGGCCGGGTCGGCATCCACTGCCACAACGACACCGGCTGCGCGGTGGCCAACACGCTCGCCGCGGTCGAGGCCGGCGCGACGCACGTCCAGGGGACGCTCAACGGCTACGGCGAGCGGACGGGCAACGCCGACCTGATCTCGGTGGTCGCCAACCTCGAGCTCAAGCTGGACCGCCGGGTGCTCCCCGCGGGCCTGCTGCGCGAGGCGACCCGGATCGCCCACGCGGTGGCCGAGGTGACCAACTTCCCGCCCGCCAGCCGACAGCCCTACGTCGGCACGTCGGCCTTCGCCCACAAGGCAGGTCTCCACGCATCGGCGATCAAGGTCGACCCCGACCTCTACCAGCACCTCGACCCGCTGGCGGTCGGCAACGACATGCGCCTGCTGGTCTCCGACATGGCCGGCCGCGCCTCGATCCAGCTCAAGAGCCGCGAGCTGGGCTTCGACCTCGGCGACTCCGAGGGGGACCGCGCGGTGATCGCCCGGGTCACCGACCGGGTCAAGGAGATGGAGGGCCGGGGCTACACCTTCGAGGCCGCCGACGCCTCCTTCGAGCTGCTGCTGGTCGAGGAGGTGGAGGGCCGGCGGCCCTCCTACTTCGACGTCGAGTCGTGGCGGGTGATCACCGAGACGGCCTCCGCGGGCGAGGAGGCGGTCTCCGAGGCCACGGTCAAGCTGGTCTCCTCCGGGGTGCGCTACGTCGTGGCCGGGGAGGGGAACGGCCCGGTCAACGCCCTCGACGCCGCCCTGCGGCAGGCGATCTCCCAGGCCTACCCGGAGGTCGCGAAGTTCGAGCTCATCGACTACAAGGTGCGCATCCTCGACGCCGGCCACGGCACCGACGCGGTGACCCGGGTGCTGATCGAGACCTCGGACGGAGCCTCCTCGTGGGTGACCGTCGGGGTAGGCCACAACGTCGTCGAGGCCTCCTGGGAGGCGCTGGTCGACGGGCTCACCTACGGCCTGCGCCGCCACCACGTGGCGTGAGCCGGGCAAGGCGCGCAAAGCTGACAGGGTTGAGACGCCGCCGAGTGGGAAGCATGGGGCCCATGCGCCCTCGCCAGATGCTCCCGCGGCTGCTGCCGCTCCTCCTCGTCTCCGTGCTCGCCAGCCTGCTCGGCGTCGTCCTGCTAGGCCCGACGGCACCGGCCCGCGCCGGCGAGGAGCCCGAGTCGACCGAGTCGACCGCCTCGACCGAGGAGGGCCCGGGCTGGCTGGTGCTGGTGCTGGACTCCTCGGGGTCGATGGCGGGGCCTGCCGCGGGTGGCGGCACCAAGATCCAGGCGGCGAAGGACGCGCTGGGCCGCGTGGTCGAGGAGCTCCCCGACGACGCCGAGGTCGGGATCCGCGTCTTCGGCGCGAAGGTCTTCGACCGCAGCGAGCCGGGCGCCTGCACCGACACCCAGGCCGTCGTGCCCGTCGGTCCGCTGGACCGCCAGGCCCTGACCGACGCGGTGGCGGCCTACGAGCCCTACGGGGAGACGCCCATCGGCCACGCGCTGCGCGAGGCGGGCAAGGACCTCGCGTCGGGGGCGGAGGGGTCGCGCACCATCGTGCTGCTCTCCGACGGGGAGCCGACGTGCCAGCCGGACCCCTGCAAGGTCGCCGCCCAGCTCGCCGAGAGCGGGATCGACCTGACGATCAACGTGGTCGGTCTCGACGTCTCCGGCAAGGCCCGCGAGGCGCTGCGCTGCATCGCCCGCGCCGGCAACGGCGACTACTACGACGCGTCCTCCGCCGAGGACCTCGCCAGCAGCCTGGTCAAGGTCAGCGTGCGCGAGCTGCGCGGCTTCCAGCTGAACGGCGAGCGGATCGAGGGCGGGACCACGGCGGAGACCGCGCTGCCCCTCGAGCCCGGTGCCTACCTCGACACCTCCCTGCCCGACGAGGCCGCGCGCTACTACCTGGTGGACAACCCGGCAGGGGGCGGGGTCTCGGTCTCGGCGCTGGTGCGTCCGCCGAAGGGGGAGGAGAGCTGGCACACCGTGGTGCACGTCCAGCTCACCACCGTGGACGGCGAGGCCTGCTCGCGGGGCTTCGCCCAGTCGTTCCAGATCCTGGGGATGACCCCGCTGGTCTCGACGGCGGCGGCATTCAACCAGTTCGGCCCTCCCCGTTTCGCCGACGGCTGCGACAGCGACGACCAGCTGTTGGCCACCGTCGTCAGCGAGGCGGGGGTCTCCGACTATCGCCTCCAGGTCAGCAACCACCCGCCGATCGCCGACACCGGGACGCTGCCGGGGCACGTCGAGTCCGACGGGGACTGGGTCGGCAAGGTCGAGATCCCCACGTCGGGACCCGCGGAGCCGGTGATCGGCGGGGTCTCCTTCGACGACGCGCCGGAGCTGCAGCCCGGCACGACCTACACCGACACCGTGCGTCCCTCCGAGGTGCTGGTCTACAAGGTGCGCACCGGCTACGGCCAGGCGCTGCGGGTCAGCGCGCGCCTCGGCACCGACCCGAGGGCCGCGAGCCTGCTGGGCGCCCAGGGCCCGCACGTGGAGATGCTCTCCTACTCCGCCCTCGGCCAGGCGCAGAGCCGGGTCTGGGACTCCGACCGGGGCATCACCGCCCAAGGGTTCTACAACGGCGAGCAGCCGACTGTCGTCACCGCGGTCGTGCCGCCGGTGCGGGTGCGGAACGTGGAGTCGCCACACCCCAACGTGCGGACCGTGGTCCAGGACGGCTACCAGTACGTGGCACTGGGCCTGGGACGCGAGAGCTCCGAGGAGGCGAACGGGTTCGCCGCCCCCGTGCGCCTGCGTGCCGAGCTGGTGGGGGAGGTCGAGGGCGAGCCCCAGTTCGAGGGCGAGGTCGAGGGCCCGGCGGCCGAGGAGGGCGAGCCGACCGACGAGCCGACCGAGGAGACCGCGGGGGCGGACCCCGTGCGGGAGGACGACGCCGCGGCCGAGGACGGCGACTCCGGGACGGTGCTCTGGTGGGTCGTGGGGGCGGTGGCGCTGGTGGCTCTGGTGGGTCTCGCCTTCGTGCTGGGCCGCCGGGGACGCAGGACCCCGGGGACGGACACGTCGGGTCGGTCCGTTGGCTGAGCTCCACGAGCTGACCGCGCTGGCCCAGGGTGCCGCCGTCCGCCGCGGGGAGGTCTCTCCCCTCGAGCTGGTCGAGCACTACCTGGCCCGCACCGACGACGTCGGCGCGTTCGTCACCCTGGTCCCGGGGCTGGCCCGCGAGCGGGCCGCGGCGCTGCCGCGCGAGGGCGCCTCGCCCCTGCACGGCGTCCCCACCGCCATCAAGGACCTGCATCCGACCACGGGCGTGCGCACCACCTTCGGCTCCGCGGCGTACGCCGACCACGTGCCCGAGACCTCCGACTACCTGGTGGAGTCGGTCGAGGCCGCCGGGATGGTCTGGCTGGGCAAGACCAGCACCCCCGAGTTCGGGTCCCCTTGCTACACCGAGCCCGAGGGACTGCCGCCGGCCGTCACGCCGTGGGACCGCACCCGGATGGCGGGAGGGTCGTCGGGGGGAGCGGCGGCCGCGGTGGCTGCCGGCCTCGTCCCGGTGGCGCCCGGCTCGGACGGTGGAGGCTCCATCCGCATCCCCGCCTCGTGCTGCGGGCTCGTCGGGGTCAAGCCGTCCCGCGGACGGATCAGCGGCGGGCCGGGGTACGGCGACCCGGTGGGCCTGGCCACCGCCGGTCCGATCGCCCGTGACGTGCGGGACGCGGCGGCCCTGCTGGACGTCCTCGCCGGCCCGCGGACGGGCGACCCGTCCTGGGCGCCCGAGCCGTCCACCTCCTTCCTGGCGGCGTGCGACCGCGAGCCGGGCAGGCTGCGGGTGGCGAGGTTCGTGGCGCCCGTGCTCACCGAGACCGTCGTGGACCCGGAGTGCGTCACCGCCTGGGAGGACGCCTCCGCACTCCTGGAGTCGCTGGGCCACCAGGTGGAGGACATCGAGGTACCGCTGCCGCGCGAGGCGGTGCCGGTCTTCGAGACCTGCTGGTCGGTGCTGACCGCGCTCTCCCCGGCGCCGGGTCGCGAGCATCTGCTGCGTCCCCTGACCCGGTGGCTGTCGGCGCGTGGGCACGAGGTGAGCGGCCCGGAGTTCGGGCTGGCCATCGGCGAGCTGCGGCGGCTCGCCGCCGGCGCGCTCTCGGCGCTCGCCCCCTACGACCTGGTGCTGACCCCCACGCTGGCCGCGCCGCCCCTGCCGGTCGGCGCCCTGCGCGACGACGCAGACCCTGCCGCGGACTTCGAGAACCAGATGCGCTTCACCCCCTGGACCTCGGTCTGGAACGTCACCGGCATGCCCGCGGTCTCGTTACCCCTGCACTGGACCCCCGAGGGGCTCCCGGTGGGGGTGATGCTGGCCGCCCGCCCCGCCCAGGAGGAGCTGCTGCTCTCGGTCTCCGCGCAGATCGAGGCGGCCGCGCCGTGGGCGCACCGCCGGCCGCCCGGTTGGTGAGTGCCGCGCGGGCGTGTAAGCGGGCGCTCCGCCGGGAGACACGGGTCAGAACCGGTAGCCGAAGGCCTCGATGTCGTCGGCGAAGGCCTCGGCGACCCGGTCCCGCATCTCGGCGCTGTAGGCACCGCGGTAGTCGGTCGGCGGGCCGGCGTTGCGCCGTTCAATCGCTCCGGTGGGCACCCGCACCCCGGCCCGCTCCAGGGCGGTGGTGAGGTCGTCGGCGAACGACTCGGTCCGCCCGATGAAGTCCGCCTCCCGGCCAGGAGCCCGCAGCCAGTCGAGCTGGGGGGTGCCGAGGCGGGGGATCTCGCGGGTGCCACGGAGCACGAAGGCCTCGAAGTCGGCGTACTCCTCGCCGACCTTGCGCCAGAAGTTGTTGGCCTCCAGCCGGTGGGCGACGAAGTCGTTGCCCTCGGCGGCGGAGGCGTTGCGCCGCAGCACCATGGCGTGCCACGAGAGCAGCCGGGCCCACGGGTTGCGGACGAAGCCGAAGACGAAGTAGTCGGCGTACTCCGGGTGCTCGCGCAGGGCCGCGCGCAGCTTGGCGTGCCGGGTCCCCGGCAGCCCCTGGACGCGCTCGGCGTCGGGCAGCAGCGACTCCAGCAGGGTGTCGGTGGAGAGCCCTCCGGTCTTCTGCACGTGCACGAAGAGGAGACGCTGCCGGTGGGAGACGATCACGCCGGTGAGGATAGTCGGCTCAGTCGTCGCCCAGACCGCGCGCGTGCAGCGCCTCGCCGGTCTGCCGGGCGTGGGCCACGGTGCGGATCACCATCGGCGTGAGCAGCGCGCGGGGGTCGCGGCCCAGCCCCCGGGCGCGGGCGGCATCGACGGTCTCCTGGGCGATCGCCAGCGTCAGCGGGACGGACCGCAGCACGAGGCTGAAGGCCAGCGCCACCCGCTCGGGGACCACGCCCACCCGGCGCAGCAGGCCCAGGCCCCGGACGATCGCGTCCAGCATGGCGTCGACCGGTGTGGTGGCGGTGACCACGGTGGCGAGCAGGATCAGCGCGACCAGGTCGGTGACCTGCTCGGCCGCCAGTGCCCAGTTGCGCTGGAGCAGGTGGTAGAGCCCGAGCAGCAGCCCGAGCAGCAGCAGCGACCGCAGGGCGCGCAGCGTGCCGCGCAGCCCCAGCCCGGACCAGACGACCAGGCAGAGCGAGAGGCCGAGTGCGGCGACTCCGCTCGCCGGCCCGCGCAGCGCGACGACCGTCACGCTGGCGGCCATCATCCCCAGCAGCTTGGCGCCGGCGGGCAGCCGGTGCAGCGCGCTGCGTCCGGGGCGGTAGCCGTCGAGCAGGGGGTGGTTCACGCCGTCGCCCGGTAGTGGGCGACGGCCGCCTCGGCCGCCCCGTCGAAGACGACCTCGCCCTCGGAGACCACCAGCGCCCGGTCGCAGCGCGCGGCCAGGTCGAGGTCGTGGGTGACCAGCACCAGCTGCTGCGGCAGGCCGAGCAGCAGGTCGCCGATCATCCGGCTGTTGGCGAGGTCCAGCAGGGTGGTCGGCTCGTCGGCGACCAGCACGGCCGGGTCGGTGGCCAGCACGCCGGCGATCGCGAGGAGCTGGCGCTGGCCGCCGGAGAGCGTGTGGACGCTGCGGTCGGCCAGCTCCTCCAGGCCGAACCGGGCGAGCACCGAGTGGGCCGCGGCCGCCCGGGCGGCCCGGTCCCGGTGGGTGCGCCGCAGCGACAGCGCGACGTCCTCGACGACGGTCGGCATCACCAGCTGGGCGGACGGGTCGGTGAAGACGAAGCCGACCCGGCGGCGGACCTCCTTGCCGTCCTCGGCCACGTCGAGGCCGTCGACCCGCACCCGTCCCGCGGCCGGCTCCACCAGGCCGTTGAGGAGCCGGGCGAGGGTCGACTTGCCCGATCCGTTGGGGCCGATGAGGGCGATCCGCCGCTCGGTGAGGGTCAGGGTCGTCTCCTTGAGGATGACCTCGTCGCCGCTGGTGGTGGGTGCGGAGACGACGACCCGGTCGAGCTCGAGGCTGGTCACGTCCCGATCGTCTCGCGCTCCGGCTCGGGGGAGCGGCGCGGGGTGCCGAGGAGGTCGGGGAAGGCGCGGTGGACCGAGGTGGCGATCAGGGCCATCACGATGTTCTTGACCACGTCACCGGGCCAGAAGAACCGGTCGATGTCCCAGGCGCCCTCCCAGCTGGTCGGCAGCCGCCAGACCAGGCCGGCCATGCCGCTGGTGTGGATGAGCAGCGCGCTGGAGAGCAGGCCCGCCCCGAAGACGAGCGGGACCGAGGTGGCGATCTTGTGGCGGGGGAGCCGCTCGACGAAGAACCCGCACAGGGCCGCGGCGAAGGGGAAGGAGAGCAGGTAGCCCATCGTCGGGCCCTGGAAGACGCCGAGGCCGGCCGCGCCGCCGGAGAAGACGGGGAGGCCCGCGGCACCCACGGCGAGGTAGAGGACCACGGCCAGGAACCCGCGCCGCGCACCGAGCACCGCGCCGGCCAGCAGGACCCCCAGGGTCTGCAGGGTGATGGGCACCGGGAGGCCGATCTTGATCGGGGCGATGATGGCGCAGACGGCGATGATCGCGGCGAAGGCCGCGACCAGGGCGAGGTCGGTTCCGGTGCGGCGGGGGCGCAGGCTCACGGGCGGTGTGCTTTCGGTGAGGGCGTCGACAAACTGAACGCTGGTCAGGTGAACGGCGTTCAGGTTAGGGTCGGCGCAGCACCGCGTCAACCGGTGCCGGAATCGTCTCAGGTGAGAGGGCCCAGGATGCGCTATCGCCGCACCGACATCGTGACGCGAGCCCTCGAGGTGCTCGACGAGTACGGGCTGGCCGACCTCACGATGCGGCGGCTGGGCGCCGAGCTGGGGATCCGGCCCAGCGCGCTCTACCACCACTTCGCCAACAAGCAGAGCCTGCTGGCGGCGGTGGCCGACGAGATGCTGGCGCGCGGACTGAGCCCGGTGGGCCCGGGGCCGTGGGACGAGCGGGTCGCCGCGGTCTGCCGGCAGCTGCGCAACGCGCTGCTCGCCTGGCGTGACGGGGCCGAGGTGGTGGCCACCGTCCACGCCTTCGGGCTCGGTGCCCGGGCGGCCGAGGCCGCCGTGTCCGGGGCGCTGGCCGACAGCGGTCTGGACGAGGCGCTCCGCGCGACCGCCACCCGGACCCTGCTCCACCTCGTCTTCGGGCACACGGCCGAGGAGCAGACACGGCTCCAGGCCAGCAGCGTGGGGGCGATCGCGGCCGAGCCGCGCGAGACCTCGGACTTCGACGCGGGGCTGGCCCTGCTCATCGACGGGATCCGGGTGCGCCTGACCACCGCCGGCGCCGCCGGCTGACCGGTCCCGCCCGCCGGATCAGGGGTCCAGCTGCACCAGGGCGCCGTTCAGCTCGGCGAGCAGCACCGCACCGGTGAGGTCGAGGCGGGTCTCGCGCAGCTCGGCCGCCGAGAGGTCCACCCGGTCCAGGGAGGCGCCGACCAGGTCGGTGCCGGAGAGCTTGGCGCCGCGCAGGTCCGCCCCGTCGAGCACGGTGCCGCGGAGCCGGGCCCCGGTCAGGTCGGCCATCCCCAGGTCGCACTCGCGCAGGTCGAGCCCCGAGAGGTCGAGCTTGCGCAGGTCGGCGCCGCGCAGCGAGACCCCCCGCCACTGCCCGCCGGTGACCTTCATCGGTCGCGTCGTGCAGGCGGAGAACGACGTGCCGGAGAGCTTGCACCCCTCGAACGTGGCGTCGAAGAGGTTGCACCCGCGCAGCGTGCAGGCGATCAGCGCGGTGGAGACCAGGACCGCCGCGTTGAACCGGCAGTCGCCGAACACGCACTCCTCGAAGGTGGCGCCCGAGATCCGTGACTCCGTGAGGTCGACCCGGGTGAAGGTGCACCGGACGAAGCGCGCCCCGTCCAGGTCCTCGCCGTACCAGTCCTCGTCGCGGAACGTTCGGTTCTCCTCCAGGCGCGGCATGGACGCACCGTAACCGGTCGGGCCCGGCCGTCGACGGCTGGCTAGAGTGACGGCTGTGATCGTCTCGCACCAGCACCGCTTCGTCTTCCTCAAGACGCGCAAGACCGCGGGCACCAGCGTCGAGATCGCCCTGTCGAAGGTCTGCGGGCCCGACGACGTCATCACCCGGATCAGCCCCGACGACGAGGAGCTGCGCGCGGCCGCCGGGGGGCGCCCGGCCCAGAACTACGAGTCACCGCCGCTGGTGCGCAAGGCCTTCAACCACATGCCGGCCCAGATGGTCCGCAAGGTGGTCGGCCCGGCGACCTGGGACGACTACTTCCGCTTCGCCGTCGAGCGCAACCCCTGGGACACGGTGGTCTCCCTCTACTTCTGGAAGTTCCGCGAGCGGCCCGGCGCGCGGGCGGCGCCGCCGTTCTCGGAGTTCGTCGACGAGGACTCCGTCGAGCAGCTCGCCGGCAACCAGCGGATCTACCGGATCCGCGGGGAGATCGCCGTCGACCGGGTGCTGCGCTACGAGCGGCTCGCCGACGACCTCGCCGAGGTCTGGGAGCAGCTCGGCCTGCCGGGCGAGCCCGACCTGCCGCGGGCCAAGGGCTCCGCCCGCCCCGCGCGCGACTACCGCGAGTTCTACGACGAGCGGTCCAGGGCCAAGGTCGCCCGGCTCTTCGCCTCCTCGATCGAGGACTTCGGCTACGAGTTCTGACCCGGCCGGGCCCCGCCCAGGGGCCACCGGTGCAGCACCCGGCAGGCCCCCTGCTCGTACCAGACCAGGTCGAGCAGCTCGGCCCGGCTGTGCGCCGGCAGCAACGGGCCCAGGGCTCGGCGGGTCGACTCCTCGCTGACCTCCTCGGAGAGGGCGTCCAACGTGAGGTGCGGCACCGGGTCGGGGAACTGGCCGCCGTACGGCGGGCAGTGCCCGAACGCCGCGGCCAGAGCGCTGGTCAGGGCGCGGAACGGCTCCGCCGGCTCCGGGAGCAGGTGCACGATCCCGTTGGGGAAGGTGCCGGTGCGGGCCAGCCGGAAGTCGAAGGGCCTGGTGGCCGACGCGATCGCCTCCACGACCGCCAGGTCCTCGGGCCCGGGGGAGTCGAGGAAGGGCCCGAGCGCGGTCACGTGGGCGTGACCGAAGCGGGGGTCCTCGCTGAGGTAGGCCGGGTCGTAGTGGGCAGTCCGCTCCCGCACCCAGGCCTCCAGGGCCGGGACGGGGACCTGCAGGACGCTGTGGCCGGGGTAGGTGCTCACCCGGCGGCCCGGGCCACGGCCAGCAGTCGCTCGCACTCCTCGAGGAGCCGGGCCCGCAGCGGCGCGGCCCGCTCGGCGAACCCGCGCTGGGCGGCGGCGTACTCCTGCTTGCCGGCGCTGGTCTCCACCCGGACCGGGACGAACGGCTCGCCGTCGACCTCGAGGCCGGTCAGGTCGTAGGGCGCGGCGCGCATGTCGAGGATCCGGACCTCGCGGGCCAGTTCGAAGCAGTCGGCGACCAGGTCCGAGGAGACCATCGGGGTGAGCCGGAAGGCGTGCTTGTAGAGATCCATGGTGGCGTGCAGGCAGCCCGGCTGCTCGAAGTCGCTCCGGTCGTCGCGCCCGGGGCTCAGGGTGTTGAGCGGACGGGCGGGCGCGGTGAAGAAGCGGTAGGCGTCGAAGTGCGAGCAGGCGACCCGGTGGGACTCCACCACCTCGTCGGTGCCCGCGGGCCCCAGGCGCAGCGGCCAGTCCGCGTGGCGGGTCTCGTCCTCGGCCAGCCGGTAGACCATCGCCCACTCGTGCAGGCCGAAGCAGCCGAAGGAGGCCGGCCGTCGCGTGGTCGCCGCCAGCAGGCGGCGCAGCGCCTCGAGCAGAGGCCGCTGAGAGGCGACGTGTGCCGGGGCCACCGTGGCGGCGCTCCCCGTGGCGGCGTCGCGGTGCGGCTCGTAGCCCTTGAGCGTGGCGTACTCCTCGGCACCGGCCAGCGCGAAGCCGAAGCCCGGGTGCCAGCGGCGCAGCTGCGCGGGACGCTGGGAGTAGTAGGTGAAGAGGAAGTCGTGGACCGGGTGGCGGACCCCCGAGCCGCGACGGGCCAGGTGGTCGGCCACGTAGGGCTCGACGCGCGCGGCGTGCTCGTGCGCCGCGCGGCGCCAGGTGGCTTCGTCGAGCACGCGGGGGGAGAGAGCCGTAGGCACGCGCCCAGGGTAGGCGGATAGGCTCAGGGGGTGCGTATCGCCAGATTCACCACCGGGGAAGAGCCGATGTACGGCGTCGTGACGGGCGGGGTCGACGAGTTCGGCCAGCCCGACGAGGAGAGCGTGGTCGTGGCCCTGGCCGGCGACCCTCTCTATGTCGGGATGAAGCTGCTCCAGGTCGAGCACAAGCTGGCCGACGTCCGGCTGCTCGCCCCGGTGCTGCCGCGCAGCAAGGTGGTGGGCATCGGCCGCAACTACGCCGACCACGCCGCGGAGCTGGGCAACGACGTACCCGCGGAGCCGCTGATGTTCATCAAGCCCAACACCAGCGTCGTCGGCCCTGGCGATCCGGTCTTCTACCCGCCGCAGACCTCCGACCTGCACTACGAGGGCGAGCTGGCGGTGGTGATCGGCCGCCTGTGCCGCGACGTCCCGCCCGAGCAGGCGACCGACGTCATCTACGGCTACACCGTCGGCAACGACGTCACCGCGCGCGACCTGCAGCGTCGCGACGGCCAGTTCACCCGGGCCAAGGGGTTCGACTCCTTCTGCCCGCTGGGGCCCTGGATCGAGACCGACCTGGACCCCCAGACCTTCGCCGACGGGGTGCGGCTCCAGACCCACCTCAACGGCGACCTCGTCCAGGACGGCTCCACCGCCGACCTGATCTTCGACATCCCCACGCTCGTCGCTCACGTCTCCAGCGTGATGACGCTGCTGCCCGGAGACGTCATCCTCACCGGCACCCCCGCGGGCGTCGGTCCCATGCAGGTCGGCGACGAGGTCGAGGTCTCGATCGCCGGCATCGGAACCCTCACGAACAAGGTGGCCCAGCGTTGAGCACCCCCAGCACCCCCGACCGGCCGGTACGGGTCCGGATCGCACCCAGCCCGACGGGAAGCCCGCACGTCGGGCTGGCCCGCACCGCCCTCTTCAACTGGGCCTTCGCCCGGCACCACGGTGGCACCTTGGTCTTCCGCGTGGAGGACACCGACAAGGAGCGCAACACAGTCGAGTCCTACGAGTCCATGGTCGACCTGCTGCAGTGGCTGGGGCTCGACTGGGACGAGGGCCCCCTCAAGGGCGGTCCCTTCGGCCCCTACCGGCAGTCCGAGCGCGGCGACCTCTACACCGACGTGCTCGCCCGCCTCAAGGAGAGCCGCTACACCTACGACTGCTACTGCACCGGCGACGAGCCGACCGCCCGGCGCAAGGCGGCCGGCTCGAAGGTGATGGGCTACGACGGCTTCTGCCGCGACCTCAGCGACGAGCAGGTGGCGGCCTTCCGTGCCGAGGGTCGTGACCCCGTGGTGCGGTTCCGGATGCCCGAGGGCGAGATCGGCTTCGACGACCTGGTGCGCGGCCGGATCACCTTCCAGACCGAGTTCGTCCCCGACTTCGCGCTCTGCCGCGCCAACGGCGACCCGCTCTACACCCTGGTCGCCCCGGTCGACGACGCCCTGATGGAGATCACCCACGTGCTGCGCGGGGAGGACCTGCTCTCCAGCACGCCGCGCCAGATCGCCCTCTTCGACGCCCTCCAGGCCATCGGCGTGGCGAAGTGGACCCCGCGGTTCGGGCACCTTCCCTACGTGATGGGGGAGGGCAACAAGAAGCTCTCCAAGCGCGACCCCGAGTCCCACATGGCTCTGTACCGCGAGCAGGGCTTCCTTCCCGAGGGGCTGCTCAACTACCTGGCCCTGCTGGGCTGGGCGATCGCCCCGGACCGCGACGTCTTCACCCTCGAGGAGATGGTCGAGAAGTTCGAGCTCTCCGACGTCAACCCCAATCCCGCGCGCTTCGACCTCAAGAAGGCGGAGGCGATCAACGCCGACCACATGCGGATGCTGCCGCTCGACGACCTGACCCACCGGGTGATCCCGTTCCTCAAGGACGCCGGCGTGCTGGGCGACCCGGTCAGCGACGCGGACGCCGAGATGCTGGAGCTGGCGATGCCGCTGGTGGCCGAGCGGATGAACAAGCTCACCGAGGCTGCCCCGATGCTGTCCTTCCTCTTCGTGCCGGAGGCGGAGTTCACCCGGACCGAGGCGCTCGACGAGGCCGCCCAGGAGGTCGTCCGGGCGGCCCACGACGCCCTCGTGGATCTGCCCACCTGGTCGACGGCCGAGATCGAGCAGGCCCTGCGGACCGCGCTGGTGGAGGAGCGTGGCCTCAAGCCGCGGCTGGCCTTCGGCCCGGTGCGCATCGCGATCAGCGGTCGCAAGGTCTCGCCCCCGCTGTTCGAGTCGATGGAGCTGCTGGGTCGCGAGCGGAGCATCTCGCGACTCCGGGACGCGCTCTCCGGCTCGTGACCGCCGGGCAGGTCCCCGCCCGGCTGGGCTACCACCAGCTCCACCGGGCGGGGCCCCGCGGCGCCTGGCGCCCCGTGCTCGGCACCGTGCTGGTGCTGCTCGGCGCGTTCGTGCTGGCGCCGCTGTTCTGGCAGCTCGCCTTCGCCGCCGGCTTCGTGGTCGCCGGGGAGCCGCTCGTGGAGTCGCTCGAGCGGCTGCTCGACACCGGGGACCCCTCACCCTCGACGCTGGCCTTCCTCAACGTCGTGCTGGCCAGCGCCATCGGGCTGGTGTGGGCCGTCAGCAGGCTCCTCCACAAGCTGCCGCTGCGCTGGGTCACCTCGGTGGGCCCGCGGATGCGGTGGCGCTACTTCGCGGCGTGCCTCGGGCTCTCGGTGGTAGCCCTCTTCGCCACCCTCGTCGTCTCCGCGATGGTGCCCCAGGGGGCCGGCGAGCCCGTCGCGGTGGAGGTCAACGCGTTCACCTCCACCACCCGCGACTTCCTCCTCGTCGTGCTGCTGCTGACCCCGTGGCAGGCGGCGGGGGAGGAGTACCTCTTCCGCGGCTACCTCACCCAGGCGATCGGCGGGATGGTCGGAGGTGTGGTGGCCGCCCGGGTGCTGGCGGTGCTGGTGCCGGCGTTCCTCTTCGGCCTGGCCCACGGAGCCCAGGACCTCCCGGTCTTCGTCGACAGGTTCGCCTTCGGGGTGGTGGCCGGCGTCCTGGTGATCGCGACCGGGGGGCTCGAGGCCGCGATCGCGATGCACGTGCTCAACAACTTCGTCGCCTTCGGGCTGGCGCTGGCCTTCGCCGATCTCGGGGAGGCGCTCAACCCCACCGGCGGGAGCTGGTGGAGCCTTCCTGGCACGCTGACGCAGTCCCTGGTCTACCTCGCCCTCGCCTGGTGGGTGGCCCGCCGGATGGGCCTGGCGAACACCGTGGACGGGGGCGTTTTGGCCGCGCAGGAGAGGCCCGTGTATCGTTCTGGCTCGGCTCCCCCGGGGGTCTGAGGCGCCTCACGGTGCCCGAGCATTGGGATATGGTGTAATTGGCAGCACGACTGATTCTGGTTCAGTTAGTCAAGGTTCGAGTCCTTGTATCCCAGCGAAATCCCAGCTCCACCGGGATTTGGTGAGAAGCAGCAGTTCGACTAAGGTTTCTCACCGTTACCGGCAGAACATCGCCGGTGACACACGTGCAAGCCCCCGTTGTGTAGCGGCCTAGCACGCCGCCCTCTCACGGCGGTAGCGCCGGTTCGAATCCGGTCGGGGGTACAGCATTCGAAGGGGCCTCGGACAGCAGAGATGCTGCCCGGGGCCCCTTCGGCGTTCCCACCCCAGGTCACCCCTGCGGGCCCTGCTCCGGGCCTGGCGGACGCCTGCGGCGGCGTTGGCACGGGGGTGGCACGGGGGTGGGTGGCAGACTTCCCGACGTGCTCGAGATCAGGACGGCGCGTGCCGAGGACGCGGCCAGGTTGGGTGAGATCGACCTGCTCACCTGGAGCCCGGCCGTCTCCCCGATGCCGCGCCCCGATGCCGGGACGCCGTTCCTGCACGACGGTCTCGACCCCTCCGACGTGCTGGTCGCCACCGAGGCGGGCACCGTGTGCGGCTACCTGCTGCTCAAGCAGCACAGCACGGCGCCCTCGCACGCCCACGTGCTCCTGGTCAACGGCCTCGCCGTCGAGCCGGGGCACCAGGGGCGGGGTGCGGGGAGGCTCCTCCTGGCCGCCGCGATCGACGAGGCGGGCCGTCGCGGCGCCCGCAAGCTGTCGCTGCGGGTGCTGTCGTCCAACGCCCCCGCGAGGCGCCTGTACGAGTCGTGCGGGTTCGAGGTCGAAGGGGTGCTGCGCGCGGAGTTCCGGCTCGAGGGGGAGTGGGTCGACAACGTCTTCATGGCGCTCCACCTGACGTCCTCCGGGCCGGCGGCCGAGCAGTAGCCGGCCGTCGCGCGGCGGGCCCGCCGCCGTGTCCGATATCCGCCAGACTCCGCGCCGCCCGCCGGGGCAGGATGGAGCCATGACGAGGACGACGACCGCGGCCGGGGCGGCCCGGGCGACGGGTGGGAACCCGGGGGTGCTGGACCCCGAGTCCTGCTACCGCGCGGTCCGCAGCCGGGACCGGCGCTTCGACGGGGTCTTCTACACCGCGGTCCGCACCACCGGGATCTACTGCCGGCCCTCCTGTCCGGCGAGAACCCCGGCAGCGGGCAACGTCGCCTTCCACCCCACGGCGGCCGCCGCCCAGGCCGCGGGCTACCGGGCCTGCAAGCGCTGCGTCCCCGACGCCACCCCCGGCTCCCCGGAGTGGGACGCGGCCGCCGACGTGGCGGGCCGGGCGATGCGGCTGATCGCCGACGGCGTCGTCGACCGCGACGGGGTGACGGGGCTCGCCACCCGGCTGGGCTACTCGCCCCGCCACCTGGGCCGGGTCCTGGTCTCCCAGCTCGGGGCGGGGCCGCTGGCCCTGGCCCGGGCCCGACGGGCCCAGACCGCCCGGATCCTCATCGAGAGCACCGTCTTGGGCCTGGCCGACGTGGCGTTCGCCGCCGGCTTCACCAGCGTCCGGCAGTTCAACGAGACGGTCCGCGAGGTCTACGCCGCGACCCCCTCGCAGCTGCGGCGCCGGCCGGCGGAGGCGGGGGCTGCGCCGGGGGGCCTGTCGCTGCGGCTGGCTGTCCGCACCCCCTTCGCCGGTTCCGCGCTGCTGGCCTTCCTGGAGCGGCGGGCGGTGGCGGGCGTCGAGGTGGTGGACGCCACGACGTACGCCCGCACGCTGCGCCTGCCGCACGGCCACGGCTGGGTGTCGCTGGAGCTGGCCGACCTGCGGGATCCCGGCACCGCCTTCGTGCCGGCCGACTTCATCCTCACCGACCTCCGCGACACCGGCGCCGCCGTCGAGCGGGTGCGCCGGCTGCTCGACGCCGACTGCGACCCGACGGCCGTCGCGGAGGCGTTCTCCGGCGACCCGGTGCTGGGTCCGGTGGGCGGGCGTCACCCGGGGCTGCGGGTCCCCGGTCACGTAGACGGCCACGAGGTCGCCGTCCGTGCCGTCCTGGGTCAGCAGGTGAGCGTGGCCGGCGCCCGGACCCTCGCCTCGCGGCTGAGCCTGGAGCTGGGGCAGGAGGTCGCCACCACCGTCCCGGGCCTGACCCGGCTCTTCCCCACCGCTCAGGCCGTCGCCGCGGCGGACCCGACGACGCTGCGGATGCCGAAGTCCCGCGGGGCAGCCCTGGTGGGCCTGTGCCGGGCGCTGGCCGCGGGTGAGGTCCGCCTGGACCGGGGGACCGACCGCGAAGAGGTGCGTGAGGCGCTGCTCGCCCGGCCCGGCATCGGGCCCTGGACGGCCGACTACATCGGGATGCGGGCCCTGGGCCACCCCGACCTGTTCCTGCCCGGCGACATCGGCACGAGGCAGGCGCTGCGCGGCCTCGGCCAGGACCCCGGACGGGCGTCCGAGCTCAGCGAGACGTGGCGGCCGTGGCGCTCCTATGCGCAGGTGCAGCTGTGGCAGACCCTGGTGGAGGAGGAGGCAGGACCATGTGGACACTGACGGACTCGCCGGTGGGCGAGCTGCGGATCACCGAGCACGACGGTGCGATCACCGCGATCGAGTTCTCTCCGTTCCGGCCGCCCGGCGACGGCGCGCCGCGGGGGGAGCGGGAGGACGAGCACCCGTTGCTGGCCGAGGCGGTGCGACAGCTCAGCGCGTACTTCGACCGCGAGCTGACCGACTTCGACCTTCCGCTGGCGCCGGCCGGCAGCGACTTCCAGCAGCGGGTCTGGCGGGAGCTGCGGGCCATCGGCTACGGCGAGACGGCCTCCTACGGCCAGATCGCGGTGCGGCTCGGTCATACCAACGCCGCCTCCCGGGCGGTGGGCCTGGCCAACGGCCGCAACCCGATCCCGGTCGTCATCCCGTGCCATCGGGTGATCGGCGCCGACGGCTCGCTGACCGGCTACGCCGGTGGGCTGGAGCGCAAGCGGATCCTGCTCGGGGTGGAGGTCGAGGCGCTCTTCTGAGCGGGTGCCGCGCCGGCCGCGTTCACTCCGCTGCGGCGCGGCGCAGCGACTCCGAGAGCCGCTCGGCGGCCGCCAGCACCGCGGGCGCGTGCATCCGGCCGGGCTGGCGCGAGAGCCGCTCCAGGGGGCCGGAGACCGAGACGGCGGCGATGATCTTGCCGCTGGGCGAGCGGACCGGCGCCGAGACAGAGGCGACGCCCTGCTCGCGCTCGCCGACGCTCTGGGCCCAGCCCCGGCGGCGGATGCCCGAGAGTGCGGTGGCCGAGTAGGCCGCGTTCTGCAGGCCCCGGTGCATGCGCTCCGGGTCCTCCCAGGCCAGCAGCACCTGGGCGGCGGAGCCGGCGCGCATCGTGAGCTGGGAGCCGACGGGAATGGTGTCGCGCAGGCCGCTGGGCCGCTCCGCGGCGGCCACGCACACCCGGTGCTCTCCCTGGCGACGCCAGAGCTGGGCCGACTCGCCGGTGATGTCGCGGAGGCGGGCCAGCACCGGGCCGGCGGCGGCGAGCAGCCGGTCCTCGCCGGCGGCCGCCGACAGCTCGGCCAGCCGGGGGCCGAGCACGAAGCGACCCTGCATGTCGCGCGCCACGAGGCGGTGGTGCTCGAGCGCCACGGCGAGACGGTGGGCGGTCGGCCGGGCCAGGCCGGTGCCGGCGACCAGGCCCGCCAAGGTGGCGGGACCTGCTTCCAGGGCGGCGAGCACGAGAGCAGCCTTGTCGAGGACTCCGACCCCGCTTGAGTTGTCCATATGGCAATATTGCCGTCTCAGAAGTTGGGATGCAAGAGTAACGTCGCGACATGACCCAGATCGGGTATGCCCCTCCAGGCCTACCCTGACAGAGAGGAGCAGGTCCATGGGCAAGACCCTGGCCGAGAAGGTGTGGGACGAGCACGTCGTCCGGAGTGCCGAGGGTGAGCCGGACCTGCTCTACATCGACCTCCACCTCATCCACGAGGTGACCAGCCCCCAGGCGTTCGACGGCCTGCGGCTCGCCGGGCGCCCGGTGCGGCGCCCCGACCTCACCCTGGCCACCGAGGACCACAACGTCCCGACGCTGGACTGGGACAAGCCGATCGCCGACCCGGTGAGCCGGGTCCAGGTCGACACGCTGCGCAAGAACGCCGCCGAGTTCGGCGTCCGGCTCCACCCGCTCGGCGACGTCGAGCAGGGGATCGTCCACGTGGTCGGCCCCCAGCTGGGCCTCACCCAGCCGGGGATGACGATCGTGTGCGGCGACAGCCACACCTCCACGCACGGTGCCTTCGGGGCGATCGCCTTCGGCATCGGCACCTCCGAGGTCGAGCACGTGCTGGCCACCCAGACGCTGATGCAGGCCAGGCCCAAGACGATGGCGGTCACCGTCAACGGCAGCCTCCCGGCGGGCGTCACCGCCAAGGACCTGGTCCTCACGCTGATCTCCCACACCGGTACCGGCGGGGGACAGGGCTACATCGTGGAGTACCGCGGACAGGCCATCGAGGAGCTCTCGATGGAGGGCCGCATGACGGTCTGCAACATGTCGATCGAGTGGGGCGCCAAGGCGGGGATGATCGCTCCCGACCAGACCACCTTCGACTACATCCAGGGCAAGCCGGAGGCGCCCAAGGGTGCCGACTGGGACGCGGCCGTCGCGCACTGGCGCACCCTGGTCACCGACGACGACGCGGTCTTCGACGAGGAGATCGTGCTGGACGCCTCGACGATGACGCCGTTCGTCACCTGGGGCACCAACCCCGGCCAGGGCGTGCCGCTGGGCGGCAACGTCCCGAGCCCCGAGGACTACCAGGACGAGGGCGACCGGCTCACCACCCAGCGGGCACTGGACTACATGGGTCTCGAGGCCGGCACCCCGATGCGCGAGGTCAAGGTCGACACCGTCTTCGTGGGCTCCTGCACCAACGGCCGGCTCGAGGACCTGCGTCTGGCCGCCTCCATCCTCGAGGGCCACACCGTGGCCGAGGGCACCCGGATGCTCGTGGTGCCCGGCTCCGCGCGCGTCCGCCTCGAGGCCGAGGCCGAGGGCCTGGACCAGGTCTTCATCGCCGCAGGCGCCGAGTGGCGGGGCGCCGGGTGCTCGATGTGCCTGGGCATGAACCCCGACCAGCTCGCTCCGCAGGAGCGCAGCGCCTCGACGTCCAACCGCAACTTCGAGGGGCGCCAGGGCAAGGGCGGTCGTACGCACCTGGTCTCGGTGCCCGTCGCGGCCGCCACCGCGGTCCGCGGCACCCTGTCCTCCCCGGCCGACCTGGAGCTGGTCGGCTCCGCCAGCAAGGAGCGCTGACATGGAGCAGTTCACCACCCACACGGGCATCGGCGTCCCGCTGCGCCGGACCAACGTCGACACCGACCAGATCATCCCGGCCGTCTACCTCAAGCGCGTGACCCGCAGCGGCTTCGAGGACGGGCTCTTCGCCGGCTGGCGCAACGACCCGGAGTTCGTCCTCAACCAGCCTGCCTACGCGGGCGGCTCCGTCCTGGTCGCCGGCCCCGACTTCGGCACCGGCTCCTCGCGCGAGCACGCCGTCTGGGCGCTGCAGAACTACGGCTTCAAGGTGGTGCTCTCCTCCCGCTTCGCCGACATCTTCCGCGGCAACTCGGGCAAGGCCGGGTTGCTGACCGCCCAGGTCGACGAGGAGCTCGTCCAGCGGCTCTGGGACCACCTCGAGACCAACCCCGGCGCGACCGTGACGGTCGACCTCGTCTCCCGCACGGTGCGGGCCGGCGAGGGCGAGGACGCCATCGTCGACAGCTTCGACATCGACGACTACACCCGCTGGCGACTCCTCGAGGGGCTCGACGACGTGGGCATCACCCTGAGCCACGAGAGCGACATCACCGCCTTCGAGCAGACCCGGCCGAGCTGGAAACCCGCCACCCTGTAAGGGAAAACTTCTCTCCAACACGCCTGCGGTGATTGTGGCGCCCGCCACAAATACTTAGCGTGGCGTCAGAAGTCGAGCACGGGCTCGGCCGCAGAGTTCGTTGGAAGGGAAGCTAGTGAACAAGTCACAGCTCATCGACACGCTGGCAGTGCGTTTCGAAGGGAACCGCAAGGCCGCGGCCCACGCGCTCGAGTCCGTCCTGGACACCATCACCCGGGAGGTCGCCCGGGGCGAGAAGGTCGCGATCACGGGTTTCGGCTCCTTCGAGAAGCGCGTCCGCAACGCCCGGTGGGTCCGCAACCCCCAGACGGGTGAGCGGATGAAGTCGAAGAAGACCTCGGTGCCGGCGTTCAAGGCCGGCCAGGACCTGAAGAACATCGTCTCGGGCGCCAAGAAGCTGCCCAAGCTCACGGTCGCCACGGCCACCGCCCCGGCCAAGAAGGCGGCCTCGCTCGCCGGCTCGGCCGCCAAGAAGGCCGCCCCGGCCACGCCGAAGGCCACCGGCGTGAAGAAGACGACCGCCAAGTCCGCCCCCGCCAAGACGACCGCCAGGAAGTCGACCGCCAAGACGGCTCCGGCCAAGACGGCGGCCAAGAAGACCGGCACCACCGCGGCCAAGAAGAGCAGTGCCAGCACCACGGCGGCGAAGAAGACCACCGCCAGCGCGGCGGCCAAGAAGACCACGGCGAAGAAGACCACCGCCACCGCGGCGGCCAAGAAGACCACCGCGAAGAAGACCACGACCAAGAAGGCCACCACCGCGACGGCGCCGGCCAAGAAGTCGGCGAGCGCCAGCACCGCCAAGAAGGCGCCGGCCAAGAAGGCGGCCAAGAAGAGCTGACGCCCCCGACCTCCAGGCACAGGACCCGTCCGGCACGCCGGGCGGGTCCTGTGCGTCCCGGACGCCCGTGCCTAGGAGCTCGGGGGTCCGTCCGGAGGGTCGCCGGCCAGTGCGCGGGTGCGGGGCCCGGCCCCCAGGTCCAGCGCCCGGGCGAGGTCGTCCGGTTCGTCCACGTCCAGGCGGACCCGCAGCGGCGCGTCGTCGAGACGCAGCGCCCCGAGCGCCTGGTGCGCGGCCGCCGACCCCGGACCGAAGCGGGGGGCGAAGTGGGCCTGGGGGGCCGTGTAGAGGGTGGTGCCGGTGCCGGCGGCGTCGGGGACGAACGCCGGGAGGTCGCCCGCCTGCCGGAGCACCAGCCCCAGCACCTGGGCCAGGTCCTCGGGGCGCAGCGCCGGCAGGTCGGCGCAGAGGGCGACCGGGCGCGTCCCGGGCCAGCGCCGGGCGGCCTCGGCCGCCGCCTGTCGCAACGTGGCGTTGAGGTCGTCGGTCACGGCGTCCGGCACCACCGCGCAGCCGGCCTCGCGCAGCGTCCGGGCCAGCAGGTGGTCGTCGGTGACGGCGAGCACCCCGGTCACCTCCGGGCAGGCCAGCGCGGCCGCCACCGTGTCGTGGACGAACGCCTCGGCGAGTGCGGCCCGGCGAGTGCTCTCCAGGCCGGCGAGCCGGGACTTCGCCCAGGCCGGCGGCTTGGCCGGCACCAGGACGGTGAAGCTCTCCTCAGGCATTCTCGCGATCCTGCCACCCGGTGGCACACCTCCCTCGGTCGGGGAGGCAGTAACCTCTGTCACACATTCAGGAAACAGTGCGTGCCATCGGTGCGCGTTCGGGAGGAGGTCGGTCGTCGGTGCCCCTGGGCAAGCTCACGAGGCGGCACGGCTGGGGCTTCCTGGCCGGGAACATCATCCTCCGCCCCACGTTGGGGGCGACCACCACGCACCGCTGGATCGGTGGTGACCACATCCCCCGCGAGGGCGGGTGCATCCTGGTCTTCAACCACCTCTCGCACGCCGACCCCCTGCTGACCGCGCACTTCGTCTACGACCACGGGCGGCTGCCGCGCTACCTCGCCAAGGCCGCGCTCTTCCGGAGCAACCGGTTCGTGGCCGGGGTGCTGCACTCCACGGGGCAGATCCCGGTGGAGCGCCTCACGCCCGGGGCGATCGGCGCCTACGACGCGGCGGTGGCCGCCGTCGAGGCCGGTGAGTGCCTGGTGGTCTATCCCGAGGGGACGCTGACCCGGGACCCCGACCTGTGGCCGATGCGGGGCAAGTCGGGTGCCGCCCGGATCGCCCTGGCCACGGGCGCCCCGGTCGTCCCGGTGGCCCACTGGGGTGCCCAGGAGCTGCTGCCGCCCTACTCCCGGCGGCCCAAGCTGCTGCCCCGCACCCGGATCACGGTCCGGGCGGGTGAGCCGGTCCCGCTGGACGACCTGCGCGCCCGGCGCGACGACCCGGCCGCCGTGCAGGAGGCCACGGACCGGATCATGGCCGCCGTGGTCGCCGAGCTCGAGCAGATCCGCGGGGAGAAGGCGCCCGAGGAGCGGTTCGACCCCCGGCGTGCGGGCGTCCGGCTGATAGGAAACCCTCACGACGCACCTCCCGGCCGCAAGGACCGACACACCAGGAAGAGGACGAGATGACCAAGGTGGCAGTGCTGAGTGCCGGCTCGTGGGGCACCGCCTTCGCCCTCGTGCTCGCCGACGCAGGCAACGAGGTGGTGCTGTGGGCCCGCCGGGAGGAGCTGGCGACCGCGATCACCTCCACGCACGAGAACCCCGACTACCTGCCGGGGATCGAGCTTCCTGCCGCCATCACCGCGACGTGCGACGCCGCGAAGGCGCTGGCCGGGGCCGAGGTGGTCGTCTTCGCCACCCCCTCCCAGACCTTCCGGGAGAACCTCACCGCCTGGGCACCGCTGATCGAGGACGACGCGGTGCTGGTCAGCCTGATGAAGGGCGTCGAGCTGGGCACCCTGAAGAGGATGAGCGAGGTGATCGCCGAGGTGACCGGCGCCGGTCCGGACCGGATCGCGGTGATCAGCGGGCCCAACCTGGCCAAGGAGATCGCCAAGCGCGAGCCGGCCGCGTCGGTGGTGGCGTGTGCCGAGGAGTCCGTGGCCCGTCGCCTGCAGCAGATGTGCCACTCGCCGGCGTTCCGTCCCTACACCTCGACCGACGTGCTGGGCTGCGAGCTCGGCGGTGCCTACAAGAACGTCGTCGGCCTGGCGGTGGGAATGGCGGTGGGGCTCGGCTTCGGGGACAACACCACCGCCTCGGTGATCACCCGCGGGCTGGCCGAGACGGCGCGGTTGGCCGTGGCGCTCGGTGCCAACCCGATGACCCTGATGGGCCTGGCCGGCCTCGGAGACCTGGTGGCCACCTGCTCCTCGCCGCTCTCGCGCAACCGCAGCTTCGGCGAGCGACTGGGTCGAGGCATGACCACCGAGGAGATCTACGCCTCGACCTCCCAGGTGGCCGAGGGGGCGAAGTCGTGCGCGTCGCTGCGGGCGCTGGCCGAGGCCCACGGCGTGGACGCTCCGATCGCCGCCCACGTCGACGACGTGGTCGCGGGCCGGGCCACTGCCTACGACATGATGAACGCCTTCATCGCCCGCGACACCAAGGCCGAGACCGACTGAGCCGCCGAGCCGGCGCGGGCCCGGGTGGCGGGAGTCAGCCGCGGTCCGGCAGGACCAGGTCGTCCAGGGCGCGACGCAGGTCCTCCCAGAGGTCCTCCACGTCCTCGATGCCGACCGAGAGCCGGACCAGCCCGTCGGGGATCGTCGCCGGCTCGGACCGCCAGCGGCGCCGCCGCTCGAAGGTCGACTCCACGCCCCCCAGCGAGGTGGCGTGCACCCACAGGGAGGTCTTGCGGGTCAGCAGGTCGGCGGCCATCGCGCCCTCGGCGAGCACGATCGAGACGATCCCGCCGAAGCCGGGGTAGCGGACCTCCCCGACAGCCGGGTGCTCACGGAGCCGTCGCACCAGCTCGGTCGCGTTGGCCTGGGCGCGCTCGACGCGGAGGTGGAGGGTGCGCAGGCCCCGGAGGGTGAGCCAGGCCTCGAGGGTGCCGGGCACCGCGCCCACCAGGTCGCGCCGCCCCTTGAGCACCTTGAAGAGCTCCTCGTCCCGGGTGCAGATCGCGCCCATCAGCACGTCGCTGTGCCCGGCGAGGTACTTGGTCGCCGAGTGGACCACCAGGTCCACCTCGTCCTCCAGGGGGCGTTGGAGCAGCGGGGTGGCGAAGGTGTTGTCGACGACCACGTAGGCGCCGGCCGCATGGGCGGCGGCCCGGATGGTGGGGATGTCCGCGACCTCCAGCGCCGGGTTGGTCGGGGACTCCAGCCAGACCAGGGCAGCCCCCTCGCACGCGGCCACCATGGCCTCGGTGTCGGTGACGTCGACCAGCTCGGTGCGCAGGCGACCCCGTGCCTCCAGGTCGGCGAGCTGCATGACGGTGCCGTTGTAGGCGTGGCGTGGCGCCACCACCTTGCCCCCGGTGCCCACCAGGTCCAGCACGGTGGCCACCGCGGCCAGGCCGGAGCCGAAGGTGAGGCAGCGGCCGCCCTCCAGGGCCCCCAGCGCCTCCTCGAGCGCCAGCCAGGTCGGGTTGCCGTAGCGGCCGTACTCCAGGTCGCCGCCGGCGACGTAGGTGGAGGCCATGGTGAGGGGGGTGTTCAGCGGGGCGTCCGGCTCGTGCGGCGGGCGCCCGACCGTCACGGCCAGGGTCCCGGGACGCAGCGCCGGGGTGGCGGGGACGGGGGTGCTCTCGGGGCTGCCGGTGGCGTCGGTGGGCATGGTGGCGACTCTAGAACGCTAGGGTCGGGCCCGATGAACTCGCCCGTCAGCCCCAAGCCCCGCGTCGCCGTCGTCTTCGGCGGGCGCTCCTCCGAGCACGCCATCTCGTGCGTGACCGCGGGCGCCGTGCTCGACGCCCTGGACCGCGACAAGTACGACGTGGTGCCGGTGGGCATCGCCAAGGACGGGCGCTGGGTGCTGGAGAGCGAGGACACCGAGCGGCTGCGGCTCACCTCGGCCGAGCACCTGCCGCACGTCGACGGCGAGCGGGCCGCGGTGCAGCTGCTGCGCGAGGAGGCCCACACCGACCTGGTGATCACCGAGCCGTCGCAGCCGCCCCGGACGCTGGGGGAGGTCGACGTCGTCTTCCCCGTGCTGCACGGTCCGTGGGGCGAGGACGGCACCATCCAGGGGATGCTCGAGATGGCCGGCGTGCGCTACGTCGGTGCCGGCGTCCTGGCCTCGGCCGTGGGGATGGACAAGGCCTACATGAAGGTCGTCCTCAAGGCCGCCGGCCTCCCGGTGATGCCGGACGTGGTGATCACCCGGCGCCGCTGGGAGCGGGACCAGCAGGCGTGCCGCGACGAGGTCGCCGCACTGGGCTACCCGGTCTTCTGCAAGCCGGCCCGGGCCGGCTCGAGCATCGGGATCAGCAAGGTGCACGACGCCTCGGAGCTCGACGCCGCCGTCGCCGAGGCGCAGCGTCACGACCCGAAGATCCTTGTCGAGGTCGCCGCCGAAGGGGCCCGCGAGGTGGAGTGCGGGGTGCTCGAGGCCCTCGACGGGACCGTCGAGACGTCGATGCCCGCAGAGATCCGGATCGGGGGCGGGCACGAGTTCTACGACTTCGCCGCCAAGTACCTGCCTGCCGAGCACACCGAGCTCGACATCCCGGCCGACCTGCCGGACGAGGTGGCGACCCGGATGCGCGAGCTGTCGGTCCGCGCCTTCGAGGCCGTGGGCGGCGAGGGCCTGGCGCGCGTCGACTTCTTCGTGATGCCCGACGGGTCGCTGGTGGTCAACGAGCTCAACACCATGCCCGGCTTCACCCCCATGTCGATGTACCCGCAGATGTGGCGGGCCTCAGGCATCGGCTACCGCGAGCTGGTGGACCGTCTCGTCCAGCTGGCGCTGCGCCGGGAGACCGGCCTGCGCTGAGGCCCCGGGCTCAGTGGCAGGGCAGGGTCTCGACCAGGTGCTCGGCCACGAGCGGCCCCAGGGTCGCCAGCGCCGAGTCGGCCCCGCTGTCGCGCAGCTCGGGCGGCACCACGAGCCGCACCCGGGGGCTGTGGCTCATCGCGGTGATCTCGACCGGTCCGCTGCGGTCGCGCAGCTGCGAGTCCGGCATGAACCAGCCGGTGCCGCCGATGGGGTTGCAGGAGGCGAACTGGTCGTACTCCTCCGGCTCCTCGGCGCCGCACAGGAGCACGACGGGCGGGTCCCCCCAGGCGGCGGCCGGGGCGTCGTCCGGCTCCACCTCGCGCCGCTCCTGGCCGAAGAGCCGGTCGGGCAGGTGCTCCAGCAGGGCCTGGCACCGGGCTGCGTCGTCGGCCGGGAGCGCGGGCGTCTCGACCTCGACGGCGCTGCCGCAGGCCGCCAGGAGCGCCACGGGGGCCAGGAGGGCGAGGACGGGGGTGAGCCGCCTGGACCGGGCGGCTCCGGGTCGGGGCACGACGACGCCCCGCGGTCCTGGGGACCCGGGGCGTCGTGGAGTCGCGGTCGGCACGTGGGGCGCTGCCCTCAGATGTGCACGACCGGGCAGGTGAGGGTGCGGGTGATGCCCTCGAGGCTCTGCACCTTGGAGACGACCAGCTTGCCGAGCTCGTCGACGTTGCGGGCCTCGGCGCGCACGATCACGTCGTAGGGGCCGGTGACGTCCTCGGCGAGCGTGACGCCGTTGACCTGCGCGATCGCTGCGGCGACCTCGGCAGCCTTGCCGACGTCGGTCTGGATCAGGATGTAGGCCTGGACGACCATCAGGGCTCCTCGGTTCGGTCTCGTGGGCGTTGTCCTGCGTCAACCTACAGGTCTGCCCGGCCACGCCGGTAGGTCGGGCGATGCGGGTCGATCCCGCCGCGATCTGGTGGGATGGCTCCATGCCTCTTCCCCCGGACGCGACCCTGGCGGACGTCGGCGAGTTCGGCCTCGTCGCCGAGCTCGTCTCCCTCTTCGAGCAGGGTGACCACGTGCTGGTCGGCCCGGGCGACGACGCCGCGGTCCTGCGCATCCGCCAGGGTCACGTGGTGGTCTCCACCGACCTCGTGGTCGAGGGCCGCCACTTCCGTCGCGACTGGGCCGAGGCCGAGGACGTGGGCCGCCGGGCCGCCGCGCAGAACCTGTCCGACGTCAACGCCATGGGTGGGCGGGCCCACTCCCTGACCATCGGACTCGCGGCGCCGGCCGACCTGCCGGCCGCCTGGGCGCTGGACTTCGCCCGGGGGTTCGCCGCCGAGTGCGCAGGGGTCGGGGCCAGCGTGGTCGGCGGGGACCTGACCCGGGCCGAGCAGATCGTGGTCTCGGTCACCGTCATCGGCGCCTGCGCCCAGGCCCCCGTGCTGCGCTCCGGTGCGCTCCCCGGGGAGGTGCTGGCGCTGCGCGGCCGTCAGGGCTGGGCCGCCGCCGGGCTGGCGGTGCTGGGTCGCGGGTTCCGCTCGCCCCGGGTCCTGGTGGAGGCCTACCGGCGCCCGGAGCCGCCGTACGACGCCGGGCCGGAGGCCGCCGCGGCCGGCGCCACGGCGATGATCGACGTCTCCGACGGCCTCGTCGCCGACGCCGGGCACCTGGCCGGCGCCTCGAGGGTGCGCCTCGACCTGCGCCGGGAGGCCTTCGCCGTGCCGGAGCCGCTCCGTGCGGTCGGGTCGGCGCTGGGGGCCGACCCGATGGCCTTCATCCTCGGCGGGGGAGACGACCACCCCCTGCTCGCCGCCTTCCCCGACGAGGCCTCGGTGCCCACCGGCTGGCAGGTGGTGGGCTCGGTCCTCGAGGGCGAGGGGGTCACCGTCGACGGCGAGGCCTACGAGGGCGATGCGGGCTGGGTGCACTTCTGACCGGGCGCCGTCCCGGGCTCGATTTCTCCGGCCGGGGGATGGTCGGATACTCTTGTGCGGTTGCTCGTCGACCGGTTCGTCCTGGTCACGACGGGCATGTCGACTCAACCAAACGAACTGATCGGAGTGCACGGTGGCTGCCGTCTGCGACATCTGCGCCAAGAAGCCGGGCTTCGGCAACAACCGTCCGTGGTCGCGCAAGATCACGAAGCGCCGCTTCAACCCCAACATCCAGCGCGTCCGCGCCACGGTGAAGGGCACCCCCAAGCGTCTCAACGTCTGCACGGGTTGCCTGAAGGCCGGCAAGGTCTCCCGCTGACCTGACAGCGTTCCAGTCGGCCCCGCGAGCAGCACGCTCGCGGGGTCTTCTGCGTCCCGGGCCCGCGGCCCACTAGCCTGTGGGCGCAGCTCGGGCGGCGTCAGCCTGCCGACGGTCACCAGAGAGGGACGGGGCATGGAGCAGGTTCCCCACGGCATCGCGCTGGACACCATCTTGCGGTTCGTCGACATCGGCACCGACGCCCTCAGCGCCGCCCGGGAGGAGATCGACGCGCTCAACGTCTATCCCGTGCCGGACGGCGACACCGGGACCAACATGTTCCTCACCTTCTCCGCTGCCCGTGACGCCATCCGGGAGCGGGCCGGCAGCGGCGGCGGCGTGCCGGAGTGCCTGGCGGTGCTGCGCCGGGCCGCGTTGCTGGGGGCCCGGGGGAACTCGGGGGTCATCCTGAGCCAGATGCTGGGCGCGGTCGCCTCCCGGATCGAGCAGGCCGACCCGGAGGAGCCCTACGCCCGGGTGATGGCGGACGCGCTGCGGGTGGCCACCGACGCCAGCTACGACGCCGTCGGCGAGCCGGTCGAGGGGACCATCCTCACCGTGGCACGGGCGGCCAGCGACGCCGCCCAGCAGCTCGTCGCGGCGGACACCGACGGCACGCTGCGCGCCAGCCAGGTCTTCGCCGCCGCGGCCGCCGCGGCACGCGAGGCGCTCGCCCGCACCCCCGAGCAGCTCCAGGTGCTGGCCGACGCCGGCGTCGTCGACGCGGGCGGGCGCGGGCTCTGCGTCGTCCTCGACGCCGCCGAGCGCGTCCTCACCGGGCGGGTGCCGGCGCAGGCGCGTGCACGGGTGCCCCGGATCCCGGTACGGCTGCCCGCCGGCGACCTCACGGCCGAGGGCCCCGCCTACGAGGTGATGTACCTCCTGGAGGCGTCCGAGCACGACGTCGTGGCGCTGCGCGCCGAGCTCGGCCGACTGGGCGACTCCCTGGTGGTGGTCGGGGGAGAGGGGCTGTGGAACGTCCACGTGCACGTCGACGACGTCGGGGCCGCGATCGAGGCGGGGATGGTCGCGGGTCGTCCCTACCGGATCCGGGTGACCCACTTCGCCGAGCAGATCGCGCAGCAGGCGGCCCGGGTGGAGACGGGGTCGGGCTCGCGCCAGGGGCGCCGCATCGTCGCGGTGGCGGCGGGCGCCGGGCTCCGCAAGCTCTTCGAGGAGGCCGGGGCGGTCGTGGTCCCGGCCGGTCCCGGGCGGCGCCCCTCGACCGGGCTCGTCCTGGAGGCGATCGAGGAGTGCGGGGCCGCGGAGGTCGTGGTGCTGCCCAACGACCCCGACTCGGTGCGGGTGGCGGAGATCGCGGCCCGGACCGCCGAGGAGTCGGGACAGGTGCGGGTGGCGGTCATCCCCACCCACGCCCAGGTGCAGGGGCTCGCCGCCCTCGCGGTGCACGAGCCCGGCCGCTCCTTCGACCAGGACGTGCTGGAGATGACGGCCACCGCGCGGCACGCCCGTCACGGGGCCGTCACCGTGGCCGCCAAGCAGGCGATGACGATGGCCGGCCCGTGCGAGCCCGGTGACGTGCTGGGAGTGATCGAGGGCGACTTCGCCGTCGTCGGCAACGACCTCGACGAGGTCGCGGCCGGGGTGCTCGACCGGCTGCTGGGCGCCGGTGGCGAGCTGGTCACCATCGTCGCCGGGGCGGATCCGGGCTCCCCGGAGCTGGCGGCGCGGAGCGCCGAGCGCGTCGAGGCCCAGCACCCGCACGTCGACGTGGTGGTCTACGAAGGCGGTCAGGAGCGGTACCCCCTCCTGATCTCGGTGGAGTAGCGCGATGGTCGCGATCACTCCCGACTCGCCCGTGGCGAGCGTCTTCGGCAGGGCGGTCAAGAAGCGGAAGGCGGTCGAGGAGGGCCTCGGGCTGCGGAGCGTGGGCGACCTGCTCTGGTACTTCCCCCGTCGCTACGTCGCCACCACCGAGCTCACCGAGGTCGCCCGGCCGCGTGAGGGCGAGATGCTCAGCGTGGTGGGCCGGGTCCGCAGCAGCCAGGTGAAGTCGTTCACGAACCGGCGGACCAACCGGCTCAGCCACCGCCTCGAGGTGCGCGTCGAGACCGCGGGGCCTGAGTTCACGTTGACGTTCTTCATGCCGCACAAGGGCATGGCCGAGAGCGAGTGCCGGCGGATGGCTCCCGGGTCCCGGGGCATGTTCACCGGGAAGGTGCAGCTCTTCAACCGCACCTGGCAGCTCGCCTCACCGCACTCGGTGATGTTCACCTCCGCGGGGGAGGCCCCCGGTGAGGACGACGACCCGACGGCCGTCGACGCGGCGCTGGCGGCGAGTCTCAAGGGGCTGCTCCCGATCTACCCGGTGACCGCCGGGCTCTACTCGTGGGACCTGCAGAAGATCGTCCAGGTCGCCCTCGAGCTGGTCACCGGCGTGGAGGAGGTGCTGCCTCCCTTCCTCCTCGAGCGGCACGGCCTGCTGGACGTGATGACGGCGCTGCGCTGGATCCACGGACCCGACGACCAGCGCCAGCTGGGCGCCGCGCGCAAGCGCTTCCGGTTCCAGGAGGCGCTGGTGCTGCAGCTGGTGCTGGCCCGCCGCCGGGCAGCCCTGCGCGCCCGCGGGGCGCAGGCCCGCGACGGCGGCGAGGGGCGGCTCCTGGCCGCCTTCGACGCCCGCCTGCCGTTCGAGCTGACCGCCGGCCAGCGCGAGATCGGCGACCTCCTCGCCGAGGAGCTCGCGCGCCCGCACCCGATGAACCGGCTGCTCCAGGGCGAGGTCGGCTCGGGCAAGACCCTGGTGGCGCTGCGCGCGATGCTGCGCGTCGTCGACTCCGGGGGCCAGGCCGCCCTGCTCGCCCCGACCGAGGTGCTCGCCCAGCAGCACCACCGCAGCATCGTGGCGATGATGGGCGACCTGGCCGCGGGAGGGATGCTGGGTGGCGCCGAGGAGGCCACCGGGGTGGCCCTGCTCACCGGATCCATGCCCAAGGCACAGCGGGCCGAGGCGATGCTCCGGATCGCCAGCGGCGAGGCCGGGCTGGTGATCGGCACCCACGCGCTGCTGGAGGAGCGGGTCTCCTTCGCCGACCTCGGCCTGGTGGTGGTCGACGAGCAGCACCGGTTCGGGGTGGAGCAGCGGGCGGCGCTCACCGACAAGGCGCGCACCCCTCCGCACGTGCTGGTGATGACGGCCACGCCGATCCCGCGGACCGTCGCGATGACCGTCTTCGGCGACCTGGAGACCTCGGTGCTGCGCGAGCTCCCGGCCGGGCGGGCCCCCATCCAGACCAACGTGGTGCCGTTGGCGGACCAGCCGCACTGGATGGACCGTGTCTGGCAGCGGGTCGCGGAGGAGGTCGCCAAGGGGCACCAGGTCTACGTGGTCTGTCCGCGGATCAGCGGCGACGAGCCGGAGCAGGGTGAGACCGACCAGCGCGAGGTCGACGAGGACGGGCGGGACACGACGCCCCGCAAGCCGCTGGCGGCGGTCGAGGAGGTCGCCGAGCAGCTGGCGGCCGGCCCCCTGGCCCACGTCCGGGTGGCCCGGCTGCACGGCCGGATGCCGGCCGAGGAGAAGGAGGCCACGATGCGCTCCTTCGCCGCGGGGGAGGTGGACGTCCTGGTCTCCACCACCGTGATCGAGGTGGGCGTGGACGTGGCCAACGCGACCACCATGGTGCTGCTCGACGCGGAACGGTTCGGCGTCTCCCAGCTCCACCAGCTGCGCGGTCGCGTGGGTCGTGGCGGGCTGCCCGGGCTCTGCCTCCTGGTCTCGGCGGCCGAGGCCGGCACCGAGGCGCGCGGCCGGCTGGACGCGGTGGCGGCGACCACGGACGGCTTCGAGCTCAGCCGCATCGATCTCGAGCAGCGCCGCGAGGGCGACGTGCTCGGCAAGAACCAGAGCGGCTTCCGCTCGAGCCTGGAGAACCTGCGTGTGCTCCGGGACGAGAAGACGATCGTGGCCGCGCGGGAGGCGGCGGAGCTGCTGCTGGGCGACGACCCCGAGCTCCTCGGTGCCCCGCTGCTGGCGCGCGCGGTCCGCGAGATGGAGGAGTCGACCAAGTCCGACTTCATGGAGAAGGCATGACCAGGATCATCGCCGGGGCCGCGAAGGGACGCCGCCTCGCAACCCCCGCCGGGGATGCCACCCGGCCCACCAGCGACCGCGTCCGGGAGGCGCTGTTCTCCGCCCTCGAGGCGTGGTGCGGCTCGTGGCAGGGGCTGCGGGTGCTCGACCTGTACGCCGGCTCCGGTGCGGTGGGGCTGGAGGCCTGGTCGCGCGGGGCCGAGGCGGTGACACTGGTGGAGCACGACCGGCGTACCGCCGCGCTGGTGAGCGCCAACGCCCGCACCATCGGGGCCGGAGCGGGGGAGCGGGCGGTGGAGGTCGTGGCCGCCACGGTGAGCACCGCCCTGCGCCGGGCCCCCGCGGCGCCCTACGACGTGGTCTTCAGCGACCCGCCCTACCCCCTGGAGCCGGCCCGGGTGGAGGAGGACCTCGAGCTGCTCGTCGCGGGTGGCTGGCTCGCCGAGGAAGCCCTGGTCGTGGTGGAGCGCTCCGCGCGGGGGCCCGCGCTCCGGTGGCCCCCCGGTCTGGAGGGCGAGCGGCAGCGTCGCTACGGCGAGACGGTGCTTTGGTACGGTCACGCCGTCGGACCCGGTTCCGGGGCCGACCAGGGTCAGCAGGAGGAGAGCTAGTGCGCCGCGCCGTCTGTCCGGGGTCGTTCGACCCGGTCCACCACGGACACCTCGATGTCGTCGGACGGGCCTCGCGGCTCTTCGACGAGGTGGTCGTCGCGGTGGGGGTCAACGCCTCCAAGAACAGGCTCTTCACCGCCGAGGAGCGGATGGAGATGCTGACCGAGGCCTGCGCGGGGTTCGGCAACGTGCGGGTGGCCGGCTTCACCGGCCTGCTCACCGAGTTCTGCACCGCGCAGGACGCAGTGGCGATCGTCAAGGGGCTGCGTGGCGCCAGCGACTTCGACTACGAGCTGCAGATGGCGCAGATGAACGCCGGCCTGGCCCCGGTCGAGACCGTGTTCGTCACCACCAGCCCCCAGTACTCCTACCTGGCCTCGAGCCTGGTCAAGGAGGTGGCGGCCCTCGGCGGCGACGTCTCCGGCCTGGTGCCCGCCTTCGTGCTGAAGCGGTTGACGGCACGGCTCGCGGAGCGGGCCTCCGGTGCCTCCTGACCCGTTTTGCCGCCTGCCCGGGCGGCCGGTTAGACTCACCAAGTTCTGCCTTGCCCCAGCACTGAAAGTGGACCACTGAACAGCTTGGACCCGAGAGCGCCGCTCGTGCTCGACACTCGCGAGCTCGGCCGCCGCCCGGGGTCCCAGCGTGAGGTGGTCCGTTCGGTGCCGGCACCGGCAGAGCTTGGCATCGAAGTCCTTCGTGTCCCCGAGGGGTCGCCGGTCGAGCTCGACCTGCGCCTCGAGGCGGTCATGGAGGGAGTGCTGGTCACCGGAGTGGCGCGAGCCGCTCTGGAAGGCGAATGCGTGCGGTGCCTGGAGCCGATCGACGACGAGGTCGCGGTCAACTTCCAGGAGCTGTACGTCTACGACGACGTCCGGCACGACCACTCCGACGAGGAGCTGGACGACGAGGCCAGCAAGCTCGAGGGCGACCTGCTCGACCTCGAGCCCCTGCTGCGGGACGCGGTGGTGCTCGCACTGCCGTTCCAGCCGCTGTGCCAGGACGACTGTCCCGGGTTGTGCGTCGAGTGCGGTGCACGGCTCGCGGACGACCCGGACCACGGGCACGAGGAAGCGGTGGACCCGCGTTGGGCGGGCCTCGCGGCCCTGAAGCAGGATGAGGACTGAGAAGGTCGGGACCCCGACCGGACGAGAGCACGAGGCCGTCAGGCCCTGGCACAAGGAGATCACAGTGGCTGTCCCCAAGCGGAAGATGTCGCGCAGCAACACGCGCCACCGTCGCTCGCAGTGGAAGGCCGTCGCGCCGACGCTGGTGACCTGCGCCAACCCGGCCTGCGACGCCAAGCACCTGCCGCACCGCGCCTGCGGCGAGTGCGGCCAGTACGGCGCCCGCGCCGCCCGCCGCCAGGTCCTCTGACCCAGGCCCGGCAGCTGAGCACCGAGCAGCTACGGACAGCACTCGGTGATCCGATCCTGGATCCCGAGCTGCTGGACCGTGCGCTGACGCACCGCTCCTACGCCTACGAGAACGGCGGCCTGCCGACCAACGAGCGCCTGGAGTTCCTGGGCGACTCGGTGCTCGGCGTCGTGGTCACCGAGACCCTCTACCGCACCCACCCCGACCTCTCCGAGGGCCGCCTGGCCAAGCTGAGGGCGGCGGTGGTCAACGCGCGAGCGCTCGCCGACGTGGCACGCACCATCGGCCTGGGCGAGCACATCAAGCTCGGGCGGGGCGAGGAGACCACGGGCGGCCGGGAGAAGGCCTCGATCCTCTCCGACACCGTCGAGGCGGTGATCGGCGCCATCCACCTCTCCGGAGGGCTGGGGGAGGCCGCCGAGGTCATCCACCGGCTCTTCGACCCGCTGATGGAGGCCGCCGCCGCCATGGGGGCCGGCCTCGACTGGAAGACCTCCCTGCAGGAGCTGGCGGCCGAGCACCAGCTCGGCGTGCCCGACTACGTGATCCAGGACGACGGCCCGGACCACGCCAAGACCTTCACCGCGCAGGTCCGCGTCGGCGACACCCTCTACGGGCACGGCGCCGGCCGGTCGAAGAAGGAGGCCGAGCAGGCGGCCGCCCAGACCGCCTACGGCGAGATCGTGGAGGCTCGTCGGGTCGACGGGATCCCGAGCGGGTCCTGAGCGGTGCCGGAGCTTCCCGAGGTCGAGGTCGTCCGGCGGGGCCTCGAGCGCCACGTCACCGGCCGCACGGTGCGGGCCGTGGAGGTCCTCCACCCGCGGTCGGTCCGCCGCGACCGGCTCGGTCCCGAGGGCTTCACGGCGGCCGTCACCGGGCGGACCGTCGCCGGCGTCCGCCGCCGCGGCAAGTACTTCTGGCTCGCCTTCGACGACGGCGACGCCCTCCTCGGCCACCTGGGCATGAGTGGCCAGATGCTGGTGCAGGCCCCCGACGCGCCGGCCGAGCGCCACCTGCGGGTGCGCTTCACCCTGGGTGACGACCTCGAGCTCAGGTTCGTCGACCAGCGGATCTTCGGGGGCCTGATGCTCTCGCCCGGCGGGGCCGTCCTGCCCGCCGAGATCGCACACATCGGGCGCGACCCCCTCGACCCCGACTTCGACCTCGCGACGGTGGCCCGCCGGATCGGGCAGCGGCCCGCCGCCGTCAAGCGACAGCTGCTCGACCAGGGAACCGTCTCGGGGATCGGGAACATCTACGCCGACGAGGCGCTGTGGCGGGCCCGGGTCAACGGGGAGCGGCCCGGCGACCGGCTCCTGCGCAGACAGGTGGTCGAGCTGCTCGGTCACGCTCGCGAGGTGATGGAGGCGGCCCTGGCCCAGGGTGGGACCTCCTTCGACGCGCTCTACGTCAACGTCAACGGGGAGTCCGGCTACTTCGACCGGAGCCTGCACGCCTACGGCCGGGAGGGGGAACCCTGTGAGCGGTGTGGTGCCCCTATCCGGCGGGTCGCGTTCATGAACCGCTCCTCCTACTTCTGCCCGGTCTGCCAGCCCGTGCCACGCCGACGTACCGCTCGGTAACTTCCGCGTGACGTGGAGTTGACCCGGGCGTCGCCCGGTGGGACTCTTGACAAGGGCTGTACAAGACCCTTTCACCGTTCTTCTGACCTCGAAAGGCTGACGATGGCCAAGGCGCTCCTCGGACATCTCGTCGTCGACCAGCGCGGCAGCGCCCAGCTCTCCTCGGAGAACGCTCGGCTGCGCGCGCGGGTCGCCGACCTGGAGTCGCTCGTGCGGCAGCTGCAGCACGAGAACGACCGCCTCACCGACCTGCAGGCCGCGGCCCTCCTGGACGACCAGTCGCTCCAGGAGATGCTGCCCGCCTGAACGGGCGGCGCTCCCGGCTCGGTGAGACGATCTCGCCCTCCCGGCTGGGAGTCGACTACCGGCGCCTGCTGACGTCGGTCTGGACGACCAACATCGGCGACGGCATCGCGCTGGCCGCGGGTCCGCTGCTCGTCGCCTCGCAGACCGACGACGCGCGCCTCGTGGCGCTGGCCGCCGCTCTGCAGCGGGTGCCCTGGCTGCTCCTCGGCCTCTTCGCCGGCGCGGTGGCCGACCGTCTCGACCGGCGTCGGGTGGTGGTGGTCGCCAACCTGGCCAGGGCGGGCGTCCTGGTCGTCCTCTGCGCGGCGGTCACCACCGACCGGGTGGGGATCGCGCTGGTGCTGGCGACCATGTTCGCCCTCGGTGTCGCCGAGGTCTTCTCCGACTCCGCCACCTCCACCCTGACCCCGATGGTGGTCGCCAAGGCGGACCTCGGGGTGGCGAACTCCCGCCTCCAGGCCGGCTACCTGGTCGGCAACCAGCTGACGGGACCTCCCGTCGGCGCCTTCCTCTTCGCCACCGGGATGGCGTGGCCGTTCATGGTCCAGGCGACCACCGTCCTCCTGGGCGCCGTGCTGGTCTCCCGGATCGCGGCGGCGCGTGGGGCGGTGCGGCAGGTGAGCGGGACCCGGGTGCGCCACGACATCGTGGAGGGGATGCGCTGGATCCGCGGCCATCGTGCGATGCGGACCCTGGCCCTGGTGATCTGCGCGTTCAACGTGACCTGGGGCGCTGCCTGGTCGGTGCTCGTGCTGTGGTCGATCGACCGGGTGGGGATGGGCGAGGTGGGCTTCGGCCTGCTCACCACCGCTGCGGCGGTCGGCGGGCTGGTCGGGACGGTGACCTTCGGGTGGCTCGAGCGCCGCACCACCCCGGCGGCCCTGATGCGCGGCTGCCTGCTGCTCGAGGTCGCGATGCACCTGGGGCTTGCGCTCACCACGACGGGGTGGCTCGCCCTGCTCATCATGCTGGGGTTCGGGGCCTACTCGTTCGTCTGGTACAACGTCTCGGTCTCGGTCCGTCAGCGGGCCGTGCCGACCGAGCTCCAGGGCCGGGTGGGGTCGGTCTACCTGGTGGCTGTCTTCGGGGGCATGGTGCTCGGGCAGCTGCTCGGCGGGGTGATCGCCGAGCAGTGGGGGCTCGCGGCCCCCTTCTGGTTCGCCTTCGTCGGCTCCGCCCTCACGCTGGCCCTGGTGTGGCGCCAGCTGGGCCACATCGCGGTGGCCGACCGCGCCCCCCTCGAGCCGGCGCGCGCGGAGCGCCCTGCCGAGCCTCCTGCGGAGGTAGTGTGACCCGCGGCCACGCAACCGCGATGAGGAGTCCTGGGTGTACCTGAAGAGCCTGACCCTGAAGGGCTTCAAGTCCTTCGCGTCGGCCACGACGCTCCAGCTCGAGCCAGGCATCACCTGCATCGTCGGCCCGAACGGGTCCGGGAAGTCCAACGTGGTCGACGCCCTCGCCTGGGTGATGGGCGAGCAGGGGGCCAAGTCGCTGCGCGGCGGCAAGATGGAGGACGTGATCTTCGCCGGCACCTCCGGGCGCCCCCCGCTGGGCCGGGCCGAGGTCGCCCTGACCATCGACAACTCCGACGGCGCGCTGCCCATCGACTACGCCGAGGTGACGATCAGCCGCACGATGTTCCGCAACGGCGGCTCGGAGTACGCGATCAACGGCAGCTCGTGCCGCCTCCTCGACGTCCAGGACCTGCTGTCCGACTCCGGCATCGGCCGCGAGATGCACGTGATCGTCGGCCAGGGCCAGCTCGACTCGATCCTGCACGCGACCCCGGAGGACCGGCGCGGCTTCATCGAGGAGGCCGCGGGCGTCCTCAAGCACCGCAAGCGCAAGGAGAAGGCGCTCCGCAAGCTCGACTCCACCGACGGCAACCTGACCAGGCTCAACGACCTGCTCGCGGAGCTGCGACGCCAGCTCAAGCCGCTCGGACGCCAGGCCGAGGTGGCCCGGAAGGCCGCCACCGTCCAGGCCGAGGTGCGCGACGCCCGGGCGCGGATCGCGGCCGACGACCTGGTCACCGCCCGCGAGGCGCTCCAGCAGGAGCTGGCCGACGAGTCGGTGCTGGTGGAACGGCGCGAGGCGGTGGAGGCCGAGCTCGCCGCCGCCCGCGAGGCAGAGGCGCGCCTCGAGGCCGCCCTCCGCGAGGACCTTCCCGCCCTGGCCGCGGCCCAGGAGTCGTGGTTCGCGCTCTCCGGTCTGCGCGAGCGGCTGCGCGGCACCCAGTCGCTGGCCGCCGAGCGGGTGCGCAACGCCCGGGGCTCCTCCGACGAGACCCACGAGGGCGGCCGCGACCCCGACGAGCTCGAGGCGCAGGCGGAGCAGGTGCGGATCAAGGAGCAGCGCACCGCGGCCGAGGTCGAGGAGCTGCGGGCCGCGCTGGAGCGGGCCGTGCAGGCCCGCCGCGAGGCCGAGGACGCCGCGGCCGAGGAGGAACGGCGCATCGCCGGGCTGGTCCGCGCGGCCGCCGACCGTCGCGAGGGCCTGGCGCGGCTGCAGGGCCAGGTCAACGCGCTGAAGTCGCGGGCGGCCGCGGCCGACGAGGAGCTCGGACGGCTGGAGTCCGCGCGTCAGGAGGCGCTGGCCCGGGTCGAGCGCGCGCAGCACGACTACACCGCCCTGGAGACGAAGGTGGCCGGGCTCGATGCCGGTGAGGAGGGGCTCGACGCCGAGCACGAGGCGGCCGTCGACCTGCTCGACGAGGTGGACGAGCGACTCTCCCGGGCGCGCGAGGCCCTGCAGGCCTCCGACCGGGAGCGGGCGGGGCTGCTGGCCCGCAAGGACGCCCTGGAGATCGGGCTCAACCGCAAGGACGGCGCGGGTGCGCTCCTGGCGGCCTCCGACGAGGTGTCGGGGGTGCTGGGCACGGTGGCGGCGCTGCTGCAGGTCAGCCCCGGGTACGAGGCGGCCGTCGCGGCCGCCCTGGGCGCCGCGGCGGACGCGGTCGCGGTCACCGGGATCGACGCCGCGCTCGACGCCGTCCGGCACCTCAAGCAGCACGACCTGGGACGAGCCGGGATGGTGGTGGCCGGTGGGCCGGCGCGCGAGGAGGCGCGCCCCCGGCTGCCGGCCTCGGCGACGTACGCCCTCGACGTGGTCCAGTGCCCGGCCGACCTGGCTCCTGCCGTCGCCACCCTGCTCTCGCAGGTGGTGGTGGTCGACGACCTCGACGCCGCCCGGGAGCTGCTGACCCACGGTGCCGCGACCGCGGTGACCCGGGAGGGCGACGTCCTGGGTGCCCACCTCGCGGTGGGCGGCTCCACCAGCCAGCCCAGCCTGCTCGAGGTGCAGGCGGCGCACGACGAGGCGGTCGACCAGCTGGCGCGGGCCACCGCGGCCTGCGAGCGGCTGGGGTTCGAGATCTCGGGGCTGGAGGGCGAGCGGCTCGAGGCGCTCAAGCGCGTGGACGTCGCGCTGGCGCGGCTGCACGAGTCCGACGCCACGCTGGCGGCCGTGGCCGAGGAGCTCGGCCAGTACGGCTCCCAGGCACGGGCCGCGCGCGGGGAGGCCGAGCGGCTCGAGCGCGCGATCGCCACCGCCACCCAGGCCAGGGAGAAGGACCTGGCCGGCCTGGCCGACCTGCAGGCCCGCTGGGACCAGGCGCAGCAGGCTCCCGAGGAGGAGCCGGACACCGCCCGGCGCGAGAAGCTCAAGGAGGCGGCCCGGGCCGCCCGCCAGGAGGAGATGGACGCCCGCCTGGGCCTGCGCACCGCCGAGGAGCGGGCCCGCGCGATCCACGGGCGGGCCGACTCCCTGCTGCGGGCCGCGGCGAGCGAGCGCGAGTCCCGGGCGCGGGCACAGGCCCGGCGCGAGCGCCTGCTGCGCGAAGGTCGGGCTGCCGAGGCGGTGGGGGCGGCCGTCGCCGTGGTGCTGCACGCCCTGGAGGGCGCGGTCAACCGGGCGGCGCACGAGCGGGGCGAGGTCGAGCGGTCCCGGCACGGCCGCGAGCAGGAGCTGCTGACCGTCCGCGCCCGGATGCGCGACCTGGGGCGCGAGCACGACGAGCTGGTCTCCTCGGTGCACCGCGACGAGATGGCCCGGGCCCAGCAGCGGATGCGGATCGAGCAGCTGGAGGAGCGGGCGCTGGAGGAGCTGGGCCTCGCCCCGGACGCCCTGGTCGCGGAGTACGGCCCGCACAACGCGGTGCCGTCCGTCGCCGAGGTGCCGGAGGGGGAGGAGGCGCCCGAGCCGGTGCCCTTCGTCCGGGAGGAGCAGCTCAAGCGGCTGCGGGCCGCGGAGCGCCAGCTCAGCATGCTCGGGCGGGTCAACCCGCTGGCCCTCGAGGAGTTCTCCGCGATGGAGGAGCGGCACCGGTTCCTCACCGAGCAGCTCGAGGACCTGAAGCGGACCCGCAAGGACCTGCTCGACATCGTCCACGAGGTCGACCAGCGGGTCGAGCAGGTCTTCACCGAGGCCTACGCCGACGTGGAGAAGGCCTTCGACTCGACCTTCGCCCGGCTCTTCCCCGGGGGCGAGGGCAGGCTGGTCCTCACCGACCCGTCGAACATGCTCACCACCGGCATCGAGGTGGAGGCGAGACCGCCGGGCAAGAAGGTCAAGCGGCTCTCCCTGCTCTCCGGGGGTGAGCGCTCGCTGGTGGCCGTGGCGTTCCTGGTGGCCCTCTTCAAGGCCCGGCCGTCGCCGTTCTACATCCTCGACGAGGTCGAGGCTGCCCTCGACGACACCAACCTGGGCCGGCTCCTGGAGATCTACGAGGAGCTGCGCGAGAACTCCCAGCTCCTGGTGATCACCCACCAGAAGCGCACGATGGAGGTCGGCGACGCCCTCTACGGGGTGACCATGCGCGGTGACGGGGTCTCGACCGTGATCAGCCAGCGACTGCGCGAGAGCGAGTCGGCATGAGCGCCCCCCGGCCCACCCGCGCCGACTACGTCGCCTGGCGCACGGTGACCACCCGCTGGCGCGACGACGACGCCTACGGGCACCTCAACAACGCGACGTACTACGAGATCTTCGACACCGCGGTCAACGCCCACCTCTTCGAGGCCACCGGGCTCGACGTGCGGGCGCTGCCCCAGATCGGCATCGTGGCCGAGACCGGCTGCCGCTACTTCCGCGAGCTCGGCTTCCCGGCACCGATCGAGACCGGTCTGGTCGTCGACCGGGTCGGCAGCTCCTCGGTGGTCTACCGCATCGGCCTCTTCCAGGGGGAGGGCGAGGAGGCGGCCGCCGAGGGGCGGTTCGTGCACGTCTACGTCGACAACACCCGGGGGGCGGGGGACCGGCCGGTGGTGCCGATCCCCGGCGTGATCCGGGAGGCCGTGCTGCCGCTCCTGCGTCCCGGTTCCGCCACCCGCTGACGGGGCCTGCCCTCGGCCCGAGTGGCGTAGGCAACACGCCGAGGTCCCCAGCCGGCGGCGTTAGGGTGCGAAGGTGGGGGGTCTCGGAGTCGAACCACAGGAGCAACTCGCATGCTGACCGTCATCGTCGTCATGGTGCTCACCCTGCTGGTGGCTGCCGCCGTGCTGGCCTACGTGGCGTTCCCCCACCGGGGCGCGGAGCTCCCGCTGCTGCCGCAGGCCGGGCGCGCGGCCCGCAAGGGCGTGGAGGCCCTGCCGGTGATCGACGAGGAGGAGGAGCCGCGCGGCCCCTGACGTCGCGGACGTGGCCGGTCTGATTGGATTGGGGGCATGGGTGAACTGCTCTATCTGATCATCGGCATCGCTGTCCTCAGCGTGCTGGCCGTGGTGGGTCTGCTGGCCAGTGGCCGTCGGGCGCCGAAGGTGCCCCCGGGCGCCGGCACCGACGTCCTCACCCGACCGGGGACGACGGCCCCGCCGGAGGCGGCCGCCCCCGCTCCACCGGAGACGGTCACCGCGCCCGTCGAGGCGCCTGCCCCGGTCGTGGAGCGGCCGGAGGGCGTGTCCTCCCGGCTCGTCCGTCTCCGCCAGCGCCTCTCCGGCTCCCAGGGCGGCTTGGGACGCGGCCTGCTCGCGCTCCTCTCCCGTGACCGCCTCGACGAGGACACCTGGGAGTCGATCGAGGACACGCTGCTCACCGCCGACATCGGTGTCCGGCCGACCCAGGAGCTGGTCGAGAGGCTGCGCACCCGGATGCGGGTCGAGGGCTCGAAGTCCCCCGACGTGCGCGCGGTGCTGCGCGAGGAGCTGCTCAACCTGGTCGACCCCGGTCTGGACCGGCGCCTGCAGGTCAGCGGCGAGGACGGCAAGCCCGGCGTGGTCCTGGTGGTGGGTGTCAACGGCGCCGGCAAGACGACCACCGTCGGCAAGATCGGGCGCATCCTGGTCGCCCAGGACCGCAAGGTCGTGATGGGTGCCGCCGACACGTTCCGCGCCGCCGCGGTCGAGCAGCTCGCCACCTGGGGGGAGCGGGTCGGCGTGGAGGTCGTCCGGGGCCCCGAGGGGAGCGACCCGGCCAGCGTCGCCTTCGAGGCGGTCAAGACGGGGGCCGAGAACGGGGCGGACACCGTCCTGGTCGACACCGCCGGCCGGCTCCAGAACAAGGCCGGGCTGATGGACGAGCTCGGCAAGGTCAAGAGGGTGATCGAGAAGCAGGCCCCGGTCACCGAGGTGCTCCTCGTGCTCGACGCCACCACGGGGCAGAACGGGATGATCCAGGCCCGGGTCTTCTCCGAGGTGGTCGACGTCAGCGGCATCGTGCTCACGAAGCTCGACGGCTCCGCCAAGGGGGGTATCGTCGTAGCGGTCCAGCGAGAGCTCGGAGTCCCGGTCAAGCTGGTCGGACTCGGTGAGGGAGCCGACGACCTGGCGCCCTTCGACGCCGAGGCGTTCGTCGACGCGCTGCTGGGCTGAGCTCCCCCCCAGAACCGACCAGGAGGCCGCCCCACGTGGACCGACCCAGCATCACCCGGGTTCGACGCGTCCTCGGACGAGTCGTCGAGGGGCGGGTCAGCGCACCCGCCGGCGTCGGCCAGCTGGGGGCCGACGCGTCGCTGCTGATGGACTCGCCGCTCTTCGACGAGGAGTGGTACTCGCTGGTGACGGGCGAGGTGGGCTCCCGGCTGGAGCTGGTGCGGCACTACCTGCGCACCCCGGTCGCGCGTCGTCCCTCGCCCAACCGGCTCTTCGACCGGCAGTGGTTCGCCGAGCACCACCCCGCGGACCTGAGCGACCGCGACGTCTTCCTGGTCTACCTGCGCCGCCGGGCGTGGCGCGCCGCGACCCACCCTCTCTTCGACACCCGCCGCTACCTGCGGCGCACGCCGGGTGCGAGCGCGCACCCGCACGGCCCGCTCGGGCACTACCAGGAGGTGGGCGCGGCCGCCGGAGCGGCAGCCAACCAGTGGCTGCTGGGGGAGGACCAGGCGAGCAATCCCGACCTCCTCGCCTGGATCGCCGAGCGCCGCGCCGAGTGGGCCCGGCGCCGCACCGCCGCGGCGAGCCCGGCCAGCACGCGCGACGACCTGCGCCGAGGCCAGGAGGTGCTCGCCGGCTACGACCACGTCGTCCCCGTGCCGCCCGCCGGGGGCCCGCTGGTCACGGTCCTGCTCGCGCCGGGGCGCGACCCCGGTCACCTGGCCACGTCCCTGCGCTCCCTGCGTGCCCAGGTCCTCTCCTCGTGGGAGGTCGTGGTCCTCGACGAGGGGGTCCTGCCCCAGCTGGAGGAGGTGCTCGCGGCCGAGCTGCCCGACGGCCGCTGGTCGACGGTCCCGGTGCCGGAGGACGCCCGCCCGGCGGCTCTCAACACCGCCCTCGCCTCGGCGCGAGGTCAGTGGGTGGCCTTCCTGGAGGCCGGCGACACCTGGTCCCCGGACCGGCTGCGCCTGATGGCGGCGGTCGGGCAGGTGGAGGACCGGTCGGTGCTGGTCGACGTCCTGCGCCGGGTGCGCCGCGACGGCTCCTCCGCGCTGGTCGGCGGCGGGCTGCCCCGGGAGCCGGTCGCCCAGCGCGTCGGCGTCGACCTCGCCCGGATCGTCGTCCGGCGCGAGGCGCTCCGGACGGCGGGGGGCTTCGCCGACGACCTGCCCGGCGCCTGGGTCTTCGAGCTCGTCACCAGGCTGGCACCCAGGTTCGGCCTGCACGCGGTACCCCTCCAGGGCGTCACCCGGCACGCCTCGTGGGCCTCGGAGGCACGGCGGCGACCGGCGGGCGACCGCCCGGTGCTCGAGCACGCCACGGTGAAGTCCTGGGCCGACGTGGTCCTCAACCGGTCCCTCATCGACTGGCAGGAGGCGGCCCGGACCCCGCGCGACCCCGGGACGGTCTCGGTGGTGATCCCGACCTATGCCGACTGGGAGATGACCCGGGCCGCGGTCGAGAGCGTGATGGCCGCTGCCGAGGACAGCGACCTGCGCGTCGAGGTCCTGGTCGTCGACAACGGGTGCGACGCCGAGGCCTCGGTCGTGCTCGACTCCCTGCCGGTGCGCTTCGAGGGCGTCCGCGTCCTCCACCTGCCCACCAACCACGGGTTCGCCCTGGGCAACAACCTGGCCCTGCCGCACGTCGGGGGCGCCACCGTGGTCTTCCTCAACAACGACACCACGGTCGAGACCGGATGGCTGGAGCCGCTGGTCGACGCCCTGGCCGACCCCGCGGTGCTCGGCGCCCAGTCGCTGCTGCTCTATCCCACCGGTGTGGTGCAGTCGGCAGGCGTCGCCTTCCCCGTGACCGGCGGGCTGCCGCACGCCTTCCTCCAGGGCTTCCCCGTCGAGGACGCGGCCGGCGTCGAGGAGCTCTCCTTCCACGCCCTCACCGGCGCCGCCCTGGCCCTGCGCACCGAGGACGCGGTGGCGCTCCAGGGGTTCGACCCCGTCTTCCGCAACGGGATGGAGGACGTGGACCTGTGCCTGCGGCTGGCCGCTCGCCGGCCCGGCCGCTTCACCGTCCGCCCCGACTCCCGGGTCACCCACCACGAGTCGCAGACCCCGGGGCGCTTCGACGCCTTCGACACCAACCGCACCCTCTTCCTCCAGCGCTGGGAGCACGCCCTGCCGGGCGACGACGAGGAGCTGTGGGCGACGCGAGGCTTCCGCGTGGTGGACCGGGCGGTCGCCTTCCGGCACCGCAAGCAGCGCCGGCTCGGGGTGCCGGAGCCGGTCCTGGTCCGGGAGGCCCGTCCGCAGATCTCCCAGTCGCCGCCGCGGCTGCGGTGGGCGATCAAGAACCCCGCCCCCTTCGGTCCGGAGGCCGAGCGCTGGGGCGACACCCACTTCGCGCGGGCGCTGGCAGCGGCGCTGCGCGAGCTGGGCCAGGAGGTGGTGATCGACCACCGTCCCGAGCACGAGCGCTACACCGGCCGGTTCGACGACGTCTCCCTGGTACTGCGCGGGCTGGCGCCCTACCGGCCCTCGTTCGAGCACGTCACCCTCGGGTGGGTCATCTCCCACCCCGAGATGCTCCCCACCGCCGAGGCGGTCTCCTACGACCGCCTCCTCGCCGCGTCGGCGACCTGGGCGCAGCGCAAGTCCCGGGACTGGGGGATCAGGGTCGAGCCGATGCTCCAGGCCACCGACCACCGCCTCTTCCACCCCGACCTCGCCGTGCCCGACACGGGTCACCCGGTGCTCTTCGTCGGGGGCTCCCGCAAGGAGTACCGCCCGATCGTCCGCGCCGCGGTGGAGGAGCGGCTGCCGCTGTCGATCTACGGCAGCCAGTGGCGCCCGTTCGTGGCGGGGCGCCTGATCAAGGACACCTACCTCCCCAACTCCCGGCTCGGCGCGGCCTACCGGTCGGCGGGCGTGGTGCTCAACGACCACTGGGAGGACATGCGGACCGACGGCTTCATCTCCAACCGCCTCTTCGACGCCGCCGCCAGCGGGGCCCGGGTGATCACCGACGACGTGGTCGGCCTCGACGGCCTGTTCGGGCGCTCGGTGCAGGTGATGACCTCGCGCGCCCACCTCGTCGAGCTCAGCTCCCTGAGCCGGCCCGACGAGGTCTTCGGCTCCGACCAGGAGCGGCGGGAGGTCGCCGCCCGGATCCGGCGCGAGCACTCCTTCCGCGCCCGGGCCGTCCGGCTGGTCGAGATCGCCCTGGAGGCTCGTCGCGAGCGGGGCTTCGACCGCTGATCAGGCGGTGCGGCCGGTCCGGCTCTCCGCGGAGTCGCGGGTCAGCTCGAGGTGACGACGCAGGGCGGTGTCGCCGAGCTCGTCGGGCACCGGGGAGGTCTCGTCCGACTCCAGCACGGCGGACAGCAGGTCCGGCTGCAACGCCCGGGAGACCAGGGCGCGCAGGTGGTCGCGCAGCCACGGCTCGTAGCGGAACTCGCCGCCCGGCTCGCCGGCGGCCAGCTCGACCTCGTCGGGGCTCCGCGCCAGGTAGGACTCCTCCAGGGTGCCCTCCTTCCAGCGCCGGTAGTCGGCCATCCCGTGGTGGTTGGGGCTCGGCTTGAGGTCCGGTGAGGCCTCGTAGCCGCGGCCGGCGTTGACCACCTTGCGCTCGAACTGGGTCCAGGAGCGCCACGGCAGGTGCAGGACCTCCATCGACACCGCGGGATCGGGCTGGCCGTTGCTGGGCATCGAGGTGAAGTGGTTGCCCTGCTGGACCACGATGTCGCACTCGCCCCGGTGCACCGCGTTGGGCGTCGGCTGGGCGTGCAGCCCCACCGAGCGCAGCGTCTCGTTGCTGCGCTGGTCGCGCCAGACCAGGCGGGAGAGGCCGCTGCCCGACCAGCCGGCCGGGCCGATCAGGTTGACCACCGGGACGGTGAAGGCGTTGAGGTGCAGGGGGGTCCGCTCGAGCGCCTCGCGCACGCTCAGGCCACGGTCCAGCGGGACCAGGAACTCGTCGGCGTCCAGGTTGAGGACCCAGTCGGCGCGGTAGTGCGTGCGCGCCCGGCGGGCCATCCGGGTCACCACGTCGCGCTGCTGCTTGCGGTGCTCGGGGTCGTTGTGCAGCTCGACGCGCCCGGTCCGGGCGTAGGCCTCCAGCACCTCGCGGGTCCCGTCCACCGAGGCGTTGTCGGTGACGATGAGCTGGTCCAGGCCCTGGGCCAGATGGTGCTCGACCATGGCGGCGACGATGTCGACCTCGTCGCGCACCATCAGCGTCCCGATGATCCTCACAAACCCGCACCTTAGTTCACCGCGACGATCCCCGCCGCGTTCACATGGGTGTAACACCAGGGCCGAAGACGTTGCATGGACGCAACATGCTTCGGCACACGTCGAAATGTGGTGGCCCGAAGGTTGCTGGCATCACTCCCCGAGGCAACTGGAGGTCCAATGGACTACGGCTACCACGCCTGGATGCTGATGTCGGCATCACTGGTCCTGATGATGACGACGCCAGCACTGGCGCTCTTCTACGGCGGCATGAGCCGCTCCAAGTCCGTGCTCAACATGATGATGATGTCCTTCTCGGCGATGGGCGTGATCGGCGTCGTCTACGTGCTGTGGGGCTGGTCGATGTCCTACGGGTCGCAGGACGTGGCGATGCTCTTCTCCAACCCCTTCGAGCTCTTCGGGCTCAAGGACGTGGGCGGGCAGGACTACATCTTCGTCGGCTTCCAGCTGACCTTCGCGGTCATCACCGCGGCCCTGATCAGCGGCGCGGTCGCCGACCGGCTGAAGTTCTCGGCCTGGATGCTCTTCCTGCCCCTGTGGGCGACGCTCTCCTACTTCCCCCTGGCCCACATGGTCTGGGGCGGCGGGTTCCTGAGCGGCGCCACCAACGGCCTGGCCGACCTGATCTTCTCCGGCGCCGACGGTGCCGAGGTGGCCCCGATCGACTACGCCGGCGGCACCGTGGTCCACATCAACGCCGGTATCGCCGGCCTGGTGCTGGTGCTGCTCCTGGGCAAGCGGCTCGGCTTCGGCAAGGAGCCGATCAAGCCGCACAACCTGCCGCTCACCATGATCGGCGCCGGCCTGCTCTGGTTCGGCTGGTTCGGCTTCAACGTGGGCTCGATCGTCTTCAGCGGCGAGAGCCCGGAGAAGGACGCGGAGGCGTTCCTCAGCGAGACCAGCCTGGTCTGGCTCAACACCACCATGGCCGCCGCAGCCGCGATCCTGGGCTGGCTGGTGATCGAGAAGATCCGCGACGGCAAGGCCACCTCCTTGGGTGCTGCCTCGGGTGTCGTCGCCGGTCTGGTCGCGATCACCCCGGCCTGTGGCTCGCTCTCCCCGGTGGGCGCGATCATCCTGGGCCTGGTCGCCGGTGCCCTGTGCGCCCTGGCCGTGGGCCTGAAGTACAAGCTCGGCTACGACGACGCGCTCGACGTGGTCGGCGTCCACCTCGTGGGTGGTCTGGTCGGCACCATCGGCATCGGTTTCCTGGCCACCAGCGGCGGCCTGTTCTACGGTGACGGCATCAAGCTGCTCGTGATCCAGTTCGTGGTCGCGCTCTTCGCCATGATCTGGTCGGCCGTGGCCACCCTGGTCGTGGCCCTCGCGGTCAAGGCGGTCATCGGGCTCCGGGTCGACGAGGAGGTCGAGGTCGAGGGCATCGACTTCGCCGAGCACGGCGAGTCCGGCTACGACTTCGGCGGTGCCGGCGGCACCCGCCGGGGAGTCATCGGTGGCACCGCCACCTCGGAGCAGGTCAAGGAAGGAGCCACCGCATGAAGCTGGTCACCGCGGTCATCAAGCCGCACAAGTGGGAGGACGTCCGTGAGGCCCTGGAGACCTTCGGGGTCGCGGGGATGACGGTCTCCGAGGTCAGCGGCTACGGCCGGCAGAAGGGTCACACCGAGGTCTACCGCGGGGCGGAGTACGACATCGCCCTGGTGCCCAAGATCCGGATCGAGATCGTGATCGACGACGCGGACGCCGAGGACGTGGTGGGGATCGTGGTCAAGACCGCCCAGACGGGACGGATCGGCGACGGGAAGGTCTGGGTCAGCCCGGTCGACACCGTGGTCCGGGTCCGGACGGGCGACAAGGACGAAGCCGCTCTCTGAGCCGCACGTCCCACGCACAGGTCGGGGGAGGCCCGTCCCGGGCGGCGCACGCCGTCGGGGACGGGCCTCACCCATGTCCGGATGAGGAGAACCGATGACCCAGGTCGAACGAACTGAGCGCACCGCGCGCGCGGACGCGCTCTGCCGCGAGGCCTACCAGGCGGCAGGAGGGCCGGAGACCGGCTTCTCGCTGGTGGCGGTCGGCGGCTACGGCCGCGGCGAGCTGGCGCCCTGCTCCGACCTCGACGTCGTGCTCGTGCACGACGACGGGCTCGACCCGGCGGCGCTCGCCTCGGTGCTCTGGTACCCCCTGTGGGACTCGGGTGCCCGGCTGGACCACTCGGTGCGCTCCTTCAGCGAGATGGTCGGGACCGCTGCGGCGGACCTCAAGGTCGCCCTCGGGCTGCTGGACGTGCGCCACCTCGCGGGGGACCCCAACCTGACCCTGCGGCTGCGCACCACCGTGCTCGCCGAGTGGCGGCGCGCGGCCCGCGAGCGGCTCCCCGAGCTCGCCGCGATGGTGCGGCGCCGCCACGAGCTGGTCGGCGAGCTGGCGCACGCCTCGGTGCCAGACCTGAAGGAGGCGGCCGGCGGGCTGCGGGACGCCTGCATCCTGCGGGCGCTGGTGGCGACGTGGCTGGTCGACGTGCCGCACGTCGAGCTCGAGCGCGGCCGCCAGGCGCTGCTGGACGTGCGCGACCACCTGCACGCCACGACCGGCCGGCCCGTGGACCGGGTGGGCCCGGAGAGCTGGGCGGAGATCGCAGGTGGACTCGGACTGCCGAGCGCCGACGCTGCGCAGCGTGACGTCCGGCGGCACGGCCGGCGCATCGCCCACCTCTCGCGCCTGACCTGGCGCCGGGTGGAGGCGGTGCTGGCCCGGCCGCGGGCCACCGGCGCTCGCCGGCCCCGGCTCCAGCCGCTGGCCCCGGGGGTGGCGGAGTCGGCGGGGGAGGTGGTGCTCGACGGGCGGGTGGAGCCGTCCTCGGACCCCCTCCTGCTGCTGCGGGCGGCCACCGAGGCGGCCGAGCGCGACCTGGTCCTCGCCCCGGCGACCGTCGCCCGGCTGGTCGCGGAGTCACCGCCCCTGAGCAACCCCTGGACCGAGGAGGCCCGCCACCTGATGGTGCGGCTGCTGGCCTCGGGGCCCGGGCTCCTGGGCGTGTGGGAGACCCTGGAGGAGACAGGCGGGCTGGATGGCCTGCTGCCCGAGTGGGAGCGGATCCGGCTGCTGCCGCACGCCTCGGTCATCCACCGCTTCACCGTGGACCGCCACGTGGTCGAGACCTGCATCGAGGCGTCGCGGCTGATCCGGCGGGTGCCCCGCCCCGACCTGCTGATGGTCGCGGCACTCCTGCACGACATCGGCAAGGGGGGCCTGGTGGAGCACAGCATCGCGGGCGAGCCCCTGGCCCGCGCCGTGGCCGCCCGGATGGGGTTCTCTCCCGCCGACGTCGCGGTGATCGGGACGCTCGTGCGCTGGCACCTGCTGCTGCCGGGCGTGGCCACCACCCGCGACGTCGACGACCCGACCACGGTGCAGGAGGTGACCGACCGGGTCAAGACCCGCCTCACCCTCCAGCTGCTCGCCGCCCTGACCGAGGCCGACGCGCTGGCCGCGTCGGAGAAGGCGTGGTCGAGCTGGCGTGCCGGGCTGGTGGGCGCCCTGGTCCGGCGCGCCGACGCCGTCCTCGACGAGGGACACGACGTGGGCACGCTCCTCGACCCGGCGGACCGTGAGCTGCCGGTGCCCGAGGTCCTGGTCGATGGGACGGCTCCCGTCTCGATCACGGTGGAGGCGAGCGACGACGGGTCGATGATCACCGTGATGGCGCCGGACCGGGTGGGCCTGCTCGCGGACGTGGCCGCCATGCTGGCGCTGCACCGGACCCCGGTCCGGGGGGCTCGCGCCTGGTCCCAGGGCGACCTGGCCGTCTCCCAGTGGGAGGTCTCGGGGACGGGCCTGGAGCCCGCCGTGCTGCGCCAGCGGTTCGAGGCCATCGTCGAGGGGCGCATCGAGCCCTCGGCCCGGCTGCGCCCGATCGAGACCCGCGGGCTGGACCCGTCGGTCGCCGTGCGGCCGGAGGCGTCCCGGCGGGCCACCGTGCTGGAGGTGCGCGCCGCTGACCGCCCCGGCCTGCTCCACCACGTGCTGGCGGCGGTCGCCGCGCTCGGCATGACGGTGACCTCCGCCCACGTGGACACGCTCGGCCCCCAGGCGGTCGACGTCTTCTACCTCCAGGAGATCGGTGGCGGAGCGCTGACCGACGCCCGGGCGGCGTCGGCCGCCCACGCGGTCAGGGCCGCCCTGACCTGAGCGCCGCGAGGTACGCGGGTGCGGGGCGGCCGGTTAGTCTTGTGCGCAGCCATCGCGGCACCATCGCCCCACCTCCGCCCCGCGCCCTGGGGCCCTCGACGCAAGGAACGCACGTGTTCGCCACACTCTCCGACCGGCTCGCCGAGACCTTCAAGAACCTCCGTGGCAAGGGGAGGCTCTCCGAGGCCGACATCGACGCCACCGCCCGGGAGATCCGGATCGCCCTCCTCGAGGCCGACGTCGCGCTGCCCGTGGTCAAGGAGTTCGTCGGTGCGGTCAAGGAGCGCGCACGGGGCGAGGAGGTCAGCCAGGCGCTGAACCCCGCCCAGCAGATCGTCAAGATCGTCAACGAGGAGCTCGTCAACATCCTCGGCGGCGAGACCCGGCGGCTCCGCTTCGCCAAGACCGGGCCGACGGTGATCATGCTCGCCGGCCTCCAGGGTGCGGGCAAGACCACCCTCGCGGCCAAGCTGGCCCTCTGGCTCAAGGAGCAGAGCCGCACGCCGCTGCTGGTCGCCGCGGACCTCCAGCGGCCCAACGCCGTCAACCAGCTCCAGGTCAACGGCGAGCGGGTCGGCGTCCCGGTCTTCGCACCGGAGCCGGGCAACGGCGTCGGCGACCCGGTCCGGGTGGCCCGGGCGGCGCTGGAGGAGGCCAAGCGGACCCTGCACGACGTGGTCATCATCGACACCGCGGGCCGGCTCGGCGTCGACGCCGAGCTGATGAAGCAGGCCGCGGACATCCGCGACGCGGTCGACCCCGACGAGGTCCTCTTCGTGGTCGACGCGATGATCGGCCAGGACGCGGTCAGCACCGCCCAGGCCTTCCTCGACGGAGTCGGCTACGACGGCGTGGTGCTCACCAAGCTCGACGGCGACGCCCGCGGTGGGGCCGCGCTCTCCATCGCCTCGCTCACCGGCAAGCCGGTCATGTTCGCCTCCGCCGGCGAGAAGATGACCGACTTCGACCTGTTCCACCCCGACCGGATGGCGTCGCGGATCCTCGACATGGGGGACATGCTCACCCTGATCGAGCAGGCCGAGAAGGCCTTCGACCAGGAGCAGTCGCTCCAGGCGGCGGAGAAGCTGCTCCAGGGCAAGGGCGACTTCACCCTCGACGACTTCATGCAGCAGATGCAGCAGCTGCGCAAGCTGGGCTCGATGACGAAGATCATGGGGATGCTGCCCGGGATGGGGCAGTACCGCGAGCAGCTGGAGAACTTCGACGAGCGCGAGCTCGACCGCATCCAGGCCATCATCTCCTCGATGACGCCGGCCGAGCGGGCCAACCCCAAGATCATCGACGGCTCGCGTCGGGCCCGCATCTCCAAGGGGTCCGGCACCACCGTCTCCGACGTCAACCAGCTCGTCGACCGCTTCTTCGAGGCGCGCAAGATGATGCAGCAGATGGCCAAGGGCGGGATGCCGGGCATGCCGGGCATGCCGGGCCTGCCGGGCATGGGTGGCCCCAAGCGCGGCAAGCAGCCCAAGAAGGGCAAGGGCAAGTCCAAGCGGGTCTCCGGCAACCCGGCGAAGGCGGCGGCGCAGAAGGCCGCCGGCGGCAAGCAGCCCGGGGCGGGCGCCAACCCCTTCGGGGGCGGCGAGGAGATCGACTACGAGAAGGCGGCCGCGGCGCTCGACCTGCCCAAGGACTTCTCCAAGTTCCTCAAGTGAGCTGACGGATCACCCGCCCCGTGGACGGCACCCTGCTCGTGGTCGACGCGGCCAACGTGGTCGGCTCGCGGCCCGACGGCTGGTGGAAGGACCGCGCCGGCGCCGCGCGCCGGCTGCACGAGGCGCTGCTGGTGGCCGACCTGCCGCACGACCAGATCGCCCTCGTGCTGGAGGGCGCGGCCAAGGGCGGGGTGCGGGCCGGCCGGGACGCGCACGTGCTGACCGTGCACGCCCCCAAGGACGGGGACTCCGCGATCGTGGCGCAGACCCGTGCGGCCCGCGAGGCGGGGCGGCGTGTCACGGTCATCACCGCCGACCGGTTCCTCCGCGCGCAGGTCGAGGGGCTCGGGGCGATGGTGATGAGCCCCGCGTGGCTCTGGGAGCAGCTATGACTGCCGGCCGGCTCCGTGCCCGGGCCGGTGGCCGCGGACGGCGGCGAAGGTCCACAGCTTGTTGAGCACGAACGACAACGGGGTGACCACCAGGATCACGATGAGCTGGCCCCAGTACAGCCGGGTCCGGAAGCCGGTCGAGTCATCCAGCACGTCGGTGGGCAGGGCCAGCGCGGAGCCCGGGTGCATCAGCAGGGTGAGCAGCAGCAGGCCGATCACCTGCCCGAGCAGCCCCACGGCCAGGAACGGCCAGTACTCGTCCCACCACCGGGCGTGACCGCTGGAGCGGAAGGTCCAGGAGCGGTTGAGCTGGAAGTTCCACACGTTGGCCACCAGGAACGCCACGGTGGAGAAGACGTGGTACCAGCGGACGTTGAAGTCGGTGAGGGGCAGGCCGACCACCGCGCCGTCCGGGTGGGAGCCCAGCCGGTTGACCAGCACCAGGGTGGCCAGGTTGACCACGACGCCGGAGGCGCCGACCAGGCCGAACCTGAGGAACAGGCCGAGGTTGCGCAGGCCTCGGGCCGCGTGTCCTTCCACACTCACCCGAGGACAGTAGCGGCCTCGCGTGGGGCGCGTGGCTTACGGTCGCCCCATGAGAGCGTCGAGGTTTTCGGGTCCGGTCCTGCCGACGGGCGAGGCCTCACAGCTGTGGGTGGTGGAGGGCCGCGTCACCCACGAGCCGCAGCCGGGTGCCGAGACGGTGGCGTCGGGGTGGATCGTCCCGGGGCTGGTCGACGCCCACAACCACCTGGGCCTGGACGACCCCGGCGCGGTCAGCGACGAGGAGACGGAGCGGCAGGCGATCGCCGACCGCGACGCCGGCGCGCTGTTGCTGCGTGACTGCGGCTCGCCCAGCGACACCCGCTGGGTCCAGGAGCGCGACGACCTGCCCCGGCTGATCCGCGCCGGGCGCCACATCGCCCGGACGCGCCGCTACATCCGCAACTTCGGCCACGAGGTGGAGCCGGAGCAGCTCTCTGCCTACGTGGCCGAGCAGGCGCGCGCCGGGGACGGCTGGGTCAAGCTGGTGGGGGACTGGATCTCCCGGGAGGCCGGCGACCTGGCGCCGTCGTTCCCGCCGTCCGCGTTCGCCGAGGCCATCGCGGTGGCGCACCGGCACGGTGCCAAGGTGACCGCCCACTGCTTCGGGGTCGAGGTGCTCCAGGGCCTGCTCGACGCGGGCATCGACTGCATCGAGCACGGCACCGGCCTCTCCGTGGCCCAGGTGGAGCAGATGGCCGCGACCGGGGTGGCCCTGGTGCCGACGGTGATGCAGACAGCCAAGTTCCCCGAGTTCGCCGCCGGTGGGCGGGAGAAGTTCCCGGCCTACTCGGCGACGATGGACGAGCTCTACGCCCGGCGCCGCGAGGTGCTGATGTCGGCCCACGAGGCGGGGGTCCAGATGTACGTCGGCAGCGACGGCGGCGGGCCCGGCCGGCACGGTCACCTGGCCGGCGAGGCACTGGCGATGGCCGGGATGGGCCTGCCCGCCGAGGAGGTGCTGGCCGCGGTCTCCTGGAAGGGGCGCGAGTGGCTGGGCTGGAACGGCGACCTCTCCGAGGGCGCCCCGGCCGACTTCGTGGTCTACGACCGGGACCCGCGCCTGGACCTCTCGGTGCTCTACGAACCGGCCCGCGTGGTGCTGCGCGGGCGGGTGGTGGCCTGACGTCTCGGGGGCCCGGCCGCCGCTCCGTGTCCGGGACCGCGGAGGCGATTGGTGGGACGAGGCTGACATCTGGCAGACTATTTCCTCGTGTCCTGTCCGTACGGACCCTCTCATCCGGACGAGTCAGTGCCCTCCGAGTGATCCGACCCGGTCCCCACCTGGTTGCGGCTCGCTCACCAACCTCAACTTCGCAAGGAGACACCACAAACGTGGCCGTCAAGATCCGTTTGAAGCGCCTGGGCAAGATCCGGGTGCCGCAGTACCGCATCGTCGTCGTCGACTCGCGCAAGAAGCGCGACGGGCGCGTCATCGAGGAGATCGGCAAGTACCACCCGAAGGAGGACCCGTCCTACATCGACGTCGTCTCCGACCGGGCGCAGTACTGGCTCGGCGTCGGCGCGCAGCCGACCGAGGCCGTCGAGGCCATCCTCAAGATCACCGGTGACTGGCAGAAGTTCAAGGGCCTCCCGGGCACCGAGGGCACCCTGCGGGTGGCCGAGCCCAAGCGGGACAAGCTCGAGATCTTCAACGAGGCCCTCAAGGACGCCGCCAGCGAGCCCAAGGCCGGTGCGGTGACCAAGAAGTCGTCGAAGAAGGACGACAAGAAGACCGAGGACAAGGTCGAGGAGAAGCCCGCCGCCGTGCCGGCCGACCAGACCCCCGAGGTCGCTGCCGAGGCCGCTGAGGCGGCCGAGGAGATCACCGCCGAGGACGCTGGCAAGAGCGAGGCCTGAGCATGCTGGCCGATGCCTTGGAGCACCTCGTCCGCGGGGTGGTGGACAACCCTGACGACGTCTCGGTCAGGGACAAGGAGCTGCGCCGCGGCTCGATCCTCGAGGTGCGGGTGCACCCCGACGACCTCGGCAAGGTCATCGGCCGCAACGGCCGCACGGCGACCGCCTTCCGCACCGTCATCTCGGCCCTCGCCGGCCGGGGCGGTGCGCGGATCGACTTCGTGGACGTCGACCGCAGGCGCTGAGCCGGGCTCTGAGCAGAACCACGTCGTGGGCGTCACCCGTCAGGGTGGCGCCCACGATGCGTCTGGCCGCACGTCGCCCTCTACCCTGAGCCCGTGGAGAGCATCGACGTGGTGGTGGGTCGGATCGGGAAGCCGCACGGTCTTCGGGGCGAGGTGACCGTCGACGTGCGCACCGACGAGCCGGAGCGTCGCTTCGAGATCGGCACCAGGCTCCGGGTCGAGCCCCCGAAGGGCTCCGCGAGCCAGCTGCGCGAGCTGACGGTCACGTCCGCCCGCTGGCACCAGGGGGTGCTGCTGCTCGGCTTCGCCGAGGTGGCCGACCGCAACGCGGCCGAGGCCGCCCGCGGGATCGTGATGCACGCCGACATCCCCCTCGACGCCACGCCGGAGGACCCGGAGGAGTTCTACGAGCACCAGCTGGTCGGGCTGGAGGTGGTCGACCAGCAGGGGCGGGCGATCGGCACCGTGCGCGGGCTGGTCCCCGGCGCCGCCCAGGACCTGCTCCAGGTCACGGCCACCGACGGCCGGGAGACGCTGGTGCCCTTCGTTGCGGCGCTGGTCCCGCAGGTCGACCTCGCCGCCGGGCGGCTGGTCGTCGCGGACCGGCCCGGACTGGTGAGCCCCTTCCCCGACGAGGACTGAGTCGTGCGGATCGACATCGTCTCCATCTTCCCCGACTACCTGCGGCCCCTGGAGCTGAGCCTGCCGGGCAAGGCCCGGGACGCCGGCCTGCTGCAGGTCGAGGTCCACGACCTGCGGGCATGGACCCGGGACCGGCACCGGACCGTCGACGACACCCCCTACGGCGGGGGCGCGGGGATGGTGATGAAGCCCGAGCCCTGGGGTGAGGCCCTGGACCAGCTGGTCGGGGCCGGTGCGCGCAGCACCGTGGTCTTCACCACCCCCAGCGGGACGCCGTTCACCCAGGACGTCGCGCGTGAGCTGGCGACCCACGAGCACCTGGTCTTCGCCTGCGGCCGCTACGAGGGGATCGACCAGCGGGTGATCGACCATGCCGGTGAGGTGGCGCAGGTGCGGGAGATCTCGCTCGGCGACTACGTCCTCAACGGCGGCGAGGTCGCGGCGCTGGCGATCACCGAGGCCGTGGTCCGGCTGCTGCCGGGCTTCATGGGCAACCCCGAGTCCCTCACCGAGGAGTCCCACGAGGGCGGCCTGCTGGAGTACCCGGTCTACACCAAGCCGCAGTCCTGGCGCGGCCACGAGGTCCCGCCGGTGCTCCTCTCGGGCAACCACGCGGCGATCTCGGCCTGGCGGCGGAGCGAGGCGCTGCGCCGTACCGCCGAGCGGCGGCCCGACCTGCTGCACGCCAGCACCCTGGTCGACGGCGTCGAGGTGGTGGCCGCCCGCCGCAGCGACGCGGGCGAGATCCTGACCCTGCAGCTGGCCTGCTGGGTGCAGGAGGCGTTCGCCAACGACGACCTCGACCTCCCCCCGCTGCGCGAGGGGCTGGAGGACGTGGAGGAGTCGCTTCGCTCCTGGGACACCTACGTCGTCCGCTCCGCCGGCCGGCTGGTGGGCTCGGTCCGCGGCCGGCTGGTCGGGAACGAGTGGGAGATCGGGCGCCTGATGGTCGCTCCCGACCTGCAGGGCCGTGGGCTGGGACGGGTGCTGCTGGAGCACGTCCAGCGGGTCGCGCCGGACGCGGCCACCTCGATGTGCCTGCGCACCGGCACCGGCAGCCTGGACAACCTGCGGATGTACCGCAAGGCGGGCTTCCGGGTCGCCGCGACGGGCGAGGGCCGGTCCGGCCCGGTGGTGCTCACCAAGCGGATTTCTCGGCGCTGACGGCCCTGTGGCAGACTTGGCCGCTGGCCAGTCGGTCGAAGGGTGGCCCCGAGGAGTTCACGCGGGGGACCTGTGCCGGGCCCCTGCCACAGGGGGAGCCCGACACCGCCGACCATCTGCCACCCGCCGGGTGGCCCGCTGGCCCGACACCTCCCGTCCCACCACACACCGCGGCTGACCTGTGGCACCCGCGAGGAGCGACATGACCAACCTCATCGCCGACATCGGCAACGCCATCAAGCGCGACGACGTCCCCGCCTTCCGGGCCGGTGACACCATCAAGGTCCACGTCAAGGTCACCGAGGGCAACCGCTCGCGTGTCCAGGTCTTCCAGGGTGTCGTGATCCGCATCCACGGCTCGGGCGTCGGCCGCACCTTCACCGTCCGCAAGGTCTCCTTCGGCGTCGGTGTGGAGCGGACCTTCCCGCTCAACTCCCCGATCTTCGAGAAGATCGAGGTCGTGACCCGCGGTGACGTGCGCCGCGCCAAGCTCTACTACCTGCGCAACCTGCGGGGCAAGAAGGCCAAGATCAAGGAGCGCCGCGAGGCCTGAGCATCGCGGCCACCGAGCACTGGTTAGTCTCTGGTCGTGACTCACGAAGACCGCGATCCCATCTCTCCCGACGACGACGGGGAGGTGGGATCGCGGTCTTCTGCGTCCCGGTCGGCGCGCAAGCACATGCCGCTGTGGCAGGAGACCGCGCTCCTGCTCGGCGTCGCGCTCGTGCTGGCGATCGTGGTCAAGACCTTCTTCGTCCAGGCGTTCTACATCCCGTCGGAGTCGATGGAGCCCGGCCTGGTGGAGAACGACCGGATCCTGGTGCAGAAGGTCTCCTACTGGGGCGACGGCGAGCCGCAGCGCGGCGACGTGGTGGTCTTCAAGGACCCGGGCGGCTGGCTGAGCGGCAGCATGGTGGAGGGCCCCGACAACCCGCTGGTGAAGGCGATGACCAAGATCGGGCTTTACCCCTCCGGCGGGCACCTGGTCAAGCGCGTGATCGGCGTGGCCGGCGACGTGATCGAGTGCTGCGACGAGGAGGGCCGGATCACCGTCAACGGCGAGCCGCTCGTCGAGGACGACTACGTCAAGGACGACCCGGGCACGCAGTGCAACGGCCCGATGATCGGCTCGTGCGACTGGAAGGCCGGCCCGGTCCCCGAGGGCCACATCTTCGTGATGGGCGACAACCGCGGCCACAGCGCCGACTCCACCTCCAAGATGTGCCTGCCCGCGGAGACCGACTGCGTCCCGGGTCGGGAGTTCGTCGACGTCGACCAGGTCGTCGGCAAGGTCTTCCTGGTGCTCTGGCCCACCGACAACTTCCGCTGGGTGAAGCGTCCCGAGACCTTCGACGACGTGGCGGCGGCCGGTTCCGGATGAGCCGCTCCACCGCGCACACCGCCGGCCGTTCCGCGGGCCTGCCCCGCGGGGTCACGGTGCGGCGGGACGCCGGGCTCTACGGCTACGAGCGCGCGCTGGGCCGGGTCGGCCTGGCGCCGGTGGCCGGGGTCGATGAGGCCGGTCGCGGTGCCTGCGCCGGCCCCCTCGTCGCGGCCGCCTGCATCCTGCCCGAGGGCCGGCGCGGCGTGGTGCCGGGGCTCGCCGACTCCAAGCTCCTCACCGAGCGCGCCCGGGAGAGGTGCTACGCCGAGATCGTCGAGCGGGCGCTCTCCTGGTCGGTGGTGGTCGTCGACAACGAGGAGTGCGACCGGCTCGGCATGCACGTGGCGAACGTCGAGGCGCTGCGCCGGGCCGTCGCGCTCCTGGACCGCCGCCCGGCCTACGTGCTCACCGACGGGTTCCCCGTCGACGGCCTCGAGGTCCCCGGCCTGGCGGTGTGGAAGGGCGACCGGGTCGCGGCCTGCATCGCGGCTGCCTCGGTGCTGGCCAAGGTGAGCCGCGACCGCCTGATGCTCGAGCTCGACCGCGACTGGCCGCAGTACGACTTCAAGACGCACAAGGGCTACATCACCCAGGTGCACAGCGAGGCGCTGACCGAGCACGGCCCGTGTCCCGCCCATCGGCGGCGGTTCGTCAACGTCCGGCGGGCGGCCGGCCTCGAAGGTCCCGGCGAACCGCCGCCGCAATCGCCCTGCGACCCACCCCCGGCGGCTAGTGTCGAGGTCCGTCCCCACCCCCAGGAGAGTCGATGAGCGCCGAGGATCTCGAGAAGTACGAGACCGAGATGGAGCTCACCCTCTATCGGGAGTACCGCGACGTGGTCTCGATCTTCAAGTACGTCGTGGAGACCGACCGCCGCTTCTACCTGTGCAACCAGGTCGACGTGAAGGCGCGGACCGAGAACGGCGACGTCTTCTTCGAGCTGTCGATGAGCGACGCCTGGGTGTGGGACATGTACCGTCCGGCCCGCTTCGCCAAGAACGTCAAGGTGCTCACCTTCAAGGACGTCAACGTCGAGGAGCTGAGCCACCAGGAGATGGACCTGCCCAAGGCCTGACCGACACGGCCCCCTGGACGTCCACAGGTCGCGGGCACCGAGGGTCCTGCACAGCCCCGGGGCGCTCCCCGGCGGACGGGGCGAGGGGCGCGGCACGCTGCCTGCATGGAGACGACGACATGACGGCCATCGGGGCCGGTCCAGGACGCAACCGGGCACTGGGCGCCTACGGCGAGGAGGTGGCCGCCCGCCACCTCGTGGAGGCCGGGATGGTGGTCCTCGACCGCAACTGGCACGGCGAGGCCGGCGAGATCGACCTCGTGCTCCGGGACGGCCGCACGCTGGTGGTGTGCGAGGTCAAGACGAGGTCGAGCGACGCCTTCGGCACGCCCCACGAGGCGGTCACCGAGGCCAAGCTGAGCCGGCTGCGGCGCCTCGCCGGCCAGTGGGTGCACGCCCACCAGGTGCATCCCGACGACATCCGGATCGACATCGTGGCCGTGATGCGCCCGCGGCGCGGCTCGGCCACCGTCGACCACGTGCGCGGGGTCGGCTGATGGTGGCCACCGCGCACACCTTCGTGCTCGAGGGAGCGGTCGGCCACCTGATCGAGGTACAGGTCGACATCTCGCCGGGCGTGGTCGGTGCCACCATCGTGGGCCGCCCGGACGCCTCCCTGCTGGAGGCGCGCGACCGGGTGCGGATGGCGATCACCCACGACGCCCCCAGGTGGCCGGCCACCCGACGGGTGACCATCCTCCTGGCCCCCGCCGACCTGCCCAAGCGGGGCACCCACTTCGATCTCGCGATCGCCCTCGGGATCAAGGCGGCCGACGGGGACGTGCCCCGGGAGGCCCTGCGGGACACGGTCTTCATCGGCGAGCTGGGTCTTGACGGACGGCTCCGCCCGGTGGCCGGCGTCCTGCCCATGGTGATGGCGGCGGCCCGGCGAGGCTTCCGCCGGGTCTTCGTGCCCGAGCCGCAGGCCCGGGAGGCGGCGATGGTCCCGGACATGGAGGTCTTCGGGGTCCGCTCCCTGGGACAGGTGGTGGCCCAGCTGCGCGGCGACCTCGTGCCGACGGCGGAGCCGGTCACGGACCCGTCGGGCAGCCAGCTCCTGAGCTGGCGGGGCGAGGACCGCGCCGACGACCTCGACCTGGCGGACCTCGTCGGCATGGAGGACGCGAAGTTCTCGGTGGAGGTGGCGGCCGCGGGCGGGCACCACCTGCTCCTGTCCGGGCCCAAGGGCGCCGGCAAGACGAGCCTGGCCGAGCGGATCCCTGGCATCCTCCCCGACCTCACCCGGGAGGAGGCGCTCGAGGTCACCGCGGTGCGCTCGCTCTCCGGCCCGCTGCGAGCGGTGCCGGAGCTCCTCGTCAGACCCCCGTTCCACGCACCGCACCACGACTCCTCCAAGGCCAGCATCCTGGGCGGGGGCAGCGGCCGGGTCCGGCCCGGCGAGCTGAGCCGCGCCCACTGCGGGGTCCTCTTCCTCGACGAGTTCCCGCTCTTCCGGGCCGACGTCATCGACGCCCTGCGCCAGCCGTTGGAGAGCGGCGAGATCAGGGTGGTGCGTGGTGAGGAGGCCGCGGTCTTCCCGGCGCGGGGCATGGTCGTGCTGGCTGCGAACCCGTGTCCCTGCGGGGAGTACCACCCCACGGCCGGGCAGAACCGGTGCGAGTGCCAGGAGGTCGCCCGCCGGGAGTACCGGCGCAAGGTGTCTGGCCCGATCACCGACCGGATCGACATCTCGCGCCACGTGCCTCCGGTGCGCACCGGCGCGGGCGACCACCTGGAGGCCCCGGAGAGCTCCGCGCTCGTCCGCAGCCGGGTGGCGGCGGCCCGCGCGCGTCAGGCCGAGCGCTACGCCGGGCGGGGCTGGCGGCTCAACGGTCAGGTCCCCGGGCACGTCCTGCGCGCGGAGTGGCCCCTGCCGCCGGGAGGCCAGCGCCTGCTCGACGACGCGCTGCTCGCCGCGAGGCTCACCCGGCGCGGCGCCACCCGGGTGCACCGGATGGCCTGGACGGTGGCCGACCTGCGGGGCAGGCCCGCCCCGGGCGACGACGACGTCGACACCGCCCTGCGCCTGCGGACGGGCGAGCCGCTCAAGGCCGCCAGCATGGCGGCGCCGCGGTGAGCGCCACGGAGGAGGAGCGGCTCGCCCGGGTGGCTCTGAGCAGGCTGGGGGAGCCCGGGGATCCGCGGCTCGCGGGCCTGGTCAGCGAGCTGGGCGCCGCGCGGGTCAGGGACCTTCTCCTGTCGCAGCCGTCGGTGCCCGGCCCGGGAGCACGTGCGGGTGCCACCGGGAGAGCCACCGGGAGCGGCACTGGGAGCGCCGCCGTGGGCGTCGACGTGGCCGCCCGGCTGGCTTCGCTGGACCCGGAGGCCGAGCTGGAGCGGGCGGCGCGGGGCGGGCTGCGCTTCGTGGTGCCGGGCGACGAGGAGTGGCCCACCGGCCTCGACGGCCTGGCCGCCGCCGGGACCGTCCACGAGCGTGGCGGGGTGCCCCTGGGTCTGTGGGTGCGGGGCCGGGCCCGGCTCGACGCGCTGGGCGAGGGCGTCGCCGTCGTCGGGTCCCGCAGCTCGACCGGGTACGGCGAGCTGGCGGCCAGGGAGCTCTGCGCGATGACCGCCCGCGCGGGCTTCTGCGTGGTCTCCGGGGCCGCGTTCGGGATCGACCAGGCCGCGCACCGGGGGGCCCTCTCGGTGCGCGGCGCGACCATCGCGGTGCTGGCCTGCGGTGCGGACCGCGCCTACCCGGCGGCGCACCGCGAGCTGATCGACCACATCGCCGAGGTCGGTGCCGTCGTCTCCGAGACCCCACCCGGATGCTCGCCGATGCGCACCCGCTTCCTGGCCCGGAACCGGATCATCGCGGCCCTGGCCCGCGGGACGGTCGTGGTGGAGGCGGCGATCCGGAGCGGGGCGCTGAGCACCGCGACCTGGACCGAGCGGCTCAACCGCCCGCTGATGGGGGTGCCGGGTCCGGTCACCGCAGCCGAGTCGCAGGGAGTGCACGAGCGGATCAGGTCCGGCGCGGCCGTGCTGGTCACCGGTGGACACGACGTCCTGGAGCTCCTGGGCAGGCCGGGGGAGCACCTGGTCGAGACGCCGCGTGCGTCACCCCGCCCCCGGGACCTGCTGACCGGCCGGCACCGCCAGGTGCTGGACGCCGTCCCGGTCGCCCGCCCGGCCGGGACCGACTCGATCGCCCGCACGGCGGGGATCGGGGTGCGGGAGGTCTATCGCGCGCTGATGACGCTCGAGGAGAAAGGGCTGGTGCACCGGGCCCCGGAGGGATGGCGCCTCGGTGGGCTCGCGCGAGCCTGACGCACCGGACGGCGGCCGGCTCCTAGGATCGGAGCATGACGGAGCAGGTCGAGGACCCCGACCTGCCGGAGGGCTGGGCGCGGACGCTGGCCGACTACGAGCGGCACCTGGTCTCCGAGCGCGACCTCTCGGCCCACACGGTCAGGGCCTACCTCCGCGACATCGCCGGGATGCTCGAGCACGCCCGGCGCCTAGGCCTCCAGGAGCTGGACGAGATCGACCTGAGGGTCCTGCGCAGCTGGTTGGCCAAGCAGCAGACGACGGGCATGGCGCGGCGGACCGTGGCCCGGCGCGCCAGCGCCGTGCGGGTCTTCACCGCCTGGCTCTCCCGCACCGGACGGACCGGCGCGGACGCCGGGGCGTCGCTGCTGTCCCCGAAGCTCGACCGCAGCCTGCCCTCCGTGCTCCGGGCGGACGAGGCCGCCGACCTGATGACGGTCGCCGCCCGCCGCGCCGAGGACCTGGACCCCCTCGGGCTGCGCGACGCGGCGATCCTCGAGGTGCTCTACGCCACCGGCATCCGGGTGGGTGAGCTGGTGGGCCTCGACGTGGACGACCTGGATGCCGACCGCCGCGTGCTGCGGGTGCTGGGGAAGGGCCGCAAGGAGCGGGTCGTCCCCTACGGGCAGCCCGCGGCCGAGGCGCTCCGACGTTGGCTCGCCCAGGGACGGCCCGCCCTGGTGGGGCCAGGGTCCGGCCCCGCGCTCTTCCTCGGCGCACGAGGAGGGCGCATCGACCCGCGGCGGGTGCGCACGACCGTCCACGCCCACCTGCGGGGCGTGCCCGGGGCCCCGGACATGGGTCCGCACGGCCTGCGGCACACCGCGGCCACCCACCTGCTGGAGGGGGGAGCCGATCTGCGCTCGGTCCAGGAGCTCCTGGGTCACGCGTCGCTGTCGACCACCCAGCTCTACACGCACGTCACCACCGACCGGCTCAGGCAGGCCTACCGCCAGGCCCACCCGCGGGCCTGAGGGCACGCGGGACCGAAGGCCTGAAGGCACCCGGGCGGGGCTACCGCGTCGCCCGCAGGTCCGTGAGGGGGAGCAGGCGGACGCCCGCCGAGGCACCCACCAGGGAGAGCGGGTCGAGGTAGTCCGCGCCCCGCCGCAGGCCCCAGTGCAGGCAGGCGGCCGGGTAGCAGTGGGAGAAGGGGAGCGTCAGCAACCCGATCCGCTCCCCGCTCGCGACCTGGTCGCCTACCCGGACCAGGGGGACCACCGGCTCGTAGGTCGTCCGGGTGGGGCCGTGGGCGACCACCACGACGGGCTTCCCCGCGACCCGGCCGGCGAAGGTGATCCGGCCCGGCAGTGCGGAGACGACCGACTGCCCCGGCCCTCCGGCCAGGTCGACGCCGCGGTGGCCGGACTCCCAGGGGTGGTCGGGTGGGTCGAAGCGCTGGTGCACCGCGGGCGCGGGGTCGAGCGGCCAGCTGCCCGGGGGCGGTTCCTGCCCGCCGCCGTCCGGGGCGGAGGGGGCCGACGGGCCGAGCGGGGCCGGCGGGGCCGCCGGATCCACCGGGGCCAGTGAGGCGAGTGGCGCGAGCAGGAGACCCAGGGCGGCGGCGCCGAGGGCGGTGGGCGTCAGGGTCATGGGCCGATCCTGCGCCGCCGTGGCGCTCCGGGGTGCCGGTAGTGGAACGGGCTGGGGAAGGAGGGGCCGGCTGCCTGCCCTGTGGAGGGCCAGCGGCTGCGATTGGCCCGGGACCGTCCAGGTGAACTAGTCTGGTCACAGCAGCCCGCATGGGCTGACTTCGCACGCTCGCAGACCGCGACGGGGTCGTCTTCTTCTGAGGCCCCTCCGCCCGCGGGCGCCGATCCTCGGTCCCACCCCGCGAGGGATGGGTCGGATCGCGCGTGAGCGTCAGGGCCACCGGCACCCGTCGGCGGCAGTGAACTGAAAACCATACGCAGGGCCCAGCAGCGCCGCCGCCAGGCAGGTGCGGCGACCGGGTGCCTGCACCGACACAGGAGAACACCATGGCAGTCGTGACCATGCGCCAGCTGCTCGAGAGCGGCGTCCACTTCGGGCACCAGACCCGTCGCTGGAACCCCAAGATGAAGCGCTTCATCATGACCGAGCGCAACGGCATCTACATCATCGACCTGCAGCAGTCGCTGGCCTACATCGACCGCTCCTACGCCTTCATCAAGGAGACGGTGGCCAAGGGCGGCACGATCATGTTCGTGGGCACCAAGAAGCAGGCCCAGGAGGCGATCGCCGAGCAGGCGACCCGCGTCGGCATGCCCTACGTCAACCAGCGCTGGCTCGGCGGGATGCTCACCAACTTCCAGACCGTGCACCAGCGGATCAACCGCCTCAAGGAGCTCGACGAGATCGACTTCGACGACGTGGCGGGCAGCAGCCGCACCAAGAAGGAGCTGCTGCAGATGCGCCGCGAGCGCGACAAGCTCAACAAGTCGCTCGGTGGCATCCGCGAGATGACCCGCACCCCCTCCGCGGTGTGGATCGTCGACACCAACAAGGAGCACCTGGCCGTCGAGGAGGCGCGCAAGCTGCGCATCCCGATCGTCGGCATCCTCGACTCCAACTGCGACCCCGACGTCGTCGACTTCCCGATCCCGGGCAACGACGACGCGATCCGCGCCGTGGGCCTGCTGACCCGCGTGGTCGCCGACGCCGTGGCCGAGGGCCTCATCGCCCGCTCCGGCGCCAAGACCGGGGCCGGCTCCGGCGAGACCGTCGCCGCGGGCGAGCCGCTGGCCGAGTGGGAGCGCGAGCTGCTCTCCGGTGAGGCCGACAAGGCCGCCGTGGAGGCGACCGGTGGCGACTCCTCGACCGACGACACCCCGGCCTCCGAGTCGACCGGTGCCGCCGTCGAGGCCACCGAGGCCACCGCCGCCGAGGCCACCGAGGCCCCCGCCACCGAGGCCACCGAGGCTCCGGCTGCCGAGGCCACCGAGGCGGCTGCGCCCGCCGAGCAGGCCTGACCCTCTCGCTCCCGCAGCGAGACCAACCGAACTCGAGGAAGAAGGAACATGGCTAACTTCTCCGCAGCCGACGTCAAGAAGCTCCGTGAGCTCACCTCCGCCGGCATGATGGACTGCAAGAAGGCGCTCACCGAGACCGACGGTGACTTCGAAAAGGCCGTCGAGCTGCTCCGCGTCAAGGGTGCCGCCAAGGCGGCCAACCGGGCCGCCGAGCGCGAGACCTCGGCCGGCCTGGTCGCCCACTCGGGCGGCTCGCTGCTCGAGCTGAAGTCCGAGACCGACTTCGTCGCCAAGAACGACGACTTCGTCGCCACCGCCCAGAAGATCGCCGACGCCGCCGACGCGGCCAAGGCGAGCGACCCCGAGGCCCTCAAGGCCGTGTCGCTGGGCGACAAGACGGTCGGCGAGGTGGTCGAGGGTCTGGCCATCACCATCGGCGAGAAGATCGAGCTCGGTCAGGTCGCCCACTTCGACGGCAAGGTGGTGGCCTACATGCACAAGCGCGCCGCCGACCTGCCGCCGGCCGTGGGGGTCCTGGTCGAGTACGCCGGTGACGACGAGGCCGCCGCGCGCGGCGCCGCGATGCAGATCGCGGCCATGCGCCCGCAGTACCTGACCCGCGAGGACGTCCCCGCCGACATCGTGGCCAAGGAGCGCGAGATCGCCGAGGCGACCTCGCGTGAGGAGGGCAAGCCCGAGCAGGCGATCGCCAAGATCACCGAGGGCCGGCTCAACGGCTTCTTCAAGGACGTCGTCCTCCTGGAGCAGCCCTCGGTCACCGAGAACAAGAAGACCGTCAAGGCGGTCCTCGACGCCGCCGGCGTGACGATCACCCGCTTCGCGCGGTTCGAGGTCGGCGCCTGACCCGATAGGGTTTCGGCTAGCAGCAACGACGAGGAGGCCGGTTCGGTGGATCGACACATGACCATCGGACCGGCCTTCGCGTGTCCCCGCATCACCTCCCGCCGAAAGGATCTCGCGTGACGGCGTACTCCCGTGTCCTGCTCAAGCTTTCCGGAGAGGTCTTCGGAGGCGGACGCATCGGGGTCGACCCGGACGTCGTCTCGAAGGTCGCCCGCCAGATCGCCGCCGTGGTCCGCTCCGGCGTCGGGGTCAGCATCGTGGTCGGCGGGGGCAACTTCTTCCGCGGTGCCGAGATGCAGCAGCGCGGGATGGACCGGGCCCGGGCCGACTACATGGGGATGCTCGGCACGGTGATGAACTGCCTGGCCCTCCAGGACTTCCTGGAGAAGGAGGGCATCGAGACCCGCGTGCAGACCGCGATCACCATGGGCCAGGTCGCGGAGCCCTACATCCCGCGGCGCGCCATCCGCCACCTGGAGAAGGGCCGCGTGGTCATCTTCGGGGCCGGTGCCGGGATGCCGTTCTTCTCCACCGACACCGTCGCCGCCCAGCGGGCGCTGGAGACGCGCTGCGAGGTCGTGCTGATGGCCAAGCAGGGAGTGGACGGGGTCTACACCGCCGACCCCCGCACCGACCCCACGGCCACCAAGCTCGACACCCTGACCTTCTCCGACGCACTCCAGCAGGGCCTCAAGGTGGCCGACGCCACGGCGTTCGCGCTCTGCATGGAGAACAACATGCCCCTCATCGTCTTCGGGATGGAGGACGAGGGAGCCATCCTGCGCATCGTGCAGGGTGAGAAGATCGGCACCCTGGTCAGCCAGGACGGCTGACGGCCCCGCGACCACCACCGGGACGCCAGTCCCACCGTTCCACCGAGAGTAGGTATCCAGACGTGATCAGCGACATCCTCCGCGAGGCGGAGCAGAAGATGGACAAGTCGGTCGAGTCGACCCGCGAGGAGTTCGCGACGATTCGGGCCGGGCGCGCCAACCCGAGCATGTTCAACAAGATCGTCGTGGACTACTACGGGTCGCCCACCCCGCTCCAGAGCCTGGCGACCTTCACCTCCCAGGACGCCCGGGTCATCCTGATCGCGCCCTTCGACCAGAGCGCCATGGACGCGATCGAGAGGGCGGTGCGCGACTCCGACCTCGGGGTCAACCCCTCCAACGACGGCCGGGTGCTGCGCTGTGCCTTCCCGGAGCTGACCGAGGAGCGCCGCAAGGAGTACATCAAGCTCGCCAAGGGCAAGGCCGAGGACGGACGCGTGTCGGTGCGCAACGTCCGCCGGACCGCCAAGCAGGCCCTGGAGAAGCTCGAGAAGGACGGCGAGGTCGGCAAGGACGACGTCGCCGGGGCCGAGAAGCGCCTCGACGCCGTGACCAAGACCCACACCGACCACATCGACGAGATGCTGAAGAAGAAGGAGTCCGAGCTGCTCGAGGTCTGAGCGCCCTCCCATGAACACCACCACGACGTCGGCGGAACAGCCGAAGAAGGACCACGGCCGGGCCGGGCGGAACCTCCCGGCGGCCGTGGCGTCCGCTGTCGTCCTGCTCTCCCTCGTGGCGGGCACGCTCTACTTCTGGAAGACCGCCTTCATGCTGCTGGTGGCGGTCGCCGTGGTGGTCGGCGTCTGGGAGCTGCGTCGCGGCTTCCTGGCCAAGGAGATCGACCTGCCCGAGCAGCCCCTGATGCTCGGGGGCGTGGTGATGGTGCTGGTCGCCTACTTCTGGGGTGCGCCGGCCCTGGTGACAGCCACCGCGGTCTCGGCCCTGGTGATCATGTTGTGGTTGCTGCGCCGCGGGGTCGATGGCTACGTGCGCAACGCGACCGCCTCGGTCTTCGTGCTGGTCTACCTGCCCTTCCTGGCCTCCTTCGTGGGGCTGATGCTCTCCGAGGGCGGCACGGTCGACTTCTCCCGCTGGGACGACGGGGTGAAGGGCATCGTCGTGTTCATCCTGGTGACGGTGGCCTCCGACACCGGGGGCTACGCCGCCGGCGTGCTGTTCGGGAAGCACCCGATGGCACCGGTCATCTCGCCCAAGAAGTCGTGGGAGGGGTTCGCCGGCTCGGCGCTCGCCTGCGTCGCCGCCGGCTGGTTCCTGGTCACCTACCTCCTGGAGGGCGACTGGTGGGTCGGGGTGGTGCTCGGGCTCATCACGGTCGTGATGGCGACCCTGGGCGACCTGGTCGAGTCGGTGATCAAGCGCGACCTCGGGATCAAGGACATGTCCCAGGTGATCCCGGGCCACGGCGGGCTGATGGACCGGCTCGACTCGCTGCTGGCCACGATCGCCCCGACCTGGCTGCTGCTCCACTACCTGGTCTTCTGAGCCGTCGCGCGGCGCCGTGCGGGCGCCGTGCACGGGTCTCCGGCTTGTCGCGCCCACTCGCGGCGCCCCGACACCTAGGATGGGCGACCATGACCACAGAGCAGGCCCACCAGCACCCCGGGGAGCAGACGGGTCCGCACCCGACGCGAGCGGGCTCGCCGCTCGAGTGGTGGCACCGCAGCCACCCCACGTTCGCAGCGATCACCGGCTTCTTCACCGGGATGCTCTTCGTGACGGCCGTGCCCGGCGGGTTCGCCGCGGCGCTGCGTCTCGTCTTTCCCTACGAGACGGCGGAGAAGTACTTCCCGCTCGTCCTCCTCTCCCTGCTGGTCCCCGCCGGACTTCTGGTGCGGCGCCGGACCCGCCGGTTCGCCCAGTTCATGTTCGTGGGCATGGTGCTGACCGCGCTGGTCGTCCTGGGCGTGGCCTCCCTGGTCCTCTACTTCATGGTGCAAGCCGACTCCTGATTGGGGGAGGGGCGGTCGGAGTGGGAGAATCGTGGGGATGTCCCAGACACCTCCGCTCCTGCCCCTCGTCTTCGATGAGCCCCGTGGTCGCAAGAAGCCCCCGCGGCACCTCGCCGACCTCGATCTCGAAGGCCGCCAGGAGCTGCTGACCTCGCTGGGGCTCCAGGCCTTCCGTGCCAAGCAGCTCTCGACCCACTACTTCGGTCGCCTGGTCGACGACCCGGCGCAGATGACCGACCTCCCCGCGACGCAGCGCGACGAGTTGGTGGCGGCGCTCCTGCCCAAGCTGATGACCCCGCTGCGCACCCTCGAGGCTGACAAGGGCACCACCCGCAAGACGCTGTGGAAGCTCTTCGACGGCGCCCTGGTCGAGTCGGTCCTGATGCGCTACCCGGACCGCGCCACCGTCTGCGTCTCCAGTCAGGCTGGCTGCGGGATGGCGTGCCCCTTCTGCGCGACCGGTCAGGGCGGGTTGCAGCGCAACATGTCCACGGCCGAGATCGTCGAGCAGGTCGTCGCCGCCGCGCGCAGCATGGACCGTGGCGAGGTCCCCGGTGGACCGGGTCGTCTCTCCAACGTGGTCTTCATGGGCATGGGCGAGCCGCTGGCCAACTACAAGGCCGTGATCGGCGCCGTCCGCCGCCTCACCGATCCGTCCCCGGCAGGGCTCGGGATGAGCGCCCGCGGCATCACCGTCTCCACCGTCGGTCTCGTCCCGCGGATCAACCAGCTGGCCGAGGAGGGCATCCCGGTCACCCTGGCCCTCTCCCTGCACGCTCCCGACGACGAGCTGCGCAACGAGCTGGTCCCCATCAACACCCGGTTCTCCGTCGCCCAGACGGTCGAGGCGGCCTGGAACTACGCACGCACCACGAAGCGTCGCGTCTCCATCGAGTACGCGATGATGCGCGGGATCAACGACCAGGGGCACCGCGCCGACCTGCTCGGGGACGTGCTCAGCTCCTACGGCGACTGGGGCTGGGTCCACGTCAACCTGATCCCGCTCAACCCCACGCCCGGATCGAAGTGGACGGCCTCGGACCCTCGCGACGAGCGCGAGTTCGTCCGTCGCCTGGAGGCCAAGGGCATCCCGACCACCGTGCGCGACACCCGTGGCCGGGAGATCGACGGGGCCTGCGGGCAGCTCGCGGCCTCCGAGTGAGCGCCCGGCGGAGCGAGGCGGACCGTCCTCAGAACGCCTGACCCATCAGGTCGGCGAAGAGGTCGTGCTCGTCGACGGCGAGCCCACGGGAGCGGAACCACCGGCAGAGGTTGGCGCAGTCGCGCAGCAGGAAGTCCGGGCCCCGGGCGTTGCCGACCAGGTCCACGACCTGGGGCAGGTCGATGACCACGAGACGCTCGCCGGCCGCCAGGATGTTGTAGGCCGAGAGGTCGCCGTGGACCAGCCCTGCGCGGACCATCGTGACCATGGCCTCGCGGAGCTGCTCGAACCAGTGGGAGAGCAGGGCGACCTCCGGCCTGGTCTGGGCGAGGCGGGGTGCCGTCGTCCCGTCGACCTCGATCCACTCCATCAGGATCTCGGTCCCGTCGACCTGGACCGGATAGGGGACCGGCAGCCCGGCCTCCCAGAACCGGGTCAGAGCGGCCCACTCCGAGAGCGCCCACTCTCCGGCGGCGACGGTCCGCCCCCAGGTGGACCCCCGCTTGAGGGCTCGCGCGTCCCGCGAGCGCTTCGTCGTGCGGCCCTCGGTGTAGACCGCGGCGCGCTGGAACGAGCGGTGCTGGGCGTCGCGGTAGCGCTTGGCCGCCATCACCACCCCGCTGCCCGGCTCGTGAGGGTCCGCGCGCTCCAGCAGGTGCACGTCCGCCTCCTTGCCGGTCTTCAGGACGCCCAGGTCGGTGTCGATCGCCCCCTGAGAGGTCACGACCCAGTCGGGGCGTGGCTCGGGGCCACGCATCAGGGGCTCCACCTCCAGCCAGGTGGACCAGCGGCAGGCAGGGTCGTCGAGCTCGTCGTAGGCGCGGAAGTCGAAGACGAAGTCGGGATGGAGCGGGGAACGCTCAGGGGTGGACGGGTCCGGGTGCGACGGCATGGGCGGGTCTCCAGCGGTGGGTGAGGTGGTCTGCGGACAGGCAGAGGACAGTCGTGGACATGTCGCGCCTCCTCACTTCTCGCCGGACTTCTCGCCGGGTTTCTCGCTGGGGTCTCGCTGGGCGCACGTCGCCCCGGTCGTCTCCATGATCGGTGGCGTCCCCACGCGTGGACAACCGGTTTTCGCGGTACGTTGACCGGCATGACTCGGTCACCCCGAACCGGCCGGAGGCGGGCTCTCGCGGCCGCCGTGACGACGGCCCTCGCCCTGTCCCTCGGAGCGGTCCCCACGGCGGGAGCCGCGCACCGTGCCGCGGACCCGGTCCCCGGGGCACCAGGGATCGGGGACCCCTACTTCCCGCTCGACGGGAACGGCGGGATCGACGTGCAGCACTACGACATCCGCAACCGCTACGCCTTCGGCAGCGGTCGTCTCCGCGGCCACACCACCCTGACGATCGCCCCGACCTCGGAGCTCTCGAGCTTCAACCTCGACTTCCTGCTCCCGGTCAGCGCCGTCACGATCGACGGACAGGCGGTCGAGCACCGCCGTAGCGGCAAGCACGAGCTGGTCATCACCCCGCGCACCGCGCTCGCGCCCGGGGCCCCGGTGAGCGTGAGGGTGGAGTACGCCGGGTTCCCCGGCCGCAAGAGGTACGCGGGCGAGTCGAACTGGCTCGCCGACTCCCACGAGGTGGTGGCCATGAACCAGCCGCACATGGCGCCCTGGTGGTTCCCGGCCAACGACCATCCCGCCGACAAGGCGACCTACGCCATCTCGGTCACGGTGCCGAAGGGCAACCAGGTGATCGCCAACGGGACCCGGGTCGGCACCGACACCCGCGGCGGCTCCACCCGGGTCCGCTGGGTGGCCCAGGAGCCGATGGCGTCCTACCTGGCGTTCTTCGCGGCCGGGAGGTTCCGGGTCGACACCGGGACCCACCAGGGTTTGCCGTGGGCCGTGGCGGTCTCCCGGCAGCTGCCGAAGGCGGAGCAGCGGGCGTCGATGCGGATGCTGCGGCGGACGCCGCAGGTGGTCGCGGAGCTCGAGCAGGACCTGGGGGAGTACCCCTTCTCCAGCACCGGCGGCCTGGTGACCTCCCTGTCGCCCGGCTTCGCCCTGGAGAACCAGACCCGCCCGACCTACCCGGCGCTGGGCCGCGGCATGGAGTGGCTGCTGGTCCACGAGCTGGCCCACCAGTGGTTCGGCGACTCGGTCGCGATCCCGAGGTGGCGCGACATCTGGCTCAACGAGGGCGCCGCCTCCTTCATGGAGCAGCGCTACGCCGAGCGGCACGGCGGCGGCGCGGCCCAGACGTGGCTCACCCGGCAGCACGGCGCGCTCGGTGCCGACCAGCAGTTCTGGGCGCTCGACATCGCCGACCCCGGCCCCCGCCGCATCTTCGACGAGGCGATCTACACCCGTGGGGCGATGGCCTTCCAGGCCTTGCGGCACCGGATCGGGGAGACGGCCTTCTGGACCCTGCTGCGGACCTGGCTGCAGGACCGGGCGGGTGGCCACGGGACCTCGGAGGAGTTCGAGGCACTGGCCGCGCAGATCAGCGGGCAGGACCTGACCGAGTTCTTCGGGGCGTGGCTGCGCCAACCCACCCCGCCGGCCGCGACCACCGAGAACGGGCTGGTCTGATGGGCTACCGCGAGGAGTACGCCCGCTCCATCGAGGACCCCGAGGGCTTCTGGCGGGAGCAGGCCCGCCTGGTCGACTGGTTCGCCAAGCCCGACCGGATCCTCGACGACGACCGGCCGCCGTTCTACCGGTGGTTCCCCGGTGCCACGCTCAACACCTGCTACAACGCGCTGGACCGGCACGTGGTGCGCGGGGCGGCCGACCGCGACGCCCTGATCTACGACTCGCCGGTGACCGGGACCAAGCGCCGGTTCAGCTATGCCGAGCTGCTCACCGAGGTCGCCGCGTTCGGCGGCGTGCTGCGCCACCTGGGGGTGGGCAAGGGCGACCGCGTGGTCATCTACATGCCGATGATCCCCGAGGCGGTGATCGCCATGCTGGCCTGCGCCCGGATCGGCGCGGTGCACTCGGTGGTCTTCGGCGGGTTCGCCCCGCACGAGCTGGCGTTGCGGATCGACGACGCGACGCCCACCGTGGTGGTCAGCGCCAGCTGCGGCATCGAGCCCAGCCGCACCATCGCCTACAAGCCCCTCTTGGACCGGGCGCTCGAGCTGGCCGAGCACGCGCCGGCCGCCGTGGTGGTCAAGCAGCGCCCTCAGCTGGAGGCGACGCTGGTCGAGGGGCGCGACCTCGACTGGGACCTCGCCATGCGCCTGGGCCGCACCGAGCCGGCCGAGTGCGTCGAGGTGACCGCCACCGACCCGCTCTACGTGCTCTACACCTCGGGCACCACCGGCCGGCCCAAGGGGATCGTGCGCGACCACGGCGGCCACGCCGTGGCCATGGCGTGGTCGCTCCGCAACGTCTACGACGTGGGGGAGGGCGACGTCTGGTGGGCCGCCTCCGACGTGGGCTGGGTGGTGGGCCACTCCTACATCGTCTACTCCCCGCTGATCAACGGCGCGACCACCGTGCTCTACGAGGGGAAGCCGGTGGGGACGCCGGACGCCGGCGCCTTCTGGCGGGTGGTCGCCGAGTACGGCGTGAAGGCGCTCTTCACCGCGCCGACCGCGATCCGGGCGATCAAGAAGGAGGACCCGGACGCCGCCCTGCTCGCCGATCACGACACCTCCACGCTCCAGGCGCTCTTCCTGGCCGGGGAGCGGCTCGACCCCGAGACCTGGCGCTGGGCGGGGGAGAAGCTGGGTGTGCCGGTGGTGGACAACTGGTGGCAGACCGAGACCGGGTGGCCGATCGCGGCCAACCTGCGCGGCCTCGAGCCGCTGGAGATCAAGGCCGGGTCGCCCTCGGTGCCGGTGCCCGGGTTCGACGTGGTCGTGCTGGACCCCAAGGGCGACCCGGTCCCCGCGGGGACGGAGGGCGCCATCTGCGTGCGGCTCCCGCTGCCCCCCGGCACCCTGCCGACGCTGTGGGGCGACGACGATCGCTACGTCTCCTCCTACCTGTCGACCTATCCCGGCTACTACCTCTCCGGCGACGGCGGCTACCTCGACGAGGACGGCTACCTCTACGTGATGGGGCGGACCGACGACGTGATCAACGTCGCCGGCCACCGGCTCTCCACCGGCGCGATGGAGGAGGTCATCGCCGCCCACCCCGCGGTGGCCGAGTGTGCGGTGATCGGCGTGGCGGACCCGATGAAGGGGCAGCTGCCCCGCGGCTTCGTGGTCCTCAAGGCCGGCGTCGAGCAGGACCCCGACGACGTCCGTGAGGAGCTGGTCCAGCTGGTCCGCAACGAGATCGGCGCGGTCGCGGCGTTCCGCGAGGTCACCGTGGTGGGCGGGCTGCCCAAGACGCGCAGCGGCAAGATCCTGCGCCGCACGATGCGCGAGATCGCCGACGGCAAGGACGCCCCGGTGCCCTCGACCATCGAGGACGAGGCGGTGCTGGAGACCCTGCGGCCGGTGCTCCGGCGCGAGTAGGCCGCCGCATACGGCCGAGGGGCCCCGGCGGCGCCGGGCCCCCGGCCCCGGCACGGGAGTGCGGCCGCCACCTGGGGCCTGCGAGACTGGCGGGGTGAAGCAGCGCGACGTCGTCATCCTGGGCAGCACCGGCTCGATCGGCACCCAGGCCCTGGACCTGGTCCGGGCCAACCCCGAGCGCTTCCGGGTGGTCGCGCTCACCGCGGGCGGGAGCCGGGTCGACCTCTTCGAGCAGCAGGTGGCGGAGTTCGCCCCGGCCTTCTCCGGCCTGGGCGAGGAGGCCTGCGTCGAGGCCGCGTCGCTGGCCTGCGACGTCGTCCTCAACGGCATGACCGGCGCGGTGGGGCTGCGCCCGACCCTGGCGGCCCTGGAGGCGGGCAGCACGCTCGCGCTGGCCAACAAGGAGTCCCTGATCGTCGGCGGGCCGCTGGTGCGCGACCTGGCCCGCCCCGGCCAGATCGTGCCGGTGGACTCCGAGCACAGCGCCATCGCCCAGAGCCTGCGCGCCGGCACCCGGGCGGAGGTGCGTCGCCTGGTGCTGACCGCCTCCGGCGGCCCGTTCCGTGGCCGGAGCCGGGCGGCGCTGGAGGAGGTCACCCCCGAGGAGGCGCTGGCCCACCCCAACTTCGCGATGGGCAAGGTGATCACCACCAACTCCGCCACCCTGGTCAACAAGGGGCTGGAGGTGATCGAGGCGCACCTGCTCTTCGACGTGCCCTACGACCGGATCGACGTGGTGGTCCACCCCCAGCAGCTGATCCACTCGATGGTGGAGTTCGTCGACGGCGCGGTGGTGGCGCAGCTGGGACTGCCCACCATGCTCGTGCCGATCTCGCTCGGGCTGGGATGGCCCGACCGGGTGCCGGACGCGGAGACCCCCATCGACTGGTCCCGGGGGGCCGACTGGCGCTTCGAGCCGCTGGACGACGAGCTCTTCCCCGCGGTCCGGCTGGCGCGGCGCGCGGGCGAGGCGGGAGGCACTGCTCCGGCCGTCTACAACGCCGCCAACGAGGTGTGCGTCGAGGCGTTCCACGCCGGGTCGCTGGGGTTCCCGCAGATCGTGGAGACGATCGGGCACGTCCTTGACGGGCACGGCGTACCCTCGAAGGAGAACTTGACCGTGGCCGACGTCCTCGCCGCCGACTCCTGGGCGCGCGAGGAGGCCCGCCGCCTGATCCGAGGGGACCTCACCGCTCCATGACCGCACTGCTCTACGCCCTGGGCGTCGTGCTCTTCGTGCTGGCGATCCTGCTCTCCATCGGCCTCCACGAGCTGGGGCACATGATCCCGGCCAAGAAGTTCGGCGCCAAGGTCACCCAGTACTTCATCGGCTTCGGGCCCACCGTGTGGAGCAAGCGGGTGGGGGAGACCGAGTACGGCGTCAAGGCGATCCCGCTCGGGGGCTACGTCAAGATCGTCGGGATGCTGCCGCCGGGCGCCGCCGAGCTCGCCGAGCCGGCGGGCTTCGACGAGAACGGTGAGCCGGTCTTCCGGGTGCGGCAGTCCAACACCGGGTTGTTCACCCAGCTGGTCTCCGACGCCCGCACCGCGGAGTGGGAGCTGGTCGAGCCGGGCGACGAGGACCGCCTCTTCTACCGGCTGCCCGCGTGGAAGAAGATCGTCGTGATGGCCGGCGGGCCCACGGTCAACATCCTCATCGCGCTGGCGATCTTCGCGCCGCTCTTCGCCACCTACGGCAACCCCAACGACCCCCGGATCCTCCCGGAGGTCGCCGACGTCTCGGCCTGCGTGGTGCCGGCCGCCGAGGACAGCCGGGTCTGCCGCGAGGACGACCCGGTCGCCCCCGCGTTCGCCGCCGGGCTGGAGCCGGGTGACGAGTTCGTCAGCTTCAACGGCGTCCCGGTCACCGACTGGGAGGTCCTCCAGGACCAGATCCGCAGCAACGACGACGGCCGGGCCGAGATCGTCATCCGCCGCGACGGGGTGGAGAAGACGGTCGTCACCAACACGATGGTGACCGCGCGTCCCACCTCGAGCGACGACGAGACCCTGGTGGAGGTGGGCTTCCTGGGCGTCACCCCCGTCACCGAGCTGACCACCGGCGGCCTGGGGTACACCCTGGGCCGGATGGGCCACATGACCGTCGACACGATCGAGGCGATGGTCCAGCTGCCGGTGAAGGTCTGGGGCGTCGCGAAGGCGATCGTCGGGGTCGAGGAGCGCGACCAGCAGGGACCGGTCTCGATCGTCGGCGGCGGTCGCCTGGCCGGGGAGGCGGTCTCCCACGACCTGGTGCCCTCCGGCGACAAGGTCGCCTTCATGCTGATGCTGATCGCCGGCTTCAACTTCTTCATCGGCATGTTCAACTTCATCCCGCTGCTCCCGCTGGACGGCGGCCACATCGCCGGCGCCGCCTACGAGGGGGTGCGGCGCACGATCGCCCGGGTCCGGCGGCGGCCCGATCCCGGCCACGTCGACGTGGCCCGGCTGCTGCCGGTGGCCTACGTGGTGGGCCTGGCACTCCTGGTGATGGGCGTGGTCCTCATCGTCGGCGACATCGTCGTCCCCCTCAGCCTCACCGGGTGAGATCGGGGGTCGCGACCGCTCACCGGCGGGCGTGACCCGCCGAGTAGCCTGGGGCGCATGACTGCCATCGGCCTGGGCATGCCCGCGCTCCCTCCCCCGGTCCTCGCCCCGCGTCGCCCGACTCGCCAGATCAAGGTCGGCTCGGTGGGAGTGGGCAGCGACCACCAGATCTCGGTGCAGTCGATGACGACCACCCTGACCTCCGACGTCAACAGCACGCTGCAGCAGATCGCCGAGCTCACCGCGGCGGGCTGCGACATCGTCCGGGTCGCCTGTCCGAGCCAGGACGACGCCGACGCGCTGCCGCAGATCGCCCAGCACTCGCAGATCCCGGTGATCGCCGACATCCACTTCCAGCCGAAGTACGTCTACGCCGCCATCGAGGCGGGCTGCGCGGCGGTGCGGGTCAACCCCGGCAACATCCGGCAGTTCGACGACCAGGTCAAGGAGATCGCCCGGGTCGCCAAGGACCACGGCACCTCCATCCGGATCGGCGTCAACGCCGGCTCCCTGGACAAGCGGCTGCTGGAGAAGTACGGGCGGGCGACACCGGAGGCGCTGGTGGAGTCGGCCGTCTGGGAGGCCAGCCTCTTCGAGGAGCACGACTTCCACGACTTCAAGATCTCGGTCAAGCACAACGACCCCGTGGTGATGGTCCGCGCCTACGAGCTGCTCGCCGAGGCGGGGGACTGGCCCCTGCACCTCGGTGTGACCGAGGCCGGTCCGGCCTTCCAGGGCACGATCAAGTCGGCGACGGCTTTCGGCGCCCTGCTCAGCCGCGGCATCGGCGACACCATCCGGGTCTCGCTCTCGGCGCCGCCGGTCGAGGAGGTCAAGGTGGGCCTGCAGATCCTGCAGTCGCTCAACCTGCGCGAGCGCCGGCTCGAGATCGTCTCCTGCCCCAGCTGCGGCCGGGCCCAGGTCGACGTCTACACCCTCGCCGAGCAGGTCACGGCCGGCCTCGACGGCCTCGAGGTGCCGCTGCGGGTCGCTGTCATGGGTTGCGTGGTCAACGGACCGGGTGAGGCCCGGGAGGCCGACCTGGGGGTCGCCTCCGGCAACGGCAAGGGCCAGATCTTCGTCAAGGGCGAGGTCATCAAGACCGTCCCGGAGTCGCAGATCGTGGAGACCCTGATCGAGGAGGCCATGCGCATCGCTGAGGGGATGGAACCCGTCGAAGGAGCCGGCGCCTCGGTCTCGGTCTCCTGACCGTCTCCGGTGGGTCCTGAGGCCGCCCCGGGGCGAGTAGGGTCGCGGCCGTGACCCGTGACGAGATCCAGGTCCTGGGGGTGCTGGACCTCCAGGAGTTCCTCGAGCTGACGGCGCGGGACCCGGTGGTCAACGTCTTCGTCGACCACCGTGCCCGGACCACCCGCCTGGACCCCCGCTGGCTGGGGGGCGAGGTGTGGGGCCGGTTCGTGGGTGACGAGATGGTCGCCGCCTGCCACGTCGGGGCCAACCTCGTCCCCGTGGAGTGCGACGAGGAGTCCGCCGCGCTCTTCGCGGAGCGAGCCGCCCGCGGCGGCCGCCGCTCCAGCACCGTGGTGGGCCCCGAGGCGGCCGTCGCCGGCCTGTGGCGCGGGCTCGACGGTGCCTGGGGCGAGCCCCGCGAGGAGCGCTGGCACCAGCCCCACCTCGAGATCGGCGGCCCGCCCACCGCGGAGCCCGACCCCGACGTGCGGGCCACCACCCGCGAGGACCTCGACGTGCTCTACCCCGCGTGCGTGTCGATGTACACCGAGGAGGTGGGCGTCTCCCCGGAGGCCGGGGGCGGGGGCGACCTCTACCGGGCCCGGATCCAGCAGCTGGTCTCGCGGGGTTGGTCCTTCGCCCGGATCGAGGACGGGCGGGTCGTCTTCAAGGCCGAGGTCGCCTGCGCGAGCCCCTACGCCGCCCAGATCCAGGGGGTCTACGTCCCCGAGGACCTGCGCGGTCGAGGCCTTGCCACGCACGGGATGGCGGCCGTGGTCGAGCACGTGCGGCGCGAGATCGCACCCGTGGTCTCGCTCTACCTCAACGACTGGAACACCGGCGCACGCAAGGCCTACGAGCGGGCCGGGTTCACCGAGTCCGCCCGGCTCGCCACCATCATGTTCTGAGCCGGGCCGCTCGCGGGCCCGGGGTCCTGGCCCCGGCCGGGCCGGAGGGCACGCCGGTTCGTCGGCGCCGAGGGGCGCCAGTAGCCTTGCGCCCATGATCATGCGGATGTCCCAGCTCTTCGTGCGCACCCTTCGCGACGACCCCGCGGAGGCCGAGGTGCCCAGCCACCGGCTGCTCGTCCGGGCGGGCTACATCCGCCGGGTGGCCCCGGGGATGTACACCTGGCTCCCGCTGGGCCTGAAGGTGCTGCGACGCATCGAGGACATCATCCGCGAGGAGATGGACGGCATCGGCGCCCAGGAGGTGCTCTTCCCGGCCCTGCTGCCCAAGGAGCCCTACGAGGCGACCGGGCGGTGGACGGAGTACGGCGACAACCTGTTCCGGCTCACCGACCGCAAGGGCGGGGACTACCTGCTCGGCCCGACCCACGAGGAGATGTTCACCCTCCTGGTCAAGGACCTGTACTCCTCCTACAAGGACCTGCCGCTGGCGCTCTACCAGATCCAGACGAAGTACCGCGACGAGGCGCGGCCCCGGGCCGGGCTGCTGCGCGGGCGGGAGTTCGTGATGAAGGACTCCTACTCCTTCGACGTGGACGACGCCGGCCTGGAGGCCTCCTACCAGCGGCACCGCGAGGCCTACGTCCGGATCTTCGACCGGCTGGGCTTCGACTACGTGATCGTGAAGGCCACCTCGGGCGCGATGGGCGGCTCCCGGTCGGAGGAGTTCCTGGCCCGCACCGACGTCGGCGAGGACACCTACGTGCGCTGCACGTCGTGCGACTACGCCGCCAACGTGGAGGCCGTCACGGTCCCGGCGCCCCCCGCCCAGCCCTACGACGACGTGCCCGCCGCGCACGCGGAGGAGACTCCCGCGACCCCCACGATCGGGACGCTGGTCGACCACCTCAACGAGCGGTTCCCCCGCCCGGACCGGGCCTGGCACGCGGGGGACACCCTGAAGAACGTGCTGGTCGTCCTCAAGCACCCCGACGGCACCCGGGAGCCGCTGGCGATCGGCCTCCCCGGCGACCGCGAGGTCGACCAGAAGCGGCTCGAGGGCCAGCTGGAGCCCATCGAGGTGGAGCCGATGGACGAGGCCGAGCTGAAGAAGCACCCGGCGCTGGTCAAGGGCTACATCGGCCCGGCCGCGCTGGGGGAGGAGTCCACCTCCGGCATCCGCTACCTGGTGGACCCCCGCGTGGTGGAGGGCACCCGCTGGGTGACCGGCGCGGACGTCGAGGGCCGGCACGTCCTCGATCTGGTGGTCGGGCGCGACTTCACCCCCGACGGCACCATCGAGGCCGCCGAGGTGCGCGACGGCGACCTGTGCCCGGCCTGCCAGGACGGAGCGCTGGAGTCGGCCCGCGGCGTGGAGATGGGCCACATCTTCCAGCTCGGGCGCAAGTACGCGGAGGCGCTCGACCTCAAGGTGCTCGACGAGAACGGCAAGCTGGTCACCGTGACCATGGGCTCCTACGGCATCGGGCCCTCCCGCGCTGTGGCTGCGATCGCGGAGAACACCCTCGACGGGGCCGGGCTGTGCTGGCCCCGTGAGGTCGCCCCGGCGGCCGTCCACGTGGTGGCCGCGGGCAAGGACGTCGCGATCTTCGAGGCCGCCGACGGGCTCGCCCGCGAGCTCTCCGACGCCGGGCTCGACGTGCTCTACGACGACCGCGCCGGCAAGATCAGCCCCGGGGTGAAGTTCAAGGACGCCGAGCTCATCGGCGTCCCCACCATCGTGACGGTGGGGCGTGGCCTCGCCGACGGCGTGATCGAGGTCAAGGACCGCCGCACGGGCGAGCGCCAGGAGGTTCCGGTCGCCGAGGCGGCGGCCCACCTGAGCGCCCTCGCGCGCGGCTGAGCGGCCACGTCTTCGGGCGACTGCTCGGGGGGTCGGCGGAGGCGGGGTGCTGCGCGTTTACGCACTGCAAGATCATGCAACTCAGGGGTGGTTCCGTTTCCCTGATCTGTGTTGCAGACTCATGCCAGTGGTGAAAGTTCCTCGACCCAGGCTCTGACCCACTTCCGGGCTGTTGCTGACCAGCCCGACCGGCCCGCGGACTCGGCGTGCTGGGGGAGATCTCGGGACTCCCCCAGGATGACGAGGCCGCGGGCCGTTCCCTTTCCGGACCCGGGGCAACCAGGAGCGACCGGCCCGGCTGGCTCAGAGCTCGGCGGCCCCGGGGAACGACTCGGGCGCAGCGCCCCAGGCGAGGGCCGCCTGCGCGGACTCCACGAGCGCGTCCACGGCCCACCCGCGCAGTGGGCCGGACGAGCTGCCGACCAGGCCGGCGTAGACCGCCAGGCAGCGCTGCTCGACGAGGCGGCCCGCTGCCGTCAGGAGCTCCGCAGACTCCAGGGCCGGCAGCTCGTAGGCCGCGGCGGCGGGAGTGGGGGTGGCCTCCCGGGCCCGGAGCTGCGCCACGAGCCAGTCCCGGCGGGCCTGGTGCACGCCGTGGCGCTGCGCCGCGCGGGCGGCCTGGTCGCTCTGGCCGGACCGCTCGGCCTGGGCGGCCAGCACGCCGAACAGCTGGACCGCCGCGTGCTCGGCCGCCAGGCTCTCCTGGAGGGCTTCGAGGGCTGTGGGGGTGCTCATCGCGGCGGCTCCGCGGGGAGCGTCGCCAGCTGCTGGGTCAGCCCGGCGCCCAGGGAGGCCAGCAGGCGGGCGACGCCCGGGTCCACGGCGCTCCGAGCGCCCGCGAGCGCGACCCGGGTGAGCGCGGCCTCCGCGCCGCGCACGCGCTCCAGCGCGCGGGCGGCCCTCGCCGGCACCGCCACCGGGCTCGGCTCAGCGCTCGGCTCGGCGCTCGGGTCGGCGCTCGGGTCGGCGCTCGGGTCGGCCGGGTCGGCGGGTGCGGCCGGCGGGGCGCCGGTGGCTGCGCGGAGCACCCGGGCGTGGTCGTCGTGGGTCAGGCGCAGGCCTTCGAGCGTGGTGGCGAGCCGGGGGTGCGCGGTCGCGGTGGCCGCGACCAGCGAGGCGGCCGCGGTGGTGCGCGCGAGGACGTCGGTCAGCGGATCGGCATCCCGGTCCGTCGCCGGGTCCGCCGGGCCGGAGGTCTGGGCGGACGGATCGTCGCCGGTCGCGTCGCACCCGCCGGTCAGCACCGCGACCGCCGTGCCGGCGCCCACGAGCACCCACCGCCGCGAGGGCGCGAGGAGGCGCCGGTCGGTCGGGTGGCGGGTCGGGAGCACCGCAGGAGCCTAGTCCACCGACCAGCGGCCGGGCCGTGGCAGCCGGCGACCCGGGGACGTGCGGCTCATCCGTTTCGGCCGGCGACGGTTATGGTGGGCGCAGACAACAGCACAAGGAGGTTGACAGCGTGGGAAACGCGAAGAGCGACGCCACCCGAGCCGACATCGAGTCGGCGCTGACGGACCCCCTGACGGTGCTGGGCCTGGACCTCGAGGCCGTGGAGGTCACTCCTGCCGGCAAGCGACGGGTGCTGCGCATCGCCGTGGACAAGGACGGCGGGGTGACCCTGGACGACGTCGCCGACGCGACGAAGGAGGTCTCCCGCATCCTCGACGACTCCGAGGTGATGGGTGAGATGCCCTACCTGCTCGAGGTCACCTCCCGGGGCGTGGACCGCCCCCTGACGCTGCCGCGCCACTGGCGCCGCAACGCCGGGCGGCTGGTCAAGGTCTCGCTGGTCGACGGCGACCAGCTCACGGGCCGGATCGGCTCGAGCGACCAGGACGGCGTCGACCTCGACGTCGACGGGGACGCGCGCCGCCTCGCCTACGACGAGGTGGCCAAGGCGCTGGTGCAGATCGAGTTCAACCGCAAGGACAAGGACGAGGACGAGGACTGATGGACATCGATCTCGGCATCCTGAGGATGCTGGAACGCGAGAAGGAGATCTCCTTCGACGTGCTCGTCGAGGCGATCGAGCAGGCACTGCTCACGGCGTACCACAAGTCGCCCGGAGCCCAGGAGCGCGCCCGGGTCACCCTGGACCGCAAGACCGGGCACGTGGCCGTGCTGGCCGCCGAGCTCGATGCGGAGGGCAACGTCGTCGCCGAGTACGACGACACCCCGGACGGCTTCGGCCGGATCGCCGCGACCACGGCCAAGCAGATCATGCTGCAGCGGTTGCGCGACGCCGAGGACGACATCCGCTTCGGGGAGTTCTCCGGCAAGGAGGGCGACGTCATCTCCGGCGTCATCCAGCAGGGCCGCAACCCCGACGACGTGATGGTCGACCTGGGCAAGGTCGAGGCCCTGCTGCCGGTGGGGGAGCGGGTGCCGGGCGAGTCCTACACGCACGGGACGCGGATCAAGTGCCTGGTGGTCTCGGTGCGCAAGGGGATGCGCGGGCCGCAGATCACCCTGTCGCGCACCCACCCCAGCCTGGTCAAGAAGCTCTTCGCCCTCGAGGTCCCCGAGATCGCGGACGGCACCGTGCAGATCGCCGGGATCGCGCGCGAGGCGGGCCACCGCACCAAGATCGCGGTGTACTCCAAGGTGCCCGGCGTCAACGCCAAGGGTGCCTGCATCGGCCCGATGGGCCAGCGGGTGCGCAACGTGATGTCGGAGCTGCACGGCGAGAAGATCGACATCGTGGACTGGTCCGAGGAGCCGGCCGAGCTGGTCGCGCACGCGCTCTCCCCGGCCCGGGTGAACTCGGTGGAGATCCTGGACCGGACCGCCCGCTCCTGCCGGGTGGTCGTGCCCGACTTCCAGCTCTCGCTGGCCATCGGCAAGGAGGGCCAGAACGCCCGGCTCGCCGCCCGGCTGACCGGCTGGCGCATCGACATCCGCTCCGACGAGGAGCCCGGCGAGGTCGCCGCGGCACCCGACCCGGGCCCCGTCACCGACTAGCGCGACGGCCGGGCGGCCGTCCCGGTTCGGAATTCACTGGTCACACACGCTAGGCTTGCTCTCAGTGGTTCGTACGACGATTCTCCCTGCCCCCGGTCCGGTTCGGACCTGTGTGGGGTGTCGCCGTCGGGCCGCCAAGAGCGAGCTGCTGCGCGTGGTGGCAGGCGAGGGTGCCGACGGTCGTCCGGCCGTGGTACCCGATCCCGCCGGCTCCGCACCAGGTCGTGGGGCGCACCTGCACCCCACCTCCGAGTGCCTGCAGCTGGCGATGCGCAGGCGAGCGTTCCCCCGGGCCCTCAGGGTCCGGGAGGGCCTGGCCCTCGCACCGCTGGAGGACCACCTCTCCGCTATCCCACCGTGATCGACCGACAAGAAACTGGAGCAGGCAGCTCATGAGCACTCGATGAGTACTTTCCGATGAGCCAGCACCACCACTAACGGTCCGTAGACATCCCCTGACGGGGCTCGGGCCAGAAGGAGCAACGTTCTAACGTGGCCAAGACCCGAGTCCACGAACTCGCCAAGGAGTTCGGAGTCGAGAGCAAGTTCGTTCTCGAGAAGCTCAAGGAGATGGGGGAGTTCGTCAAGTCGGCATCGTCGACGGTCGAGCCCCCGGTCGAGATGCGCTTCAAGAAGCAGTACGGCGACCAGCTGAAGTCCGCTGGCGCGGCTGCCCCCGTCGCAGAGTCCGCCCCGGCCGCGCCGACGCCCCAGGCGCCCGCGAAGCCGGCGGAGAAGCCGGCCGACAAGCCGGCCGAAGCCCCCGCGCCCAGCCAGGCGGCCCCCGCCGAGAAGGCGGCCGCCCCGGCTCCGTCGCGTCCCGGCCCCCGGCCCGGACCCAAGGCGAAGCCCGCTCCCGCACCGGAGCCGGCCCCCGCCCCCGCCCCCGAGCCCGTCGCGGCGCCGGCCCAGGAGCCGCCGGCTGCGGCGGCCAAGCCGGCCCCTGCCCCGAGCCCAACGCCCAAGGCCCCGACCCCCGCCCCGCGGCCGGTCGGCAAGCCCGGCGCCCCGCGGCCCGGCAACAACCCGTTCGCGCCGAGCCAGGGCATGGGACGTCGTCCCTCCGCCCCGCCGGCCCCCGCGACGGGGACCCCCGGTGCCGGCGAGGAGCAGCGCGCCCCTCGTCCGCCCGCAGCGCGTGACGGCGCCCCCACCGGCCGTCCCGGCATGCCGCGCCCCAACCCGGCGATGATGCCGAAGTCGCCCGCCGCCTTCGGTGGCGGCCCCGGCGGCCGCGGTCCGGGTGGCCCCGGTGGTCCCGGCCGCGCCGGTGGACCCGGTCGTCCGGGTGCTCCGGCACGCGGCGGTGCTCCGGGTCGTCCCGGCGGCGGCGCTCCCGGTGCCGGCGGTCGTCCCGGTGGTGGCTTCGGCCCGCCCGCCAGTGGGCGTCCCGGCCAGCGTCCGGGCCAGCGCGGCCAGACCCAGGGTGCCTTCGGCCGCCCCGGTGGGCCGTCGCGACGCGGTCGCAAGTCCAAGCGGGCACGTCGCCAGGAGTTCGAGGCCATGCAGGCCCCGACCATCGGTGGCGTGCGGGTCCGCAAGGGCGACGGCGAGACCGTCCGGCTGCCCCGCGGCGCCTCGCTGACCGACTTCGCCGAGAAGATCAACGTCGACGCGGCTGCACTGGTGCAGATGCTCTTCTCGCTCGGCGAGATGGTCACCGCGACCGAGTCGGTCAACGACGAGACGTTCGAGCTGCTCGGCGAGGAGCTCAACTACGTCGTCCAGGTCGTCTCCCCCGAGGACGAGGACCGCGAGCTGCTCGAGTCCTTCGACCTGGAGTTCGGCTCCGACGAGGGTGACGAGTCCGACCTGGTGATCAGGCCGCCGGTCGTCACCGTCATGGGTCACGTCGACCACGGAAAGACCAAGCTCCTCGACGCGCTGCGCAACGCCAACGTGGGCGCCAAGGAGGCCGGTGGCATCACCCAGCACATCGGTGCCTACCAGGTGCACACCGAGGTCGACGGCCAGGACCGCCGCATCACCTTCATCGACACCCCGGGTCACGAGGCGTTCACCGCCATGCGTGCCCGTGGTGCCCAGGCGACCGACATCGCCATCCTCGTGGTGGCGGCCGACGACGGCGTGATGCCGCAGACGGTGGAGGCGCTCAACCACGCCAAGGCCGCCGGCGTCCCGATCGTGGTCGCGGTCAACAAGATCGACAAGGAGGACGCTGACCCGACGAAGGTCCGTGGTCAGCTCACCGAGTACGGCCTGATCCCCGAGGAGTACGGCGGCGACGCGATGTTCGTCGACGTCTCGGCCAAGTCCGGGCTCAACCTGGACAAGCTCCTCGAGGCCGTGGTCCTGACCGCGGACGCCTCGCTGGACCTGCGGGCCAACCCCACGCAGGACGCTCAGGGGCTCGTGGTCGAGGCTCACCTGGACCGCGGTCGCGGTCCGGTGGCCACCGTCCTGGTGCAGCGCGGCACGCTGCGCGTCGGGGACTCCCTGGTGGCCGGGCCCGCCTACGGCCGGGTGCGCGCCATGCTCGACGAGTTCGGCAACGAGCTCACCGAGGCGGACCCGTCGCGTCCGGCGATGGTCCTGGGTCTCAGCGCCGTTCCCGGCGCCGGCCAGAACTTCATCGTGGTCGACGACGACCGCATGGCTCGCCAGATCGCCGAGAAGCGCGAGTCGCGTGAGCGGGCGGCCATGCAGGCCAAGCGTCGCGTGCGTCGCACCCTCGAGGACTTCATGGCGTCCATGGAGAAGGGCGAGAGCCAGGAGCTCAACCTCATCCTCAAGGGCGACGTGTCCGGTTCGGTCGAGGCCCTCGAGGACTCGCTGGCCCAGATCGACGTCGGCGACGAGGTCACCCTGCGGGTCATCGACCGCGGTGTCGGTGCGATCACCGAGACCAACGTCGACCTGGCCGCTGCCTCCGACGCCATCATCATCGGCTTCAACGTCAAGCCCCAGGGCAAGGCGGCGCAGATGGCCGACAAGGAGGGCGTGGAGATCCGGTACTACTCGGTGATCTACCAGGCCATCGAGGAGATCGAGGCGGCCCTCAAGGGCATGCTCAAGCCGGAGTACGAAGAGGCCAGCCTCGGGCAGGCGGAGATCCGCGAGATCTTCCGCTCGTCCAAGGCGGGCAACATCGCCGGCTGCATGGTCATCTCGGGCACGGTGCGCCGCAACGCCAAGGTGCGCGTGCTGCGCGACGGCAAGGTCGTGGCGGACAACCTCGACCTGGCCTCGCTCAAGCGGGAGAAGGACGACGCCTCGGAGGTCCGCGAGGGCTTCGAGTGCGGTCTGGTGCTCAAGAACTTCCAGGACATCAAGATCGGCGATGTCGTGGAGTCGTTCGAGATGCGCGAGATCCCGCGCGGCTGACAGGTCCACACCTCGAGTCGGCGCCAGTGACACGCTGGCGCCGACTCGACATTTTGACGAAGGTAGGAACATGGCAAACCCACGGGTGCGCAAGATCGCCGACCGGATCCACGTGATCGTGGCCGAGATGCTGGAGCGCAAGATCAAGGACCCGCGGCTCGGGTTCGTGACCGTCACCGACGTGCGTGTCTCCGGTGACAGCCAGCACTCCACGGTCTTCTGGACCGCGCTGGGCGAGGAGACCGAGGTCGAGAGCTCGGCCGCGGCGCTGGAGTCCGCCAAGGGCGTGATCCGTGCCGAGATGGGCAAGCAGCTGGGCATGCGCCTGGTGCCCACCTTGGAGTTCGTCCGGGACGCGCTGCCCGACAGTGCCCGCCACCTCGACGACGTGCTGGCCGCGGCCAGGGCCAGTGACGAGGCGGTGGCCGCGCAGCGCGCGGGCGCGACGTACGCCTCCGAGGAGGACCCGTACAAGAAGCCGCGGGTGGCCGGCGACGACGACGAGTCCACCGCGGACGACGACGCGTGACCAGCGCCTCCTCCCGGGGGCGCGCGGAGGGTCCCTCCGGGCTGGTCGTGGTCGACAAGCCCGGAGGCATCACCTCCCACGGCGTGGTCGCGCGGGTGCGCCGCCTCGCCGGCACCCGCAAGGTCGGCCACGCCGGCACCCTCGACCCGATGGCCACCGGCGTCCTCGTCCTGGGCCTGGGACGCGCCACCCGGCTGCTCGGCCACCTGATGCTGACCGAGAAGCAGTACGAGGCGACCATCCTGCTCGGCCGCTCCACGACGACCGACGACGCCGAGGGCGAGGTGCTCGAGGAGAAGGACACCTCCGGGCTCCTGGAGGCGGCGGTCCGGGCCGAGCTGGAGGGGTTCGTGGGGGAGATCGACCAGGTCCCGACGGCCGTCTCGGCGATCAAGGTCGACGGACGGCGGGCCTACGAGCGGGTCCGCGCAGGTGAGCAGGTCGACCTGGCCGCGCGGCGGGTCACCGTGCACGAGCTCGAGGTCGTGGAGATGAGCCTCCCGCAGGTCCGGATCCGGATGCGCTGCTCGAGCGGCACCTACGTCCGCGCCCTGGCCCGCGACCTCGGCCGGGCGCTGGGGGTGGGCGGCCACCTGACGGCGCTGCGTCGCACCGCGGTCGGTCCCTTCGACCTGGCCGCGGCACGGACACTGGAGGAGCTCGAGCAGGACTTCGCGGTGCTGCCGATCGCCGCGGCCGCCCGGGCCGGCTTCCCGGCGGTGGACCTCACGGACGGTGAGGCCGCCGACGTACGCGTGGGCCGGCGACTCGCCCGGGACCTGCCCGGCGCCGGCGAGCACGCCCTCTTCGCCCCGGACGGGCAGTTCCTGGCCCTCTACGAGCCCGCTCCCGGCGGGGCACGTCCGGTCGCCGTCTTCGTCGGCTGACCCACGCCGTAGCATCGGCTCGTGCAGATCTGGCGATCAGTCGGGGAAGTCCCCGCCGACCTCGGGCCCACCGTGGTCTCCATCGGCAACTTCGACGGGGTCCACCGCGGTCACCAGCATGTGCTGGGACAGGCCCGGGCCACCGCCGAGAGGATGGGCGTGAGCACGGTCGTGGCCGTGACCTTCGACCCTCATCCGATGGCCGTGCTGCGCCCTGAGCACGCACCGCCCACCCTGACCTCGATCCCGAGCCGGGCCGCCCTGCTGGCCGGCTGCGGGATCGACGCGCTCCTGGTGGTGCCCTTCGACCGCGACGTGGCGGCCTGGGACCCGCTGACCTTCGTGGACCGGATCCTGGTCGAGACGCTCTCCGCGCGCGCGGTCGTCGTGGGGGCCAACTTCCGGTTCGGGCACAAGGCCGCCGGCGACGTGGCCTTCCTCTCCCGCGTCGGGGCCGAGCGCGGCTTCGAGACCGAGGGGGTCGCCCTCGACGGGGGTCCCCAGGTCTGGAGCTCGACCTACGTCCGGCAGTGCCTGGCCTCCGGCGACGTGACCGGCGCCGCCGAGGCGCTGGGCCGCCTGCACACCGTGCGGGGCGTGGTGGTCCGCGGCGACCAGCGGGGCCGGGAGCTCGGCTTCCCCACCGCCAACGTCCCGACCTCGGCGGCCGAGGCCGCCCCCGCCGACGGCGTCTACGCCGGGTGGCTCACCCGCCGCGACACCGGCGAGCGGTTCCCGGCCGCGATCTCGGTGGGGACCAACCCCACCTTCGCCGGTGAGCGGGAGCGTCGGGTGGAGTCCTACGTGCTGGACCGCGACGACCTCGAGCTCTACGGCGTGGAGGTCGAGGTCTCGTTCGTGGAGCGGCTGCGCGGGATGGTCGCCTTCGAGGGGATCGAGGCGCTGGTCGAGACCATGCACGACGACGTACGCCGGGCCCACGAGGTCCTGGGCGTCTGAGCCCTCAGGGGGCCGAGACCCGGACCGGCACCCCGCTCAGGGCGGCGTTGCCCGACACGTCGAGCACCCCGGGGTCGGTCAGGTCGTTGATCGAGACCCCCGGGACCTTGGCCGCCACGGACATCGACGTGCCCGGCCGGCCGTGGCCGTAGCCGTGGGGGAGGGAGACGACCCCCGGCATCATGTCCGCCGACGCGCTGACCTCGACCACGACCTCGCCGACCCGCGAGGTCACCCGCACCAGCGACTGGTCGCTCAGCCCGTGGCTCCCCAGGTCGTCGGGGTGCATGAGGAGCTGGTGCCGGGGCCGCCCCTTCGTCAGCCTCGCGGTGTTGTGCATCCAGGAGTTGTTGTCGCGCTGGTGGCGCCGACCGATCAGGAGCAGCGTGCCCGGCTCGGGCGGCGTGGCTGAGGCCAGACGGGCCAGGTCCTCCAGCACCAGGTCGGGCGCGGCCTGCACCAGGCCGTCGTCGGTGCGCAGCCGGACGGGCAGCTGGTCCGGCCGGAGCGGACCGAGGTCCAGGCCCGAGGGTGCGCGCCTCAGCGCCCGCATGGTCACCCCCGTCCTGCTCGTGCGCAGCAGCATCGAGACCGTCCGGGCCGGGGAGGTGCGCATCCGCACCCAGCGCACGGTCCGGCGTCGCCAGGGAAGCCGGCGCGAGGAGCGCGCGGCCAGGCGGCGGACCAGGCCGGCGTAGATCTCCCAGTCGTGGCGCTGGTCCTCGGACCTGGGGAAGACAGCGGGGGAGAAGCGGGCGGTGTTGCGCACCGCCAGGGCGTGGAAGACCAGGTCGTAGTGGTCCCGCTCGAGGTGCGAGGTCGGCGGCAGGATCACGTCGGCGTGCCGGGTCGTCTCGTTGACGTAGAAGTCGATCGAGGCCATGAAGTCGAGAGTCGGCAGCACCCGGTCCAGCCCGCCGCCGTCGGGGGTGGAGAGCACGGGGTTGCCGCTCATGGTGAGCAGCGCACGCACCTGGCCCTCGCCGGGCGTCTCGATCTCCTCGCGCAGCACCGCGACCGGCAGCTCGCCGCCGGTCTCCGGCAGGCCCCGGACCCTGCTGTGCCAGAGCCCGCGGTGCCCGGGGCCGATCAGGCCCCGCCCGACCACGTCGAGCGCCGGGCTGGTCAGCATCGTCCCGCCGACCCGGTCGAGGTTGCCGGTGAGCAGGTTGAGCAGCTGGATCGACCACTGCGCCAGGGTGCCGAACTCGGTGGTGGAGACGCCGATCCGGCCGTGCACCGCGGCCCGTTCGGCCGCCGCGAGCTCGCGGGCCAGGGCGCGGACGGTCTCGGCGGGCACGCCGCTGGCCGCCTCGGCCGCCTCCGGGGTGCGGTCCGCCACCGCCGCCCGCACCCGGTCCAGCCCGGCGACGTACGGCGGCGGTGTGGCCAGGTCCTCGGCGAGCAGCACGTGCACCATGGCCAGCAGCACGTGCACGTCGGTGCCGGGGCGGACGAAGAGGTGCTGGTCGGCCACCTTCGCGGTCTCGGTGCGGCGCGGGTCGAGGACGACGAGCCGCCCGCCGCGCCCCTGCAGCTCGCGGAGCCGGGCGGGGAAGTCGGGGACGGTCATCAGCGACCCGTTGGAGGCCATCGGGTTGTAGCCGAAGGCGAGCAGGAGGTCGGTGCGGTCGAGGTCGGGCACCGGGAGCAGCAGCTGGTGGCCGTACATCAGGTGGGCCACCAGCTGGGCGGGCAGCTGGTCGACCGAGGTGGCGCTGAACCGGTTGCGCGTGGGCAGCGCCTTGGCCAGCTCGGTGCCGTGGGTCATCGAGCCCAGGCTGTGCACGTTGGGGTTGCCGAGATAGACCGCGAGCGAGTCGCGTCCGTGTCGCTCGACGGTCTCCGCGAGTCGGTCGGCGACCAGGTCGAGGGCCTCGTCCCAGTCCAGTTCCTCCCACTGCGGGTCGTCCGCGGGCCCGCGGCGGCGCACGGGTCGGCGCAACCGCTCGGGGTCGGTGAGCACGTCGGCGATGGCGACGCCCTTGGGACACACGTGCCCCCGGGAGAGCGGGTCGTCGCGGTCGCCGCGCACGGAGGTGACCACGCCGTCGGTGAGGGTGAGCTCGAGGCCGCAGATCGCCTCGCAGAGGTTGCACGAGGTGTGTCGCAGGCCGGACGGCGGAGAGGCGCTCATCACGCGATCCTGCCACCGTCGCACCCCGCGCGACATGGTCTCGGCGCACGAAGGGGAGGCGCGGTCCGGCCACCGGGACCGGCCGGAGGATTGGATCGGGCCGTGAGCGGGTAAGCGCAGTGCGGACGCCGGCCGGCGTCGCGTGGATCGTCGAGCGGATGGAGAACCCAGATGGGTTACGGAGGAGCAGTCGGACTGATCGTGGTGGGACTGATCCTGTCCCTGGCCATCAGCGAGGAGCAGGTCGGCCCGGTCAACCTCGGGATGGTGGGATGGATCCTGACCCTTGCCGGTGTGGCGCTGCTGCTGCTGAGCATCGTCCAGCAGAACACCCGGCGTCGGCAGAGCACCATCGCCACCACCACCGACGCACAGGGTCGGCAGGCGACCACCGAGCGGCACGTGGAGGCGGACCCGCCGCCGCCGGCCTACTGAGCTGCGGGGTGGCTAGGGGAATCGCCCGCCCATCGGGGTGAAGTAGAAGAAGCGGATCCAGACCATCTGCATCAGTGTGCCTACGACGGCGATGACGATCAGCGTGATCGCCCGATGGACGGGGGCCACGATGCGGGCGGATACCTCCGGCAAGGGCCAGCCAGGCACCGCGATCAGGATCAGGTACCGAACCACACTGGTCGTGGTCCGGCTGGACCCCAGGATGTAGAGGGCGTAGAGGAAGGCCCAGATGCGGAGCTCGGGGCTCCAGGCCCGCGCCTGGGGCCTGCCCACGACCCAGCCCAGCAGGATGAGGCTCCCGAGGACCACGATGGTCGACGGGAGGTCGTTGCCGCTGAGGGCCTGACCGAGCCACGTGCTCCACTCCTGACCCGGTCCCAGCCAGTTGCGCTGGGTCTGGGCGTAGCCGTCCCAGTCCCCTGTGACGACCCCGACGGTGAGGGGCCAGATGAGGAAGGTCAGCGCCGTGGTGACGGAGGCCGCACCGAGACGGAGGCGCTCGCCGATGGGGAAGGGCTCCTGGTGTCGGCTGCGGAACCGGAGGACCCAGACGACACCCATCACTGCAGCGAGTGGAAGGACGATGGGACGGCTCAGGGAGAGGACTACCGCGACCGCCACCGTCCAGCCGTAGCGCCGCCGCTCGAGACACATCAGCGCCAGGACCACCAGGAGCAGCGCGAGCCCTTCGGTGTAGGCGGCCTGGAAGACCAGGGCGGCCGGGGCGAACAGCAGCGCTGTGATGCACAGGGTTGCGAGGAACGCCCCTCCACGTCGCTCCATCATCCGATACAGGAGAACGACGCCCAGGCCGGTGCAGGTCGTGCTGACGAGAGTCGCCGCCACGGGGAAGGAGAGCCCCAGCGCCACCAGGCTCGCCACGAGCAACGGGTAGACGGGGTAGAAGGCCCAGGCGTTCGCCGCCACCTCGCCCTCGAAGCGAGGAAGGACCGCCGGGTATCCCTCTGCCACGATCCGGCCGTACCACTGACCGTCCCAGACCGTCAGGGACTGCAAGTAGGTCAGCGCGCTGAGGCCGTGGCTCCTCGCCATGCCGGCCGGTGCCCTGGACTCGATGAACCAGCTCAGCAGGACGGCGTCGACGACGCGGCTCGCGACGAGCACGGTCAATGGCACGACCACCCAGCGCCACCGGTGGATCGAGCGTGGTGGCACCGCGGGGCGGTCCGTCGTCGGGGTCCGGGTGTCGAGCACCTGGCTTGGCATCGTGTGTCCTCCACGGCGGTGACGTGGCCCGTCAGGGCTACCTCGCCAGCACGTTAGTGCCGCACTCGACCGCATGTCCTGGATTCGGCGAACGTCCTGGCTTCCGATTGGGTGTGCTCGACCCTGCGTTGGTAGTCTGTTGGAGTTGTCCACCCTCCGGGGTGGGCGACATGCCGTCCAACGGCCGCGGATCGAGAGTGCCCGGGTGAACAGGCCCCGGCGCGCCGCGCAACGAACGAGCCCCTGGTGGGCCGGAAGGGAGCCTGCGCATGTCCATCGGTACTGACGCGGAGACCAAGAAGAAGATCATCGCCGAGTACGCCACGGGCGAGGGTGACACCGGTTCGCCGGAGGTCCAGATCGCGCTGCTGTCGCACCGCATCGCCCACCTGACCGAGCACCTCAAGCAGCACAAGCACGACCACCACAGCCGTCGTGGTCTGCTGCTGCTGGTCGGCCAGCGCCGGCGGCTGCTCAACTACCTGCAGAAGACCGAGATCGAGCGCTACCGTTCGATCGTCGAGCGTCTCGGCCTGCGTCGCTGACGTGGGGGAGGGTCCACTCGTGTCGAGTGGGCCCTCCCGCCGTTTCTCGCTACATTTGAACGCGTGACACCTGCGGGCCCCGGCCCGCGACACAACTGAAAACCCACCACTCAGGAGCGACCCGCCGACAAGGCTCGGTCCTCGGTAGTGGCCCTCAGGACCGTCGCCCTCGTGCGACCGCTGCCTGCGGGCCTCGATCGAAGACCGGCCCATGCCCCGCACGGGGCTTGGTCGTCCGCGGGTGCGCTCCGCGAACAGAAGGGACCCACTACGTGGAACCCACCATCTCCGCCGTCGAGACCGTTCTCGACAACGGCAAGTTCGGCAAGCGCACCGTCAAGTTCGAGACGGGCCTGCTGGCCCGCCAGGCCGCCGGCTCGGTGACCGCCTACCTCGACGACGAGACCATGCTGCTCTCGGCGACCACCGCCTCCAAGCAGCCCAAGGACCACTTCGACTTCTTCCCCCTGACGATCGACGTCGAGGAGCGGATGTACGCCGTGGGCCAGATCCCCGGCTCGTTCTTCCGCAGCGAGGGTCGCCCCGGCGAGGACGCGATCCTCACCTGCCGCCTCATCGACCGGCCGCTGCGCCCGACCTTCAAGAAGGGTCTGCGCAACGAGGTCCAGGTCGTCATCACGGTCCTCTCGCTCGACCCCGACATGCCCTACGACGTGCTGGCGATCAACGCCGCGTCGATCTCCACCCAGCTCTCCGGCCTGCCCTTCTCGGGTCCGGTCGGTGGCGTCCGGGTGGCGCTGATCGACGGCCAGTGGGTGGCCTTCCCGAGCCACAGCCAGCTCGAGGACGCCGTCTTCGACATGGTCGTGGCCGGGCGCGTCACCGACACCGGCGACGTCGCGATCATGATGGTCGAGGCCGAGGCCACCGAGCGGGTCATCTCCCTGGTCGAGGGTGGCGCCCAGGCGCCGACGGAGGAGGTCGTGGCCGAGGGCCTCGACGCCGCCAAGCCCTTCATCAAGCAGCTGTGCCAGGCCCAGGCCGAGCTGGCCAAGGAGGCCGCCAAGCCGGTCCAGGAGTTCCCGGTCTTCCTCGACTTCGAGGACGACGTCTACGCCGCCGTCGAGGCCGCGGCCAAGGACGACACCGTCGCGGCTCTCCAGATCGCGGGCAAGCAGGAGCGCGAGGAGAAGATGGACGCCATCAAGGCGTCCCTGCTGGAGAAGATCGCCGGCGACTTCGTCGGTCGCGAGAAGGAGATCGGCGCCGCCTTCCGGTCGCTGACCAAGAACCTCATGCGGGAGCGCGTGCTGCGCGACAAGATCCGCATGGACGGCCGCGGCCTCGCCGACATCCGTCCGCTGCACGCCGAGGTCGGCCTGATCCCGCGGGTCCACGGCTCCTCGCTCTTCGAGCGCGGCGAGACCCAGATCATGGGCGTCACCACCCTGGACATGCTCAAGATGGAGCAGCAGCTCGACACGCTCTCCCCGGAGAAGCACCGCCGCTACATGCACAAGTACGTCTTCCCGCCGTTCTCCACCGGTGAGACCGGCCGGGTCGGCTCCCCGAAGCGTCGCGAGGTCGGCCACGGTGCGCTGGCGCGCCGCGCGCTGCTGCCGGTGCTGCCCACTCGCGAGGAGTTCCCCTACGCGATCCGCCAGCTCTCCGAGGCGATGGGCTCCAACGGCTCCACCTCGATGGGCTCGGTCTGCGCGTCCACGCTCTCGCTGCTGCAGGCCGGTGTGCCGCTGAAGGCGTCGGTCGCGGGCATCGCGATGGGCCTCATCTCCGGTGAGGTCGACGGCAAGACGGAGTACGTCGCGCTGACCGACATCCTCGGGGCCGAGGACGCCATGGGCGACATGGACTTCAAGGTCGCCGGGACGCGTCAGTTCGTCACCGCGCTGCAGCTCGACACCAAGCTCGACGGCATCCCCGCCGAGGTGCTGGGCGCGGCGCTCAAGCAGGCGCGCGACGCCCGCTACGCCATCCTGGACGTGATGGCCGAGGCCATCGACGCTCCCGAGGAGATGTCGGTCCACGCCCCGCGGATCATCACCATCCGCGTGCCCGTGGACAAGATCGGCGAGGTCATCGGGCCGAAGGGCAAGGTGATCAACCAGATCCAGGACGACACCGGCGCGACGCTCTCGATCGAGGACGACGGCACCGTCTACATCGGTGCCACCAACGGCGAGGCGGCCGAGGCGGCGAAGGCCGCGGTCAACGCGATCGCCAACCCGACGATGCCGGAGATCGGCGAGCGCTACCTGGGCACGGTCGTGAAGACGACCAACTTCGGTGCGTTCGTCTCGCTGATGCCGGGCAAGGACGGGCTGCTGCACATCAGCAAGCTGCGCGGCCTGGCCGGCGGCAAGCGCGTCGACAACGTCGAGGACGTCGTCTCGGTGGGCCAGAAGGTCCAGGTCCAGATCGCCGAGATCGACGACCGCGGCAAGCTCTCCCTGGTGCCCGTCGTCGAGGACGAGGGTGCCGCCGAGGGGTCCGAGGCCGCAGGGCAGGACGCCGAGACCGAGTGACCACTCGCCCCAGGACGACCGGCCAGCAGTTCTCTGCTGGCCGGTCGGCCGTTTCCCAGTCCCTTCCGTCCCAGCCGGTGGGGTCGACGCGCACCCTGCAGACGGTGAAGGACCCGGAGGGGCACGTCACCTCCCGCGTCCGGCGCACCCTGCTCCCCGGCGGTCTGCGGGTGATCACCGAGCAGATGGCGGGCGTCCGCTCGGCGAGCATCGGGGTGTGGGTCGCGGTCGGCTCGCGGCACGAGTCGCCGGCGCTGCACGGCTGCTCGCACTTCCTGGAGCACCTGCTCTTCAAGGGGACCCGGGAGCGCACGGCCATGGACATCTCCGTGGCCCTCGACGCGGTGGGCGGTGAGTTCAACGCCTTCACCGCCAAGGAGTACACCTGCTTCCACGCCCGCGTCCTGGACGACGACCTGCCGCTGGTGGTCGACGTGCTGGGCGACATGATCACCAGCTCGCGGCTGGCCGCCGAGGACGTCGAGGCCGAGCGCGAGGTGATCCTGGACGAGATCGCCATGCACGACGACGATCCCGACGACGTGGTGCACAACCTCTTCGCCCAGCAGGCCTGGGGGGACAGCCCGCTGGGGCGTCCGATCGCCGGCACGGTGGAGACGATCGGGTCGATGACCCAGGCCCAGATCGCCCGCTTCTACCGCCGCCACTACCGGCCCGCCGCGATGGTCGTCTCGGTGGCCGGCAACATCGACCACGCCTCGGTGGTGCGTCAGGTGCGCCGGGCGTTCGACCGCAACGGCTTCCTGATCGGGGACGAGTCACCGGTGCGACCGCGGACCGGCGCTCGGGCGCGTCGCGTCGTCCCCGGCACGGCGGTGGCCCACCGTCAGCTCGAGCAGGTCAACCTGGTGCTGGGGATGCGTGGGATCACCCGCGGCGACCCGCGCCGGTTCGTGCTCGGCGTCCTCAACACCGCCCTCGGCGGCGGCACCTCCTCACGCCTGTTCCAGGAGGTGCGGGAGAACCGCGGGCTGGCCTACTCCGTCTACTCCTTCGGCAGCCACCACGAGGACGCCGGCCTGGTCGGCGTCTCGGTGGCCTGCCTGCCCGCCAAGGTCGACGAGGTGCTCGCCGTGGTCCGCGCCGAGCTGGCCCGGGTGGCCGCCGAGGGCATCACCGAGGAGGAGGTGAGCCGGGGCAAGGGCCAGCTGCGCGGCAGCGTGGTCCTGGGCCTGGAGGACAGCGGAGCCCGGATGTCGCGGCTGGGCAAGGCCGAGCTGGTCCACGGCGAGCTGCTGAGCATCGACGAGGTGCTCGGCCGGATCCAGTCGGTCACGGTCGAGGAGGTGCGCCAGCTCGCCGCGGAGCTCTTCACCCAGCCGGAGATCCTCGCCGTGGTGGGCCCGGAGGGTTCGGCCCACTAGTCCCCGCCGGCTCGTCAGGGGCTCGTCAGGGGCTCGTGAGGAGCAGGGCGACCCCCGCGCAGGCGGCGGCCCACAGCACGCTGACGAAGGTGCCGATGAGGAAGCGCTCGGCGATGCCGCTGTGCTCCTCGTTGCGCAGCTCGGGATAGCGACCCAGCCCCTTGACGGCGAGGCTGATGGCGATGCCCTCCGGCCAGCGGCCGAGCAGCGAGGCGACCACAGCCAGCCGCTCCAGGGCGCCGATCCACGCGCCGCCGCGCAGCACCTCCGCCGCCCGGCGCACCGAGCCCGCCCGCTGGTCCCCGGGGCCGTCCACCAGCCGGAAGACGGCGGTGGCCAGCGGGCTGCCTCCCAGGACCGCCAGCACCGCGCACAGCCCGGTCAGCAGGACCTCGAGCCCACGCGGCGAGGAGGCCAGCCCCGGCTCCAGGGCGGCCGCGAGCGCGGCCACGCCCACCAGGAGCACCTGGAGCCCGGCGAGCCAGGGCGAGCGGTCGACCCACCAGCCGACGGCAGCGACCAGGATCGCCCCGGTCAGCAGGAGCAGGCAGGTCCAGGCCGTGGCGGCGAGGTCGGGCGCGGCGAGCACAGCGGTCATCCTCGACCCTCCAGCCAGTCCCGGGCCAGTGCGGTGACCAGCTCGCGGGCCCGGCGCGACTCCACCAGCCCGGCCGCGGTGGCCCGCTGGCTCACCGCCGACTGGGAGATCCCCAGGCGCCGGCCGGCCGCCTCGTAGGAGAGCCCGCCGTCGACGAGGTCGGCCACCTCCCAGCCCTTCTCGCTCCGGCGGCCCAGGACGGCCGCCCACAGCCAGCAGACCGACTCCAGGTGACGGGCCAGCGGGGTCGCCCCCGCCACCCGCAGCTGCCACGGCGCCTGACGGGTCGAGGAGACGGCCTCGCGGGCGGCCACGAAGGCCGGGCCGCGCGCCTCCCGGGTCTCACGGGGCAGGGGGGTCTGCACGCCGTCCAGCCCGACGCCCACGTGCCAGCGCCCGTCGCGGAGCAGCACCTCGAGAGCGGGAGCAAGGGCGGCGGGGTCGTCCAGCACGCCCTGGAACTCGTCCCCGGCGGTGCGCTGGAAGGGCAGCAGGGTCGGCACGGAGCCGAGGGCCGCCAGCGCGGCGGGCACCGCGTCGGGGGTGCGGCGGCTGTCGCGCTGGTCGACGGTGAGGACGATGCCGCGCAGCAGATCAGGCTCCGGACTCATGTCCAGAAGTATTAGGCAAAAAACTTATAACAACAAGAGATAAGTTCAGAACCTAACGGCGGCCGATGACTCCGATGACCGGCGGGGCCTTCTGCTCGACGATCGAGACCCGGAAGCCCGCCCCCGCGAGGGCGGCCGAGGTCTTCTCCACGATGTTGGGGACCAGCTCGGGCCGGACCGCCTCGTAGAAGAGGAAGACTGCTCCTCCCGGGACCAGGCGCTCGTGGAGCAGCGCGACCTCGTCCTCGCAGGGCCGGACCCAGAAGAGGTTCACGTTGAAGGCGAACACCTTGGTCAGGCGCTTCACCGGGACCCGGAGGGTGGCGAGGTCGATCTGGCGCACGGTCAGGCGGCCGGACTCGACGTGCTGGGCGTTGCGTCGCTTGGTCCGGTCCACTCCCGACTCCGAGCGGTCGATCGCGAAGAGCTTCCCGCCGTCCAGTCGCGCGCAGATGAGCTCGGCTCCGGCCCCCGGACCGCAGCCGATCTCCAGCACCTGATCGTTGGGTTGGACGTCCATCAGGTCCACCGCCCACCGGATCCGGGGCGGAATCGTCTGGGATGCCATGGTGGACAGCCTGCCATCACCGGGTCCCCGAGTCAGCCACCGGCACCCCCCCAGATTCGGGTGCTCCGCGGGAGAGACGGCGGTCGGCGATAGATTGCCTGCCGTGAGCGCACAGCGAGAGACGATCCGTGTCGGTGTCCTGGGAGCCCGGGGGAAGGTCGGCCGGGAGGTGTGCCGAGCCGTCGCTGCGGCCCCCGACACCGAGCTGGTGGCCGAGGTCGACGCCGACGACGACCTCGAGGCGCTGGTCGCGGCCGGCGCCGAGGCGGTGGTCGACTTCACCCATCCCGACGCGGTGATGGGCAACCTCGAGTTCTGCATCCGCCGCGGTATCCATGCGGTGGTCGGGACCACCGGCTTCGACGACGACCGCCTCGCCACGCTGCGTGAGTGGCTCGGCCCGGAGCCCGCGTGCGGCGTCCTGATCGCGCCCAACTTCTCGATCGGCGCGATCTTGATGATGCGCTTCGCCGCCCAGGCGGCGCCCTTCTTCGACTCCGTCGAGATCGTGGAGCTCCACCACCCCGACAAGGCGGACGCGCCCTCGGGCACGGCGCGGCGCACCGCCGAGCTGATCGCGGCGGCCCGGCGGGACTCGGGCGCGGCCCCGATGCCGGACGCCACCTCGACATCGCTGGAGGGGGCCAGGGGTGCCTCCGTCGCGGGGGTCCCGGTCCACGCCCTCCGGGTCCGCGGGATGGTGGCCCACCAGGAGGTCGTCCTCGGGGGGCTGGGCGAGACCCTGACCCTGCGGCACGACTCGATGGACCGGGCCTCCTTCACCCCGGGCGTGCTCGCCGGCCTGCGGGCCGTGGCGGACCACCCGGGGTTGACGGTGGGGCTGGAGCACTTCCTCGACCTGCCCGCCTGAGCGGCCGGCTCAGAGCAGGCGGACCAGCGCCGCGGCCAGGGCGGCGCCGAAGACCACCACCAGGAACGGGGCGCGCAGCAGCAGCGCCACCACGGCGAAGGCCAGGCCGGCGAGCCGGGCGTCCACGACGAGCGTGGAGCCCTCGCCCAGCACCTGGACCGCCAGCAGCGCCGCCAGGAGCGCGACGGGGATCAGGTCGGCGGTGCGGGCCACCACCGGGCGCTCCAGCACGGCCGGCGGGACGCAGAGGCCCGCGAGCTTGAGGAGGTAGCAGGCCAGGCAGCCCGCCAGCAGCGCGGCCCACATCATCGCGGCCCCCCGGTGGCGCCGGAGGTGCGCAGGGCGCCCACGAGGAGGGCCACCCCGGCGGCTCCCAGGACCGGCACCCCGGCGGCGGTGATCGGCACCAGGCCCAGGGCCACGGCCGCGGCGAGGACCGCGACCACGCGGTTGCCTGCCGTGTCCAGCCGGGGCCACAGCAGAGCCAGGAAGGCGGCTCCCACGGCGGCGTCGAGGCCGTAGTCACGGGGGTCCCCGAGGGCGTTCCCGGCCAGCGCGCCGACCAGGGTGGCGAGGTTCCAGAGGACGAGGACGCCGAGCCCCGTGGCCCAGAAGCCGGTCCGGGCCGCGGCGGTGGTGTCCCGGGTGACCGACATCGCGGTGGACTCGTCGATGACCACGTGGGCGCCGGCGAGCCGGGCCCAGCCGCGCAGTCGCAGCAGCGGGGCCAGGCGGAGCCCGTAGAGGGCGTTGCGGGTCCCGAGGAGCGCGGCGGTGGCCGCGCCCGACCACGCGCTCCCGCCGCTGGCCAGCACGCCGACCATCGCGAACTGGGAGGCGCCGGTGAACATCAGCAGCGACAGGGCGCAGGTCTGCAGCACGCTGAGTCCCGCGGCCACGGAGATCGCGCCGAACGAGACGCCGTACAGGCCGGTGGCCAGCGAGACCCCGAGGGAGTCGCGCAGGATCCCGGCGCGCTCCCGGTCTGGCGCCTCGCGGGGCGGGGGGAATGAGTCAGGCACCCCGGGAGGCTAGCCCGAGGCTCAGCGCCGACGACCCTGCAGGTGGGACCTGCTCCGGGTCCGGTGGGCGTGGGGCTCGTGCACCAGCAGCCACGCCACCGCCATGCCGGCGAGCACCCCGCCGGTGGCGCCCCAGGAGACCAGGACCGGGACCGGGTCGAGGAGGCCGGCCCACAGGCCGAGGCCGGCGAAGACGACCAGGGCCGCGGCCACGACCGCGAGCTGATGGAGGCGGGGGAGTGGTCCTAGCACCGGAACCTCCTGCGGGGCGGGCCCGGCACCACTGCCGGACACTTCCCATAGTGCTCTCATCCCGGCGGAAAGCAACTGTTGAATCGTGGACCGGCCTAGCCGATGGCGGTGTGCAGCCTCACCTGTCGCAGGCGGTGCGTCCCGCTGCCGTCGAGGTCGAGCTCGCGGTGGGCGCCGTCCGGGGCCCAGCCGGCCTGGGTCAGGAACTCCCGGAGGGGGTCGTTGCGGGTCTCGACCCAGGTCACCGCGCGGGTGAAGCGGTCGGCGACCAGGGTGTCGACACAGGCCTGGAGCAGGCGGGAGCCGTGCCCTCGTCCGCGCTCGGACGGGTCCAGGGTGAGCTCGGAGAGCTCCCCGTCGCGCACCGGGTCGCAGTCGGGGTCCTGAGCGGGGGAGGTGAGGGCGAACCCCACCACGCGGTTGCGCTCCAGGGCCACCAGGACACGGTTGCGAGCGTCCGCGGGCCGGCTCAGCGCCGCGTGCCACACCGGGGTCAGCTCGTCGGGGTCCTGGGGCAGGACGTCGGTCGGCACGACGTCCGCGTACAGGTCCGGCCAGGCGCGGACCTGCAGCGCGGCGATGGCAGGAGCGTCGTCGGCCCAGGCGACACGGACCGAGACGTCGGCGGAGGGGGTGCTCATGGGGACATCCTGCCGTGCCGTGGGCGCCGGGCCGGCACGGCGCTCGTTACAGTCCAACTACACATCTACACAGAGGTGTCATATGAGTGCTAGCGTCGTGACATGGGTGGGCAGCCAGAGCACACGTCGCGGTTCGACCGGCTCCTCGTGGACGAGGCCAGGGTGGAGCCGTCCGACCCGATGCCCGAGGACTACCGGCAGACCCTGGTGCGCCAGATGGCCCAGCACGCCCACTCCGAGATCATCGGGATGCAGCCGGAGGGTCGGTGGATCGCCTGCGCGCCCAGCCTGCGCCGCAAGGCGATCCTGATGGCCAAGGTGCAGGACGAGGCCGGGCACGGGCTCTATCTCTACGCGGCCGCCGAGACGCTCGGCGTGGACCGGGCCGACCTGCTCGACCGCCTGCACACCGGGCGGCAGAAGTACTCCTCGATCTTCAACTACCCCACCCTCACCTGGGCCGACGTCGGCGCGATCGGCTGGCTGGTGGACGGGGCGGCCATCGTCAACCAGGTCCCGCTGTGCCGCTGCTCCTACGGTCCCTACGCCCGGGCGATGGTGCGGATCTGCAAGGAGGAGTCCTTCCACCAGCGCCAGGGCTTCGAGCTCCTGCACACGCTCTCCCACGGCACGCCGGCGCAGCGGGACATGGCCCAGGACGCGGTCGACCGGTTCTGGTGGCCGAGCCTGATGATGTTCGGGCCGCCCGACGACCGCTCCGCGCACTCGGACCGGTCGATGGCCTGGGGCATCAAGCGGTTCTCCAACGACGAGCTGCGACAGCGGTTCGTCGACATGACCGTGCCGCAGGCCGAGGCGCTCGGCCTCACCCTGCCCGACCCACAGCTGCGCTGGAACGAGGAGCGTGGCCACTACGACCACGGCCCGATCGACTTCGACGAGCTGGCCCGGGTGATCGGGGGGCGGGGGCCGTGCAACGCGGCTCGGCTGGCCCACCGGGTCCGCGCCCACGAAGAGGGCACCTGGGTCCGCGAGGCGGCCGCGGCCTACGCCGCCAAGCACCCCGACGGCCGGGACGACGAGCCGGGTGCCGCATGACGGCCTGGTCGGAGCCCCTCTGGGAGGTCTTCGTGCGTCCGCGCCGCGGCGTGGCCCACGTGCACGCCGGGTCGGTGCACGCCGCGGACGCCGAGCTGGCGCTGCGCAGCGCGCGCGACGTCTTCACCCGGCGCCAGGAGGGTGTCTCGCTGTGGGTCGTCCCGGCCTCGGCGCTCACCGCCAGCACCCCCGAGGAGCAGGAGTCGTTCTTCGAGCCCGCGGCCGACAAGGTCTACCGGCACCCCACCCACTACAAGGTGCCCGAGGGGGTCGAGCACCTGTGAGCGCGCCCGCACCCTCGCCCGGCACGGTCCAGGTCCTCCTCGCCCTCGGCGACGACGCGCTGGTGGCCAGCCAGCGTCTCTCCTGGTGGATCAGCCGCGCCCCCACCCTGGAGGAGGACGTGGCGCTGGCCAACATCGCCCTCGACCTGCTCGGCCAGGCCCGGATGCTGCTGGCGCGCGCCGGGGAGCTCGAGGGCGCCGGCCGGGACGAGGACGACCTGGCCTACCTGCGCGACGGGCGCGACTTCCGCAACGTCTGCCTCGTGGAGCGGACCGCGCACGACTTCGCGACGACCGTGGTGCGGATGCTGGTCCTTTCCACCTGGCAGCTCCGGCTCTACGCGGCCCTGCGGGCGAGCACCGATCCCGTGCTCGCCGCCGTGGCCGCCAAGGCGGTCAAGGAGGTCGCCTACCACCAGGACCACGCCCGGACCTGGGTGCTCCGCCTCGGCGACGGGACCGAGGAGTCCCACCGGCGGGCCCAGCGGGCGGTGGACGAGGAGTGGCCCTGGGTGGCGGAGCTCTTCGACGGCTCCTGGGTGGCGCCCGAGGTGGTCGCGGGTGGGGTGATGGCCGACCCCGCCGCCCTGCGGCCCGGCGTGCTCGACGCCGTGGCCGGCGTGCTGGACCGGGCCACCCTGAGGGTCCCGGAGGTGCCGGCGGCGGTGGCCGCGGGCCGGTCGGGCCTGCACACCGAGGAGCTGAGCCCGTTGCTGGCCCAGATGCAGCACGTGGCGCGCGCGCACCCGGGGGCGTCGTGGTGAGCGCGCCCGTGCACCCTTCCGCAGCCCCGTCCCGGGCCTGGCGGGTGGCCGCCCTCGTCGAGGATCCGGAGCTGCCGGTGGTCACCCTCGAGGACCTCGGCATCCTGCGCGAGGTGACCGAGGACGACCGGGGCGGGGTGCGGGTGCGGATCACCCCCACCTACTCCGGGTGCCCCGCGATGGAGACGATCCGCACCGACCTGGTCGCGCGGCTGGGCGAGGCGGGCTACCGGCCGGTGCACGTCGAGCTCGTCCTGGCCCCGGCCTGGACCACGGACTGGATCACCGCGCGCGGGCGCCGGCGGCTCGCCGAGCACGGGATCGCCCCGCCCGGTCCGGTCACCGGGTCGGGCCCGGTGCCTCTCGCGCTCTCGGTCAGGTGCCCGCGGTGCGGCAGCACGCGGACCCGCGAGGCCAGCCGTTTCGGCTCCACCGCGTGCAAGGCGCTGCGGGTCTGCCGCGACTGCCGGGAGCCCTTCGACCACCTCAAGCCCCTGTGACCGGCCACCTGCTCGAGGTGGCCGCGGTGCGGCCGCTGACCGCCGACGCCATGGAGATCGAGCTCACGGTCCCCGACGACCTGCGTGCCGCCTTCGCCTACCAGGCCGGTCAGCACCTCACCGTGCTCTGCGACGACGGGGTGCGCCGCTCGTACTCGCTGTGCAGCCCGCCGTCCGCGCAGCGATGGCGGATCGGGGTCCGCCGCCTGCCCGGGGGCGCCTTCAGCGAGGGCACCGCCCCCGCGCTGGCCGCGGGGGACGTGCTCGAGGTGCTCCCGCCGGCCGGCAGGTTCCTCGTGCGCCCCGACCCGACCCGACGCGCGTCCTACGTCGCGGTCTCCGGCGGGTCCGGCATCACCCCGCTGCTCGCCATCGTCACCACCCTGCTGGAGGAGGAGCCGGGCTCCGACGTGACCCTGGTCTGCGCGGACCGCACCTCGGCGAGCGTGATGTTCCTCGACGAGCTGCACGACCTCAAGGACCTGTTCCCCCGGCGCTTCCAGCTCATCCACGTGCTCTCCCGGGAGGAGCAGGAGGCGCGGCTGCTCACCGGGCGCCTCGACGCGGAGCGGTTCGGGGCGCTCCTCGACGCGCTGGTGGCGCCCGCGGTCGACGAGTGGTTCCTCTGCGGGCCCCAGGCCATGGTGGCCGCGCTGCGCGACCTGCTGGCGCGGCGCGGCGCGCGTCACGTCCACACCGAGCTCTTCCACGCCGACCCGCCGCAGCCACGTGCCTCCCGCCGGCCGGCGGCCGGGCGGGGCTCCTCGACGCTCGACGTCCGGCTCGACGGGCGGGCGTGCGAGGTGGTGCTGCCGGCGACGGGGATGAGTGTCCTGGAGGGGGTCGCCGCGGTGCGCCACGACGTGCCGTTCGCCTGCAAGGGCGGCGTCTGCGGCACCTGCCGGGCCCGGGTCCTGGAGGGGGAGGTCGAGATGGACCTCAACTACGCCCTGGAGGCCGACGAGGTGGCCCGCGGCTACGTGCTCACCTGCCAGGCGCACCCGGTGAGCGCCCGGGTCGTGCTGGACTACGACGCCTGAGGGGAGGGCGCCCGAGTCCCGGGGCGGATGCCGGCCGCGCCGGCGACGGCCAGCACCAGCCCGGCGACGACCGCGGGCAGCCAGCCGGGACGCGTCGCGTCCCCGAGCAGGACCAGGCCCACCAGGGCCGGCACGAAGGTCTGGGCGGTGATCATCGGTGCGGTGGCGGTGGTGACCAGGCTGCCGGCCAGCCCGCGGGAGTAGAGCCAGAAGGCCACCAGCCCCAGCGCGGGCACCAGCACGGCGGCGGCCAGCATCGACGGCTCCGGGTCCCACCCCACGCCGCGGACCGCCAGGGCCGACCCGGCGTAGCCGAGGCCCGCGCCCCACCCCAGCAGGCTGCCGCGGGACGCCGGGAGGGATCCGAACCCGACGACCAGCCCGACCAGCAGCGCGAGCAGGAGACCCGGCAGCCACCAGTCGGTCCGCACCTCACCGGCCGGGCCGGCGGCGCGGGCCAGCAGCACGATCCCCAGGGTCACCGCGACCACGCCTCGCCACGCGCCGCGGGGGAGTCGTCCGTCCACCCGGATCGCGGCCAGAGCGGTCACCGGGAGCGAGAGCGCCACCGTCGCCTGGGCGAGATAGAGGGGGAGCCACCAGATGGCGACCGCGTGCAGGACGAAGCCGGCCAGGTACGCCACCACGACGAGGATCAGCTGCCGGTCGCGCACGCCCGTGCGCAGGAAGTCGGTGAGACCCGGCGCGTCGGGCAGGCGGCGCACGGCGCTGGCCTGGACGACCGCTGCGAGGCCGAAGAGCACCGCCGACACGACGCCGGCGGCCAGCCCCCAGGCCGTGTGCGCCGTCACGTCGCTCAGCGGTAGTGCTCGGGGAGCTTGTCGCCGATCTTGACCTGGGGCTTGGGCAGCCGCAGGAACTTCATCTGCATGGCACGCATGAGGGCGTAGTACGTCGTCCCCTTGGTCGGGGCGTCGGGGAACCGGCGCTTGAGCTCACCGCGCAGGCGGAACCGCATGAAGATGCCGTCGAGGACGATCATCGCGACGCCGCCGATCAGGATCAGGTTGCCGATGCCGACCAGCGTGGCGTTGCCGGTCCAGCCCAGCACCAGGGTGACCAGCATGACCGGGATCAGCAGCTCGACGACCGAGAGACGCGAGTCGACGAAGTCCCGGATGAACCGCTTCACCGGGCCGCGGTCACGGGCGGGGAGGTGGCGCTCGTCGCCGGTCTTCATGGCCTCCCGCACCCGGAGGTTGGTCTCCTGGCGTGCGGCGCGCTTGGCCGCGGCGACCTCCTTGCGGGTCCGCGGCACCTTCGCACGGGCCCGAGCGGCCGCCTCCGCCTCCTTGCGGGTGGGCGTGGGGCGGCCCTTCGGTGCGGGTCGCCGGGGGTCGGGGGTCACCTCGACGGTCTCGACGGGCGCGGAGGACTCCGCGGACTGTTCGGACTTCGCGCGACGGAGCAACGGGCGGCCTTCGTGAGGAGTAGCGGGGGAACCCCGCCATGATACCGCCCGGGGTTGTTGAGACCGGTCTTGCCCGTGGCCCTAGGGTGAGGGGACAGCACCAATGACCAGCACGAGGGAGGGGCCCGCCCCCATGAGTCTCATGAAGCGCATCAGCCTGATCTTCCGGTCCAAGGCCAACACGGCCCTGGACCGTGCCGAGGACCCCCGGCAGACGTTGGACTACAGCTATCAGCGTCAGCTCGAGCTCCTCTCCAAGGTACGCCGTGGCGTCGCCGACGTCGCGACCAGCCGCAAGCGGGTCGAGCTCCAGGTCAACCAGCTCACCCAGCAGGCCGACAAGCTCACCGGCCAGGCGCAGAAGGCCATCGACATGGGCCGCGAGGACCTCGCCCGCGAGGCGCTGACCCGCAAGTCGGGGCTGGCCACGCAGATCCAGGACCTGCAGGCCCAGCACGCCCAGCTCCAGGCGGAGGAGGAGAAGCTCACCCTCGCCCAGCAGCGGCTCCAGGCCAAGGTCGAGTCCTTCCGTACCCGCAAGGAGACGATCAAGGCCACCTACACCGCCGCCCAGGCGCAGACCCGGATCAACGAGGCCATGTCCGGGATCGGCGAGGAGATGGGCGACGTGGGCCTGGCCATCCAGCGGGCCGAGGACAAGACCGCCCAGATGCAGGCGCGGGCCGGGGCGATCGACGAGCTGCTGGCCTCCGGTGCCCTCGAGGACGTCTCCCAGGTGGGTGGCGGCGACGACATCGCCCGCGAGCTCGACTCCATGAGCTCGACCGCCGACGTGGAGGCCGAGCTGGCCAGGCTGAAGTCGGCCAAGGCGCCCGAGGCGCTGGAGTCCGGCGACGGGACGGCGGAGTCCACCACCGAGGGGGAGGCCCGATGATCGTCCGGATCCTCGGCGAGGGGCAGTTCGACGTCCCGGACTCCGAGCTGGACCGGCTCAACGAACTGGACGCCGCGGTCGAGGCCGCGGTGGAGGCCGGTGCGGAGGAGGAGTTCCGCTCCGCCCTGGCCGCGCTCCTCGACGGCGTCCGCGGCGTCGGGGCCGCGCACCAGATCGACAGCCTCGACGAGTCCGACCTGATCCTCCCGATGGCGGACGCCGAGCTGACCGAGGTGCGCGCGATGCTCAGCGACGACGGCCTGATCCCCGGCTGATCATGTCGCACACCCGATTCATCAAGGACAACGGGCTCACCGCCCGGATGACCTTGGTGATGTTCCTGCTCGGCGCGCTGCTCGTCGGTCTCGTCGTGGCCCTGATGTACATCTTCCCGCCCGGCTACGCGCCCCTGATCGGCATCGCCGGCCTCGCCGTCGCCTTCTACCAGTGGTGGAGCTCGGACAAGGTGGCGATGCGGGCGATGCGGGCGCGCGAGGTCACCCCCGAGGAGGCGCCCGAGCTGCACGGCATGATCGACCGGCTGTGCGCGATGGCCGACATGCCCAAGCCGCGGGTGGGTATCGCCGACATGGCGATCCCCAACGCCTTCGCCACCGGCCGGTCGCCCGACCGGGCGGTGGTCTGCGTGACCACCGGCATCCTGGGCAAGCTCACCGCCGAGGAGCTGGAGGGCGTGCTGGCCCACGAGCTCTCCCACGTGGCGCACCGCGACGTGCTCGTGATGACGCTGGCCTCCTCGGCCGGCATCGTCGCGGGGATGCTCACCCGGGGCGCCCAGTTCGGCGGGATGACGCGGAACCGGGGCAGCAACAACCAGGGTGCCGCCGCGGCCTTCGCGATCGCCCTGGTGGTCAGCCTGGTGGTCTACGCGGTCAGCTTCTTCCTGACCCGCCTGCTCTCCCGGTACCGGGAGATGTCGGCCGATCGCGCCGGCGCCTACCTCACCAGCAAGCCCGCGGCCCTGGCCTCGGCGCTGCAGAAGATCACCGGCGAGATGTCGGCGATCCCGGAGCGCGACCTGCGTGGCACCAAGGCGATGAACGCCTTCTTCATCGCCCCGGCCGTCAGCGGCGCCTCCCTGCGCACGATCACCGCCACCCACCCCTCCCTGGAGACCCGGCTCGAGCACCTGGCCCGGATCCAGGCCGAGCTCTCCCGTCCGGCAGGCTGAGCCGTGGGTCTGTGGGACTCGCTGCTGGGACGCTCCCAGCCCAAGGCTCCCGACCTCGACTCGCTGTTCCTGGTGCCCAGCGCCGCGATCACGCTGCAGACCGCGGCCGGGCTGATGCCCACGGGCAGTGGCTCGGTCTGCTACCGCGCGGCCTCGGGGGCGGCCTTCGCCCAGACCCAGGACGACGTGGTCGCGCTGCTGCGCGACGACCCGCAGGCCCCGGCGGCCACGACCACCCAGGACCCCTACGGCTACACCTGGCTCGTCGTGGAGGGCGACCCCGACGACGTCGCGGGGCTGTGCACGGACCTGCACGCGGTCAACTCCAGCCTGGGGGCCCAGGGGTTCGGCCACTCCCTGCTCTGCACCCTGATCCCCTTCCAGGGCCCGGACGGACGGCGGGTCGGGCTGGTGTACCTCTACAAGCAGGGCACCTTCTACCCCTTCGCGCAGGTGCCGGGGGAGAAGCGCCGCGACAACCTGCTCGAGCTCAACGTGCGCGACCTGCTGGCCGGCGAGCTTCCGATGGAGAAAGACCTCCAGAGGTGGCTCGCGGTGTGGGATGCTCCGGGACTGTGAGCGACGACACCTCCAGCACTCCCTCCGCCCTCTGCGACGACACCTCCGGCGACACCTCCGGCGGCGTCCCGGACGTGAGCGCCGACCTGCAGCGGCTCGCGACCGCGCTCAGCGACCCTGACGACCTGGCCGCTCTGCGCCGGGTCGAGGCGGCCTGCGTGGCCGCCGACGCGGTGGCCTTCGAGGCCGGCGAGGCGCTCGCCCGGGCCGAGGCCGAGGTCGCGCGCGTCGCCAGCCAGGTCGCCCACGACCTCAACAACCCGCTCGCCGCCGTCGCCATGTCGCTGGAGATCGCCCGGGACCAGGTGGAGGACTCCCAGCAGCTGCTGATCTCGCTGCTGGAGCGGGCCAGCGGGAGCGCGGCCCGGATGAAGCGGATGACCGCCGACCTGCTCGACCACGGCCAGGATCCGGCTCCCGGCACGACCGACCTGCAGGCCGAGCTGGAGGCGGTGCTGGCCGCGGTCTCCGACCTCGTCCCCGGCGAGGTCGCGGTGCTGAACCCCCTGCCCACCGTCGCCGGGGGGCCCGCCGACTACCGGGTCGTCCTGGTGGGGCTGCTGGAGAACGCCGTCAAGTTCGCCGCCGAGTCGGTCCCGCTGCGGATCGAGATCAGTGCGCGCCAGCAGGACGGCGAGTGGCGCATCGAGGTCGCCGACAACGGGCGGGGCATCGCACCGGAGGACCGCGACCGCGTGCTCGAGCCGATGGTGCGCCTCGACAAGAGGGTGCCCGGACTGGGGCTGGGGCTGTCCACCGTCCGGCGGATCGTGGGGGCCCACGGTGGCCGGGCCGGCGTCGAGGAGAGCGGCTCGGGCGGGACCACGGTCTGGTTCACGCTGCCGGTGCTCGGCGCCGCCTGAGGGAGCGGGGCGCTGCCCGTAGGATGCGGGCATGACGATCGACCTGCCCCTCCTGCCCCTCCTGCCTCTCGGGAAGGGCCGGGACCTGGACGCGGAGCGGGGCGTCGAGTGCCCCGGCGACCTTCCGGTGGCCTCCGACCCCACGCTGGTGGCCCGGGCGCGCGCCGCCAAGGAGGCGCTGGGGGAGCGGGTCTTCGTGCTCGGCCACCACTACCAGCGCGACGAGGTCATCGCGTTCGCCGACGTGACCGGCGACAGCTTCAAGCTGGCCCGGGAGGCGGCGGCGCGGCCGGCGGCCGAGTTCATCGTCTTCTGCGGCGTCCACTTCATGGCCGAGTCGGCCGACATCCTGACCACCGACGACCAGCAGGTGGTGCTGCCCGACCTGGCCGCCGGCTGCTCGATGGCCGACATGGCGCGGCTGCCGCAGGTCGAGGACTGCTGGGAGGCGCTGACCGAGGCGGGCATCGCCGACTCGGTGGTGCCGGTCACCTACATGAACTCCTCGGCCGACATCAAGGCGTTCTGCGGCAAGAACGGGGGAGCGGTCTGCACCTCCTCCAACGCTGACGTGGCCCTGGAGTGGGCCTTCGCCCAGAAGGGCGGGCTCGACTCCGACGCCAAGGTCCTCTTCCTGCCCGACCAGCACCTGGGGCGCAACACCGCGGTCCTGCAGCTCGGCATGGAGCTCGGGGACTGCGTGGTCTGGAACCCGCTGCTCCCCGGCGGGGGGCTCACCCCCGAGGAGCTCCGCGACGCCCGGATGATCCTGTGGCGCGGCCACTGCTCGGTCCACGGCCGCTTCAGCGAGGACGTCGTCGACGAGCTGCGGGCCGCACACGCCGACCTCAAGGTCCTGGTGCACCCCGAGTGCCGCCACGAGGTGGTCCTCAAGGCCGACCTGGTCGGCTCCACGGAGTTCATCATCAAGACGATCGAGGCCGCTCCGGCCGGCTCCACCTGGGCGATCGGCACCGAGCTCAACCTGGTCAAGCGCCTCGCCGACGCGCACCCGGACAAGAACATCGTCTTCCTCGACCGCAACGTCTGCTACTGCTCGACGATGAACCGGATCGACCTCCCGCACCTGGTCTGGGCGCTGGAGTCGCTGGTCGCCGGCACGGTGGTCAACCGGATCGAGGTCGACCGCGACACCCAGCACTGGGCCCAGATCGCGCTGGAGCGGATGCTCGCCCTGCCGGGGCGCTCCCAGCGCGACTAGGACGGGCGCCGGCCGCCGGGAGGTCGACGCCCGCGCCGGCCCTCAGAGCAGGGCGCCGTGGTGCAGGTAGGGCGCCGGCGGCTTGAGCCCGCGCAGCCCGAGGTAGCCGTCGAGCCGGACCGCCAGGCCCGCCTCCATCCCGACCTCGAGCGCCCACTGGTTGGCGCCGGTCACGTGGCCGATGCTGGTGCTGCGACCGGCCGGCACCCCGGCCAGGGCGTCCCAGAGGAGGCGTGAGGCGGTGCGCCGGTTGTCTGCGGCCAGGACCTGCACGCCGTCGAGGTTGCTGTAGGAGTAGCCACGCCCGGTGCGGTGGTCGATCACGCGCAGGCGGTGCACCGAGCGCAGGAACTCGTGGTCCTGCCCGCGCCCGGCGCCGCGGGCCGAGCGGTCGAGCGAGTCCATCCACTCCTGGTCCCCGGCGGTGCCGTCCCGCAGGTGGCGCAGCTCCGGCAGGGCGCTGCGGTCGACCGTCCCCTCGAGCACCATCTGCGGGTGCAGGTCGAAGCCGGCCAGCCGGTAGCGGCGTGCCGCCCGCGGGTCGGAGGAGGCGCTGAGCATGCCGCGGACGCAGCCGCGTGAGTGGCCGAGCGCGGCGTCCAGCAGGGCCTTGCCCAGGCCCAGGCCCTGCCACCGGGGCGACACGGCGTACGTCGACAGGAACCAGGTGGTCTCGCGTCGGAACGACGTCGCGAACCCTGCGACCTCGCCGTCCTGCTCGGCGACCCAGCACCCGCCCGCGTCCCGTTCCAGGAACCGGGAGGTGCGGGCGATCCAGATCTGCGCCGCCTGCACCGAGCGACCCCCGGAGACCTCACGACCGGGCGGGGCCAGGCGCCGCTCGAGGTCGAGGAACGCGTGGGAGGAGAGCCTCTCCACGATCCGCAGGTCGTCGTGGCGCATCGGTCGGATCCGGACGTCGAGGGGGACGGATTCCGGGACGGTTGTCATGACCACGGCATCGTACGTCGGCGCGCGGGGCCGGCACGGCAGTATGTGCACATGCGCGTGCTCATCGCCCCCGACAAGTTCGCCGGCACCCTGACCGCCGTCCAGGCCGCCGAGGCGATCGCGACGGGCTGGCAGCGCCACGCCCCGGACGACGTGGTCGACCTCGCCCCGATGGCGGACGGGGGGCCGGGCTTCGTCGACGTCCTGCACGCCTCGTTGGGCGGGGAGCTGCTCGCCGCCTCCGTCACCGGCCCGGCGGGGGAGGAGGTGCCGGCCTCCCTGCTCCTGGTCGACGGGGTCGCCTACGTGGAGTCCGCCCAGGCGTGCGGCCTTCACCTGGCCGGGGGCACCGACCCCGAGACGAGGACGACGCGCGGGGTGGGCGAGCTGCTGCTCGCGGCCCGTGACGCCGGCGCCCGGACCCTCGTGGTCGGGCTGGGCGGCTCCTCGACCACCGACGGCGGCGCCGGACTGCTGGCGGCGCTCGGGGCGACGGCCGACGTGCCCCTCGACGCGGGGCCCCGCGGGCTGGCGGGTGTCCGCGAGGTGGACCTCGCACCGGCCCGCGCGGCCCTCCACGGGCTGTCGTTGGTGGCCGCCACCGACGTGGACAACCCGCTGACCGGTCTCTTCGGGGCGGCCCGGACCTACGGCCCGCAGAAGGGGATCGGGGAGGAGGCGTTGGTCGCCGTCGACGTCGCCCTGGAGGGGCTCGCCGTCGCCTGCGACCGGCGGACCTCCCTGGAGCCCGGTGCCGGGGCCGCCGGGGGCCTCGGGTTCGCGCTGATGCTGCTGGGCGGTGCGCGGCAGCCGGGGATCCGTCTGGTGGCCGACGCCGTCGACCTCGCGGCACGCGCCCGGCGCGCGGACCTCGTGGTCACCGGGGAGGGTGCCTTCGACTTCTCCAGCCGGGCCGGAAAGGTCCCCTACGGGGTGGCGGAGATCGCCGGCGAGCAGCTGCGGCCGTGTGTCGCCCTCGCCGGCCGGGTCCTGGTGGGGTCTCGGGAGATGCGGGCCCTGGGCATCGAGTCCGCCTACTCGGTGGCCGAGACCTACGGGGATGAGAGGGCGCTCGGGCGGCCGGCCGAGGCGCTGGCCGACCTGGCCCAGCGGGTGGCGCGGAGCTGGTCCCAGGCGTGAGCGGACATCCCGGCCGGGCCGGGGTGGAATAACCTGAGCTGTGAGACGCTTGACCCGTTGACCACCACGACCTACACCCACGGGAGATCGAGATGACCGAGCAGGTCGAGACCACCGAAGAGCGCCGCACCGACCAGATCAACCTCAGTGCGGTCGCGGCCGGCAAGGTCAAGAGCCTCCTGGCGCAGGAGGGCCGCGACGACCTCGCGCTCCGCATCTCCGTGCAGCCCGGCGGCTGCTCCGGGCTGCGCTACCAGCTCTTCTTCGACGAGCGCACCCTCGACGGCGACGTCACCACCGACTTCGACGGCGTCACCGTGGTCGTCGACCGGATGAGCGTTCCCTACCTCAACGGCGCGATGATCGACTTCGTCGACTCGATCGAGAAGCAGGGGTTCACCATCGACAACCCCAACGCGACGGGTTCGTGCGCCTGCGGCGACTCGTTCCACTGAGCCGGGGCGGTACCCCGCCCCACACAGACGAAGAAGCCCCCGCCTCACGGCGGGGGCTTCTCGTCGTCCGGGTCGGCGGACGGTGGGCTCAGTCCAGGTGCAGGTGCAGGGCGTTCGCGAGTCGGGCCGCTGCCGCGCTGACCCGGATCTCACTCTTGCGCACCTCGCGGGGGTAGTCCGCGAAGTGGATGCTCGGCGCCGGCCGGACTGCGGCCCGGGCCACCCGCTCCAGGCGGAGGGAGGACACGACCGCGCGAGCGTCGGCGCGCATCTGGGTAGGCGTCGAGAGCTCGTCGTGGGTCAGGTGTGAACCTGGGTCAGAAGTGGCCATGTCCCCGACGCTAGTCGTTACCGATTGGTACACCCAGCGGGGCGCGCTAGTAGTGTGCGGCCACATGTCGCTCCTGATCGCCGGCTCCGTGGCCACCGACCACCTCATGTCCTTCGCCGGCAGGTTCTCCGACTCCCTGGTGGTCGACCAGCTGGACAAGATCTCGGTCTCGTTCCTCGTCGACGACCTCGAGGTGCGACGCGGCGGCGTGGCGGCGAACATCTGCTTCGGCCTCGGCAACCTCGGCCTGCGGCCGGTGCTGGTCGGCGCCGTGGGCGAGGACTTCGCCGACTACCGCAGCTGGCTGGAGCGTCACCACGTCGACTGCGACTCGGTGCACGTCTCCCAGACCCGGCACACGGCGCGCTTCGTGTGCACCACCGACACCGCGATGGCCCAGATCGCCTCGTTCTACCCCGGGGCGATGAGCGAGTCCCGCGAGCTGGAGCTCAAGCCGATCGTGGACCGGGTCGGCGAGCCCGACTTCGTGCTCATCGGCCCCGACGACCCCGAGGGCATGCTGCGGCACACCGACGAGTGCCGTCAGCGCGGCTACCGCTTCGTGGCCGATCCCTCCCAGCAGCTGGCCTTCGGCGACGGCGACCTCATCCGCAAGCTGGTCGAGGGCGCGGACATGCTCTTCTCCAACGAGTACGAGGCGTCGCTGATCACCCAGAAGACGGGGTGGAGCACCGAGGAGGTGCTCGACCGGGTCGGCACCTGGGTGATCACCCTCGGCGCCCGGGGCGTCCGGGTGGAGGCGAAGGGCGCGCAGACCATCGAGGTGGCCGCGGTGCCCGACGTGGCCCCCGTGGAGCCGACCGGGGTCGGCGACGCGTTCCGGGCGGGATTCCTGGCGGCGCTGGCCTGGGGCCTGGGCCACGAGCGCGCCGCCCAGCTGGGGTGCCTGCTCGCCGTCCACGTCGTCGAGCAGGTGGGCACCCAGGAGTACTCGCTGTCCCGGGCGGCGTTCCTCGAGCGCTGCACGCAGGCGTACGGCGCGGCGGCGACCGCCGACTTCGAGCCGCACGTGCGCACCTTCCACCCCTGAGGCGACGCGCCGGCTCAGCTGAGCCGGCGCACCAGGAAACGGGGGGAGCCGTCCTCGGCGGAGTCCTCGCCGAGGAACTCCTGGCCCCGCATCCGGCACCAGGCCGGCACGTCCACGCGGGCCGCCGGGTCCCGGGTGACGACGGCCAGGCACGCGCCGGGCTCGACCTGGCCGACGTGCCGGGCCAGCTCGATCACCGGCATCGGGCAGAGCATCTCCCGGCAGTCGAGCTCGAGCGCCACCTCGGGGCTCACAGGCCGACCTCCGCCCGCAGGTCGCGGACGACCTCCGGCAGCGCGGCGAGGAACCGCTCGACGTCCGCGGCGTCGGTGTCCCTGGTCAGCGAGAGCCGCACGTTGCCGTGGGTGAGGACGCCCATCGCGGCCAGCACGTGCGAGGGCTCCAGGGTCGAGGCGGTGCACGCCGAGCCGCTCGCGACGCCGAAGCCGCGACGGTCGAGCTCGGTGACCAGCGCCTCGCCGTCGACGTAGAGGCAGGAGAAGGTGACCAGGTGGGGGAGGCGGAGGTCGGGCTCGCCCACCACCTCCACGTCCGGGATCGCCGCCGCGGCCCGCCGTACCCGCTCGACGAGCGCGGTCTGGGCACCGGTCAGGGCGTCGCGCTCGGCCACCATCGCCTGGAGGGCCGCCGCGGCGGCCAGGGCGGCGGGCACGTTCTCGAAGCCGCCGGCGCGCTCGTCCACGCGGTCGTCGGCAGGCAGCGGGCTGCGCCACCGAGCTCCCTTGGCCACCAGCAGCACCCCCACGCCCGGCGGGCCACCCCACTTGTGGGCGGAGGCGGCCGCCGCCGCCCAGCCCCGGGGCAGCGGCACGCGACCGGCGCTGGCGCACGCGTCCACGAACAGCGGGACGTCGTCGAGCTCGGCCGCGATCGACGCCACCGGCTGGAGGGTGCCCACCTCGTGGTTGGCGTGCTGGACGGCCACCACGGCCGGCCGGCCGTGGCCTGCGGCGACGCTCTCGGCGACCGACGCCAGCACCGCGGGGACCGTGACCAGCCCGGTGCGGCTCACGGGCACCGCGAACGCCGGGTCCTGGGTCCAGCGCGCGGCATGAAGCACGCAGGAGTGCTCGACCGCCGAGTGGACCAGCGCCCGGGAGGTGCGGGCACGCCCCCGGTGCAGGCCGAGCAGCCCGCGGTGGACCGCCTCGGTGCCCGACGCGGTGAAGGTGACCTCGTCGGGACGGGCGCCCAGGGCGTCGGCCACCACCTCGCGCGCGTTGTCCAGCAGCAGCCGGGCGCGCCGGCCCTCGTGGTGCAGCCGGCGCGGGTCCGCCCAGCCCTGGTCCACCGCGGCCAGCAGGGTCTCGCGGGCGTGCGGGTGCAACGGCTCGGAGGAGGCCGAGTCCAGGTAGGTGCGGACCGGGGTGCTCACCTGCTCGAACCTAGTGCCTGCGACACGCGGACCCCACCGCGGGCTGACCCGCTCGGTCGACGGCCCCGGCACTCGGATAGTGTTCATCCCTATACGTGACTGCCCAAGAGAGAGGCTCGTTCGTGGGTCTGCAACTCCCCTCGCGCGCAGTCGCACCCGTCAAGAGGGTCGCGACCGCCACCGTGCTGGGCCTCACCCTGTTGTTCCTGGGTGCGTGCTCGGCTGAGGACACCGATGAGATCGCCCGGTTCGCGATGCCATCGCCGATTACCGAGCAGGGACCGGCCACCCTCGAGCTGTGGCGGTGGGCCTGGGTCGCCGCCCTCGTGGTCGGCGTGCTCACCTGGGGCCTGATCTTCTACTCGTCGTGGCGCTTCCGGCGCCGCAGCGACGACGAGGTCCCGGTCCAGGTCAGGTACAACCTGCCGCTGGAGATCTTCTACACCGTCGCGCCGATCATGATGGTCGTCGTCTTCTTCTACTGGACCGTCAACGTCCAGAACGAGGTGACCGAGATGGTCGACGACCCTGACGTGACGGTCGACGTCGTGGGTCAGCAGTGGTCCTGGACGTTCAACTACACCGACCAGGGCGAGGGTGGCACCACCCCGTACACGGTGGGCACCACCGCGATCCAGCCGACCCTGGTGCTTCCGGTGGACCAGCGGGTGCAGTTCAACCTGCACTCCCCGGACGTGATCCACTCCTTCGGCGTGCCGGCGTTCCTCACCAAGCTCGACGTGGTGCCGGGCCGGATCAACAAGTTCCAGGTGACGCCCAACGAGATCGGCACCTACGTGGGCAAGTGCTTCGAGCTCTGCGGCACCTACCACTCCCGGATGCTGTTCAACGTGGAGATCGTCAGCCAGGCTGACTACGAGCTGTACCTCGCCGAGCTCGAGGAGACGGGCTCCGTCTCCGACGGGCCGCTGCTCGGGGGATCCGACGCCCTGACCCAGGCCGGCCTGGACGATCCGTCCGAGGACGAAGTGGAAGAGGCCGGGCAGGCCGAGGACGATGACGAAGAAGGAGGCCAGGAGTGACCGCGCTCGCAGATTCACCGCAGGTCACGGGCACGCCGAAGCTGACCCTGGGCCAGCAGACGGTCAGGATGCTGACCACCACCGATCACAAGCTGATCGGGAAGATGTACCTGGTGACCTCGTTCATCTGGTTCATCCTCGGCGGGCTGATGGCGATGGTCATCCGTTCGGAGCTGGCCTTCCCGGGCAACCAGGTGGTCAACGACGAGCTCTACAACCAGCTCTTCACCATGCACGGCACGATCATGCTGCTGCTCTTCGCGACCCCGCTCTTCTTCGGGTTCGCCAACATGATCATGCCGATCCAGATCGGTGCGCCCGACGTGGCGTTCCCGCGGCTGAACATGTTCAGCTACTGGCTCTTCCTCTTCGGCGGCCTGATCGCCGCGTCCGGCTTCCTCACCCCCTCGGGCGCCGCTGACTTCGGGTGGTTCGCCTACACCCCGCTCTCCGACGCGGTCCGCTCTCCCGGAGTCGGCGGAGACCTGTGGATCATGGGCCTCTACATGGCGGGTCTCGGCACGATCCTGGGTGCCGTCAACTTCATCACCACGATCATCACCATGCGTGCCCCCGGCATGACGATGTTCCGGATGCCGATCTTCACCTGGAACGCGCTGATCACCAGCATGCTGGTGCTGATGGCCTTCCCGATCCTCGGTGGCGCGCTGCTCTCGCTGGAGGCCGACCGCCTGCTGGGCGCCCACGTCTTCGACCCCGCCCACGGCGGGCCGATCCTGTGGCAGCACCTCTTCTGGTTCTTCGGTCACCCGGAGGTCTACATCATCGCGCTGCCGTTCTTCGGCATCGTCTCGGAGATCCTGCCCGTCTTCAGCCGCAAGCCGATCTTCGGCTACGTCGGCCTGGTCGGCGCCACCATGGCGATCGCGGTGCTCTCCATCGCGGTCTGGGCCCACCACATGTTCGTCACCGGCGCGGTGGACCTGCCGTTCTTCTCCGGCATGACGTTCTTGATCGCGGTGCCGACAGGAGTGAAGTTCTTCAACTGGATCGGCACGATGTGGGGCGGATCAGTCTCCTTCGACACCCCGATGCTGTGGTCGATCGGCTTCCTGACCACCTTCCTCTTCGGTGGTCTCACCGGGGTCATCCTGGCCAGCCCGCCGCTGGACTTCCACGTCTCGGACTCCTACTTCGTGGTGGCTCACTTCCACTACGTGGTCTTCGGCACGGTGGTCTTCGCGATGTTCGCCGGCTTCTACTTCTGGTGGCCGAAGATGACGGGTCGGATGCTCGACGAGCGCCTCGGCAAGCTCCACTTCTGGCTGCTGTTCGTCGGGTTCCACTCGACCTTCCTGGTCCAGCACTGGCTCGGCGTCGAGGGCATGCCCCGTCGCTACGCCGACTACCTGCCGGAGGACGGCTTCACCACGCTCAACCAGATCTCCACGGTGGGTGCGTTCCTGCTCGCCGCCTCGACCCTGCCGTTCCTCTGGAACGTCTACCAGTCCCGCAACGCCCCGCTCGTCGGGGTGGACGACCCGTGGGGCTGGGGCCGGTCGTTGGAGTGGGCCACGTCGTCCCCGCCGCCGCGGCACAACTTCCACCAGCTGCCCCGGATCCGCTCGGAGTCGCCGGCGTTCGACCTGCACCACCCGGAGATCGCCGCGCTCGAGCTGGAGCAGAACGAGGCCGAGCGTCAGGGCGGGTTCGCGGACGCCCCCGACGTGTCGGGTCGCCAGGAGCTCCTGGAGGAGCGCATGGGTTCCACCACGATCGACGAGGACAAGGACGGTGACGCACGATGAAGGCCGAAGCATGGATCTTCGTGGTCACGGGAGTCTTCTTCACCCTGGTCTCGCCCGCCTACTGGGTGATCACCAACGACTGGACCGGTACCTCGGCCCTGGTGATGACCACGTTCCTGGCCTGGATGATCGCCCTCTACCTGGGCTTCCACGCCTCGCGCATGGACCCCCGCCCGGAGGACCGCAAGGACGGTGACATCGAGGAGGGGGCGGGCGAGCTCGGCTTCTTCCCGCCGTACTCCTGGTGGCCGCTCTGGTGTGCGCTGACGCTCTCGCTGATGATGTATGCGATCGCGATGAGCGCCTGGTGGCTGGTGTTGATCGCCGGGGCTCTCGGCCTGATCGCCCTGTGCGGCTGGGTCTTCGAGTACTACCGCGGGGAGCACGCCCACTGAGGCGTGCACCCACGCAGAACGGCCCCGGACGATCTGTCCGGGGCCGTTTGTCGTCTGGCTGACGGCATCGTCCACACGTCCCACGGCTACACCGAGCGGAAAGCCAGCAGTGACTCTGTCGCCGACGAGGCAGAGGGTGACGACGTCGGTCAGGGTGCTGCTGGCTCTGTGCTCCGGGAGCAGCCAGCACAGGTCACCACGTGGGCATTTCGTGGGTATCCGCCCGACGATGTCGTGGGCGTCCGCTTCGACGAGGACTCCTTCGCGGTCTTCGTTTCCGACTCCGTACCCGATGCCGAACGCGAGCGGATCTACCGGGACCTCGGCCGCGATCGAGGACGGCCGTTCATCTGCTGCGGTGAACGGCACCACCCCGCGCCGAGGTCAGCAGGACACACCCAGTCAGGTCAGGAGCGCCCGGACCCGCGGGGCCACCTCGGTCCCGTAGAGCCGGATGCACTCCATCAGCCGGGGGTGCGGCAGCGGCCCGTTGGAGTACTTCAGGTCGAACCGGTCGATGCCCAGCTCGCGGACGGTGTCGGCGATCTTGCGCGCCACCGTCTCCGGGGAGCCGACGAAGAGCGCGCCGTGCTCGACCTCCCCCTCGAACTGCTCCCTGGTGGCCGGGCCCCAGCCCCGCTCCGCACCGATCCGGTCGCGGTTGGCCTTGAAGTGGGGGAAGAGCTGATCCCTGGCCTCCTGGTCGGTGGCCGCCACGAACCCGGGGCAGTGCACGCCGACCGGCTGGGCCGGCTGCCCGAGCTCGTCGAGGGCGCGCCGGTAGAGGTCGACGAAGGGGGCGAACCGGGACGGCGCCCCGCCGATGATGGCGAGCATCATCGGCAGGCCGTGCCGGGCGGCGCGCACCACGGACTCGGGTGAGCCCCCGACCCCGACCCAGGCGGGCAGGCCGCCCCGCTCGGTCTTCGGGTGGACGTGGGTGGGCGCCAGCGCCGGGCGGGTGCGGCCCTGGAACGACACCTCGCCCTCGGAGCGCAGGCTGGCGAAGAGCCGCAGCTTCTCCTCGAAGAGGATCTCGTAGTCGGCGAGGTCCAGGCCGAAGAGCGGGAAGGACTCGGTGAAGGAGCCGCGCCCCAGCGTGATCTCGGCCCGGCCCCGGGAGAGTGCGTCGAGCGTCGCGAACCGCTCGTAGACCCGGATCGGGTCGTCGGAGCTGAGCACCGTCACCGCCGTGCCGAGGGTGATCCGGGTGGTCCGGGCCGCGATGGCGGCCAGCACGACCTCGGGGGCCGAGATGGCGAAGTCGTCACGGTGGTGCTCCCCGACGTTGAAGGCGTCGATGCCCACCTGGTCGGCCAGCACCGCCTCCTCCACGACGTCGCGCAGGACCTGGTGGTGGGGGAGGAGGCCGCCGGCCTCGTCATGGGTGATGTCTCCGAAAGTGTCCAACCCGAGCTGCACGGTCATCGCGGGGCCGCCTTCCTACTCCTGGGAACACGTTCGCCCGGCCCCCTGGACGGGGACCGGGCGAACGTGATGATCACTGGCTGACGCTCACTCAGTGCCTGAGCTCGTCGCCCTCCACCGGGTGGACACCGTCGAACTGGTGCCCGTCGACGGCGTGGTCGAGCCCGGACTGCAGCTCGGCCTCGTGCTCGGCGTGGTGGTGTGCGGCGGCCAGCTCCTCGCGGGTCGGCTTCTGCACGTTGTGGCCGTTGAACCAGGCCGACAGCCGGGCGCGGAGCCGGTTGGCACGGGTGCCGGGCGCCGGCACCCCGTTGGCGTCCACGTCGCTCTCCAGCGTGTAGACCTCGTCGCGGTCACGCGCCGTGAGGGTGTACTGGCTGTCCAGCGGGAGCGGCAGGTGCCGTTCGCTGTAGGCCCCCTCGGGCGAGCGCATGATGACGCCGGTCTCGTAGCCGTGGAGGAGCTTCTCCTCGTCGTGGCGCTGGAGAGAGATGCACCAACGGCGGGTGATCCAGAAAGCGATCACCGGACCGATGAACACAGCCGCCCGCATGAAGTAGGTGATCTGGTTGATGCTCAGGTCGAACTTGATCGCGATGATGTCGTTGCCGCCGGCAGCCCACAGGAGGCCGTAGAACGTCATCAGGGCCACCATGACCGCGGTGCGCGTGGGCGCGTTGCGCGGACGCTGGAGCAGGTGGTGCTCCCGCTTGTCGCCGGTGATCCACGCCTCGATGAAGGGCAGCAGCAGGACCACGACGAAGAGCAGGATCGGCAGCACCAGGATCGGCAGCAGCACGTTCCAGGAGAGCGTGATGCCCAGGAACGACGACTCCCAGCCGGGCATGATGCGCAGCGCGCCGTCGGGCCAGCCCATGTACCAGTCGGGCTGGGAGCCCGCGGTCACCTTGGACGGGTCGTACGGGCCGTACTTCCAGACCGGGTTGATGGTCATGAAGCCGCCCATCAGCGCCGTCACGCCGAAGACCACGAAGAAGAAGCCGCCGGCCTTGGCCGCGTACACGGGGAGCATCGGGTAGCCGACCACGTTCTGCTCGGTGCGTCCGGGCCCGGGCCACTGGGTGTGCTTGTGGTAGACGAGCAGGAGCATGTGCGCCGCGATCAGGGCGAGGAGCAGACCCGGGATCAGCAGCACGTGGATGATGTAGAGCCGCGGGATGATCGACTCGCCCGGGAACTCGCCGCCGAAGAGGAAGAACGACATGTAGGTGCCGATCACCGGCGCGGACTTCATGAAGCCGTCCGCTGCCCGGACGCCCGTGCCCGAGAGCAGGTCGTCGGGGAGGGAGTAGCCGGTGAAGCCCTCGAGCGTGCCCAGGATGAGCAGCAGCATGCCGATCACCCAGTTGAGCTCACGCGGCTTGCGGAAGGCGCCCGTGAAGTAGACGCGCATCAGGTGGACCATCATGGAGGCGATGAAGATCATCGCCGCCCAGTGGTGCATCTGCCGCATCAAGAGGCCGCCACGCACGTCGAACGAGATGTCCAGCGCCGAGACCATCGCCTCGGACATGTAGACGCCACGCAGCTGGTCGTAGGAGCCCTGGTACTGCACCTCGGACATGCTGGGGGTGAACCAGAGCGTCAGGAAGACGCCGGTCAGGAGCAGCACGACGAAGCTCCACAGGGCGATCTCGCCCAGCATGAACGACCAGTGGTCGGGGAAGACCTTGCGCAGGTTCTTCTTCATCGCGCCGGCGAGGCCGAGGCGCTCGTCGGCCCAGGTCGCCAGCCCACCGGGCTTGGACCGCTTGGCGGTCGCAGCGGTGGTGGCGTTGGTGGAGGCCACCTTGCTGGTGTCGATGCTCACTTCGAGTCACGCTCCCAGTAGCTCGGACCGACGGGTTCGGTGAAGTCGCTCTGCGCGATCAGGTAGCCCTCGTCGTCGACGGCCAGGGGCAGCTGAGGCAGTGCCCGCGCGGCCGGTCCGAAGACCACCCGGGCGCTGTCGGCCAGGTCGAAGGTCGACTGGTGGCAGGGGCAGAGCAGGTGGTGCGTGATGCGCTCGTTGAGCGAGATCGGGCAGCCCACGTGGGTGCAGATCTTGGAGTAGGCGACGATGCCGTCGACGGTCCAGTTCTCCCGGCCGGGGCCGGGGGTGATGTCGTCCGGCTCCATGCGCAGCAGGATCAGGGACGCCTTGGACTTGGCGACCTGCAGGGCCGCGCCCTCGAAGACGTGGTGACCGTTCTCGTCGACCGCGAAGATCGCGGCCGGCTGGGCGTTGACCAGGTCGCCGATCTCCAGGTCGGAGACCTGGATCGGAGTGCCGAGGACGTCGCGGACGACTCGCTCGCCCTTCTTCCAGATGGTGTGCTCCAGGCCGCCGCCGTTCTCCGGGTCGACCACGTCGTCGGAGAAGGGGAGGGGGCCGAGGTCGCGCAGCAGCACCACGGCCGGCAGGCCGAGGGCGGCCATGGCGCCGAGCAGCGAGTTGCGCACCAGCGGGCGGCGGCCGATGCCGGACTCGGCCAGGCCGGTCTGCAGCGCCTCGACGGCGGCCTCCCGGTCCTCGTCGGAGGAGCGCGCCGGGTGGCGGTACTCCACCAGCTCGTGGTCGGCCATGAGCTTGCGGGCCCACTGGATGATGCCGACGCCGAGCAGCAGCAGGGCGAGGCCCAGGGTGGCACCCAGCGTCACGTTGGAGGCGCCGAAGCCCATCAGCGTGTCCGGGTCGTCCCCGACGTCGAAGGTGAAGTAGGCGACGACGAAGAGGACGGCGAACAGCGCGGAGAGGCCGAAGAAGGTCGCGACCTGGCGCTCGGCCCGCTTGGCGGCCCGCTCGTCGACGTCGGTGGGACGCCACTCGTGCGGCGGGAGACCCGGGTCCGCGATCGGGTCACCCTCGACCGCGGGGAGGTTCTGCTCGTTGTGGTCGTTGTGACTCACGCTTCCACCTTGTCCTTCTTCGAACGGGTCGAGTGCGCAGCGATCCACACCGCGAACGCGACCAGGCTGCCCATGCCGATGACCCAGGCGAAGACGCCCTCGGAGACCGGTCCGAGGCTACCCAGGCCGAAGCCGCCGTACTCGGGCTCGGACTCCAGCGACTTCAGGTAGGCGATGACGTCACGCTTGGCGTCGGGCGGGATGTTGCCGTTGGAGAAGACGTCCATGCTCTGCGGGCCGGTGAGCATGGCCTCGTAGATGTGCTTCTCGTCGACGCCCTTGAGCGAGGGGGCGTAGCCGCCCCGGGGCATGGCTCCGCCGGAGCCGTTGAAGTTGTGGCAGGCGGTGCAGTTGGTGAGGAAGATCTGGCCGCCGCGGGAGATCGCCTCCTGGCGCTCCTCCTCGGACAGGCCGTCGACGCTGTAGTCCTCTTCGGTCGGGATCGCCGGGCCGGGGCCCAGGCTGGCCACGTAGGCGGCCATCGCGTCGATCTCTTCGTCGTTGTAGAGGCGCTCCTTGCGGGGCGCCTGGTGGCTCGGGTTCGCCAACGGCATCCGGCCGGTCCCGACCTGGAAGTCGACGGCGGCAGCGCCGACGCCCACCAGCGAGGGGCCGATGTTGTAGCCGTCGCGGACGGTGCTCACGCCCTCGGCGTTCAGGCCGTGGCACGAGGAGCAGCCGACCAGGAAGAGCTCACGACCCTGCTCGATGAGCTCCTGGTCGCTGGTGGCCTGCTGCGCGGTGGCAGGGGCGAAGGCCGAGTAGAGCCCGCCGGTCATCACCAGCCCCAGGAGCAGCACGGCAAGACCCGCGAGCGGGGCCCGGCGGTGCCGGGAGAGCCGTCCGGCGGTTCGATTCAGGAGACGCACGTGACAAATTCCTCTTCAGATCCGGTTCGGAGACTCATTGGATGAGGTAGATGGCAGCGAACAGGGCGATCCACACCACGTCGACGAAGTGCCAGTAGTAGGACACGACGATGGCGCTGACGGCCTGTTCATGGGTGAAGCGGCGGGCCAGGTAGGTGCGGCCCAGGACGAAGAGGAAAGCGATCAGACCCCCGGTCACGTGGATCCCGTGGAACCCGGTGGTGAGGTAGAACATCGTTCCGTAGGCGGAGTCCTGGATGGTCACGCCGTGGTGGACGAGCTCGACGTACTCCAGCGCCTGGCCGGCGACGAAGATCGCACCCATGACGTAGGTGAGGATGAACCACTCGCGCAGACCCCAGCCCTTGACGGCGAAGATCGAGCCGGTGCGGCCCACCTGGCCGCGCTCGGCGGCGAAGACACCCAGCTGGCACGCCACGGAGGACAGCACCAGGATCGTGGTGTTCCCCGCGGCGAAGGGCACGTTGAGGTGAGCGGTCTCCTGAGCCCAAAGATCCGGGCTCACCGCCCGGATCGTGAAGTACGACGCGAAGAGCGCCGCGAAGAACATGAGCTCGCTCGCGAGCCAGATGATCGTCCCCACGCTGACCATGCTGGGTCGATCGTGGTGCCCGTGTAGCCGGGATGCCGGAATAGCCGTTGCTGTCGCCACGGTAGTCATTATGTCGGAGGGTCTCCCCGGCAGTACCCCTACCCCCTCGGTTTGGGCGTTTCGCCGCAGCGGGCCCCCAGTGCGGTCGCACTCCGGGCGCCGGGGCCTCGGGGCGCCGCGTACTCTGAGGCAATGCTCGTTGCCTCATCCGGTTCGACTGTGCTACCGGAGTTCACCCTCGGCCGTGTCTTCACCGACTGGGGCCTCGCGCCCGTCCCGTTCGTCCTGACGGTCTGGGTCTGCGGCCTCTACCTCCTCGGCGTCCGGACCCTGCGCCGGCGCGGCGACGACTGGCCCTGGGGGCGGACCGTGGCCTTCGTGGGCCTCGGCATGGGCTCCTTCGTCTTCGCCACGGCCTCGGGCCTGGCCCGCTACGACACGGTGCTGCTCTCGGCCCACATGGTCCAGCACATGATCCTGTCGATGGTGGTGCCGCTGTGCCTGGCGCTGGGGGCGCCGGTGACCCTGGCCCTGCGCACCCTCCCGCGGCCGCCCCGCACCTGGCTGCTGAGCCTGCTGCACTCGCGGGTGGCGCGGGTGCTCTCCTTCCCGCCACTGGTCTTCGGCCTCTACATCCTCTCGCCGTGGGCGCTCTACTTCACCGGCTGGTACGACGCCAGCCTCCGCTCCACCTACGTGCACGAGATGATGCACGTGCACCTGGTGCTGGTGGGTGCCCTCTTCTTCTGGCCGCTGATGGGGATCGACCCCGTGCCGGGCCGGGTCAGCTACCCCTTCCGGTTGCTGCTGACGGTGCTGACGCTGCCCTTCCACGCCTTCCTGGGCGTCACGATCATGGGGCAGAGCCAGCTGCTGGCCGGTGAGTGGTACCTGGCCCTGCGCGAGGGGCCGATGGGCGCCTGGCTGCCCGACGCCATGGACGACCAGCACCGCGCGGGAGGCATCCTCTGGGCCTCGGGCGACCTGATCGGCATCATCTTCCTGCTGGTGCTCTTCGCCCAGTGGGCGCGCTCCTCGATGAAGGAGGGCGAGCGGGAGGACCGCCGGTTGGACCGGATGGAGGCGCGGGAGCAGCTGGCCCGCCCAGGCGGGTAGCATCAGCGACGTGATGGACACGAATGCCTCGAAGACCGCCCCGCTGAAGGTGCTCGTCTACTCCGACGACATCAACACGCGTCAGCAGGTCATCCTCGCCCTGGGACGGCGTCCGCACCCCGACCTCCCCGAGCTGGAGTACGTCGAGGTGGCCACCGAGCCCGTCGTCATCGCCAACATGGACGCCGGCGGCATCGACCTGCTCATCCTCGACGGCGAGGCCGTCCCGGCCGGCGGCATGGGCATCGCGAAGCAGCTCAAGGACGAGATCTACGACTGCCCGCCCGTGCTGGTGCTCACCGGGCGACCCCAGGACGCCTGGCTGGCCACGTGGTCCCGGGCGGAGGCGGCCGTGCCGCACCCGATCGACCCGATCCAGCTGGCGGAGTCGGTCGTGGCACTGCTGCGCTCGCGCGTGCCGGCGACCGCCTGACCTCGATGGCGGCCGCCACCTGGCCGGAGGTCCTCACCGACCTCGTGGCCGGTCGTGACCTCTCCGTGGACCAGGCCCAGTGGGCGATGGGCGAGATCCTCGCCGGGGCGGCGAGCCCCGCCCAGATCGCGGGCTTCGCGGTGGCGCTGCGCGCCAAAGGGGAGTCGGTCGACGAGATCGAGGGGCTCTCCGACGCGATGCTCGCGGCCGGCAACCCCATCTCGGTGCCGGGTCGCCTCCTCGACATCGTGGGCACGGGCGGGGACCGCTCGATGTCGGTCAACATCTCGACGATGTCGGCCATCGTCGCGGCCGCGGCCGGTGCCCGGGTGGTCAAGCACGGAAGCCGTTCCGCCTCGTCCCAGTCCGGGTCGGCGGACGTGCTGGAGGCCCTCGGCATCCGGCTCGACCTACCGCTGGAGCGGGTCGCGGCCATCGCCGAGGAGGTCGGCATCACCTTCTGCTTCGCCGCCGCCTTCCACCCCGCGATGCGGCACGCCGCCGCACCGCGGCGTGAGCTGGGGATCGCGACCAGCTTCAACCTGCTCGGACCGCTCTCGAACCCCGCCCGTCCTGCGGCCCAGGCCATCGGGTGCGCGGACCTGCGGATGGCCCCGATCATGGCGGAGGTCTTCGCCCGACGTGGCGTGGATGCCTGGGTCTTCCGCGGGGACGACGGACTGGACGAGCTGACCATCACGACGACCTCGACCGTGTGGAGCGTGCGGGACGGCCGCGTCGAGCGCGGGACGGTCGACCCCGTGGAGCTCGGGTTGTCGCTGAACCCGGTCGAGACGCTGCGCGGCGGGGACGCGGCGTTCAACGCCGAGGTGGTCCGCAGCCTGCTCGGGGGGCGGAGCGGGCCGGTGCGCGACGCGGTGCTGCTCAACGCCGGGGCTGCTCTGGCGGTCTACGACGACGGCGCGGGCACGACGGCCGACCGGCTGGCCGCGGGGATGGAGAAGGCGGCGCAGGGGCTCGACTCCGGCGCGGCTCAGGATCTCCTTGACCGCTGGGTCGCCGCCTCACTCGGCTGACACGTCGTGCCACCCCTCCGGCGCCACCAGATAGACGAGGCTCGTTTCGTCGTCGTCGTCGTCCTGTGCTTCGACGGTCCAGCCCCATCCGTTCTCGAGCGCGTACGCCAGCGGGCTCTCTGTGAGCAGGAGGGCATGGGTGACCGGCAACTTCCTGAGCTTCTCGTCCCACCCGGGCTCCAAGTTCTGGATGTCCACATTCCGCTCCAGCTCCGCGTCGGTGAACATGTCGCCGTATCCGTGCATCACCGGTGCGAGGTCGGGATAGAGCCACATGTCAATGCCGCCCAGATCCCAGTTGTTGAGGAGGGCGCTGCCGGCGGGCAGGGCTGCCACGGCTCGCGAGGCCGCGCTGTCCTCTCGGGGAGGCTGCTGTGCGGTGAACGGAACGGTGGCGGCGAGGACCGCCGAGGCGAGGACCCCCAGAGCGACTATCGCCCGCCCCTCCCACCGCGCCGCCGGTCTGCGGGGGACGAGAGTGCCGAGCGAGGTCGCCAGCATGGGCACCAGGACTGCCACGGCCACGGGCACGGAGCGCTCGGCAAGGAGCATCCAGCCACCTGCCATGGCGAGCAGGCAGAGGTCGAGCCAGGACTGGGCGCCGTCCCGCAGTCGGATGAGGAGCGTGATCGCCAACATGAGCGCGGCGCTCGCCGTGACCGGGTCCGTGAACTCCGGTGACGACCACTCGGTGAAGAAGCCGGAGATGCTGCTCACCCGTGCCGTGGCCGTCCAGATCGCGGGGCCGACTGGCGTCAGGCCTGCTGCCAGCAGCGAGAGGACGGGTACGAGCCAGGGTGCCCAGAACGGGTGAAGGGCCCGATCTGGGGGTGCTGATCGGCGGTCGAGGCTGAGCCCGAGTGCGGCGCCCAGACCGACGATGACCCCGGAGAGCCACATACCGTGCACCATGGCCCACACCCAGGTGAGGGGGATCGTCCACCAGGGGAGCCGACCGTTGCGTCCTGCGTTGAGCCAGGCAGCCGTCACGAGGACGAGGAACAGGTAGCTCGCCACCTGCGGGCGCGAGGTGAGGAACGGGAGGTTCCCGAAGACGGCGAGCCCCGTGACGAGGGCGGCCACCAGCAGACCCCCGAACCGTCGCGAGACCAGGGCGAGGGTGGCCACCAGGGCGATGGCCACGGTGCCGCTCAGCCAGGCGACCCCCGGCAGGCCGAACCACTTCTCGGCTCCGGCGTACAGAAGCTGGCTGAGCCACTGTGTGGGGGACCATTCCGCAGTGGCGAACGGGGTCACGGTGCCTGGGGCCCACGGGGTCCACTGCCCCAGGAACTCCCGCCCCAGGCGCAGGTGGAAGAAGGTGTCCGGATTCGTCACGGGCTCGGCGAATCTCTTGACCACGACCGCGAGGGCTCCGCCCAGGACCAGCAGGGGAACCAGCGTCAGGATGGGCGAGGTCTGGGCACGCGAGGGCTGGAGCTGTGGCACCGGGTCACCCTCGCACGAGACGCCGGGAGGCGTGATCGGATTGACGGCATTGATGTCCGATTCACGGATCTGACGCCTGGACGGCGTACACGTGTTCGGGCAGCGATGTCCTCGGCGACCTCGGGCTGAAGCCGCAGTCCGTCAGTCCGTCAACCCTTCTTCCCACGTTTGACCACGAGCTTCACCGCTCGCGACGTGGAACCGGAGATCTGCGGAGTGCCTACGTAGAACACCTTGATCTTGTTCTTGGGCTTCTTCAGGCGCGGCAGCTTGAGTGTGACGCCACCGCCCTGCTTCTCCTTGAGCACGGCCTGGACGAGCTTCTTGCGCCCGGCCTTGACCATGATCTTGCCGGTGGGTCCGGCGAGCCCTTCGACGCTCACGGTGACGGTGATCGTCGCCCTGTCCTTGCGGGTGATCTTCTTCGCCGACAGGACCGCGTGCGTGGCCGAGACCATCTTGGGGATCTTGACCGGGGCGGAGGTCGCCGTCCCGTCACCCTGTCCCTCCTTCTTGGCGACGACCAGGACCGAGAGGTCCAGGGCAGCGTCCTGCGGGAGCACCCCGTAGGAGGCGCCGGTGGCGTCCTTGATGGGGGAGCCGTTGCGCAGCCACTGGTAGGAGATCCGGGTGTCCTGCGGCCAGCGGCCGGGGTTCGCCCTGAGCTCCCCGCCGACCCTCGCCTCGCCCGAGATGTGGGGCGGTGCGGTCGCCGTGAGCACGGGACCGAGCACACCGGTGATCGCGTTGCTCAGCACCTTGGCGTCGGTCAGGCCCGGCTTGCGGCCGTCGACCTGGACCGAGATCGCGGCTCCGAGGTCCTGGGTGTCGACGGTGTAGGTGGGTCCGTTCTGCCCGCGCAGCGGTTCACCGTTGCGCAGCCAGGTGTGGCTCGTCTCGACGCCCTCCTGGTCCCAGGTGGGGAGCGTGAGGGTCAGGACGCTGCCGACCTGTCCGGTCCCCGCGATGCTCGCGGGCACCGTCACGCCCGGCGCGGCGCCGACGGTTCCCGGGACCGCGTTGCTCACGCTGACCCCGTCGTCGTACCCGTCGAGCCTGCCGGTCACCCGCAGGGTCACGGGGCGGCCGATGTCCTCGGACGTGACGGTGTAGGAGGTGCTGGTGGCTCCCTCGATCTCCCACCCGGAGCGCAGCCACTGGTAGGTGTTCACCACTCCCGGCAGGTTCCAGCTCGGCGCGCGACCCGTCAGGACGGTCCCGACCGCGCCGGAACCCTCGATCCGGGTGGGGGTGCTCGCCGCGGGGGAGGCGTCCACCCGGAAGGAGCGCCACGCGCTGCTGCCGAGGTCGGCCCCCTGCGGGTCGAGCGCGGTCACCCGCCACAGCCAGTCGCCACCGGTGATGGCGGAGGCAGGCGCCCAGGCCAGCGCCGTCGTCTCCTGCCTCTCCACCACGCTGGGGGAGGAGGCGGGACGGCGCTCGAACCGGTAGGTCGCGGCGCCGGGGGTGGCCTTCCAGGAGAAGTAGCCGTCACGCGGGGGGACCGTCGCCCCGGTCGCCGGACCGGTGACCTCCGGGGCGTCGCCGGCCACGGTGAACCTGCCCCAGTCGCTCCACGCCCCGTTGCGGTCGCTCGCGTCCAGTCGGCGCACCCGCCACACGTACGGCTTCTCGGCACGCGGCAGGGGAGCGAGGTTGGTCAGGGTCACCTGCGGGGTGACGACGCTGAAGACCCGGTTGGCGTCGCTGGCGTTGGTGTCGTTGTCCCGGTAGACCTCCACCTGGTACTTGGCCGCGTAGTTGAGCGGCGTCCAGGTCAGGGGGGTGTTGCCCGGGACGGCTCCGCCGCCGGGGTTCGACTCCAGCGGACTGACGAGCGCGGGTGCGGGGGACCGCTTGTTGAAGACCCGGATCGGGCTCCACGGCAAGGGGCGGTTGTTCCCGTCGAAGGCCTGGACCCGCCAGTACACGGAACCTTCGGGGTAGGTCGTCGCGAACGAGGTGAAGGAGCGCTGGTCGACCTGGACGTCGTCGAGGATCGAGCCCTGGAAGGTCGGCTCGGTGGAGACCTGGATCCGGTACTGGCGGGCCTCCACGGTCGCCTTCGTGGTCAGCGGGGTGTCTCCCCGCGGCTGGTCCCGGTTGGACTCCAGGTAGCCCCGCCACCGGAACGTCACGTCGTCCTGGACGGTGGGCACGTTGACACCCTCTGCCACGGGGTAGGCGACCCCCGGCCCGCTCCCCAGGTCGACCGGGTTGCTCATCTTGTTGAACGCGTGCGCCGGGTACTCCGGTCCGGTGCAGACCTCGTCGTACTTGCACGGTTGCACGTGCCAGAAGTACGCCGAACCGGCCTGGCTGTCCTCGAACGTGCCGGTGGTCAGCCAGGTGGTGGACTCGGTGCTGACCGGGAAGCCCGGCAGGACCTGGGTCATCTCGCGGTCCCGCGAGAGCCACACCTTGTAGTAGCCGGCCTCGGGCTGGGGCGACCAGGAGAGCAGCGGGGTCTGGCGCAGGTTCTGGCACTCGGCCGGCAGGCTGGCCGCGCAGGTCTCGCTGCCGCCTCGGAGCAGCCCGGTGCCGGTGAGCGCGGCGCGGTGGCCGTCGACCTCGGGAAGCGGGTCGATGTGGAAGAGGCCGCCGCCGCCAGTGCCCCGCACGACGCTGTTGGAGTAGGCCTCGACCCGCCACTGGTAGGTCCCCTTGGCGAGGAAGTCCGCTCCGGAGTCCTGGCCCTCGGGGTACTGGAAGATGTCCCGGACCTCTCGCCAGGCACTGGCATCCTGAGGCCGGATCCAGACCCTGTAGTGGGTGACGTCACCTCCCGTGGCGGTCCACTTCAGCAGCGGGAACCGAGAGAAGGTGGGCACGCCGCCACCCCCGGCGACCGGGGAGACGATGGTGGGGGTGGTCGCCACCGGGGCGGGCATCTCCGCCAGGGTGAAGACCGGTTGGGACTCCTGCAGCCAGCCGGCGCTCATGCGTCCGCTGGCCGACACGGTCTGGACCATCCAGCGGTAGCTGCCCGGGTCGAGCTTCCACCGGGGCGTCCAGCTCAGCGATGCCGTGGTGAACGCCTGGGTGCCACTGCCGTCCAGCGGGGTGATCGTCACCCGGTACTGCGCAGCTCCCGAGACCGGCTTCCAGGTCAACGTCGGGATGGTGACGGTCTGCCCGTCACCGGGGGAGACGAGCTCGACCGTCTCAGCGCTGTAGGTGAACTGACGGGCCTGGGCGCGGGCCGCGATGGCGTCGGTCGCGGGGGGATTCCCGCTGAAGTCGTCGAAGGCCAGGACCCGCCACCAGTAGGTGCCGGCGTCGTTCGGCCAGCAGGAGGCCGCGTCCTGGGGCACCAGGGTGGTGTGGACGGTGGTGCAGCGGCGGATCTCGCCCGCCCGGTCGAAGCTCCGGTCCGGACTGAACTCGACGACGTAGCGGCTCGCCAGCGGTGCGGGGGTCCACTCGAACATGGGAGCCCCGGTGAGCTCTGCCCCCGCCTCCGGGAAGAGAGGCACCGGCTGGTCGGGCCAGGCGCGACGGAACCGCCAGATCGGGCTCTTGTCGAAGTCCTTGCTGTACCCCGTGACGTCCTTCCCGCGGACCCGCCAGTAGTACTCGTCGTTGCCCAGGGTGTCGGGGCGCGCGTAGCTGGTCCCGGTGATGTTGCGCCGCTCGTGGACGATGCTCAGGAACCGGGAGTCGGTGGAGATCTGGAGGTCGTAGGACTGGGCGCCCGGGATGGGGTCCCAGTCCAGGACGGCGTCGTCGACGACCGCCCCGTCACCGTCGGGACCTGCCAGCGGCGCCCGGCGGGTCGCGTCGTCGAGCTGGACCACGGTGTAGGAGCGCGTCGCGGAGGTGCGCGAGAAGATGCCGTTGCCGAGCCGTGCCTTGACCCGCCAGTGGTAGGTGCGCTCGATACCCGGGGTCTGGACGGTGTGGTGGAGGGACTTCGTGGAGACGGTGGTGATCGCGCGCTCGTCGGTGAAGAGCGGGTCCGTGCTGATCTCCACGACGTACTCGATGGCGCCCTGGACGGCTGTCCAGGAGAGGACGACGGGCTCGTCGGGCTGCTTCAGAGGGGCGGACCCGGGAGCGGTCGGGGTGGGAGCCGCGAGGTCGGAGAGGGTGAAGGTGGCGCTCGACCAGTCGCTCAGGGCTCCTCGCACGGTCGAGCGGACCCGCCAGGTCAGGGGCAGGTTGCGCGGCAGCTGCACGGTCGGCACGGCCTGTCGCTGGACCGTGTCGAGTGCCCACAGCACGTTCCCCGAGCCGTTGAGCACCTCCACCCGGTAGCTGCTGGCCTCAGGGACCCGGGTCCAGGTCAGGGTCGGCGTGTCGCTGAGCACGTCGCCCGCCGGGCTGAGGCTGCCGGGCGGCTGGGCCGACGACGCGGCCACCTGCCCGGGCCCCAGGACTGCGAGGCTGCTGAGGAGTGCGGCCGTCACCAGCGTGACGAGCACCTGGCGCCACGACGACGAGCGGTGGGAGATGACCTGCATGCGTGCCCCTACTGATGCCGAGGCACGACTGCGCGCCCGGACCCGGATGTGACTTTCAGGGGCACGCTAAGGGCGCGGACCGCAGACGCGTGGCCGAATGGGCTAAAAGTGTGCGACCGGACAGCGGTGCGGGGGGGCTCAGTCGAGACCGAGGGAGAAGGCCGCCTCGAGGTCGTGGCGTGAGTAGCTGCGGAAGGCGATGTGCGTCTCGGTCTCCCGCACGCCGGCCACCTTGTTGAGCTGGTCGGCCACCACCCGCGCCACGTCCTCGTGGTGGGAGACCCGCACCAGGGCGATCAGGTCGATCTTGCCGGTCACGGAGTAGACCTCGCTGACGCCGTCCAGGGCCGCGATGGCCTCGGCGACCTTCGGGATCCTGGCCACGTCGGCCTTGACGAAGACGATGGCGGTGATCATGGGGCGAGACTACCGAGTGGGCTGGTGCACGGGGGACGGCAGACGCTGCTCGTCGAAGGGGACCAGGCTCAGGCGCGAGTGGCTGACCGCGTCGTGGAGCGCAAGGTGGCGACCGGCCCCGCCGACGGGGCAGGCCCACTCGCCCTGCACGTCGATCAAGCGGACGCCCGGCGACTCCAGCCAGCGCAGGATCCGCTCGGTCTCCGCGGCGCTGGCGGCCGGGACGGGCCCGGGACCGGCGTTCACGGTCTCGGCGGAGGCCGTGAGCTCGTCGACGAACTGGTGGGCGTCGGCCCCCGCCGGGATCACCCCGGCGGCGGCGAGCCGGCCGTGTCGCACCACGTGCACGGCCCAGCGGCCGTCGTCCTCGCGTCGGCCGGCCACCACCTGCGCGCACCGGGACAGGGCGCCGAGACGCTGGGTGCGCGCCGCGGCGCGCACGAAGGCGGCGAGTCGGTCGCGATGCACCCCCGCCTCCTCGAAGCGCTCCCCGTCGGCCAGGGCCTCCATCCGCTCGTTGATGCGGGTGACGACTGCGTCCGGCCTCCGCAGCAGGCTGTCGCGCAGGCGGCTCACCACCGCGGCGTAGGCGGCGGTGTCGACGGAGCCGTCGCAGGGCGCCAGGCAGCGCGCCATCTCGGCCAGCGCGCAGGCCGAGCGCGACGGCGCCAGGGGCAGCCGACCGCTGCACTGACGGATCGGGAAGACGTCGTGGAGCGCCTCCAGGCTCTGCTCCGCCACCCGCCGGGAGGAGAACGGGCCCAGGTAGTCGGCGTCGTCGTCGAGGACGCGCCGGACCAGCGAGAGCCGCGGCCAGGGCTCCCGGGTGAGCTTGAGGAAGTGCATCCTCTCGGGGAACCGGGACCGGCGGTTGTAGCGCGGCTTGTGCTCGGCGATCAGTCGGAGCTCGCGCACCTCGGCCTCCAGCGGGGTGGCGCACTCGAGGCCGGTCACGGTGGCGGCCAGGCCGACCATCTCGCCCATCCGCGACCGGGTCTCGGAGGCGGTGAAGTAGGTGCGGACCCGGGTGCGCAGGTCGCGGGAGGTGCCGACGTAGAGCACCCGGGCCTGGTCGTCGCGGAAGAGGTAGACCCCCGGGGCGTGCGGCAGCGACTCGGCCAGGTGGCGCTTGCGACGCTGGGCGGTGGTCACCTTGGCGCTGAACGTCTGGAGCTCCTCCAGGGTCTGCACCCCGAGGGAGCCCAGCCGCTCGATGAGGCCGTGCAGCACGTCGACGGTGGCGCGCGCGTCGGCCAGGGCGCGGTGGTTGGGGGTGGTCGTCGACCCGAAGAGCCGAGCCAGGCTGCCGAGCTTGCAGTTGGGGGTCTCGTCGCGCGTGACGACCCGGCGCGCCAGCTTGGCGGTGTCGACCACCTCGAACCGGGGCCAGGGTCGCCCCTGCTCCTTGGCGAAGTGCTGCAGGAAGCCGACGTCGAACGGCGCGTTGTGGGCGACCAGGACGGTGCCGGCAGCGAACTCCAGGAACGCGGGCAGGGCGGAGTCGATCGAGGGGGAGTCGGCCACCATGGAGCTGGTGATCCCGGTCAGGACGGCGATGAAGGCGGGGATCTCGGCCCGGGGGTTGACCAGGGTCTGGAACTCGCCCAGCACCTCTCCGCCCCGCACCTTCACGGCGCCGATCTCGGTGATCATCGAGCCGGCCGCCGCCGATCCTCCCGTGGTCTCGAGGTCGACCACGGTGAACGTCAGGTCCCGGAGCGGGCGCCCCAGCTCGTCGAAGCTGCGCTGCGTCTCCCATCGTCCGGTCCTGGCCACCGTTGTGCTGCTCATGGTCGGGGACGCTAGACGCGGGCGCCGACAGGACCGACACGCCACGCGCGGCGACGCGCGGCCCGGTTGTCGGCGGCCGGTGCTTGGGTCGGTCCCATGACGACGAGAATCGATTGCGACACCTGCGTGGTGCGCGGGCTGGCCTGTCACGACTGTGTGGTCACCGTGCTCCTGGGCCCACCTCCGGAGCTGACCTTCGAGGACGACGAGACCGCCGCCCTGGAGGCGCTGGCCGCCGGCGGGCTGGTCCCGCCGTTGCGGATGGTGCATCCGCTGGCCGGCCCCATCATCGAATCTGCGTAAATCCAGGGGAGTTTTGGACGCCCACGTCGCTGGCGACTAGCCTGACGCAGGGCTCCCCACGGAGCCCTTGTTCCTAGCACCTGCAAGCAGAGGAGACTGGCGGCTCGTGAGCCTCGCCCCCAAGCGTCTCAGTGGCGTCGCCGTCGCCCTGGCGGCTGTCGTCGCGACCGGCCTGATGGCCGCTCCCGTCCAGGCGGAGCCGGACATCGACGAGGTCCAGGCGAAGGTCGACCGTCTCTACCACGAGGCGGAGCAGGCGCAGGAGCGCTACCACGACGCCAACCTCAAGCTCGAGGGACTGACCGACGAGCTCTCCTCGCTCAAGGCCGACCAGAAGCGCCAGGACGCCCGGCTCGCGGTGGTCCGCGAGCAGGTGCAGGAGTCGATCGTCCGCCAGTACCAGGGCGAGAGCATCTCCACCGTCAGCCAGGTGGTCGTCTCGGAGGATCCGAGCGCCTTCCTCGGCCAGCTCTCGACGATGTCGGCCTTCAACGACCTGCAGACCGACCTCTTCGACACCTTCAGCACGGAGGCCGAGGCCCTCGGCATCCGCCAGGAGGCGACCCGGGAGCGGCGCGGCGAGATCCGGAGCACCACCGAGCAGCTTGCCGAGGAGAAGGCCGAGGTCGAGGCCAAGCTCGCCGAGGCCAAGAGCCTGCTGGCCCGCTTGGAGGACGAGGAGCGTGAGCGACTCCTCGCCTCGCGGAGCGCCCCCACCCGCCTGCCGAGCAGCGTCCCCGCCTCCGGGCGTGCCGCCGTCGCGGTCAAGGCCGCGATGGCGCAGGTCGGCGACGCCTACGTCTACGGCGCGGTCGGGCCCGACGCCTACGACTGCTCGGGCCTGACCATGATGGCGTGGGGAGCCGCCGGTGTCGGCCTCCCGCACTCCTCGAGCGCCCAGTTCGGCTCCGGGACCCGGGTCTCCCAGGACGACCTGCAGCCCGGCGACCTGGTCTTCTACTACAGCCCGATCAGCCACGTGGGCATGTACATCGGCAACGGCCTCATCGTGCACGCCGCCAACCCGAGCAGCGGCGTCCGGGTGGACGGCGTCTTCTCGATGCCCTACGTCGGCGCCGTCCGCCCGGGCTGACCCCCGCCTCCACGGCGCCACCGCCTACCCGGCGCGGCACCGCTGTGACGAGCGACGTGACGGTGCCCTGAGAGGATCGTCACCGTGACGTCGGATCCTCCCGCCCGCTCCTCACGCGTCGTGGCCGCGGCCGTGCTGCTCGCCGGCCTGGCCGCGCTGGTCGTGCTCGGGTGGTGGCTGGTGCCCTGGCAGCCCGTGCCGGGCGGCATCCCGGACCCGGTCGACGCCTCCAGCCTGTTCTCCCCGGCCGAGCTGGAACGCGCGGAGGAGTACTCCCGCCGGGCCCGCGCCTGGAGCTGGAGCTCGCTGGCGCTGACCATCGCGATCCTCGGGGTGCTCGGCTTCACCCGTCTCGGTGCCAGGGTCGTCGCCCGGCTGCGGGGCCCCTGGTGGGTCCGGGTGCTCCTCGCGGTGGCCGGCCCGCTGCTCGTGGCCCGGCTCGTCACCCTGCCCCTCGCGGTGGGGGCCTGGCGGCTGCGGGTCGACAACGGACTCTCCACCCAGACCTGGGCGACCTGGGCAGTGGACCTGGCGTCCGGAGAGGCGCTCGACATCGCCGTCTTCGCCGCCGTCGCGCTCGTCCTCGTCGGGACGGCCCGGCGGGCTCGCACCTGGTGGCCGGTGCTCGCCGCGGCGGTGCTGGGGGCCGGGGTGGTGGTGGGCTCGTTCGCCTATCCGGTCCTGGTGGAGCCCGTCTTCAACTCCTTCGAGCCGCTGCCGGCCGGCGAGCTGCGGGACGCGGTGGAGGTGGTCGCCGCCGAGCAGGGGGTGGACCTCGACGACGTCGTGGTCGCCGACGCCTCGCGCCGCACCACCACGTTGAACGCCTGGGTCTCGGGGCTCGGCGGGACCCGGCGGGTGGTCCTGTACGACAACCTGGTCGACGACGCGCCCCAGGGTCAGGTGCTGGCCGTGGTGGCGCACGAGCTCGCGCACGCCAAGCACCAGGACGTGCTGGTGGGCACCGCCCTGGGCGCCGCGGGCGTGGTGGCGGCCGTCGGGCTGCTGGGGCTGGCGCTGCCGAGGCTGACCCGCACCCCACTGGCCGACCCGCGCGTCGTGCCGTTGTTGGTGGCGTTGGTGTTCGTCGGTGGTCAGCTGTCGCAGCCGGTGCAGAACATGGTCAGCCGCCGGATCGAGCTCCGCGCCGACGTGACGGCGCTGGAGTCCGTCGAGGACCCGGGTGACTTCGTGGAGCTGCAGCGACAGCTCGCGGTGAGGTCGCTGGCCGACCCGACCCCGCCGGCCTGGTCACACCTGTGGTGGGGGAGTCACCCAGGGGTGCTCACCAGGGTCGCCCTGGTGCGCTGAGTCAAGGGACGCGTCGCGCCGTCGCCGCGTGGGCCGGGGCGCCGGTCGTCAGGGTGCGCACTGGGCCTGGGTGATCTTGGTCCTCAGGCTCTCGCACGAGTCGTCGAAGAGACCCACCACGGCGCCGCCGAAGAGGAAGACCGCCGTGACGATGATCGCGGCGATGCCGGCGACCAGCAGGCCGTACTCGACCGAGGAGGCGCCCAGCTCGGACTTCCGGTGCGGGGTAGCCGTCCGGTCGATCGCGTTGCTCTCCATGGGAGATCCCTTCGGTGAATGCGCCGCGGCGCGGTCCCGCAGGGCAGGACCGCGCCGAGCACGAACGGATCAGTCGGTCAGTTGGTGCCGCTGTTCTTGATCGAGCTGGACGTGCCGCTGAAGATGTCCTTGACCAGGCCGCCGAAGGCGAAGACGGCGACGACGATGATGGCGGCGATGCCGGCGACCAGCAGGCCGTACTCGACGGCGGAGGCGCCGCGCTCGTCCATCTTGGCCTTCTTGGCGTCCAACAGGATCGTGAGGTACTGAAGCATGGTGGGGTCCTTTCGGGGAATGCTCTGGGGTTCTGGTCCGGCAGGCACTCGCCTGATCCGTTCCCCAATCCTCGCCGTGTTCCCGGATCTATGAGATCGGAAGACCGGTCACGCTCCACTAGTCACAAAGGACTACGCGCCGCCCTGGTCGGGGGACTGGGACGGCGGGTTTCAGCGGTCGACGGGGTTCATCGAGGAGAGCAGGCCGCTGCGCATCGCCGTCACGAGCGCCTGGGCGCGGTTGGTCGCGCCGAGCTTCTGGTAGATCCGGGCGATGTGGGACTTGGCGGTCGACTCGCTCATGAAGAGCTGGCCGGCGATCTGCCCGGCACCCAGCCCGTCGGCCAGGAGCATCAGGACCTCCTGCTCCCGGTCGGAGAGGCGCGAGGTCTCCCCGCTCATCCGCCGGATCATCGCGGCGGAGAGGCCCGCGCACAGGAACGTCCTCGGGGAGACGGCCGCGTGCTTCGCCGCCTTGACCACCTCGGTGGAGGGTGCGTCCTTGCCGACGAAGGCGGACGCACCGGCCTCCATCGCCGCGAAGATCTGCTCGTCGCCCGAGTGCATGGTGAGCACCACCAGACCGGTCTCCGGGGCCTCCCTGCGGGCGGCACGCACGATGTCGAGGCCCGTCCCGTCGGGCAGTTGCAGGTCGGTCACCACCACCCGGGGCCGGTGGGTGCGGAACTGCTCCAGCGCCTGCGCGACGGAGCCGGCCTGGTCGACCACGTGGGTGGAGGGATCCAGGGAGAAGGCCGTGGCCAGCCCCGCCCGGATCAGCTCGTGGTCGTCCACCAGCAGCACCGAGGTAGCGGAGGCGGTGGGCGTGGGTGCAGTGGTCATGAGACTCTCGCGTTCCTGGGGAGTGTGCTGACGTCGGGCGAGGGGAGACTGTCGAGCGGGGCGCCGACGTGCACCGAGACGACCGTGCCGCGGGTCGGGCTCGAGCGCACCTCCAGCACCCCACCGATGAGGGCCGCCCGCTCCTTCATGATCGAGAGGCCGTGGGAGTCGCGCCGACCGGCCTGGAGACCCCGGCCGTCGTCGGCGACCACGATCTGGGCGTTGGGTGCCTGGACCCGGCAGTGCACGTCGATCAGGGTCGCCTGGGAGTGCTTCACGGCGTTGTTCATCGCCTCCTGGGCGATGCGCAGGAGCTCGGCCTCCACCTCGTGGCGCAGCCGGCTGGTCCGTTCGTCGACGGTCACCTTGATCGGGGTGCCGGAGACGTCGCTCAGGTGACGAGCGAGGGTGGCGATGGCGGCCCCGAGGCTCTCGCTCGAGCCCGCCTGGGTGCGCAGCGTCATCACGGACCGCCGCACCTCGGCCACCACCGAGGTGATCATCCCGCGGAGCTGGAAGAGCGCGTTCTGCTGCTCCGGGCTCGAGGCTGTGGAGACCAGGGCGTCCACCACGTAGCCCATCGAGGCGATGTCCTGGGCGACGCCGTCGTGCATCTCGCGAGCCAGCCGGCGTCGTTCGTCTGACATCGCGGCGTCCCGGAAGGCGGTGAAGAGCTGAGCGGTGTCCAGCCGCAGCGCGGCCGGGGCCAGCCGCTCCGCCAGGGCGCGGAGACGCTCGAAGACGTCGAGCGAGTCGGGCTCGGAGCCGGCGGCGAGCCGCCCGGTGACGACCGCGATGGGGGTGTCGGCGTGCGAGACGGGGAACCCGAAGTCGTGGCCCAGGACGCGCGGGTGGCCGTCGTCCCAGACGGCCTGCGCCAGCTCCTGGCTCTCCTCGCCCTCCCGCCCCTCGTGGGAGGAGCGCGTCACCAGCGGCAGCAGCACGCCGTCACGCCGGACGTGCAGGACGACGATCTCCGAGGGCAGCTCCGAGCTCACCGTCTCCAGGATCTCGCCGCCCATGCTGGTGGGGTCGAGGCCGCCCTCCAGCTTGGCCGAGAGGTCGTTGAGCTCGGTGATCAGCGTGCGTGCCTCCCGGTAGGCGAGCGTCCCGTCGTCCCGGGGGGAGGTGCTGACGAAGAACCCGGCGACCAGGCCGAGCCCCAGGCCGGTGACCATGAACATGAAGACGTCGGTGACCTGCGAGCTGTCGGGCGAGTCGCCCGCCACGACCATCACCAGCGCGATCGCGCCGAGTTGGAGCAGCAGCGACTCGGCCACGCCGGGCAGGCCGCGGAGCAGGCCGTGGACGAAGGGCGGCACGGCGAGGCCGGCCAGGAGGGCCGGGGCGCTCTGGTAGAAGCAGCCCGCGAGCACGCCGATGGTCAGCGCCTCGACGGTGCAGATCATCCGCAGCGGGGTCTGCGTCCGCAGCAGCCAGCCGGCGGTGACCCACAGGGCGGCCAGGCCGAAGAGCCCGCCGAGGGCGTCCAGGTCGCGGCTCCAGGCGATCGACATCGCGACGCTGACCAGCACGAAGGCCCGGGAGCCCTCGATCAGCCCCGCCTGCTGGAGCCGCTCGGCCCGGCCGGGCATCAGGCGAAGGTGTCCATGATGCTGATCACGGCCGGCCCGATGACCACGATGAACAGGGTGGGCAGGATGCAGAAGATCAGCGGCACCGTCATCTTCACCGGGACCTGCTGCGCCTTCTCCTCGGCCTTCTGGCGCCGCTTGACCCGCATCTCGGCGGACTGCACCCGCAGCACCTGGGCGATCGGGATGCCGAAGGCGTCGGCCTGGACCAGCGCGCTCACGAAGCTGCGGAGGTCGTCGAGGTTGGTGCGGTCAGCCAGGGCACGCAGGGCCGCGGCGCGACCCTGCCCGATCTGCATCTCACGCAGCACCCGGGCGAACTCCTCGGCCAGGGGGCCGTCGGTGTTCTTGGAGACCTGCTGCACGGCGGCGTCGAAGGCGAGTCCCGACTCCACGCTGATGGTCAGCAGGTCGATCGCGTCGGGGAGACCCCGGCCGATCGTCTCCTGGCGCTCGTGGGCCTTCTGGTAGAGGTACATGTTGGGCCCGAAGTACCCGGCGACCGCACCCAGCGCGACGAAGGCCACCTTGCCCACGAGCCCGAGGCTGAGCATGAAGGAGAAGAGGACCGCGGCCACCAGGCCCGCGACGGCCCCGATCACCTTGAGCGCGACCACCCGGTCGACCGTCCAACCGGCGGGGTTCCCCGCGAGCTCGAGCTTGCGGTAGATCCGCTCCGTGCTGTCGGCACCGGTGAAGCGTCGCCCGATGGACAGGGCCCGCCCCTGGAGCGGAGCCAGCACCCGCTCCGCGAAGGGACGGTCCAGCTCGGCGGTGAGCTCCTTGGGCACGTCGCCCATGGACTCCAGCGCCGCCAAGGACCGGCTGAGGCCGCCCTCCCGGACCGGCTCTCCGGTCGCGAAGGAGATCAGCACGATCGACATCACCACCAGCAGGCAGCCCAGCACCAGATAGATCGTCATCAGATCTCCACCTTGATCAGTCGGCTCATCCAGAAGGCGCCCACCGCGAGCATGACCCCGGCGCCGCCGAGCATCAGCCAGCCCAGCGGCTCACGGAAGAGCACGCTGACGTAGTCGTAGCTGGTCAGCATCAGGTAGAGCAGGAAGACCGGCGGCAGGCCGCCGAGCACGTAGGCCGAGATCTTGCCCTCGGCCGCCAGCGCCTGGACCTGCCGGCGCATGTACTCCCGCTCCCGGATGGTGCCGGCCACGGTGTCGAGGAGCTCCGCGAGGTTTCCGCCGACCTGGCGCTGGATCTTGATGGCCATGACCACCCAGTCGAAGTCCTTGCTGTCGAACCGCTCCGCGATGCCCTGCAGCGCGTCCTCGAGGGAGACCCCGAGCCGGGTCTCGACCAGCACGCGCTTGAACTCGCTGGTGATCGGCTCGGTGCCCTCGCGGACGATCGTGTCCACCGACTGGGCGAGGGAGAGACCGGCCGAGAGGGAGCCCGACATGAGCTGCAGGGTGTCGGGGAGGGCGGCGTTGAACTTCTTCACTCGCTGCTTCCTGGCGCGGCCGAGGTAGAGCCACGGGACGACGGCACCGAGGACGATGAAGAGCAGGCCCACCCCGAGGCTGCCGCCCCCCAGCAGGACCCCCAGCAGGCCGGCGCCCACGATGATGCCGGTGTGCAGGAGGAGCCACTCCGAGGAGCGGAAGCCGATGTCGGCCGCCTCCAGCCGGGCGGCGATCCGCTCCTCCAGCGACTTGTTGCGCTTGAGCACGGCGTCCGCGGCGCCCCGGAACTGGGCCAGCCGCTCGTCGGACCCCAGACCCGCGGCCCTGCCGGGGGGAGCGGCGGTGCCGGAGGCGAGGCCGGCATACAGGGCGACCCGCTCCTCTGCGGTCAGCTGGCCCTTGGCCATCCCGGTGAGCAGGGTGGAGAGGAAGGCCAGAAGTCCGGCGCCGACCAGGGCGACGGCCACCCACATGGCCCAGTCGGGCAGGATGATGCCCCGGTCGGCCGAGGGCAGGGTGACCTTCTGCGGGGTGGGCACGTTCGCGCGGACCGGGGCGAAGACCTCCGCGGTCAGGGTCCCGGTGTCGGCCGGCAGCGAGACCGAGATGGCGGCCTCGTCGGCGACCCCCTCGGGGAGCTGGGCGGTGACCAGGACCTGGCGCGCCAGGATCTCGGCCTCCTCGGAGAAGGCGGTGCCGAGGGCGTCGACGTCGGCGCTGATCACCTTGCCGTTGCCCGCGTCGCTGAGCTGGGTCAGCGGACCGAGGTCGCCGTCCTGCTCGAGCGCGACCACGTCGACCAGGACGCCCGTGCGCGAGATGGCGCCGATCGCGTCGGTGAGCGGGGTCTTGCTGGTGTCGGCTCCGTCGGAGAGGACCAGCAGGCTGCGCTGTCCCTCGGTCCCGGCCAGCTCGGCCGCGGCGATCACCCCGTCGTAGAGGCGGGTCTGGCGGGCCAGGGTGAGGCCGGCGAGCGCGGTACGTGCCTCGTCGCGATCCGTGGTGGGCGGCACCGCCCCGACGACCTCCCGGTCGAAGGTGACCAGGCCGACCCGGACGTCGGCGGGCACGGCGCTGAGGTAGGCCTCGGCCGCGGCCTTGGCCGCCACGAACCTCTCGCCGTCCATGGAGCGGCTGGTGTCGATGGCCAGCACCGTGGTGCGCTGGACGGCGGTGCCGCCCGCCGTCTCGGCCGTCGCCTCGGTGGCGCTGGCGCCGTCGAAGGTGACCGAGACCCCGTCGAGGTCGACCTGGGCGCCCGGGGGCACCGCGACCAGGACCTGGACCCCGCCGTCGACGGTCTGGACGTGGGTGACGTCGGCCTCGTCCGCCGCGTGGGCGGCCAGCGGGCTGCTCAGCAGCGCGACGATCCCCAGCGCGGCCAGGGTCCGGGTGAGCGGGCGCATCAGAACCGCTCCGGGACGAAGATCATCGGGTCGACGTGCACGTTGTTGTAGGTCATCTTCTCCAGGAACTTGGGCCGCAGACCGGTGGCCCGCAGGCCTCCCAGGGTCCGGCCCTCGCCGTCGAATCCGGCGGAGTGGTCGTAGAGGAAGACGTCCTGGAGGGTGATGATGTCGCCCTCCATCCGCTCGACCTCGGTGACGTGGGTGATGTGGCGCGACCCGTCCTTGAACCGGGTCTGGTGCACGATGAGGTCCACCGCGGAGGCGACCTGCTCGCGGATCGCCCGGACCGGCAGGTCCATCCCGGCCATCAGCACCAGCGTCTCCATGCGCGAGAGGGTGTCGCGGGGGCCGTTGGAGTGGACGGTGCAGATGGAGCCGTCGTGACCGGTGTTCATCGCCTGGAGCATGTCCAGCGCGGAGGCGTCACGGACCTCACCGACGATGATCCGGTCGGGCCGCATGCGCAGGCTGTTCTTGACCAGGTCGCGGATGGTGACGGCGCCCTTGCCCTCGATGTTGGAGGGCCGCGACTCCAGCCGCACCACGTGCTCCTGCTTGAGCTGGAGCTCGGCGGCGTCCTCGATGGTGACGATGCGCTCGTCGGAGGGGATGAACGAGGAGAGCACGTTGAGGGTGGTGGTCTTGCCGGCACCGGTGCTGCCGGAGACGATGATGTTGAGGCGCCCCCGGACGCAGGCGTCGAGGAAGTCCTTGGTCTGCTGGCTGATGGAGCCGAACTTGACCAGGTCGTCCGCGGTGAGCGGGTCGGTGGCGAACTTGCGGATCGTCAGGCACGAGCCGTCGATCGCCAGCGGCGGGACGACGGCGTTGACACGGCTGCCGTCGGGCAGGCGCGCGTCCACCATCGGGCTGGACTCGTCCACGCGCCGCCCGATCCGGGAGACGATCTTGTCGATGGTGCGCCGCAGGTGGGCCTCGTCCTGGAAGATCGCGTCGGCCGCGACCAGCTGGCCCTTGCGCTCGAGCCAGATGCTGTGGGCGCCGTTGACCATGACCTCGGAGACGTCGGGGTCGCGCAGGTAGGGCTCGATCGGGCCGTAGCCGAGGATGTCGTCGCTGATCTCGCTGGTGATCTGCTGCCGGTCGGCTGCGCTGATCGGCCGGTCGGACTTCTTCAGCACGTCGGCGAGGGCCGCGCGCACCTTCTGGTCCAGCTCGCTCTGCTCGAGGTTGGCGTCGTAGAGCTGGGGACCGAGCTGGCGCAGCAGCTCGGCGTGCACCGAGGACTTGAGCTCCTCGATCCGGTCGGTGTTGGCCGACTGGGCCCGCCGCGTCGACGTCGGGTCGGGCACCGGGGCCCGGCGGTCGTTGAGCGGGGAGTCCGAGGCGCCGAGCGGTGAGGAGGGCGCCGTCACGGGCTGCTCGGCGAGCACCTCGGTGACCGGGGCCTCGACGGGCACCTGGGCGGTCGCGCCGGGAGCCGGGAGGCCACCGAGGGAGGCCGCGGCCTCCTCGGCACGCCGCCGGGCGGCGAGGCGTTCGGAGAGGTTGCTCATCGTGTCATCTCCTGCTGATGCGGAAGCGCTTCTGGCCCTCTTCGCGCTTCTCGGTGGGGGCAGGCGCCGGGGCCGGGGCTGCGGGTTCGGTCTTGACCGACTTGGGCGTCCTGGGTGCCTTCGAGGGCCGGGTCTTCGGCGACGGCAGGTCGGGGGCCACGGCGGTCTCGTAGCCCATCAGCTTCTCCGCCAGCGCCCGGACGGCCTTGGAGGAGGGGTGCGAGGGGGAGGAGAGCATCAGCGGGCGACCGGCGTTGGTGGCCTTGGCGATGTCCAGGGACGTCGCGACCCGGGCGGCCACGTCCATCCCCAGGATCCCCTCGACCTTGTCCGCCCCGATCCCGACCTGCTCGTCGGCCCGGTTGAGCAGGAGGTGACGGTGGCCCTCGGCGACCCCCAGCACGTCGAGGGTCTCCAGGGCGACCTTGACGTTCTTGAGGGTGGGCACGTCGAGCGTGGCGACGATGATGCAGTCGTCGGTCTCGTCGAGCGCGGTGAGGGTCTGCTCGTCGAAGGCCGGCGCGGTGTCGAGCACGAGGTAGTCGAAGTGGGCCTGCAGCGTCCGCAGCAGCCGGGTCACCAGCGCCCCGGTGACCCGCTCCCGGGCGTCGGGCTGGCTGGGCGCCGCGAGCACCATGAGCCCGCTCTCGTGCGGGGTCATCAGCTCCTCGATGAACGCGTAGTCCATCGACTGCTCGCCGCCGATGGCGTGCTCGATCGAGTGGGTGGGGAAGAGCTGGAGCGTGATCGCGATGTCGCCGAAGGCGAGGTCGAGGTCGACCACGCAGACCTTGTTCTCGCCCCCGCGCATCAGCGCGATGCCCAGGTTGACCGACATCGTGGTCTTCCCGACCCCGCCCTTGGGCGAGAAGATCGTGATGACGCGGCCCAGTCGTGAGGAGGGCGCGGCATTGCCCCGCAGGGCGGCCCACAGGGCGTGGGCACGCTGCAGGGCGGCGTTGACCTGGGGCAGGTCGCTGGCGGTCACGACCTCCCTGACCCCGGCGTGCATGGCCCGGGTGAGGACGTCGGTGTCCACGGTGTCGCGCACCAGGACCACGCTGGCGGTGGGCAGCGCGGTGCGCATGCGGTCGGAGATCGCCATCGCCTCGGCGACCGAGAGGCTCGGCCCGAGCACCACGGCGTACTCGTCGGTGCGGTGCGCGAGCCAGCCGAACAGCCGCTCCTGGCTGTCGGCCACCTGCGTGCCCGCCGGCAGCACCGTCAGGAGGGCTGCTGCCTTGGCGGGGTCCGCGTCGAGAAGGATCGGCATCTTTTCGCCTAGCTGAAGAGGTTCTGGAGGGTCATGCCCTGGTTGGGCGCGACCTTGGTGTTGCCGGTGCGCAGACCGGCGGAGAGCTCTCCGTTGGCGGCGGCGAACATCAGCTTCTCCGCCTCGGCCTGGTCGACCGCCAGGGTCAGCAGCGTCCGCGGGAGCTGCTCGACGGTCTCGGCGCCGGTCTCGTCGGTGGAGGTGGTGGCGACCATGGTGGTCGAGCCCGCCGCGAGCACGGTGACCTGCGGCAGCAGCAGGCGGGTGAACGGCTTGCCGTCGTCGCCGGCACCGTTGAGCCAGATGGCGACGTCGGAGCCGGCGGAGACGAAGCCGGCGACCCGCGCGGTGTCGGTGAGCTGGACCGAGACGGCCAGCTTGCCGCTCGGGATGGGCAGCGCGGACGAGGCGCCGACCCCACCGAACTTCTCCGGCACGATCTGCTCGCCGGGGTAGATGTTGGTGTTGGCCGTGAGGCCCTCCAGCGACTCCGTGTCGGTGACGGCAGTCGGCAGGACCGCGTTGCGCGGCAGGTCCTGACGCTGGATCTTGCCGTTGGTCGCTGCGTCCGCGATCGACTCCCCGGTGACGATCGGGCTGACGGCGGTGAGGACCTGGACCGTGTCGTACTGCTCAGCGGCCCGGTTGTCCGCGCTCTCCACGTAGAGGTAGACGAGGGCGGTGCCGAGCAGCGCCACGACGACCGCTACGACGAGCAGGAGCTTGCGTCGATCCATGGGTTGAGCCTCCGGTCTCAAGCAGACCGGGGCTCTTCCGGGCCCGGTACTGCGTTCCTGTCCATTCCGTCACACCATGCCCAAGCGGCGAGAGGGGTGTGGAGGAAACTTCGGATCGAACGCTAGTGGTCTGTACCGGGTCTTGTTCGCGTTTTCGTCAAGGAAGGTAGAGCGCATCCACGTCGTCGCGGAACTCCCGCATGACGACGCTCCGCTTGAGCTTGAGGCTGGGCGTGAGGTGTCCCGCCTCCTCGGTCCAGGCGGCACTCAGGATGCGGTACTTGCGGACCGACTCGGCGCGGGAGACGGCGCTGTTGGCGTCCTCCACGGCGGCGTCGATCTCGGCCCGCAGGTCCTCGTCGAGGATGAGGTCCTCCAGCGAGCCCTTCTTGCCCCTGGTCTGCGCCCAGCCGGCCAGCGTCTCGGTGTCGAGGGTGATCAGGGCGCCGATGAAGGGCTGGCCGTCGCCGACCACCATGCACTGGTCGATCAGCAGGTGGGCGCGCAGCCGGTCCTCCAGCACGGCCGGGGCCACGTTCTTGCCCCCCGCCGTCACCAGGATCTCCTTCTTGCGGCCGGTGATGCGGACGAAGCCCTCGTCGTCGATCTCGCCGACGTCACCGGTGTGGAACCAGCCGTCGGCGTCGATCGCCTCGGCGGTGGCCGCCTCGTTGTTCCAGTAGCCGGCGAAGACCTGGCCCCCGCGGAAGAGCAGCTCGCCGTCGTCGGCCACCCGCACCGTGGTGCCGCCGAAGGGGCGGCCCACCGAGCCGACCTTGTGGGCGTCGGGGAGGTTGACGCAGAGGGCCGCCGTGGTCTCGGTCAGGCCGTAGCCCTCCAGGACGGTCAGCCCGATGCCGCGGTAGAAGTGGCCGAGCCGCTCGCCGAGGGGGGCTCCGCCGGAGACCGCGTGCAGGCAGCGGCCGCCGAGGGCGGCCTCGAGCTTGGCGTAGACCAGCTTGGTGAACAGGGCGTGCTGGAGCCGCAGCGAGAGCGGGACCCGGCCCTTGTCCTGGGCCTTCGACCACGCGATGGCGATCTCGGCGGCCCGGTTGAAGATCTTGCCCTTGCCGTCCGCGGCGGCGTTCTGCGAGGCGGTGTTGAAGACCTTCTCGAAGACCCGCGGGACGGCCAGGATGAAGGTGGGGCGGAAGACCTGGAGGTCGGCGACGAGGTTCTTGATGTCTGCGCTGTGACCCAGCACGACCCGCCGCTTGATCGCGCCGATCTGGATGATGCGGGCGAACACGTGGGCCAGCGGCAGGAAGAGCAGGGTGGAGGCCCCGTCGGTGAAGAGCTCGTCGAGCTCGTCGACCGCGACGCCGAGCTCGAACATGAAGTTGCCGTGGGTGAGCATGCAGCCCTTGGGCACCCCGGTGGTGCCCGAGGTGTAGATCAGGGTGGCCAGGTCGTCGGGACCGGCGGCGGTGCGGCGTCGCTCCAGCTCGTCGTCGTCGACCTCCTGGCCCAGGCTGGTCAGCACCTCCAGCGCCCGGTCCTCGATCGACCACAGGTGGTGGAGGCACTCCAGGTCGGCGCGCACGTTGGTCACCCGGGCGGTGTGCTCCGGGGTCTCGCCGATCACCGCGCGGGCCCCCGAGTCGGCCAGGATCTGGTGGATCTGCTCCGAGGAGGACGTCTCGTAGACCGGCACGGTCACCGCCCCGGCGAACCAGATCGCGTAGTCCAGGAGGGTCCACTCGTAGCGGGTCTTGGAGATCAGGGCGACCCGGTCGCCGGGCTCGAGGCCGGCGGCGATCAGCCCCTTGGCGACCGCGCTCACGTCGGCGAGGAACTGCCCGGCGGTCACGTCGACCCATTCCTCCCCGGTGTTTCGCCGGAAGGTCACGGCGTCCCCGGCGAGGCGGGCGTTGGTGACGACGTCGTCGGTGAGGTTCCCCTCGGTGGGGATCTCGGTCGTCAGGGGCGTGGAGAACTCACGCAAGTCGGGTGCCTCCTGGTTCGGGGTTTACAGGCCGCACGTTACCGCCGGGTCCGCCGGGGTCCTGATCCGGTAGGGTCGCGCACCTGATCCGAATCCGTCGGTCATCACCGGCCGGCGACCAACGAGGGGGCAGGGATGGCCGAGCAGACCACGTCGTCCATCGTGATCGACGCCGAGCCGCGTGCGGTGATGGACGTGATCGCCGACTTCGAGGCCTACCCCGCGTGGGCCAAGGGCGTGCGCACCGTCGAGATCGTGGACCCGGGCACCGGCGACCGCGCCGACCAGGTCTTCTTCGCCCTCGACGTCTCGCCCATCAAGGACGAGTACACCCTGGCCTACCAGTGGGACGGCGACCGTGCGGTCACCTGGACCCTGGTGGAGGGCAAGATGCTGCGCGCCCTCGACGGCGCCTACCTGCTCAAGGACCGCGGTGACGGCTCCACCGAGGTCACCTACCGACTGGCCCTGGACGTCTCCGTCCCGGTGATCGGGATGCTCAAGCGCAAGGGCGAGAAGATCCTGATCGACACCGCTCTCAAGGGCCTGAAGAAGCGCGTCGAGTCGCTCTGACCTTGCGAGTCCTTCTCTTCACCGGCAAGGGAGGCGTCGGCAAGTCCACGGTCGCGGCCGGGACGGCCGCGGCCTCCGCCCGCGCGGGCCGACGGACCCTGGTGGTCTCCACCGACGCCGCCCACTCGCTGGCCGACACCTTCGGGGTGAACGCCGGTGCCGAGCCCTGCGAGGTCTCCTCCGGCCTCTTCGTGCAGCAGGTCGACGCCCAGCGCCGCTTCGAGGAGTCGTGGGCGCAGATCCAGGCCTACCTGCGCGAGGTGCTCGACGTGGTGGGGGTGGACCCCGTCGCCGCCGAGGAGCTGACGGTGCTGCCCGGCGCCGAGGAGGTGCTCGCCCTCCTGGAGCTGAGGCGGCAGGTCCGCTCGGGCGACTGGGAGACCGTGGTGGTCGACTGCGCGCCGACCGCCGAGACGCTGCGCCTGCTCGCTCTCCCGGAGGCTCTCGGCTGGTACATGCGCCGGGTCTTCCCGGTGCAGCGCCGGGTCGTCCGCACCCTCGCCCCGGTCCTGGGCCGCGCCGCGGGTGTGCCGATGCCCGGCGATCCGGTCTTCGACGCCGTGGCGCGCCTGCACGACGAGCTGGGGGAGGTGCGCGAGCTGCTGACGGCGCCCGGCGCGAGCGTGCGGCTCGTGCTCACCCCGGAGCGGGTGGTGGTGGCCGAGGCGCGCCGCTCCTGGACCACCCTGTCCCTCTTCGGCTACACCGTCGACGGGGTGGTCGCCAACCGGGTCTTCCCCGCCGACGCCGCCGACCCGTGGCGTCAGGGCTGGGTCCGGGCCCAGGCGGAGGTGCTGGACGACGTCGCGCGGTCGTTCGCCGGGCTGCCGGTGTGGCGGGCCGACTACCAGGCCCACGAGCCGGTGGGCGAGCCCGCCCTCGCCGCGCTGGCCGACGGGCTCTACGCCGGGGACGACCCGCTCGCCCCGGCCTCGGCCGGGACGCCGTTCGAGGTGACCCCGACGTCGGCGGGCTTCCTGCTCAGCCTGCGTCTGCCGCTGGCCGATGCCGGCGACGTCGACCTCGCCAGGCACGAGGACGACCTGGTGGTGACGGTGGGCTCCTACCGGCGGGTGCTCACCCTGCCGGCAGCCCTCTCGCGGCTGCGGGTCTCCGGGGCGCGGGTGGAGGATGGCCGGTTGCAGGCCCGTTTCGAGGAGGCAGGATGACTGCGGATTCCGAGGACGTCGAGGGCGTCGAGGGCGCGCCGGAGATCGGGTCGCTGGGCGAGGAGGCCCTGCGGCTCCTCGGCTCGCTGGCCGCTCTGGCGCGCGAGCACACGGCCGGGCTCGGCCACGATGCGGTGCCGGACGAGGGGCCGGACGAGGGGCCGGACGAGGGGCCGGACGAGGGGCCGGGCGAGGATGCGGGCCAGGCCCGCGGCGACGGGTGGCAGGCCGCCACCGGCTCGTCGGAGTGTGCCGTCTGCCCGGTGTGCCGCACCATGCACGCGCTGCGCGGGCTCAGCCCCGAGGTGACGTCGCACCTGACCTCGGCGGCGACCCACCTGCTCCAGGCCGGGCTCGCCGCCCTCTCCCAGGTGCCGTCCCCCTCCGGGAGCGGCGAGCAGCGCCCGGACCCGTCGGTGGAGCACATCGACCTGGGGGCGGAGTGGCCCGAGGACCCCGCGGAGTGAGCGAGCCGGTCTGGGTCGGCGTCGACATCGGCGGCACGAAGATCCTCGCGGGTGCGGTCGGCGAGGACGCCGCGGTGACCGGTACGGCCCGCCGCGCCACCCCCGGCCGGACGGCGCCCGTCGGCCTGGTCGAGGACGCGCTCACCGAGGCGGTCCTGGAGGCCGCCGGCGGCAGGCCGCTGGCCGGCATCGGGGTGGCCGCGGCCGGGTTCGTGGACGTGACGGGGGAGCGGGTCGTGTTCGCCCCGCACCTGCCCTGGCGCGGCGACCCGGTGCGCGACCGGCTCAGCGAGCGCCTGCGCGCCCCGGTGGTGCTGGAGAACGACGCCACCTGCGCGGCCCTGGCCGAGTCGGCGTACGGCGCGGCACGCGGCGCCACCAGCGCCGTGGTGGTGACCATCGGCACCGGGATCGGCGGCGGCCTCGTGCTGGGTGGGGAGATCCTGCGGGGCGCGGGCGGCATGGCCGGGGAGGTGGGGCACATGAAGGTGGTGCCCGACGGAGCCCCCTGCGAGTGCGGCGGACGAGGCTGCTGGGAGCAGTACTGCTCGGGGCGGGCGCTGCTGCGGCAGGTCCGTGAGGACTGGGGCGCCCGGTCCGGCCTGCTCTCGGCGCCCACCGGCGGCGACCCGAGCCGGGTGACCGGCCCGATGGTCTCCACCGCGGCAGCCCAGGGGGACCCGCTGGCCCGGCGGGCCATGGTCGAGGTCGGGCGCTGGCTGGGCCTCGGGCTGGCCAACCTGGTGGCGGCCCTGGACCCCGCCTGCCTGGTGATCGGCGGCGGCCTCGCCTCCGCCGGCGACCTGCTGCTGCGGCCGGCCCGGACGGCGCTCGAGGGCTCCCTGGTGGGAGCGGGTCACCGGACCGTGCCGCCCCTGCTCCGGGCCGCGCTCGGCCCGGAGGCCGGGCTGGTGGGGGCCGCTCTGCTCGCCCGCCGGGCTCAGGCGCGGCGGTAGCCCGGGACGAGCTCCTGGGCGAGCTGCTCGAGGAAGAGCCCCACGTCGGTGACGATGCCGCGCGCCTGGGACGAGCCGCGGTCGGCCAGCTTGGTGACGGTGGCGGGGTTGATGTCCACGCACACCAGCGGGATCGAGGCGGGCAGGATGTTGCCGGTCGCCACCGAGTGCAGCATGGTGGCGACCATCAGGCAGAAGCCGACCCCGGGCAGCTCGGCGCGCATCGCCCGCTGCCCCTCCAGCACGTCGGTGTGGACGTCGGGCAGCGGGCCGTCGTCGCGCACCGAGCCGACGAGCACGAAGCGCTTGCCGTGGGTGACCAGCGCGTGCATGATCCCGCCGGTCAGGACGCCGCTCTCGACCGCCGCCGCGATGGAGCCCTCCTTGCGGATGGTGTTGATGGCGCGGATGTGGTGCTCGTGGCCGTGCTTGACCCCGCGTCCTTGCGCCAGGTCGACGCCCAGGCTGGTGCCGTAGAGGCTCGCCTCGATGTCGTGGGTGGCCAGGGCGTTGCCGGCGAAGAGCACGTCGACGAAGCCCGCCTCGACCATCGCCACCATCGCCGGGGCGGCGCCGGTGTGCACGACGCCCGGCCCGCCCACCCAGAGCACCCGCCGCCCGGCCGCCTTGGCCTCGCGCATCCCCTCGGCGACCTGGCGCACGAGCACCGCCTGGGGCTTCTCCGACGACACGTCCGACTCCATGAAGCCGAAGTGCTCCTGGTGGCGGTCGACGTCCGGCACCGTCACCCGGACCCCGGCGGCGCCGCAGATGACCTCCATCCCCGCCCGGACGTCGGACATCGGCAGGGTGACGATCCTGGTGCGACCCGCCTCGTGGGTGACCACCAGGCCGCAGTCCATCTCCGGGTTCTCCACCGGGTGCCAGGTCCCGGCGAGCCGGACCTTGGTGGGCAGGTTGGTGGTGGAGTAGAAGCCGTCGGGGAAGACCCCGTCCTGGTCGCAGGTCGAGACCGACGCCTCGCCGGGATCGACCATGTTGACGCCGCGGGTCTGCAGTCGCATCAGCAGGCGCTGGAGGGCCTCCTCGTCGGCCGCGGAGACGGTGATGGTGGCGGTCGAGGTGTCCGCAGCCTCACGGCCCACGTCGATGGAGTCGATGACCCAGTCGCCCTCGTACTCGCGGATGTCGTCGAGGATCTGGGAGAGGACACCGCTGTCCATCAGGTGGCCGGTGACCTCGACGGTCTCAGTGCTGCTCATCTGCCAGACTCTAGTGAACGTGCGAGGCCTCCGGAGGCGGCGCACTGGCACACTCGGCGGATGCCGGCCCATCCTCTCGCCCGCACCGCGGTGATCCTCACCGCGTGGCTCGTGCTGGTGCAGACCGAGCCGGTGGGCCCGCTGCTGCTCCTCCCGGTCCTGGTGACCGGACTGGCCCTGTCCTCGGTGGCGCTGGTGGTGACCGGGCGCGGCCGGCCCGGCCGGCGCGACCCCTTCCTCCTCGTCGTGGCGCTGACCGGCTACACCGTGCTGGTCACCGCGCTCCAGCTCTCCCGGGAGCACGGGCACGGCCCGGCCGGGGAGGCCGCCATCGCGCTGGGACTGGTCGGGCTCGGCCTGCTGGCGCTCCGCGGCGACCGGGCCGGGGCCCTGGGGTTCTCGGGCCTGCTGCTCGCCCTGGCCGGGCTGGTGCTGGCCACCTTCTGGACCACCGAGCACTGGATCGACGTCCGGCTCCTGCTCGAGGGCGGCATCGACGCGCTGCTCTCCGGCGTCAGTCCCTACTCGATCACCGTGCCCAACCTCTACGACGCCGAGAAGAGCGCGATCCTCTACGGTCCGGGCGTCGTCGAGGACGGCCGGGTGGTGTTCGGCTACCCCTACCTGCCCGGGGTGCTGCTCCTCGACGTGCCCGCCCACCTGCTCGGCGACGTCCGGCTGATGCACCTGTTCGCCTTCCTGGCCACGGGGGTGGTGCTGCGTCACCTCGCCACCGACCGGGTGGGCCGGGCGCTCGCGGTGATGTGGGTGACCGCGCCGATCTCGCGCACCCTCCTGGTCGCCTACTGGATCGAGCCGGTGATGGCGCTGCTGCTCGCCCTGACGGCGTGGCTGCTGGTGCGGGGCCGGCCGGTGGCGCTCGGCCTGGCGCTCGGCGCGCTGCTGGCCTCCAAGCAGTACCTGGTCGTCGTGCTGCCCCAGCTGTGGACCGTGTGGCGCTCGGGTGGCCGCCGGTCCGTGGCGGTGGCGGTGGGGGTGGCGGCCCTGCTGGTCGGTGCCTTCCTCGCCTGGGACCCGGGCGCCTTCTGGCGCTCCGTGGTGGAGTGGCACTTCATCCAGCCGTTCCGCCGCGACTCGATGTCGCTGCTGCCCGGTCTGGCCGAGCTCCTCGGGCCGCTGCCCGGATGGTTCGTCTCGGGGCCCTCGCTGCTGCTGGGGGTCTCCGTCTCCGCGCTCGTGGCCTGGCGCGCCCGCCCGGGTGCCACTGCACTGACCCTCGGCATCGGGCTCAGCCTGCTGGTCACGGTGATGTTCTCCAAGCAGGCGTTCGTCAACTACTTCGGCTTCGTCGGGGCCGCGTTGCTGCTGGCGGCCGCGACGTGGCACCGCGACGACCCCGTGGATCAGAGCCGGGCGCCGTTGTCCCAGGGGTCGCGGGGCTCGGGATCCATCGACGCGACGAGGTAGAGGAAGCCGCCCACGAAGGCCCCGCACAGCGCCAGGACGACCAGCGCCGGGGGCCGCAGGTCGAGCACGGTGACCAGCAGCAGGACCAGGGGGGACCCGAGGGTGCCGGCCCACGCGGCCTGACGCGCCGGCGAGGCCCGGGGGAGCGGGGGCGGCGGCGGCGGGACGAACCGCTCCTCGTCCTCGACCTCCCTGGCCGGGGTGGGGTCGGCCTCCTGGTGGAACCCGTCGTGGAAGTCGCCCGGGCCGGAGTCGGGGCCGGGATCGGCCACGGGGTCGGGCCCTGGGTCGGGCGCGGGGGTCTCCTCGGCGTCGGGCAGGGCGGCCCGGTCGCCGTAGTTGTCGACGATGGCCTGCCAGGCCGCGTCGTCGTCGCGTGCGCTCACATGTCGAGGTTAGCCCGGCGGTGCCTGCCGGGCCCGGCTCAGACCGCCACCCGGGCCACGAAGCGCGCCGACTCCGCCCAGATGGTCGGGGCGTCGTTGTCCAGGGTGGCCACGTGATAGCTCTCCGGCAGGGTCCTCACCGTCAGGTCCTTGCTGGAGACCCGGCTGCGGATGATCTCCAACGACGAGGGGTCCACCACGTGGTCGACGTCGGACTTGAAGTAGAGGAGGGGACTCGTGACGGCCGGCAGGTCGGCGCGCAGCCGCTTCCACTGGGTCATCATCGAGTGGGTCGCCTTGAGCGGCGTGCGCGAGTAGCCGTGCTCCTGCACGCCCGGCCGCTTGATGTCGTCGGTGATCCCGGCCAGCGAGGGCACGACCCACTTCAGCACCGGCAGGGCCAGCACGTCCTTGCGGGTGGTGTGCACGGCCGGGTTGACCAGCATCACCCCGGCGACCTGCTCGCCCCGGTCGGCGGCGAGCCGCAGCGTCAGCGCGCCGCCCATCGACAGACCGCCCACGACGACGGCGTCGTGCTGGGCCCGGAGCCGGTCGAAGGCCCGGGCCACCTCGGCGTACCAGTCGTCCCAGGTGGTCGCGTTGAGCTCCTGCCACGAGGTGCCGTGGCCCGGCAGCCGGGGCACCTCCACGGCGTAGCCGTGCTCGGCGAGTGCCTCGCCCCAGGGCTTGACGGAGGCGGGGGAGCCGGTGAACCCGTGGCTCAGCAGCACCCCGATGCTGCGCCCGCGGGTGCGCTCGGGGACGGCGGGCACGGAGAGCGGGGCGGCGAGGGGGTGCAGAGGCATGGGCGCATTCTGCACGAGGGGTTTTGGAGGGGCTAGGCTCGCGTCGTGCTCTACTGGTTCTTGAAGAGGATCGCCCTCGGGCCCCTCCTGCGACTCGTCTTCCGTCCTCAGGCCTGGGGGCTGGACAACGTGCCGTCCGAGGGTCCCGCGATCCTGGCCAGCAACCACCTCTCCTACGCCGACTGGCTCTTCATGCCGCTGACCCTGCCGCGGCGGGTGACGTTCGTGGCGAAGGCGGAGTACTTCACCACCCCCGGCATCAAGGGCTGGTTCCAGAAGAAGTTCTTCAGCGGCTCGGGCCAGGTGCCGATCGACCGCAGCAGCGGGAACGCGGCCGAGGGCGCGCTCAAGTCGGCCAAGGAGATCCTCGCCCACGGCGACCTCTTCGGCATCTACCCGGAGGGCACGCGCTCCCACGACGGCCGGCTCTACCGCGGCAAGACGGGCGTGGCCCGGCTGGCGCTGGAGACCGGCGCGCCGGTCATCCCGGTGGCGGTGGTGGGCACCGACGTGGTGGCGCCGCCCGGCAAGAAGTTCGGCAGCTTCACCCGGCCGGTGGTCCGCTTCGGCAAGCCCCTGGACTTCTCCCGCTACGAGGGCATGGAGAACGACCGCTACATCCTGCGCTCCATCACCGACGAGATCATGTACGAGATCATGCGGCTCTCCGGTCAGGAGTACGTCGACATGTATGCCGCCCGCGCCAAGGACGAGTCGAAGAAGGCCGACGAGTCGGCCCGTCGTGCCGAGCGCGCCGCCGCGGCGCAGGAGGACTCGCCCGAGTCGAAGAAGGCGTCCTGACCGGGCCGGGGGGATCCTCGCCCCGCGTCGACGACCCGGCGGCGGTCTCGGTCGCCGACCGGCTCTTCGCGGCCCTGGCCGTGCTCAGGGTCGTGGTCACGCTCAACATGGTCGGGCTGACCATCTGGCGCTGGCAGAACTTCGAGCGGCCGGGCGCCACGCTCGTCGTGCTGGCCGCGCTCGTGGCCTGGACGGCGTTCGTCCTGGTGGCCTACCGCGTCCCGAGCCGGCGCACCGCCGCCCTGCTGGTCGCCGACCTGGCGGTGGCCGCCGCGGCGATGGCCTCCACGCCGTGGCTCAAGGGGGACGAATTCCGGGCCACCGTCCCCGGCTTCTGGGTGATGGGGGCGCTGCTGGCCTGGGCGGTCCACTGGCGCTGGCGTGGCGGGCTGGTCGCGGGCACGGTGCTCGCCGTCGTCGACGTGGCCATCCGACAGGGGGAGGTCACGCAGACCAACTACGGGCACATCTTCCTGCTCCTGCTGGGAGGCAGCGTGGTGGGCTACATGTGCCAGTCGCTCCAGGAGATGGCCGCGGAGCGGGCCCGGGCCGAGCGGGAGGCGGCCGCCGCTGCCGAGCGCGCCCGGCTGGCCCGGGCGGTGCACGACGGCGTGCTGCAGGTGCTGAGCCTGGTGCAGCGTGCCGAGGGCCCCACGGAGTGGGCTGGGCTGGCCCGGCTCGCGGGGGAGCAGGAGACCCGGCTGCGCTCGCTGATCCACGCCCAGGACGCCGTGGTGCCGGGTGGTAGGCACGACGCCGCGGTGCAGGCCGACCTCGCGGCGGCGCTGGAGGCCCTGGCCTCGCGGACCGTCACCGTCGTCACGCCCGGGACACCGGTGCCGATGACCGCCCACCGGGTCGGGGAGCTGGTCGCCGCGGTGAGCGCCTGCCTGGACAACGTCCGCCTGCACGTGGGCCTGGAGGCCCCGGCCTGGGTGCTGCTGGAGCAGCTCGGCGACCGGGTCGCGCTGAGCGTGCGCGACGAGGGCCCCGGCATCGATGAGCGACGCCTCCTCGAGGCGGAGCGGGAGGGCCGGCTCGGTGTCGTCTCCTCCATCCGGGGCCGCGTCGCCGAGCTCGGCGGCCGGTGCGAGCTGACCACCGGCCCCGGCGGGAGCGAGTGGGAGCTGGTCGTCCCCCTGGGACCCGCCCGGCAGCCCGGGGGGCCGGGCCGATGACCATCCACACCTCGCACCCGTTCGCCGCTCCGGAGCCGGAGCGCGACCCGGCGCGCCGCCTCCGGGGCCGCCTCGGCGGGGTCGTCACCCTGTGGACCGCCGGCGGCGGGCGGGACCGGGCCGGCCTGACCGTCTCCTCGGTGATGGTCGCCGGTGGCGAGCCCGGTCGGGTCCTGGCACTCGTCGACCCCGACTCCGACCTGGCCGACCGCCTGCTCGAGACCCGGCGAGGGCTGATCCACCTGCTGGACTGGCGGCACCGCGACCTCGCCGACGCGTTCGCGGGTGTGGCTCCCGCACCGGGCGGACCCTTCCGCCTGGCCGACTTCGCCGAGGAGCCGCACGGGCCGCGCCTGGTCTCCGCGCGCTCGGGGGCGGTGCTGGAGCTCGAGGACGCCCGGGAGGTGGGCTGGTCGCTGCTGGTCACCTGCACCCTGGGCCCGGTCTGGCTCGACGACGAGCCCGGCCCGGGCGAGCCGGACGCCGGCGACGCGGCCTCGCCGCTGCTCCACCACCGGGGCCGCTACCGGCACGTGGCCCGCCCCGGGCACTAGGGCACTTAGGGCACCTGGGCACCTGGGCACCTGGGCACCTGGGCACTAGGGCACTAGGGTGCGGCGGGTGAGCGAGCAGCCGATCCGCGTGATGGTCGTCGACGACCACCCGATGTGGCGCGACGCGGTCGAGCGCGACCTCCAGGCGGCCGGCTTCGAGGTCGTGGCCGTGGCGGCCGACGGGGCCCAGGCGATCGCGCGGTTCACCGCCGTCCGCCCGCAGGTGGTGGTGCTCGACCTGCAGATCCCCGAGCCCTCGGGGGTGGAGGTGACCCGGACGGTGCTGGCCACCGACCCCGGGGCGCGGGTGCTGATCCTGTCGGCCTCCGGGGAGCAGGCCGACGTGCTGGAGGCGGTGAAGGCGGGTGCCACCGGCTACCTGCTCAAGTCGGCCTCCCGGTCCGAGCTGCTCGAGGCGGTCGGGCGGGTCGCGGCGGGCGGCACGGTCTTCACCCCCGGCCTGGCCGGACTCGTGCTCGGCGAGTACCGGCGGATGGCCGCGCCGCCGGACCGGGCGCCCGACGTCCCGGAGCTCACCGAGCGCGAGACGGAGGTGCTGCGGCTGGTCGCCAAGGGCGTCGGCTACCGGCAGATCGCGGAGCGCCTCTTCATCTCCCACCGCACGGTGCAGAACCACGTGCAGAACACCTTGCGCAAGCTCCAGATGCACAACCGCGTGGAGCTGACCCGCTACGCGATCGAGCAGGGCCTGGACGCCGACTGAGCGCCGGGTCCGGGCGCGGTCGGCCCGAGCCCCCTATGCTCGTCGGCGTGCCGGCGGACCCCCTGATCGCTGTGGCCGACGAGCTCTACGCGCTGCCGCCGGCCGAGTTCACCGGCGCCCGCGACCGGCGCGCCAAGGAGCTGCGGAGCACCGACCGCGCTCTCGCGGACCGGGTCAAGGGTCTGCGCAAGCCCTCGGTGGCGGCCTGGGTGCTCAACCTGCTGGTCCGGCGCGAGCCGGAGCAGGTCGACCAGGTGCTGGCCGTGGGGGAGGCGCTGCGGGAGGCGCAGCAGTCGCTGGACGGCGAGCAGCTGCGCACGCTGACCCGGCAGCGGCGCCAGGTCACCGCCGCCCTGGCCGCCACGGCCAGGGCCCGGGCCCGGGAGGAGGGTCAGCGGGTGAGCGAGGCGGTCGCCGAGCAGCTCGAGGCGAGCCTCACCGCCGCCCTCCTCGACGAGGGCGCGGCAGCCGCGCTGCGCTCGGGCCTGCTCCTCTCGGCGCTGCGGGCCACCGGGGTGGACGCCGCCGAGGTGGGCGAGGCGCTCGCCGTGCCCGAGGCCCTGGGGCACCTGGCCACGGCCCGGGGGGCAGCGGAGCGCTCGCCCACGGCGGCCGGCGAGGGCGACGCGCGCCCCGCGTTGCGGGTGGTCCCCGATCCCGACGCCGCGCTCAAGCGCCGCCGCGAGGCCCAGGAGCGGCTGCGGACGGCCGAGGCCGGCCGGGACCGGGCCCGGGAGCGGTCCGAGGCGGCGGCCCAGGAGGTCGCCGACCTGGAGGCGCGCAGCCTCCAGCTGGTCGCGGAGATCGAGGAGCTGCAACGTCGCGTCGCCGACCTGGAGGCGGCCGCCGAGGAGGTGGACGACGAGCTCGCGGAGGCCGAGGAGGGCGCTGCCACCGCGAGCGAGGAGCTCGCCGCTGCCGAGGACGAGGTGGTGCAGGCGCGCACGGTCCTGGAGACGCTGGGGCGGCAGCGGTCGCCGGACAGCCACCCGGCCGGTGACGGCGGGTGACGACGCAGGGGTGACCGGGCGTCAGGCCCAGCCCTTGGACCGCTCCACCGCGCGGCACCACGTGGCGTAGGCGGCGTCGGACCTCTCGGCGTCACCGGTGGGCTCGAAGCGGCGGCCCAGCTGCCAGGTCTCGCGCAGGTCGTCGGTCGACCCCCAGACGCCCGTGCCGAGCCCCGCGAGGAAGGCGGCGCCCAACGCGGTGGTCTCCACGATCGTGGGCCGTTCGACCGGCACCCGCACCTGGTCGGCCTGGATCTGGCACAGCAGGTCGTTGGCGGCGGCACCGCCGTCGACCCGCAGGGACGCCAGCGCCGGCATGGTCTCCAGCACGTCGCGGACCTCGAAGGCGATGGCCTCCAGGGTGGCGCGCACCAGGTGGGCCCGCGTCGTGCCGCGGGTCAGGCCGATGACCAGGCCCCGGGCCAGGGGGTCCCAGTGGGGCGCCCCCAGCCCGGTGAGCGCCGGGACGAAGACCACGCCGCCGGAGTCGGGCACGGTGCGGGCGATCCCCTCGGTCTCGGCGGCGGAGCCGATGATCTGCAGGCCGTCGCGCAGCCACTGCACCGCGGCGCCGGTGACGAAGATGGAGCCCTCCAGGGCGTAGGTCATCGTGCCGTCGGGGCTGCGCCAGGCCGCTGTGGAGAGCAGCCCGGACCCGGGCCGCGGGAGGGTGGTCCCGGCGTTGGTGAGGATGAAGGAGCCGGTGCCGTAGGTGCACTTGGAGTCCCCCTCCTCGAAGCAGGTCTGGCCGAAGAGGGCGGCCTGCTGGTCGCCGGCGATGCCGGCCACCGGCAGCGAGAGACCGCAGAAGACGGCCGGGTCGGTGACCCCCACCTCGCCCCAGCTGGGGACGATCTCGGGCAGGGCGTCCCTGGGCACCCCGAACAGGTCGCAGAGCTCGTCGGACCAGTCCCCGCTGGCCAGGTCGAAGAGCAGGGTGCGCGAGGCGTTGGAGACGTCGGTGACGTGCCAGGTGCCGCGCGTCATCCGGCTGACGAGGTACGAGTCGACGGTGCCCACGGCGTAGCGGCCGGACTCCACCAGGGCCCAGGTGTGGGGCTCGTTCTCCCGCAGCCAGGCCAGCTTGGTGCCCGAGAAGTAGGGGTCCAGGCGCAGGCCGGTCAGCTCGCTGACCCGCTTCTCGTGCCCCTCCTCGCGCATCCGGGTGCACAGGTCGGCGGTCCGCCGGTCCTGCCAGACGATCGCCCGGCGCGGGGACCCGAGGGTCTCGCGGTCCCACAGCAGGACGGTCTCTCGCTGGTTGGTGATGCCCAGGGCGGTGAGCTCGTCCGGGTCGACCTGGGCCAGCACCGCCCGGGTCGCCTCCAGGGTGGCCTGCCAGATCTCCTCCGGCCCGTGCTCGACCCAGCCCGGGCGGGGGAAGTGCTGCGGGAACTCCTGGTAGCCGCGGGCGCTGATCGCCCCGTCGGGGGTGATCACCACCGCGGTGACCCCGGTGGTGCCGGCGTCGATCGCCAGGATGCTCATCGGTCTCCTCCCTCGTCGTCGCCGGGCGCGTCCTGCGGAGAGGTGGCGCGCAGGATCGCCAGGACCTGCCGGTCGATCCACCGGGGCGCGAGCCCCGGGGCCACCCGCATCTCGTAGTTCTGGGAGCCCACCCACTCCGCGACGTGCTCGTGGCCGAGCGCGCGGGTGCGGCGCACCAGCTCGGCCGCCAGGGTCGGGGTCACCTCCACCCGCTCCTCCTCGGTGCTCGCGGTGAGGTAGAAGTCGCTCAGGTCGAGCAGCCGGACCAGCTCGGTGGTCGGGTCGGGGTGGTCGTCGACCCGGAGGTCGACGGCGACGTCGTCGCGCCCGCCGTACCCGGCGCCCTCACGCACCACCAGGAGGGCCGCCGACTGGCGACCCCGCCGGTCGCCGCCGGCGTCGTCCCCCGCCGCCAGCGAGGCGAGCAGGCGCCGGGGGAGGGGGAGGTCGGGGTGGGCCTCCCAGGACTCGACCATCGCGTCGAGCACCTGGGGACCGGTCAGGATGTTGCCCTGGGCCGCGTAGCCGGGACCGGTGCGGTGCCCGGCCCAGTCGAAGCAGCGCCTCCCGGTGAAGGCGGCGGCGCCACCCTCGGCGTCCACCACGCCCACCTGGCGGTCGTGGTGACCGGCGTCGTGGGCCACCAGGCGGGCCACCACGGCCTGGGCGGTGCTCCCCTCCCGCAGCAGCGCCAGGGCCTCGCCCTTCCACGCCACGTTGGCGTCCGCCTGGGTGGCGACCGCGCCCACCCCGGCCGAGGCCGCGGGCACGGCCGAGCCGACCGCGAGGAAGCGGGAGGCGACCGCGACACCCCAGGAGAGCCCGTCGTCGCTGCGGGCCACCAGCGAGAAGGTCATGCCTCCCGGCCCCCGGGGCCGGCGGCCTGGCCGGTGGCCCGGAGGATGTCGGTGAACCAGGGCTGGTCGACGTCGAAGGCCTTGTGCCCGGCGATCCGGTCGAGCTCGATCGCCCGGAGCTCGTCACCGCGCTCCTCGTCGTGGCCGATGACCCCGGCCTCGCCCCGCAGGGCGCACTCCACCGCCAGCTGGGCCATCTCCCGGATCAGCGAGAGGTCGGTCGGGTTGGCCGGGGCGGACCGCGAGAAGTAGCCCGACTTCTGCACCATCGTCTTCTCCGCCCCGACCCGGTCGGCGAAGGCCTGGGCGAAGTAGCTGCCCGGGTTGATGGTGTCGAGCTTGACGTGGCCGAAGGCGTCCCGGTCGACCGGCGTGCCCGAGGCCTCGAGCTCGGCCACGATGTCGGCGACCCCGGCCCCCTCGGCCAGGAAGATGTTGACGCAGCCGATCTCGTCCATCACCTCGCGCAGGCGCCGGGCCTCGGACTCCAGGTCGATGGGGAGCTCGGGCAGGTAGACCGCGTGGATGCCCCAGCGCTCGGGCGTCAGACCCAGGCTCGGCAGCCACTGCTGCTCGGCGTGCCAGGCCAGGTAGTCGCGGGCGGCGGCGGCCGTCAGCCATCCGCAGTTGCGCCCCATCACCTCGTGCACGATGAGCATCCGGGGGCTGGACCCGTGCTCGGCGAGCACGTTGCGGGCGAAGAGCGAGGCCTGCTCGGCAGCGGTCTGGGCGCCCAGGCTGGTGCGGATCGGCACGATGTCGTTGTCGATGGTCTTGGGCAGCCCGACCACCGTGAGGTCGATGTCCTGGGTGCGCAGGTAGGCGGCCAGGTCGGCCGCGGCCGTGTTGGTGTCGTCCCCGCCGATGGTGTGCAGCACCGAGACGCCGTCGGCCACCAGCCGCTGGGCGGCGGCCTCCAGGGCCGTCTGGTCGGGGCCGATCAGGCCGCGGCGCCGGCAGTCCTCGTCGTTGGTGAGCTTGACCCGGCTGTTGCCCAGCGGGCTCCCGCCGAAACGGTCCAGCACCGCGGCGTCGCGCCGGGCCGCCGCGTCGACCACGACGCTGTCCCCGGTGAGCAGGCCCTGGTAGCCGTGCCGGTAGCCCAGGATCTCGGTCTCCGGCGAGACCCGGGTCCAGGTCTCGATCAGCGCACCCACCGCCGAGGAGAGGCAGGGGGCATAGCCGCCGGCGGTCAGGACTGCAACGCGATGAGGAGCCATGGCGCCATCCTAGGTTTGATCGATCCGGGACGGGCAACGTTCCTTGCCACGCGGTCCGTTGGGGACCACAGTGGGGCCATCAGCTCCGCGCACGGGTGAGGGGAACGCACATGCCGGACTCGCAGGGCCACGACGTCACCACCACCGCCCCGGCACCCGGCGGCGAGCCGGAGCTGCGCCGGGTGATGGGCCCCCGCCTGCTGCTCCTCTTCATCATCGGCGACATCCTCGGCGCCGGCGTCTACGCGGTGACCGGGGAGATGGCGGGTCTGGTCGGCGGGCTGGTCTGGCTGCCCTTCCTCCTCGCCTTCATCGTGGCCACGCTGACCGCGCTCAGCTATCTCGAGCTCGTCACGAAGTATCCCCAGGCCGCCGGCGCCGCCCTGTACGCCCACAAGGCCTTCGGCATCCACTTCGTCACCTTCCTGGTGGCCTTCGCGGTGGTCTGCTCGGGCATCACCAGCGCCTCCACGTCGGCCAACGTCCTCGCCCAGAACCTCACCGGCGGGCTGGTGGTCAACGGCTGGCTGGGCGAGGCGCCGGGCTCCGGCGTGATCATGGCGATCGCCATGGCCTTCATGGTGCTGCTGGCCCTGATCAACCTGCGCGGGGTCGGGGAGTCGGTGAAGTTCAACGTGGTCCTGACCCTGGTGGAGATGACCGCCCTGGCGATCGTGATCGGGGTCGGCTTCTGGGCGCTCGCCCAGGGGGAGGGAGACCTGGGGCAGGTCTTCACCTTCCGCGACGCCGGGGACAAGGGCCTCTTCATGGCCATCACCCTGGCCACCTCCATCGCCTTCTTCGCCATGGTCGGCTTCGAGGACTCGGTCAACATGGTCGAGGAGTGCCGCGAGCCGGAGCGGATCTTCCCCCGCACCATGCTGACCGGCCTCGGTGTGGCGGTCCTGATCTACATGCTGGTCGCGGTGGCCGTGGTGGCGGTGCTGACCCCCGGCGAGCTCGACACGATCAACGAGTCCGAGGGCCGGGCCCTGCTCGAGGTGGTCAGCAAGGGAGCGCCGGACTTCCCCATCGACCGGGTCTTCCCCTTCCTGGCGGTCTTCGCGGTCGCCAACACCGCGCTGATCAACATGCTGATGGCCAGCCGGCTGCTCTACGGCCTGGCCCGCCAGGACGTGCTGCCCCGCGCGCTGGGCAAGGTCTCGCCCGGCACCCGCTCGCCGTGGGTGGGCATCATCTTCTCCACGGTGCTGGCGCTCGGGCTGATCTGGTACGTCGCGATCCAGTCGGACTCGCCGGTGGTGAGCAACCTCTCGACCACCACCGCCCTGCTGCTGCTGGCCGTCTTCGCGGTGGTCAACATCGCCTGCCTGGTCCTGCGCCGGGAGCCGGACAGCGGCTTCTTCCGCTCGCCCGGCCCGACGCCGGCGGTGGCCGCACTGCTCTCGATCGCCCTCATCGTCGTCCCCTGGGGGGAGCGCGAGGCGATCGTCTACGAGATCGCCGGCGGGATGCTCGGCATCGGCATCGCCCTGTGGGTGGTCACCTGGCTGGTCAACCGCGGGGGGCGGGCGAAGAAGACCGGGTTCCGCGACATCGAGCACCTGGGCGGCGACGACTGAGCGTCCAGCGCCCGGCGGCGAATCGGGCGCGCGGCGGGACGGACGTAGGGTTGTGGCGTGAGTACCATCCCCTCCCTCGAGCAGCTGCACTCCCTCGGTGCTGCCCAGCAGCCCTCCTACGGCGACCCGCAGGAGGTGGCGCGCGCCGTGGCCCGGCTGCGCAAGTCCCCGCCGCTGGTCTTCGCCGGCGAGTGCGACGACCTGACGCAGAAACTGGCCGCGGTCACCCGCGGCGAGGCGTTCCTGCTCCAGGGGGGCGACTGCGCGGAGACCTTCGACGGCGTCACCGCCGACAACGTGCGCAACAAGCTCCGGGTGCTGCTCCAGATGGCGGTGGTGCTGACCTACGCCGCCTCCGTGCCGGTGGTCAAGCTCGGCCGCCTGGCCGGGCAGTACGCCAAGCCGCGCTCCTCCGACACCGAGACCCGTGACGGTCTGACGCTGCCCGCCTACCGCGGCGACGCGGTCAACGGCTTCGAGTTCACGCCCGAGTCGCGGGTTCCCGACCCGCATCGGCTGGTGGAGGTCTACAACGCCTCGGCCGCCACCCTCAACCTGGTCCGGGCCTTCGTCACCGGCGGCTACGCCGACCTGCGCCAGGTCCACGCCTGGAACACCGACTTCGTCCGGGACTCCCTCGCGGGCCAGCGCTACGAGAAGGTGGCCGCCGAGATCGACCGCGCCCTCACCTTCATGCGGGCGATCGGCGCCGACCCCGACGAGTTCCACCGGGTCGACTTCCACTCCAGCCACGAGGCCCTGCTCATGGAGTACGAGCACGCCATGACGCGCATCGACAGCCGCACCCAGGAGCCGTACGACGTCTCGGCGCACTTCCTGTGGATCGGTGAGCGGACCCGTCAGCTCGACGGAGCTCACGTCGAGCTCCTCAGCCACGTGCGCAACCCGATCGGCGTCAAGCTCGGTCCCACCGCGACCCCGGACGACGCCCTGGCGCTCGCCGCCCGGCTCAACCCGGCCAACGAACCCGGCCGGCTGACCTTCATCACCCGGTTCGGTGCCAACCGGATCCGCGAGGGCCTGCCCGAGCTGGTGGAGAAGGTCACGGCGGCCGGCGTGCAGGTCGCGTGGGTCTGCGACCCGATGCACGGCAACACCTTCGAGGCGTCCTCGGGCTACAAGACGCGCCGTTTCGACGACGTGATCGAGGAGGTCCAGGGGTTCTTCGACGTGCACCGCACCGTGGGCACCTGGCCGGGCGGGGTGCACGTGGAGCTGACCGGCGACGACGTCACCGAGTGCGTCGGCGGCGGCGAGCTGCTGGACGAGGCGGGGCTCTCCGACCGCTACGAGTCGGTGTGCGACCCGCGGCTCAACCGGGTGCAGTCGCTGGAGCTGTCGTTCCTCGTCGCGGAGATGCTGCGCAAGGCCTGAGGGGGCGCACCGACCTAGGATCGGTGCCGTGACCGATCTCGTCGACCTGCGCTCCGACACCCTGACCGCGCCCACCCCCGAGATGCGCCGGGCCATGGCCCGGGCCGAGGTGGGGGACGACGTCTTCGGGGAGGACCCGACGGTGCGGCGGCTGGAGGAGCGGGTGGCGGCCCTGCTGGGCCACCAGGCCGCGCTCTTCACCCCCACCGGCTCGATGGCCAACGTGCTCGCCGTGGCCGCCCTGGTCGGACCGGGGGAGGAGGTGCTGTGCGAGGCCTCGGCCCACATCGCGCGGGCCGAGCTCGGCGCCCACGGAGCCGTCTCCGGGGTGACGATGCGCACCTGGAGCCACCCGCGCGGCGGGGTCGACCTGGCGGCGGTGGAGCGGATGTTCGCCCCCGACCTGGGGCCCTACTTCGTGCAGACCCGGGCCGTCTCGGTGGAGAACACCCACAACTTCGCCGGGGGCACGGTGCTGCCGCTCGCCGAGCTCGACGCCCTGCGCGCCTTCGCCCTCGGGCACGGAGCGTCCGTCCACCTCGACGGTGCCCGGATCTGGAACGCGCACGTCGCCTCCGGCGTGCCGCTGGCCGACTACGGGGCCCGTGCCGACGTGCTGGCCGTCTGCCTCTCCAAGGGGCTGGGGGCGCCGGTGGGGTCGCTGGTGGTCGGCTCGACCGACGTCGTGGCGCAGTCACGGGTGCGCCGCAAGCGGCTGGGCGGCGGGATGCGCCAGGTCGGCATCCTGGCCGCGGCCGGGCTCCACGCCCTGGACAACCACGTGGAGCGGCTCGCCGACGACCACGCGCGGGCCCGGCGGCTGGCCGAGGCCTGCGGTGTCGACCCCTCCGGCGTCGAGACCAACATCGTCCTGCTGGAGCGCGACGACGCGCCCGCCTTCGTCGCCGCCGCGGCGCAGGAGGGCGTGCGGGTCAGCCAGGTGGGTCCCCGGACGGTGCGGCTGGTCACCCACCTCGGCGTCGACGACGCCGGGGCGGAGCGGGCGGCCGCCGTCCTGGGGCGCCTGAGCCGGGGCGCCTGAGCCGGGCCGCTTGAGCCGGGCCGCCCAGCTAGGCGCCCACCCGGGGCGCCGCCGCCCTGCGGCCCACGGCGGCGGGCAGGCGCCGCACCAGCTGGGCAAGCTCACGCAGGTCGTTGCCCAGCAGCGCCTGCGGCCCGTCGCAGAGGGCCTCCTCGGGGTTGGGGTGCACGTCGACGATGACGCCGTCGGCGCCCACCCCGATCGCCGCCCCGGTGAGCGGGACCACGAGGTCCTTGCGGCCGCCCGCGTGGGACGGGTCCACGATCACCGGCAGGTGGCTGGTCGCCTGGACGACCGGCACGGCGGAGATGTCGAGGGTGTTGCGGGTCGCCGGCTCGAAGGTCCGGATGCCCCGCTCGCACAGGACGATGTCGAGGTTCCCGCGCTGGGCGATGTACTCGGCCGCCATCAGCCACTCCTCGATGGTGGCCGTCATGCCGCGCTTGAGCAGCACCGGCTTGCCCGAGCGGCCGACGGCCTGGAGGAGGCCGAAGTTGGCCATGTTGCGGGTGCCGATCTGGAGCATGTCGGCGTACGCGGCGACCACCTCCACGTCGCGGGCGTCGACCACCTCGGTGACGATCGGGAGGCCGGTGGCGTTGCGCACCGAGGCGAGGATCTGCAGGCCCTCCTCGCCCAGGCCCTGGAAGGCGTAGGGCGAGGTGCGCGGCTTGTAGGCGCCGCCGCGCAGCAGGGTCGCCCCCGCCGACTGCGCCATCCGGGCGGCCGAGAGGGTCTGCTCGGCGGTCTCGACGGCGCACGGGCCGGCGATGAAGGTGAACGTGTCCGGGCCGATCGGCACCTGGTTCCCCTCGGGGCCGACCCAGACCGTCGAGCGCTGGGGGTGGTGCTGCCGGCTGACCAGCTTGTAGGGGTCGGAGATGCGGTGCACGTCGGCGACCCCGGGCAGGGCACGGAGGTTGAGGTGGTGGAACGACTCGATGTCTCCGACGAGCCCGATGATGGCCCGCTCCACCCCGGTGGAGACGAACGCCTCACCGCCGACGCTCTCGACGCGGGCGACCACGTGGGCGATCTCCTCGTCGGTGGCTCCGGGGGACATGACGACGACCATGGGTTCTGCTCCTTCGTGTGGCGGCTCCGACCCCCAGACGGAAAACGCCCCGGGCCGGAGCCGGGGGCGGTGTGAGGTGCGCGGGCGGACTACGACGAGACGCCCTGCGCGGGTGCTCCCGGCAGGTGTCCGAAGAAATACGTCGCCTTCACGACGATGACGTTAACCGAGCACCCGCCGGCCCGGCTGCGCCTCCTCACCATGTGGACGCCACGACCTCGGCGCGTCCGGCGTCTCCTCACACCACCAGGTGCTGGACCTCGGCCTCCACCCGGCGGCGCCGGGGCGCCAGCTCGACCAGCACCATCGCCGAGAGCACCATCACCCCGCCGAGCAGCAGCCGGGCGGTGACCTGCTCGCCGCCCAGCAGCACCGCGAAGCCCGCCGCGAAGACCGGCTCCATGCTCATGATGATGGCGGCCCGGGTGGGTGGCAGGTGTCCCTGGGCCCAGGTCTGGATGAAGAGCGCCGCCCCGCCGGCCACCACTGCCATGTAGACCAGGGAGAGCCAGTCGGAGCGGGTGGCGGGGAGCACGATCCCGTCGGGCGCGGTGACCACGAAGCACAGGAGCGCGATCACCAGGATCTGCAGGATCGACATGCCCATCGCCTCCTCGGGCCTGGACCAGGCCCCGAGGCCCACGATGTGCAGGGCGTAGATGCCGGCGGCCACCAGGGTGATGGCCTCGCCGTACCCGACGCTGATCCCCTGGAGGGTCAGCACCGCCAGGCCGGCGGTGGCCAGCAGCACCGCGCCCCAGGTGACCCGGGTGATGCGGGTGCCCAGGAGCAGGGCGGCGAGGAACGGGGTGAACACCACGTACATGCCGGTGATGAAGCCGCTGACGCTGGCGGCGGTCTCGGCCAGCCCCGCGGTCTGCAGGATCTGGGCGAGCCCGTAGAGCAGGCCCAGCACGAGGGCGTGACGGCGCGACTCCGAAGAGAGCCGGGCCAGCGCGCGGGGAGCGACGAGCAGCATGGCCACGCCGGCGATGGCGAAGCGCACCGCCAGGAAGTCCAGGGTCGGCACCCGGTCCAGCAGATCCTTCGTGAGGTAGAAGGTGGATCCCCACGAGGCCGTCATGGCGAGCAGAGCGAGGGTGGCGACCAGCGTCGTACGCCGTTCACCCAAGGTGGGCCGCCTCGCGCAGCTTGCGGAGCAGGGGCAGGTCCGGGGTCTCGGGCGAGCGGGAGCCCGGTGTCTCCAGGATGAAGGGGACGCCGGCGGTCGCCGGGTGCTCGAAGAGCTCGGAGAAGGCGCCCAGGCCGATGTGCCCCTCGCCGATCCGTTCGTGGCGGTCCTTGAAGGCGCCACGGACGTCCATCGAGTCGTTGGCGTGGATGAGCCGCAGCCGGCCGGGGCCGCCGATCTCCACGATCCGGTCGACGGTGGCCCGGGCGCCCCCCGGCTCGTCGAGCGGCGCACCGGCGGCGAAGACGTGGCAGGTGTCGAGGCAGATCCCGGCCCGGGGGTGGTGGTCGAGCGCGTCGAGGTAGGGCTGCAGGTCCTCGACGCCGGCGCACAGCGAGCGGCCCTGCCCGGCCGTCGGCTCCAGCAGCAGCCACGGCGCGTCCTCGCCGTCGAGGGAGTCCAGCAGGGGCAGCAGGCCCTCACGCACCTGGCGCAGGGCGGCGGCGTAGGTCTCCTGGCTGCCGGACGGGTCCACGAAGGAGCCGGTGTGCACCACCACTCCCTCGGCCCCGATCGCGGCCGCCCGGCGCAGGTTGTGGGCCACCACCGCGACGGAGCGCTCGTAGGTGGCGGGGGTGGGGGAGCCCAGGTTGACCAGGTAGGGGGCGTGGATGAAGCTGCGGGTGCCGGTGGCCTCGCAGCTGCGACGGAAGAGCGCGTCCTCTCCGGCGTCGCCGGCCGAGAGGGCCCAGCCGCGCGGGTTGCCGACGAAGACCTGGAGGGTCTCGTAGCCGAGCTCGCGGGCGCTTGCCAGGGCGCCGCGGGCGAGCCCCTTCCCGACCTGCACGTGGGTCCCGATGGGGTTCCGGACCTCGGGTGTCATGCTCCCATCGTAGGTCCCGCACGGGGAGCCACCACGGGCCGGGCGCAGGCGCGGCTCGTGCTAGATCAGGTACAGGGTGACCGTCGAGCCCTTCGGCACCAGGTCGCCTCTGGAGGGGTCGGTGCGCAGCACGAAGCCGAGGCCGATGTACTGGCCGGACTCCTCCACCACGACCTCGAACCCGAGCGCCTCCAGCTCCTCCCGGGCGGCGTCGACGCCGGAGGCGACCACCCCCGGCATCTCCACCAGCTCGGGCCCCAGCGAGACGACCAGGGTGACCGTGTCGCCCTGGTAGAGCGTCGCGGTGGGCGGGTCCTGGCTGATCACCACGCCCTCGGGGACGGTGTCGCTGTGCTCCTCTTCGCGGACGACCACCAGCTTCTTGCGCTCCAGCGCCTGCTGGGCCCGCGCGGCGCTCTTCCCGGTCCAGTCGGAGACCTGGCGCGGCTTGCGTCCCTTGCTCACGATCACGTCGACCACGTCCCCGGGCTTGAGCACGGTGCCCGCGGCCGGGTCGGTCCTGATCACGGCCCCCTCGGGAACGGTCTCGCTCCAGCGGTCCACCCGCTCGCCGTAGGCGAGGTTGGTGCCGAGGATGGCGTCCTGCGCCTCGTCGAGACCCACCCCGGCCAGCGCCGGCACCTCGTAGCGCTCCGGGCCCTGGGAGAGGGCGAGGGTCACCGTCCCGCCGTCCAGCACCCGGCCGCCGGGCTCGGGGTCGGTGGAGACGACGTGGCCGGGCGGCACGGTCTCGGAGAAGGCGGGGTCGCCCACGCGTGCCTCCAGGCCCGCGGAGTCCAGGGTCTGCACGGCCTCGGCCTCGGTGAGGCCCAGCACGCCGGGGGTGGTGGTCCAGCGTGCGTAGCCGAACCACCAGGCGCCGGTGCCCACCCCGACCACCAGCAGCAGGGCGAGGGCCAGCAGCAGCGGACCGCGCCACCGCCGCCGGCGCGCGGCCGGGGCGACGAGGGGGTCCGCGTGCGGGCTGGGCAGGCGCGGGATCGCCGGACGGCTCACCTGGCCCGGCGGCGGGACGGCCTGGATCTGACGGGTCGAGTCGGGCCCGGCGGCGTCGTCGTGCCAGGCGTCCCCGTCCCGGGCGGCAAGCTCCGCGTCCTCGGGGCCCTGCTCGTCGGGCACGCTGAGGCCGAGGTCCTCGACCAGGTCGACGAAGCCGTCGCGCTCCGCCTCGACCTCGACGTCCAGGGGAGCCGCCGGGCGGGCCGGTCGCAGGTCGGCCTCGAGCTCGGGGTCCTCGCGGACCCCCTCGCGCAGCGCCTGGGCGACCCGGTGCAGCTGGTGGAGCAGCACGCCGGCGTCGGCCGGCCGCTGGCTGGCGTCCCGGGCCGTGGCGCGGGCCACCAGGGCGTCGACGTACGGCGGGATCCCCGGCACCCGGGCCGAAGGGGCGGGCACGTCCTCGTGCACGTGCTTGTAGGCCACCTGGATCTGGGACTCGCCCTCGTGGGGCTTGTGCCCGGTGAGCAGCTCGTAGAGGACCACGCCCACGGCGTAGACGTCGGCCCGGGGATCGGCCTGCCCGTGCACCACCAGCTCGGGGGCCAGGTAGGAGACGGTGCCGATCAGCACGCCGGTCGCGGTGTGCTGGGTCTCGGCGCTGACGGCCTTGGCCAGCCCGAAGTCGGCCACCTTGATCTGCTCGCCGTGCTCACGGTCGCCGATCAGCACGTTCTCGGGCTTGACGTCGCGGTGGACCAGCCCGGCCCGGTGGGCGGCGGCCAGCGCGGAGACCACCGGCTCGAGGAGCTCGAGGGCGCGGGCGGGGCCAAGCGGTGCCTCGGCGCGGATGACGTCACGCAGCGTGTGCCCCGGCACGTACTCCATCGCCAGGAAGACCGTGCCGTGGTCGTCGCCCTGGTCGTAGACCGCGACCACGTGCGGGTGGGAGAGGCGGGCGGCGGCCCTGGCCTCGCGGACGAAGCGGGCGGCGAACGCCTCGTCGTCGCCCATGCCGGGGTGCATCACCTTGATCGCGACCGTGCGGTCCAGCCGGGTGTCGTGGGCCTCGTAGACGCCCGCCATGCCGCCTCGCGCGATCCGGCGCCCGAGCCGGTAGCGGCCCTCCAGGAAACGCCCGACCAAGGGGTCGGAGGTCGCCTGCGAGGCGCGCCTGGAGGCTCGCTCGTCTGGCTGCACGGGGACCTCCGACGTCACCGGATGGGGAAGTGTGCGTGGCGCCATCGTACGGACGCCGCGACGGGGGCGTGGGGTGGCCTGTCCCACGGCGTGGCGCGGCGGGTGGCAGCATGGTCCCCATGGATGACGTCCCGCTCGCCGAAGCCGACCTCGACGCACTGGTGCCGGAGTGGGTGGACTGGTCGACCGTCGCGCAGATCCTGGGGGTCTCCGTCGGCCGCGTCCGCACCATGATCCGCGAGCACGAGCTCGCCGCCGCCGTGCCGCGGCCCGGCGCCGGCCAGCAGGTGCCGGCCGACTTCCTCCAGGACGGTCTGGTGGTCAAGGGGCTGCCCGGCCTGCTCACCGTGCTGCACGACGGCGGGTACGACGACCGCGAGATCATCGCCTGGCTCTTCACCGACCTCCAGCTCCCGGGGCGCCCGATCGACGCCCTGCGGGAGAACCGCGGGTCGGAGGTCAAGCGGCGCGCCCAGGCGATGGCTCTCTAGGCCCTCGCCGGGGGCTCCGGGTTCGCGCGGGGCTGCGCCGAGGTCCGGCCGCCTCACACGGAGCGCTGGGTGACGGCCGTGGCCAGCTCACGCAGCACCTGCCGGGCGTCCGGGTCGAGGTCGGCGTCCTCCAGGGCGGCGAGCGCCTCCTCGACGAGCCGCTCGATCAGCGTCTCCACCTCGGCCCGCGCCCCGGAGGTGTCGATGGCCTCCCGGAGCCGGTCCACCGTGGCCGGGTCGAGCGGGGTGCCCAGGGCCGCGTCCAGCTCGGCCGCGGCGTCACCGCCGGCGGCCAGGGCCTTGGCCACCAGCACCGTGCGCTTGCCCTCGACCAGGTCGTCGCCGGCCGGCTTCCCGGTGACCTCGGGGTCGCCGAAGACCCCGAGGACGTCGTCGCGGAGCTGGAACGCCTCGCCCAGCGGCAGGCCGAACGAGGTCAGCTGCTCCAGCACCTCCGCGGTGGCGCCGCCCAGGGCGGCCCCCACGTGCAGCGGCCGCTCCACCGAGTACTTCGCCGACTTGTAGCGCAGCACGGTCATCGCCGTCGCCTCGTCGGCGTGGGCGCGGGCCTGCACGGAGACGTCGAGGAACTGTCCCGCGATCACCTCCGAGCGGCACAGGTCCAGCACGCCGAGCGCGGGGACGACCCGGTCCAGCGGCAGGCCGCAGCGGCGCAGCAGCTCGTCGGACCAGGACAGGAGCAGGTCGCCGAGGAGGATCGCGGCCGCGGCGCCGTACTGCTCGGGGTCGCCGCCCCAGCCCGCAGCCCGGTGCTCGGCCTCGAAGCCGCGGTGCGTGGCGGGGCGTCCGCGCCGGGTGTCGGAGGCGTCCATCAGGTCGTCGTGGACCAGGGCGCTGGCGTGCAGCAGCTCGAGGGCGGCAGCGGCGCGGGCCAGGGCACGCTCGTCGGGCACCTCGGGCTCCAGCGCCCGGTAGCCCCACCAGCAGAAGGCCGCCCGGAACCTCTTGCCGCCGCCGGTGGCCGCGCGGGCCTCGGCGACCAGTCGGGCAGCGTCGGGGCCCAGGGGGGCCAGCCGCGCCTCCTGGAGGGTGAGGAACTCGTCGAGCTCGTGCTGGACGCGGGCGCGGAAGTCGGTGGGGTCCCAGGCCTCACGCACGCTCGCGGGCGGACGGGGCGAGGAGGATGGCTCGGGCACGCGGCCAGACTAGCCAGTGGACCGTCCCCGAGCCGGGCACGGTCTCCTCCCTAGGATCGCGGCATGACTGCTCCGCGTCCGGCACGGATCGGCGACCTCCTGCGTCAGGGGGAGCGCTCGTTCTCCTTCGAGTTCTTCCCGCCCAAGGACGCGGCGGGGGAGCAGGTGCTCTGGGACTCCATCAGCGACCTCGAGCCGCTGCGTCCCACCTTCGTCTCCGTCACCTACGGCGCCGGCGGCTCCACCCGCGACCGGACGGTCGCGATCACCGGCCGGATGGCGCGGGAGACGAGCCTGCTGCCGATGGCGCACCTGACCTGCGTGGGCCACACCCGCGCGGAGATCGGCACCGTCCTGGCCGCCCTCCAGGAGGCCGGGGTGCGCAACGTGCTGGCCCTGCGCGGTGACCCGCCTGCCGGTCCGGGGACCCCGTGGACCGCCACCGAGGGCGGGGTCGACCACGCCTGTGACCTGGTCACCCTGGTCCGGGAGCACGGGGACCTCTGTGTCGGGGTGGCGGCCTTCCCCGAGGGCCACCGCGATGCGGAGAGCCTCGAGGCCGACGCCCAGGTGCTGCGGGCCAAGTACGACGCGGGCGCTGAGTTCGCGATCACCGACATGGTGCTCCGGGCCTCGGACTACTTCGGCCTGGTGCAGCGGGCCCGGGAGCTCGGCGTCGACTTCCCGATCATCCCGGGCATCATGCCCATCCTGGGCCTGGCCTCCATGCGACGGATGGTCGAGATGTCGGGCCGCCAGATGCCCGTCGAGGTCGAGGCCCGGATCCGGCCGCTGGCCGAGGACCCGGCCGCGGTCCGCGGCGAGGGGATCCGGATCGCCACCGAGCTGTGCGACGACCTGCTCGCCGGCGGCGCACCGGGCCTGCACTTCTACACGCTGAACCGCTCCCGGGCCACCCGGGAGATCTGGAAGGCGCTCCGGCTCGCCGTCTGAGTCGGCCTGAGGGGCCCGAGCGGGTGAGCGGGCCCCGGGCCGGGCTCGGCCGGGCCCCGAGGGGGCTACTGTCTGGCCATGCCTCGCACAGTGTCGGTCGTCGGTCACGGCGGCGTCCGCGCCGTCCCCGACTCGGCGGTGGTGCGCGTCGCCGCGACCCACCGGGCGCGCACCGTGGCCGAGGCGGTGGCAGGGGTGGACTCGGCCGTCACCGCCATCGGACGGGTCGCCCGCGGCCTGGCGGAGGTGACGGTCTCCACCACGGGGCTGACCCTGTGGCCGCTGCGGGACCCGGACGGGGCCCTCGAGGCGTTCGAGGCCACCCACCAGCTGACGATCGGCTGCCCCAACCTGCCGGTGGCCTCCGCCCTGGTGGTCGGGCTGGCCGAGGAGGTGGGCGAGGCGCTGCGGATCGAGGGAGTCCAGCTGGAGGTCGCGGAGCAGTCCTCGCTGCAGGACGAGGCCAGGGAGGCCGCCTACCTCGACGCCCGGCGCCGTGCCGCCCATCTCGCCGGCCTCGAGGGGCTCTCCCTCGGCGACCTGCTCGAGGTGGCCGAGGAGCCGGGCGAGGGAGCGGGCCCGGGCCTGATGCGGGCCGCGACGTTGGAGCCGGGCGAGACCATCCTCACGGCCCGGGTGCGGGGCACCTGGCAGGTCGTCTGACCCGCGGGCACTGCGAGGTCCTCCGCCGGAGGTCTGGGGCGGGGGCTCAGGCCGGCCCGACGACCTGCGCGACCAGGGCGGCGGAGAGTCCCACGAAGGGGATCCCGGCGCCCGGGACGGCGTGGGCCCCGGCCGCGTAGACGCCCGGGACCGGTGTCGTGGGACCAGGGCGGCGGCGTACGGTGCGGCGGCCCTGCCACCGCGGGCCGAGCGGCGAGCCGCCCCACTGCTCCAGCAGGTCGCCGGGACGGCGGTCCACCCGGACCACGACGGAGCCGCGGACGTCGAGGCCGCGCCGGGCCAGCACCTCCAGCACGTCCTCGCCGGCGACGCCCCGGTGCGAGACCGTCCAGGAGACGGCGCCCTCGGGGGCGCTGCCCCCCGGGCGGACCACGAGGTCCGGGTCGCCGTGCAGCACCAGGTCGTGGCCGAGCGGCGGCACGTCGCCGGCGAGGCCGAGGTGGACCACGGTGGGTGGCGCGGCGACCCGGGCCCGGGCGACCCGGCTGCGCAGGGCCGGGAGGTGGCCGGGATCGATCGCGCACACCACGGCGTCCGCGTCCAGGTCGCCGGCGGAGGTGGCCACCGCGACCGGCCGGCCGCCGCGCAGGACGACGTCGTGCGCGGTGGTGCCGAGCAGGACCTCGACCTTGCGGGTCGCCAGCCGGCGGGCCAGGGCCTCGCCCACGGCCGCGAGGCCGCCGGGGACGGTCCAGGCGCCGAACTTGTGCTCCACGTAGGAGACGGTGCCCAGCCAGCTCGGCACCCGGCGCAGGGCGTGCCCGTCGGCGGTGAACGGGTGCCCGGCGACCAGCCGCAGCCGCTGCTCGCCCAGCACGGCGCGCAGTCGCCGGTCCAGCGACTCTCGCCGGCGCAGCAGGCGGACCGTCTCGCGCTCAGCCAGGGCGGGGTCCCACGGACGTTCGAGGTAGTCGCGGCGCAGCAGCTCCCACTCGCGGCCCAGCATGTCGACGTAGGCCGTCCACCGGCTGCCGAGGCCCGGGCCCAGCCGGTCGAAGGCCGCCTTCTGCTCGGCCCTCGAGCCCGCGGTGACCAGGACGCTGGTGCCGTCGGTGAAGCGGTGCTCGCGGACGGCCTCGACCGGGACGAGGTCCAGCTCTCGTTCCAGGGGGCGTCCGGTCTTGCGGAAGAGGTCGCGCAGCACAGCGGGCAGCAGGGTGGTGCTGGGGCCGGCATCCCAGGTGTGGTCGCCGGCCCGCACCGTGGCGAGGGCGCCGCCCACGGCCTGGGACCGTTCCACCACCACCACCTGGTGGCCGAGCTTGGCCAGCCGGGCTGCGGTGGCGGCGCCCCCGAGGCCACCGCCGATCACGACCACGCGCATGGCCGCGAGGCTAGCTGTTCGGGACCCGGCGACCGGCGGGCGGCTCCTCCGCGGCGATCACCCGGGCCAGGGACTCGGGGTCGCGGCCCACCACCGTGGTCCCGTCGGCGGCGGTCAGGATCGGGCGCTGGATCGCCTGCGGGTGGGCGGCGAGCGCGGCCAGCCACCGCTCGCGGTGCTCGGGGTCGCGGGGAAGGTCGATGCCCGCCTCCCGCGCCTCACGGGGCCGGGCCAGGTGCCACGGCTCGACCCCGAGGCGCGCCGTCACGTCGGCGATCTCCTCGGCGGTGGGGGGCTGGTCCAGGTAGCGCCGGACGGTTGCCTCGATGCCGGCCTCGTCGAGCGCCGCGGCCGCGGTCCGGCACTTGCTGCAGGCGGGGTTGAGCCAGATCTCCATCAGAGGACCCCGGCCCGCCGGGCGCCGACGGCCTCGGGGAGGAGGGCGTCGGCGCCCGCCCCTGCCCCGCCGGTACGGTTGCGGCGCGCGTGCTCGTCCCGGAACGCCGTGATGGATGCGTGCTCGGTCGCCATGACCGCGACCTTAGCCAGTGCCGTCCTCCCGGCTCGCCCGGCGGGGGCGGTGCGTCCCGTCCAGCCCGACCCTTGCAGGGAGTCACATGATCGTCCGGCCTACCTCGGTGGTCCTCGCCACCCGCGTCGCCCTGGCCCTGCTGGTGATGGCGGGGATCACCACCGTGCTGACCTGGTGGCGGCGCGAGGACCTGCTCACCTCCTGGGCCGAGGGCAACGCCGGGGCCCGGGTGATCCTCCGCCAGGGCGGCCTGGAGGCGGTGGAGGCCTCGCTGGCGGTGCCGGCCCTCGTGCCGGTGGCGGTCACCTCCTTCGTCGTCCTGGCCATGCTGGTGGGCGTGCTGCTCGCCTTCTTCGTCGAGGGCTTCGGCTGGGCCCGGCTCTCGCTCGCGGTGATCGCCCTCTTCGGGATCTTCCTCGCGGTGCTGTGCGTGGCCAGCGGGATCCCGACCCTCTTCGTGGTGATGTCGGTGCTGATGATCGGGCTCTGCCTGGCCCTGCTGGTCCTCCTCTTCCACAAGGACACCAACCGGTTCATCCGGGAGGTCTGAGCCTCCTCGGCCCCGGACGTCGAGCCTCTCGGGTCCAGACGTTGACCCGTTGTCGGGGGAGAGGTGTACCTTGGTCCCGTTCGAACAAATGTTCGAAGGCGGACCCGGTGGCGGTGCCTCGACCCCACCGGCACCGGGTCCGGCAGGTGGGTCGAGCGACGCTTCCGAGGAGGAGCCATGAGGCGGTACGACGATCCCGTGGACGTGCGCAGGGGCCCGGTGCCCGGCAGTGGTGAGGAGGCCCCGGAGCAGTTCCTGTGGCGGGGGAGGCTGTGGAAGGTCCGGGCCGTGGTGGCCCACTGGGTGGAGACGCCGCCCTGGTGGCACTCCGCGACCGCCACCGTCCTGGCGGCGGGAGGCGCGCCGGCTCCGGGTGCCCCGCAGGCCGACCTGCTGACGGAGCGCCAGATCTGGCGCGTCGAGGCCGGTCGCGGCCCCCTCGGCGAGGGATCGGCCGGGGGAGTCTTCGACCTCTCCTTCGACGGCAGCGACGGCCGCTGGCAGCTCGTCGGGTGCGTGGACTGAGATGACGGATCCCACGAGGCCCACCAACCCCTACCTGCTGCCCGCCACCACCCACTCCTACCTCGCCCGAGCGGCGGAGTCGCTGCAGGAGGCGATGCTCGCCCGCGACGTGCCGAGCCGCTACGCCTGCGCCCACGTCGCCGCCCTCCGGGCGGCGGCCGCCCTGCTGGCCGCCCGCGCCCACCCCGCCGCTGGGGCCCGGCGCCGCCAGAAGAACGCGTGGGTGCTGCTCAGCGAGGTGGCACCGGAGCTCACGGAGTGGGCGACCTTCTTCGCCGCGGGTGCCGGCAAGCGGGCGGCGGCCGAGGCGGGCTCCGCCCGCGCGGTGAGCGAGCGGGAGGCGGACGACCTGGTGCGCGACGCGGACCGCTTCCTGGCGGTCGTCGAGTCGACGCTGGGCCTGGTGCCGCACACCGCGGCCCCGGGGCGTCTGCTGGCTGCGACAGGGCCGGGCGGTCGGGCCGGTGTCGCCTGATCCCTTCGCCCACCTCCACGTCGCCTCCGGGTACTCCCTCCAGTACGGCGCCTCGCACCCCGGTGGGCTGGTCGAGCGGGCCGCCGACCACGGGATGGACCTGCTGGCCCTCACCGACCGCGACGGCACCTACGGGGCGGTGAAGTTCGCCAAGGCGTGCGCGGCGGCGGGCATCAGCCCGGTGCTGGGCGTCGACCTGGCGGTGGAGCCACCCGGCGTCCCCGGGCGCCCCACCGGTCCGCGCCGCCGCACGCCGGTACGGGGCGGAGCCTTCCGGGAGGAGGGGCGGCCTCGCGTCACCCTGCTCGCCGAGGGCCGGGCCGGCTGGACGGCGTTGTGCCGCCTGGTCTCCTCGGTCCACCTCGCCGGCGAGCGCGGGCGGCCGGTGGCGACCCCCGACCTGCTGGCGCCCCACCTCGCCGAGGGGCGGCTGCTGGTGCTGCTGGGGCCCACCTCCGAGCTGGGCCTCGAGGTGGCCCGGCACCGCGACGACCTGGCCCGCGAGGTCGTGGCCTCCTGGCTGCGGCTGGTGCCCCGGGAGAACCTGCTGGTCGAGCTGGTCTCCCACCGCCTCCCCGGCTCCGGGGGCGGGTGGGGGCCCGGGTCGACCCCGCACGCGGCCCGGATGGCCGGGCTCTCCCGGGAGCTGGGCCTGGGTGCCGTCCTCACCAACGCGGTCCGCTACGCCGACCGCGCCGACGCCCCGACCGTGGATGTCCTCGACGCGGCCCGGCGGCTGGTGCCGCTGGACCGCCGGCACGTCGACCGGGGCAACGCCGAGGGCTTCCTCAAGTCCGGCCGGCAGATGCGGGAGGTGGCCGAGGAGGTCTGCCGGAACGCCGGCCTGGGGCCGCGCGAGGTCGACCGGCTGCTCGCCGGGACCCGTGCCGTGGCCGAGCGCTGTGCGCTCGACCCGGGCGCCGACCTGGGGATCGGGGAGGTCCACTTCCCCGAGCTGGAGACGGCGGCCGGGGCCGGCGAGCCGGTGGCCCGGCTCGCCGGAGAGACCCGGGCCGACGCCGCGCTCCGGGTCCGGTGCGAGTCCGCGATCGGGTGGCGCTACGGCAGCTCCCCGCGGCAACGGATCTGGAAGCGCCTCGACGACGAGCTGCGGGTCATCGCCTCGCTCGGCTACGCCTCCTACTTCCTCACCGTCGGGGACGTCACCGACCTGGTCCGGGAGATGGGGGTGAGGTGCGCGGCGCGCGGGTCCGGGGCCGGGAGCCTGGTCAACTACCTCCTCGGCATCTCCGGGGTCGACCCGCTGCGGCACGGCCTGCTGATGGAGCGGTTCCTGTCCCCGCTGCGTCAGTCGCTGCCCGACATCGACATCGACGTGGAGTCGGCCCGCCGGCTGGAGGTCTACGAGGCGATCCTGGACCGCTACGGCGCGGAGCGCTGCGTCTGCGTCTCGATGATGGAGACCTACCGGGTCCGGCATGCGGTGCGTGACGTGGGAGCGGCCCTGGGGATGCCTCCCGGCGAGGTCGACTCGATCGCCAAGGCGTTCCCGCACGTGCGGGCCCGGGACGCCCGGCGGGCGCTGCAGGACCTCCCCGAGCTGCGGGCCAGCGGGCTGGCCGAGGAGCGGCTCGACCTGATGTTCTCCCTGGTGGAGCGGCTGGACGGCCTGCCCCGCCACATCGCGGTGCATCCCTGCGGGGTGCTGCTCTCCGACGCCACGCTGCTCGACCGGACCCCGGTCGAGGCCAGTCATGCCGGCTTTCCGATGAGCCAGTTCGACAAGGACGACGTGGAGGACCTGGGCCTGCTCAAGCTGGACGTGCTGGGCATCCGGATGCAGTCGGCCATGGCCCACGCGGTGGCCGAGATCCAGCGGGTCGACGGGGTCGCGGTCGATCTCGACGACGAGGGGCAGGTCCCCTTCGACGACCCCGAGACCTTCGAGCTGGTCAGCTCAGCCAAGACCCTGGGCGTCTTCCAGATCGAGTCGCCGGGGCAGCGCGAGCTGGTGGGGAAGTCAGGGATCGAGACCTTCGAGGAGATCGTCACCGACATCTCCCTCTTCCGGCCCGGACCGGTCAAGAGCGACATGATCACCCCCTACCTGGAGGTGAAGCAGGGGTGGCGCCCCGCCTCCTACCTCCACCCCGACCTGGTCCCCATCCTGGCCTCGACCCACGGGGTCGTGGTCTTCCACGAGCAGGTCATCGAGATCATCGCCTGCTTCGGCGGGGTCTCGTTCGCCGAGGCCGACGAGAGGCGTCGCGCGCTCGGCGACGTGGAGGGGATGGCGCGGACGCGCGAGTGGTTCGAGCCGACGGCGATCGCTCGCGGCTACCCGCCCGAGGTGGTCGCGCAGGTGTGGAAGGTGCTCGAGGCCTTCGCCTCCTTCGGCTTCTGCAAGGCGCACGCGGCCGCTTTCGCGCTGCCCACGTTCCAGTCCGCCTGGCTGAAGACGCACTGGCCGGCCCACTTCCTCGCCGGGGTGCTGACCCACGATCCGGGCATGTACCCCAAGCGGTTCATCCTCGACGACGCCCGCCGGTTCGGGATCGGGATCAGGGGGCTCGACGTCGACCGCTCCGAGGGTCACTACGCCGTGGAGTCCTCGCCGGACGATCCGGCCGGCTACGCGATCCGGCTGGCACTGAGCGAGGTGAAGGGGATCAGCGAGGCGGAGACGGCCCGCATCGTCGCGGCTCGTCCCTTCGCCTCGATCAGCGACTTCTGGCATCGGGCCGCGGTCTCGCGGCCCGTGGTGGAGCGCCTGGTGCTGGCCGGTGGCTTCGACCGGGTCCACCGGATCGGCGGCTCCGAGCAGACCGTGCGGTTGCGGACCGGACCGACCCGTCGCGACCTGCTGCTGCAGGTCGCCGAGCTCGACCGGCACAGCCGGGTGCTGCAGAGATCGGCCCGAGGGCGCGGGCTCGGGGCGCGCCCGGCGGTCGACCGGGCGGCGGGGAGGGCGGCCCAGGCGACCTCGCGCAACAGCAGCGACCAGGTCACCCGCAGCGGGGTGTGGGGCCAGGCCTCGGCCCAGGCCAGGTCCTCACGGCCCGTCCACGTGGAGTCGGTCCAGCTCGCCCTCGGGCTCGGCGACGAGCCCGTCGAGGACCAGCCCTCGGGGCTGCCGGAGCTCACGCCGGCCGAGCGGGTGGCGGCCGAGCTGGAGATCCTCGGCCTCGACGTCAGCCGGCACGTCGTCGACGGCTACGCCGACCTCCTCCGGGCCCTGGACGTGGTCCGCAGCCAGGACCTGCTGCGGTGCCGCAGCAAGGCCGAGATCCTGGTGGCGGGGGTCAAGGTGGCCACCCAGACCCCTCCGGTCCGCTCGGGCCGACGGGTGATCTTCCTGACCCTCGACGACTCGACCGGTCCGGTCGACGCCACCTTCTTCGAGGACGCCCAAGGGCCCTACGCGGCCACCGTCTTCGGGTCCTGGCTGCTGCTCGTCCGCGGCGAGCTGCGCCGCACGGGCCGGCGCGGGGTCTCGCTCCGGGCCACCGGGGCCTGGTCCCTGCCCGAGCTGCGCGCCCTCTGGGAAGGCGCGCCCTCCCTCGAGGAGGGCCTGGGCGCGGTCCGCTCGGTGCTGGCGGGCCGCCCGGCGACCGGGCCGGATCCCGCCCGGCGCCGGGTGCTGGTGCACAGCAGCGGGTTCCGGATGTCCCCCTATGCCGACATCAGGCCCGCCGGTGAGGACGCCGCGAGCGCGGGGGCGCTCAGCCGGGCCCTGGAGGGTGAGGCGCACGGTCAGGGGCAGGCGCCTTCGCGCGCCCTGTGGCACCGGAGCCCGGGGAGCCCGGGGTGAGCGCGATGGCATCCGTCCACGTCCTAGGGTGTTCCTCATGCCAGCGAGTGAGCGGACCGACCGACCCAGCGAACGACGCAGCGCAGCCCGCTCCTCGGTGGTCTGGGACGCACTGGAGCCCCTCTTCGCCGGAGGCGGAGGGCTGGAGGTCCTCGACATCGGAGGCGGGACAGGGGGCTTCGCGGTCCGAGTGGCCGAGCTGGGCCACCGGGTCACCGTCGTCGACCCCAGCCCGGATGCACTGGCGGCCCTGGACCGACGGGCCCGGGAGCGTGCGGTCGACGTCACCGGCCGCCAGGGGGACCTCTCCGACCTGCTGGCGACCCTCGGGCCGGACACGGCCGACGTGGTGCTCTGTCACGGGGTGCTGGAGGTCGTGGACGACGCCGCCGCCGGCCTGGGCGTCCTGGCGGAGGTGCTGCGTCCCGGTGGCACGCTCAGCCTCCTGGTCGCCCAGCGCCACGCGGCCGTGGTGGCGCGTGCGATGGCGGGCCACTTCCAGCAGGCCCGCGACCTCCTCGAGGGCGCCGATCCCGTGCGTGGAGGCCACCGGTTCACCCATGAGGAGCTCCTCGAGCTGCTGGCCGAGGCGGGCTTCGAGCCCTCGATGGTGCACGCGGTCCGGGTCTTCGCCGACCTGGTCCCCGGCACCCTCCTCGACCTCGAGCCCGGCGCCACCGCCGCGCTGGTGGAGCTCGAGCGGGCCGTGGCGGAGCGCCCCGAGTACCGACCCCTCGCAGCGCAGCTGCACGTGCTGGCCTCTCGCTGACCCCGGCGCCCGGGCGGTGGCCCGGTGAGCCGTGCCCCGCAGTCGCCGTCCCGTCCGGCGATCCTGCACGTCGACATGGACGCGTTCTACGCGTCCGTGGCGGTGCGCGACCGCCCGGACCTGGCTGACGTGCCGGTGATCGTGGGGGGTGGGAGCCGCGGGGTGGTCCTCTCGGCCAACTACCTCGCGCGCGCCTACGGCGTGCGGTCGGCGCTGCCCATGACGCGGGCCCGGCGGATGTGCCCCGACGCCGTGGTCCTGGCGCCCGACTTCGAGACCTTCGGCCGGGTCTCGGCGGCCGTGATGGAGAACTTCCGCAGCATCACCCCGGTGGTGGAGGTGATGTCGCTGGACGAGGCGTTCCTCGACGTCTCGGGTGCAGCTCGGCGGCTGGGGTCCCCCCGGGAGGTCGCCGAGCGGCTGAGGGCGACCATCCACGACGAGCAGCGCATCACCTGCTCGGTGGGGATCGCCGCCACGCCCACCCTGGCCAAGCTGGCCAGCCGACGGGCCAAGCCCGACGGCGTGGTGGTGGTCCCGCCCGACGAGGCGATCTCCTTCCTGCACCCGCTCGACGTGGGTGAGCTGTGGGGGGTGGGGGAGAAGACCCGGGCCCTGCTGCACCGGCTCGGTCTCAGGACGGTGGCCGACCTGGCCCACACGCCCCTGCGCACCCTCCAGCGGGCGCTGGGTCCCGCACTGGGCACCCAGCTGCACGAGATGGCCTGGGGGGTGGACCGGCGACAGGTCGTGGTGCGCCGGGGGCCCGACGAGCCGGATCGGTCGATGGGGGCGGACGAGACCTTCGCCCGGGACACCGACGACCGGGAGCGGGTCCTGCGCGAGCTGCTGCGGCTCTCGACCCGGGTGACCGGCCGGATGCGGACCGCCGGCGTGGCCGGGCGGACCGTGACGCTGCGGGTCCGGTTCGCCGACTTCACCACGCTCACCAGGTCCCGCACCCTGCCGGAGGCCACCGACGTCACGGTGGAGGTCTACCGCACCGCGGTGCGCCTCTTCGACGCGCTGGGGCTCCAGCGCGCGCGGCTGCGACTGGTCGGGGTCAGGGTCGAAGGACTCGTCCCGGTCGAGCGCGTCCAGAGGCAGCTGGTGCTGGGGGAGCCGAGCCATGGCTGGGAGGCCGCCGACCGGGCCGTCGACGCAGCCACCCGGAGATTCGGATCCGGCGCGGTGCGTCCAGCCACCCTGCTCGGGTGAACGACGACCGGGAACCGGTGGTGATCATTTTTTCCCCTGCGGCTACCGTGGTGGGAAACCGCTGCCTAGACTTCACCTTGCGGATGTGCCGCGCATCACACCGGTCGGGAGGAAACGTGCCGCTCTCGGAAGAAGAGCTCCGACTGCTCGAGCAGATGGAACGTGCTCTCGTCGAGGAAGACCCCAAGTTCGCCCACACGTTGCGGGGGACGGCCTTCCAACGAGCCGCCCGCCGACGTGCCGTTCTCGGCGGCGTCGTCTTCGTCACCGGCATCGCGATCATGATGACGGGCGCCATCGCCTCCATGCCCGTCGTCGGGGTCGTCGGCTTCGTGGTGATGCTGGCCTCCGCCACCGTGGTCGTCACCTCGCTCCGCAACCCGGGCCGCGCCGCGCAGCCCATCCCGTTCAAGGACGCCCCCCAGGGCTTCAGCGTGATCGAGGGCGGGCGCAGCCGTCGCCGGTCCCGCTCCGGGCAGTCCTCGCAGGCTCGCTCCTCCCACTCCTTCATGGAGCGGATGGAGGAGCGGTGGCGCCGTCGCCGCGAGTCCGGCGGCTACTGAGCCTGCGCAGCACCCGACGAGAGTGCTGTCTCTCGGCCCGGTCAGTCGACGTGGTCGACCAGGTCGGTACGCCCGCTCGAGACGAGTGACGCCGGGCCCTTCGCGGGCTGCCGGACGAGCGAGAGGGGCCACCACCCGGCCAGTCGCGCCCGGCGCGGGCCCACCCCGGCCCTGACCGCGGCCACGCACGTGGCCAGGTCCCTGGCCCAGCTCCGCTCCGCGGGCTGGAGCGCACCGGGGCGGCCGAAGCGCGAGCGCTCCAGTGCGTCGACCAACCGGCCCAGGGCGGCCTCGGCCGCGACGGTCGGCGCGGGACCGCCCTCCGGCCACCCCGCCGAGGGGCCGGGCGCGGTGGCACCGAACCAGCCGGTCACGACCTCGGACGTCACTCGCGGTGACCGCCCCACGGGCCAGGGCCGCCCCAGGTCGAGGCACTCGTCGCGCAGCTCCGCCCACACGCTCTCGATGTCGCCGCGACGCTGGCGAGCCTCGCGGCGCCGGGAGCGCACGAGCCGCGGCGCCAGGACGAGCGAGACCAGCAGGACCAGCAGCGCCAGCGAGGCCAGCAGGCCGGCCCAGGACCTCCCGCCGTCGTCCCCCTGCTCGCCCTCGTCCTCGGACGGGGCCAGGGCCTGGGTCCGGTCCTGCGGTGACTGGCCGGTGGTCTCGCGCGGCAGCGAGGGACGCTCCACCTCGTCGAGCACCGGGAGCTGGCCGGTGGTGTAGTCGGGCGCCAGGCGGGCCCGGTCGGGCGGGGTCGGCTCGAAGCGCACCCACCCCGAGCCGGGGAAGAAGAGCTCGGGCCAGGCGTGCAGGTCGTGCGAGGAGAACTCCCACCGGCCCTGCCCGACCTCGGTCGGCTCCAGGAAGCCGACGGCGACGCGGGAGGGGATGTCGAGGACACGCGCCATCACGGCCATCGCCGCCGCGAACTGCTCGCAGTAGCCCTCGCGGCCGCCCTCGGCGAGGAAGGCCCCCAGCTCGTTGCTGCCCACCGCGTCCACCTGGGCCAGGCTGTAGGAGAACTCGGTGCGGAACCAGTCCTGCAGGGCGCGGGCCTTGCGGAAGCGACTGGTCTCCTCACTCGTCACGCTCTGGGCGAGCGCGCGCACCACGCCGGGCAGGTCGGCCGGGAGCTGGACCATGTCGCTGCCGACCTGGGAGACCCCGGAGGAGGCCTCGTCGAGGGAGTCGATGTCGTACTCGAGCTGCACGCCGCGCATGGACCACGCCAGGCCGGCGACGGTCGCCTCGTCGTCGCCGGCGATGAAGTCCATCGTCTCCCGGTCGTAGCGCCAGTCGCCCGGCGCGTCGATCCGCGAGACGTGGGAGACGGTGGGCAGCCACTGCGACTCCAGGCCCGCCCTCGCCACGAACTCGTGGCGGGCCTCGGTCCGGTCGAGCTCGGCGGCCACCCCCAGCAGGGGAGGCATGTCGCCCCGGGCCACCTGGTCCGACGGCACCTCGCGATCCCCGCTGCTCCACTCCTCGCCGTTGAAGCGGGTCAGCACCGAGAGCTTCACGTAGGTGGGCCGCGGGCCGTTCGTGGTGACCTCCAGCAGCGGGACGTCGGCCCCGCGGGAGAGGTCGCGGCGCATGTCGACCAGGGGGTTCTGGATCGAGATGCCGTCCCCGCCGTTGCCGCGGCCGGGGCCGTCCCACACTGCCAGGTCGAGGGTCGGCAGCAGGGCCGGCAGTGCCACCGCCAGTGCGGTGGTGCCGGTCCCGATGACCAGGGCCGAGGAGAACAGGGGACCTCGGCGCCCGCTCCTGGTGGTGAGCGCGTCGTCGCCGGGCCCGCCGGCTGCCCGCCCCCAGCGCAGGACCGCGTCCTCCTGCTGGAGGAAGAGCAGAGCCAGGAAGCCGGCCGCGACCGCGGCGAAGGACCACCACGCCACGCTCTGGTCGACGAAGGTCACCGGCACGCTGTAGAGGGCCAGCAGCAGCAGGCCCGAGGAGCCCACCAGGCGCAGGGAGACCGCCACCAGGTCCATCACGACCAGGGCCACGGCGCCGACGACCAGGACGAGCGGGGCCAGCGGTGCGCCGGTGGCAGGGATCGGGGCCACGTAGCGGTTGGCCGACGCCACGGAGTCCCGGACCGCCTCGGTGAGGGCGGCGACGCCCTCGCCGGTCGGCAGGGGCGAGCCGGTGACCTCGAGCAGGAGGAGTGATCCGAGGAGCAGGCACTGGGCGGCGGCGATCGCCAGGACCGGCAGCTCGAGCCGCCGCAGCACGGTGCCGAGGCCCGCGCTCGCGGCCGCGAGCAGGAGGAGCGGGCCGAGGAAGTCCCCGCGCACGGTGAGGGCGCCCCAGGTGGAGACGGCCAGCCAGACGGTGAGGGCGGCGACCGCGGAGACCAGCAGGCCGCGGCCCAGCGAGCCCTGCGAGCCCGTCACGGCGCGGTCCCGGCGGGCGCGGCCCGCACCGTCGCGGCGCCCCGGCCCGCCTGCCGGCCCAGCTCGGGCCAGACGCTCTCCAGACGGTCGTCGGGCCCCAGCGACGTCGCGCGCCAGCCGCAGGTGGTCAGCAGGTTCCGCGCCCCCTCGCCCGTGGCGGGCAGGTGGGGTGCCCACGCGTCCACGTCGAGAGCGAGCGCCAGGGCGGTCCCGGCGTGGTGGTGCAGGCGGGTCAGGAAGGGGCGGTCGACCGGGTCGAGGGCGCCGACGACGGCGACCACGAGGCCGTGGCCCGCCTCCGACATCCAGCCGCTCTCCATCAGGTGACGCGGCTCGAGGCCGACCACCGCCAGCGCCTCGAGCAGGGGCGCGGTGTTCGCCCGTGAGTCGCGGGCGTGCCAGGCCGTGCTCGGGTCCTCGCCGGCGGCGGTGACCAGGCGCACCGCGTAGCCCCGCTGGGCGAGGTGCACGGCGACCGACGCCGCGGCCGAGACGGCCGTCTCCAGCGACGAGGCGGCGCCGTGACCGCGGTGGGCGTTCAGGCGGTTGTCCAGGAGCACGGTGGCCCGGGACTGCCAGGGCTGCTCCTCGCGGCGCACCATGAGCTCGCCCATCCGTGCCGAGCTGGGCCAGTGGACGCGGCGCAGGTCGTCCCCGCGCCGGTAGTCGCGCACGGTGACGTCCTCGGCGCTGCCGGTGGCGAACGAGCGAGGACGGTTGTCGCCCGCGCCCGACCAGACGCCGTCGAGCGGGATCGCGGGCAGCGGGGCGACCCGGGGCGTCACCGTCAGGGAGGCAGTGGTGTGGAAGGCCCGGCCCAGCTCCACCAGGCCGAACGGGTCGGTGACGCGGATCGACATCGGGCCGACCTCGTAGTGGCCGCGCACCTCCGAGCGCAGCCGGTAGGTCACGTTCCGTCGCCACCCGTGGGTGATGCCCTCCAGGACGAAGCGCGGCCGGCCCCCCAGGACGTAGGGGATCTGCTCCTCGAGCAGCAGCACGCCGGTGGGGGTGCGCCCCTCGTTGGTCAGGGTCAGCGACACGGTGGCCGGCTGCCCGGCGGAGACCAGCCGGGGCGAGACCTCCCGCTCCAGGGCGAGCCGGTAGCGGGAACGGGCCAGGACCAGGGCGGAGACGAGGGGGAGCAGGGCCACCAGGATCCCCACCCGGACCAGCGAGGACTGGCCCAGCACGACGGCACAGGCGATCGCGGTCAGCCCGCCGGCGAGGAAGGCCCGTCCGCGCAGCGTCAGGGCGCCGAGGGCCTCACGCACGACCGGGGTCCGGGACCGGGACGGTCGCCACCAGCTCGGCCAGCACCGCCTGGCTGGTGCGGCCGCTCATGGTGGCCTCCACGGTGGGGATCAGTCGGTGCGCGAGGACCGGCTCGGTGAGGCGGTGGACGTCGTCGGGCAGCACGTAGTCGCGCCCGGCCAGGGCCGCCACGGCCTTGCTCGCCCGGACCAGGTGGAGGGTGGCGCGGGGAGAGGCGCCGAGGTTGAGCTCGCGGGAGTGCCGGGTCGCGGTGGTCAGGGCGACCGCGTAGTGGCGCACCGCGTCCGAGACGTGCACCTGGCCGACGATGTCGACCAGCTTGCGCACCGCCCCGGCGTCGGTCACCGCCTCGAGGTCGTCGAGCGGGTTGCGGCTGGTGTGGGAGTCGAGCATCGCGATCTCCGCGGCGGCGACCGGGTAGCCGACGGAGACCCGGGCCATGAAGCGGTCCCGCTGAGCCTCGGGGAGGGTGTAGGTGCCCTCCATCTCGATGGGGTTCTGGGTCGCGATCACCATGAACGGCGCCTCGAGGTGGTAGGTGGTGTTGTCCACGGTCACCTGGCGCTCCTCCATGCACTCCAGCAGCGCCGACTGCGTCTTGGGCGAGGCGCGGTTGATCTCGTCTCCGACGACGATGTTGGCGAAGACGCCCCCGGGGCGGAACTCGAACTGCCGGGTGTCCTGGTTGAAGACCGAGACGCCGGTGACGTCGGAGGGCAGCAGGTCGGGGGTGAACTGGATCCGCCGCACCGTGCAGTCGATGCTGCGGGCCAGCGCCTTGCTCAGCATGGTCTTCCCGACCCCGGGGACGTCCTCGATGAGGAGGTGGCCCTCGGCCAGGAGGACGACGAGGGCGGCGGTGACCACGTCCGGCTTCCCCTCGATGACCCGCTCGACGTTCTCCCGCACCCGGGTGGTGACCCGCTGCAGGGTGTCGAGATCTGCGCCGCCGGCAGCAGGCACGCTCACGCTCGTCTTCCCCTCGTCGCGACGCGGGCTGCGCGCCGGTCTTCCCTGGAGCCGTCCACGGTAGTCGAACGGTGGGGGAGCGGGCATGGGCCTGCTCCCGGGGCCTTCTTCCCCTCCACTTCGCCCCACCGGTTTTCCCTCCACTTCGCCCCACCGGCGCGGCCACGTCCCCCACCCACGCTCCACCGCGACCTCTCCAGCGGCACCGGACCCCGCCGTACGCGCCCCTGACCTGCACGTTTCCTCCACTTCGGGCCTCCGAGCCGTCCCGGCCCGGGGTGTTCGTCCGGCGGCCGCCCGGCCGGCCGCCCGCGGAAGACCCACCGGAGAACTCACCAAAATTGGTTCAAAGTGGGGGATCGTGGGGTAGTGTGGTGGAAAGTGGTGGAGGGTCGACTTGCAGGGGGGTGCCCGGATGTTTTTCGGGACCTACACGCCCAAGCTCGACGACAAGGGCCGGCTCTTCCTCCCCGCGAAGTTCAGGGACCAGCTGACGGAGGGACTCGTCGTGACCAGAGGGCAGGAGCGTTGCCTCACCATCTGGTCGCTCGAGGACTTCGGTCGGCTCACCGAGCGCCTGGCCCAGGCCCCGGTGACCAACAAGGGCACGCGCGACTACGTCCGCATGCTGTTCGCCGCCGCCAGCCAGGAGGTGCCGGACAAGCAGGGGCGGATCTCGATCCCCCCGGTGCTGCGGGAGTACGCCTCCCTCAGCAAGGACGTCGTGGTGATCGGGTCCATGAACCGGATCGAGATCTGGGATCCGGCCTCGTGGGCCAGCTACAGCGAGGAGCAGGAGCAGGTCTTCTCCGAGCTGAGCGACGAGGTCTTCCCCGGCATCTGAGCACGACCGCCTGCCCCACCAGTGACACAACTCCACAGCGACAGCGCAGGGCCAGGTCTCGTGCCCGCTCCCACCGAACCTTCTGGGGTCACTTCCCCGGCACCAGACGGTCTTCCCATCGAGGGGAGCGGGCAGGGACCTGACCACTGCGACGTCGCAGCACGCGAAGCACACCATCCGGGAACCAGCCGGACCAGCACGTGAAGGGTCGAGATCATGCACAAGACGTATGCCGCCGCCACGGCCGGCCCGGCCCGGCCGGGCCGGGTGCGCGACCAGGCCCGTGAGGCCCTGGCCGTGATGGCCTTCTCGTTCCTCGCCTCGGCGTCCGTCGTGGTCGCCGTCCTGCTGCTGACCACGCTGGGCGAGTAGGACCGGACATGGAGGGCTCCCGACACGTCCCGGTCCTGCTGGACCGGGTCGTCGCGCTTCTGGCGCCTGCGCTCGGCGGCGAGGGCGCCGTCCTGGTCGACTGCACGCTGGGCCTGGGCGGGCACACCGAGGCCGTCCTGGAGAGGTTCCCCTCCGTGCGGGTGATCGGCATCGACCGGGACACCGAGGCCCTCGCGATGGCGGGGGAGCGGCTCGCCCCCTTCGCCGACCGGTTCACCGGCGTGCACGCGGTCTACGACCAGATCGGGGAGGTGGTCGCGGACCAGGGCCTCGACCACGTCGACGGCGTCCTGTTCGACCTCGGTGTCTCCTCGATGCAGCTCGACGTGCGGGAGCGGGGCTTCGCCTACGCCCAGGACGCGCCGCTGGACATGCGGATGGACGGCAGCGCCGGCCTCACCGCGGCCGACGTGCTCAACACCTACTCGGCCGCCGAGCTGACCCGGGTGCTCAAGGAGTACGGCGAGGAGAAGTTCGCCCGCAAGATCGCCGGCGCGGTGGTCCGGGAGCGGGAGAAGGAGCCCTTCACCCGGTCGGGGCGCCTCGTCGAGCTCCTCTACGACGAGATCCCGGCACCCGCGCGACGCACCGGTGGCCACCCCGCCAAGCGCACCTTCCAGGCGTTGCGGATGGAGGTCAACGACGAGCTCGGCGTCCTGCGCCGGGCCCTGCCCGCGGCCCTGGCCGTGGTCGGGGTCGGCGGGCGGGTGGTCGTGGAGTCCTACCACTCGCTGGAGGACCGCATGGTCAAGCGCGCCTTCGTCGAGGTCACCCGGCTCGACGTCCCCGAGGACCTCCCCTTCGTCCCGGAGGGCAGCGAGCCCGCCATGCGGCTGGTCACCCGGGGTGCCGAGGTGGCCGACGAGCACGAGATCGCCCAGAACCCCCGCGCGGCCTCGGTCCGCCTGCGCGCCGTCGAACGTGTCCGACCCGACCGAGGAGCAGTCAGATGAGCAGTCCCGCAGTGCAGATCCGCTCCCGCGTCGCCTCGATCGGCGAGGCCGCGGTCTCGCGGGCCCGCCTCACCGTGGTGCCGCCCACCCGCCGGGAGGCGCCCCGGGTCCCGTTCGTGTTCCTGGTCTCGGTGATCCTGCTGACCGGGGTGATCGGGCTCCTGATGTTCAACACCTCCATGCAGCAGGCCTCGTTCACCGCGACCCGCCTCGACGAGCAGGCGGCCACGATGGCCGCCCGGGAGCAGTCCCTGCGGATGGAGCTCGACGACCTGCGCGACCCCCAGCGGGTGGCGCTGCAGGCTCAGCGGATGGGGATGGTGATCCCCAGCACCCCGGTCTTCCTCTCCCTGGACGGCGAGATCGTCGGCACCCCCGGCCCCGCGACCCCCGAGGACGGGCTGCGCCTGACCCCGCGGCCGCCGGGGCTGCCCGCCGGCCTGCGTCCCTCGGTCGAGTTCGTCGAGGCGCCGCCCGCTCCGTGAGCCCTGCCCGCCGTGGTGGCCTACGGCTGTGGTGCGACTCCCACAAGGAAAGAGCCGACACGGCCGCCGCCTGAGCGCCACGGCGTCCCGGGCCGGGTATCAATGAGCAGCAGTCGTTCGAAGGAGAGCTCCCGTGTCCAGCACCCCCGGTCCGCCCCCGGCTCCGCGGAGTCGACGGTCGGGTCGGCTGAGCCGCCGCGGCTCGCCGATGTTCCGCCTGCGGTTCGGCTTCGTGCTCATCGCCATGGTGCTCTCGGTCTTCGGCGGGCGGCTGGTCCAGCTCCAGGGCATCGACCCCCGCTCGTACGCGCAGATGGCCGCCGCGGAGGGCGTCATCGACGTCACGCTGCCCGCCGCCCGTGGCCAGATCCTCGACCGCCGCGGCGAGCCGCTGGCCGGGTCGGTCACCGGTCGCATGGTCGTGGCCGACCCGAAGATGACCGCCGAGGACGCCCCGGCGCTGGCCACCCTGCTGAGCAACGAGCTGGGGGTCGACTACTTCACCGTCCTGGAGCGCCTGCGCGAGGAGGGCAGCCGCTTCGAGTACATCGACCGGCGGGTGCCCGCCACCGAGGCCGACCGGGTCGTGGCACTGGTCAAGGCGCAGGGCTTCAAGGGGATCAGCCTGCGTGACGACCCGGTCCGCGACTACCCCGCGGGCGACGTGGCCGCCAACCTGGTCGGCTTCATGGGCGTGGACGAGCCGCTCGGCGGCCTGGAGCGGACCTTCGACGCCCAGCTCTCCGGCACCGACGGCAAGGCGCGCTACACCGTCGGGAGCGGTCACCGGGTGCCGCTGGGGGAGCGCTCGGTCACCAAGCCCGACAACGGCGAGCCGCTGCGCACCACCCTGGACCGCGACCTGTCGTGGTTCGTCCAGAAGGTGCTGGGCGAGCAGCTGGAGGCCTACCAGGCCGAGAGTGCGGCCGCGGTGGTCATGGACACCCGCAGCGGCCACCTGCTCGCCGTGGCCGACGTCCCCACCTTCGACGCCAACGCCCCGACCGAGAGCGACGAGGCCGACCTGGGCTCCCGGGCCTTCAGCGACGTCTACGAGCCGGGCTCGGTGCAGAAGGTCCTCACCGCGGCGGCCCTGGTGGACGCCGGCAAGGTCACCGCCCGCACCCGGATCAAGGTGCCCTCCAGCCTGGCCCGGCAGGACCGCGTGATCAACGACTGGTTCGACCACGGCACCATCAAGCTGACCATGGCCGGGGTCATCGCCAAGTCCTCCAACATCGGCACCGTGCTCGCTGCCGACCAGTTCACCCCGGCCGAGCTGGCCGGCTACCTGACCCGCTTCGGCCTCGGCGCCAAGACCGGGGTGGGCGTCCGCGGCGAGACCCGCGGGCTGCTCCCGTCCGGTGACGTGATGACCTCCCAGACCAAGGACCGCATCGCCTTCGGGCAGTCGCTCTCGGTCAACGCCGTGCAGATGACGGCGGCGGTCAACACCATCGCCAACGACGGGGTGCGCGTGTCTCCCAGCCTGGTCCAGGGCACCGCCACCGCCGACGACGGCACCGTGGTCGGCACCGACGTGGCCACGCGCGAGCGGGTGGTCTCCCGCCGGGCCGCCCGGCAGACCGCCAAGATGATGGAGCGGGTGGTCGACCCCGAGGCCGGCGTGGCGCCGCGGGCCCAGGTCCCGGGCTACCGGGTGGCCGGCAAGACGGGCACCGCCCAGCGGGTCGACCCCGAGTGCGGCTGCTACGACGGCTCGTTCTCGCTGTCCTTCGGCGGCTTCGCCCCGGCCGACGACCCGCGCTTCACCGTCTACGTTGTCATCCACAACCCGGCCGTCGACGGCGGCGGCGGCTCGGTGGCCGGCCCGGTCTTCTCCCGCATCATGGGCTACCTGCTCTCCCGCTACCGGGTGCCGCCCACGGGCTCGAAGCCGTCGCAGCTCCCGGTGGAGTGGTGACCCCGGACCACGTCGGCGCTAGTGTCCCCGTGATGGGCAGTGAGACGACGAGACCCCTGCGGCCCGAGAGCTCGACCCTGGCCGAGCTCGCCGAGTGGCTCGGCACCCATGTCGCGGCGCGGGTGCTGGGCGAGGGACGCACCACGGTGACCGGGCTGACCCTGAGCACGGCCCGGGTCCGGCCGGGCGACCTCTACGCCGCGCTGCCGGGATCCCGGGTGCACGGTGCCCGGTACGCCGCCGCGGCCGTGGCGTCCGGGGCCGTGGCGGTGCTCACCGACGCCGAGGGCGTCGGCCTGATGGAGGTCGACGTGCCGACCCTCGTGGTGGAGCAGCCGCGTCGCGTCCTGGGGGAGCTCTCCGCCCACGTCTACGGCGACCCCGCCGCGGGGCTGCGGATGATCGGGGTCACCGGCACCCAGGGCAAGACCACCACCACCCGCCTGGCCGAGGGCGCCCTGCACGCCGCCGGGGTGGGTGCCGCCGTGATCGGCACCGTCGGCACCCGCATCGCCGGCCACGACGTCGCGACCACGCTGACCACTCCCGAGGCACCGGACCTGCAGGCACTGCTGGCCCTGATGCGGGAGCGGGAGGTGGAGGTCTGCGCCATGGAGGTCTCCAGCCACGCGCTGGTGATGGGCCGGGTCGACGGGTTGGTCTTCGACGTGGCCACCTTCCTCAACCTGGGCCGCGACCACCTCGACTTCCACCACGACCTCGAGGACTACTTCGCCGCCAAGGCCGCGCTCTTCACCCCCGAGCGGGCCCGGCTGGCCCTGGTCAACGTCGACGACGCCCACGGCCGCCGGCTGGCCGGGACGGTCGAGATCCCGCTGCGCACCTTCTCCGCCGCCGGGGCCGAGGCCGACTGGCGGGCGGTGGACGTGACGACCACGGCCCACGGCTCCACCTTCACGGTGCTGGGACCGGGCGGGGTGGAGGTGGCCGCCGGGGTGCCGCTGGCGGGCGACTTCAACGTGAGCAACGCGCTGGCCGCTCTCGCCTCCTGCGCCGAGGCGGGCTACGACCCGGCCCTCGTCGCCGGCGCCCTGCTCTCCGGACCGGGGGTCCCGGGCCGCCTGGAGGGCATCGAGGAGGGGCAGGACTTCGCCGTGGTCGTCGACTACGCGCACAAGCCGGACGCCGTCGAGGCCACGCTGCGCACGCTGAGGCCGCTGACCGACGGGCGGGTCCTGGTGGTGCTCGGCGCCGGCGGGGACCGTGACCCGGGCAAGCGCCCGCTGATGGGGGAGATCGCGGCCCGCCTGGCCGACGTGCTCGTGGTGACCGACGACAACCCGCGCAGCGAGGACCCGGCGGCGATCCGCCGCGCCGTCCTGGCCGGGGTGCCGGACGGGGCGCGCGCCGAGGTGCTCGAGGTCGGCGACCGGCGCCGCGCGATCCGGGAGGTCCTGCGTCGCGCCGCTCCCGGCGACATCGTGCTGGTGGCCGGCAAGGGGCACGAGACCGGCCAGGAGGTCGACGGCGTGGTCCATCCCTTCGACGATCGTGTCGTGGTCCGTGAGGAGCTGGCAGCACTGTGATCGAGATGACTCTGCGGGAGATCGCGGCGGTGCTCGACGGGCGGGTCGTGGGGCCCGCGGACCCCTCCGCCACCGTGGTGACGGGGGAGGCCTTCCTGGACAGCCGGTCGCCGGCGCCGGGCGGCCTCTTCGTCGCCGTCGCGGGGGAGCGCTCCGACGGCCACGACCACGCGGCCGCCGCCGTCGCCGCCGGTGCGGCCGCCTACCTGGGCACCCGCGACGTCGGCGTGCCGGGGGTCGTCGTCCCCGACTCGGTGGTGGCGCTCGGCCGGCTGGCGCGCCACCTGGTCGACCGGCTGCCCGGCACGACCGTGCTCGCGCTGACCGGCTCCCAGGGCAAGACAGGCACCAAGGACTACCTGGCCCAGGTGCTGGCCGGCGAGGGCGCCACGGTGGCCACCGCCGGGAACTTCAACAACGAGCTGGGCGTGCCGCTCACGGTGCTGCGGGCCACGCCCGCGACCCGGTTCCTGGTGGTGGAGATGGGCGCCCGCGGTGTCGGTCACATCGCCACCCTGTGCGCCATCGCCCCGCCGCGGGTGGCGGCGGTCCTCAACGTGGGCACCGCCCACCTGGGCGAGTTCGGGAGCCGGGAACGGATCGCGCTGGCCAAGGGCGAGATCGTCGAGGCGCTGCCCCCCGACGGGACGGCGGTGCTCAACGCCGGCGACGAGCTGGTGGCGGCCATGGCGCCGCGGACCCGCGCCCGGGTGCTGACCTTCGGGGTCGAGGGCGACGTGGGGGTGCGCGGGCTCACCTTCGACGAGCTCGGCCGCGCCTCCTTCGAGATCGGCCACCAGGGTCGGTGGCGCCCCGTCAGGCTCTCCCAGCTGGGGCCGCACCAGGTCGACAACGCCCTCGCCGCCGGCGCCATGGCGCTGGCGGTCGGGGTGGGGCTCGACGACGTGGCCGAGCGGCTCAGCGCCTCGGTCGCGGCCTCGCGGTGGCGGATGGAGCTGCACCGCCGCTCCGACGGCCTGCTGGTGGTCAACGACGCCTACAACGCCAACCCGGAGTCGATGGAGGCCGCGCTGGAGTCCCTGCGCCACCTCGGGGCCGCCCGGACGGGGCGGACGGTCGCGGTGCTGGGGGAGATGCGCGAGCTGGGCGACGACGCCGTGGCCCAGCACCAGCGGGTCGGGGCCGCCGCCGCGGCCGCCGGCGTCGACGTGCTCGTCACGGTGGGTGCCGCGGCCGCGGCGATCGCCGAGGGTGCCCGGCGCGACCCCGGCTGGCGGGGCGCGGCGGTGACGACCCAGACCCGTGACGAGGCGCTGGCCTGGGTGCGGGAGAATGTGGGGACCGCGGATGCGGTCCTGATCAAGGCATCACGCGGTGCGGAGCTCGAGCACATCGCGGACGGACTTCTCGAGGAAGGGAACGCTGCTCGATGAGAGCCATCCTGTTCGCAGGCGGACTCGCCCTCATCTTCTCGCTGCTCGGCACCCGGGTGGCGATCACCGTGCTGTCCAAGCGCGGCTACGGTCAGGAGATCCGCGACGACGGGCCCACGACCCACCACACCAAGCGCGGCACGCCCACCATGGGCGGCATCGTCATCATCGGGGCCTCGGTGGTGGCCTACTTCCTCGCCAAGCTGATCACCGGCCAGGTGCCGACCGCCTCCGCGCTGCTGCTGCTCTTCCTCTTCGTCGGGCTCGGGACGGTGGGGTTCCTCGACGACTTCATCAAGATCGTCAAGCAACGCAGCCTGGGCCTGCGCAGCAAGGCCAAGATGATCGGGCAGACGGTCGTCGCGCTGGTCTTCGGATGGCTCGCGCTCTCCCCGATGCTGGAGGACGAGCGGGGGGAGACACCCGCCTCGCGGCACATCTCCTTCATCCGGGACTTCGACTCCTGGGTGGTCCCGACCGCCCTGCTGCTGGTCTTCATCTGGTTCCTGATCACCGGCTTCAGCAACGCCGTCAACCTGACCGACGGGCTCGACGGGCTGGCCACCGGGGCCTGCACGGTGGTCTTCGCCGCCTACACGCTGGTCAACATCTGGCAGAACAACCAGTCCTGCTCGATCCAGCAGGGCAGCACCTGCTACGAGGTCCGAGATCCGCTCGACCTGGCGGTGGTCTCGGCGGCGATCATGGGAGCCTGCTTCGGGTTCTTGTGGTGGAACGCCTCGCCGGCCCAGATCTTCATGGGCGACACCGGCTCCCTGGCGCTCGGCGGCGCCCTCGCCGGCCTGGCGATCCTCACCCGGACCGAGTTGCTGCTCGTGGTCATCGGCGGCCTGTTCGTGATCGAGACGCTCTCGGTGATGCTCCAGGTGGGCTTCTTCAAGATCACCAAGGGGCGGCGGATCTTCCGGATGGCGCCGTTGCACCACCACTTCGAGATGCTCGGGTGGGAGCAGGTCACGGTGGTGATCCGCTTCTGGATCATCACCGGCCTGGCCGTGGCCGCCGGCCTCGGCATCTTCTACGCCGAGTGGGTGGCGGGCATCGGATGAGCGGCCACGACCCGACCTCTCTCGGACGCACCGACTCCTGGGACGGCGTCCGCGCCGTCGTCGCCGGCTTCGGCGTCTCCGGCTTCGCCGCCGCGGACAACCTCAACCACCTCGGCGCGGGCGTCGTCGCCCTCGACGAGACCTCGTCGGCCGAGAAGGAGGAGCGGGCCGAGCTGCTCGAGGTCCTCGGCGCCGACGTCCGCCTGGGCGAGGGGAGCACCGACCGGCTGCCCGCCGACGCCGACCTCCTGGTCGTCTCGCCCGGCTGGCGCCCCGACGCCCCCCTGATCGTGCAGGCGCACGCGCGCGGCATCCCGGTCTGGGGCGAGGTCGAGCTCGCCTGGCGGCTGCGGCACCCCGAGGCCCCGGCGCCGTGGCTCGCTGTCACCGGCACCAACGGCAAGACGACCACCGTCCAGATGCTCGACTCGATCCTGCGCGCCGCCGGGCTGCGCTCGGTCGCCGCCGGCAACGTCGGCCTCCCGCTGGTCGAGGTGGTCATGGACCCCGAGCCCTACGACGTGATCGCGGTCGAGCTCTCCAGCTTCCAGCTGCACTACACCTCCTCGGTGCGCGCCGAGTCGGCCGCGGTCCTCAACCTCGCCGAGGACCACCTCGACTGGTACTCCTCCATGGAGGACTACGCCGCCGACAAGGCGAAGATCTACGACCAGGTCCAGCGCGCCTGCGTCTACAACGTGGCCGACGAGCGGACCCGGCGGATGGTCGAGGAGGCCGACGTCGTCGAGGGGGCGCGGGCGATCGGCTTCACCCTCGGGGTGCCCGGGGTCGGCATGCTCGGGCTCGTCGACGAGATCCTCGCCGACCGGGCGTTCATCGCCGAGCGCGGCTCCAGCGCGGCCGAGCTGTGCACCCTCGACGACCTGGCCTCCCGGGCGCCGCACTTCGTCGCCGACGCCCTGGCCGCCGCCGCGCTGGCCCGCGCCCACGGGGTCTCCCAGGCCGCGGTCCGCGACGGGCTGCGCGCCTTCCGCCCGGACGGCCACCGCATCGAGCACGTCGCGACCCTCGACTCCGTCACCTGGGTCGACGACTCCAAGGCCACCAACCCGCACGCCGCCCTGTCCTCGCTCCAGGCCTACGACCCGGTGGTGTGGGTCGCCGGCGGGCTGGCCAAGGGGGCCCACTTCGACGACCTGGTGCGCTCGGTCGCGGGCCGGCTGCGGGGCGTGGTGCTGCTCGGCCGGGACCGTCGGGTGATCGCGGACGCGCTTTCGCGACACGCGCCCGATGTGCCTGTCATCGAGATAGGGGACGGGGAGACTGGAGATCCCATGGAGCGTGTCGTCGACGCGGCAGCCGGACTCGCCCGCCCGGGCGACACCGTCCTGCTGGCGCCGGGATGCGCGTCCATGGACATGTTCCCCGGCTACGGAGCCCGGGGCGATGCCTTCGCCGCGGCCGTGCGGCGCAGAGGCGGGCACGAGGACTGAGACGGACCGGTGAGAGGGGAACGCAGATGACCACCGCGAACCCCGACCACGTCGCCTCGCGCAGCCTCACGTCGTGGGGGAGGACCCTGCGGCACGCGATGGACCGGCCCCTCACCTCCTACTACCTGCTGCTGGGGGCCTCGGCGCTGCTGCTGACCATCGGCCTGATCATGGTGCTCAGCGCCTCCAGCGTGCGCTCCTTCAAGTTCTACGACGACTCCTACGCCATCGTGAAGCGACAGCTGCTGTGGGTCGCCATCGGCATCCCCGCCGCCTGGGTGGCCTCGCGGATGCCGTACGCCGCGATCAGGCGCCTGGCCTGGCCCGGGCTCGGTGTCTCGGTGGTGCTGCTCGGCCTGGTGCAGGTGCCGGGCCTGGGCATCACCGTCAACGGCAACACCAACTGGCTCGGCGTCGGACCCTTCTCCGTGCAGCCCTCCGAGATCGCCAAGCTGACGATCGTGCTGTGGGCGGCCCACGTGTACGCCCACAAGGAACGGCGCCTCGACCAGCTCCACCACGTCATGGTCCCGGTCGTGCCCGGCATCCTGGCCGTCATCGTGCTGGTCGTCATCGGGCGGGACCTCGGCACGGCGCTGGTCCTCTTCGCGATCCTGCTGGCCATGCTGTGGATCGTGGGGGCGCCCAGCCGGCTCTTCGTCTTCTCCAGCTCGGTGGTCGGGGTGGTCGCCCTCTACCTGGCCTCCACGAGTGTGGAGCGCCGCGAGCGGCTGACCAACTTCGTCGACCCGTTCAAGGACTACCACGACACCGGGTGGCAGCCCGCCCACGGCCTCTACGCCCTCTCCACGGGCGGCTGGCTGGGGCAGGGGATCGGCGGCTCGACCCAGAAGTGGGGCGACCTGCCGGAGGCGCACACCGACTTCATCTTCGCGGTGCTCGGCGAGGAGCTCGGCCTGGTCGGGACGCTGCTGGTGATCCTGCTCTTCCTGACCATCGCCTACGCGGCGACCCGGGTCGCGGTGGCCACCGCCGACCCCTTCGTGCGCTACGCCACCTTCGGGATCGTGGTGTGGCTGCTGGGCCAGATGATCATCAACGTCGGGATGGTGCTGGCGCTGCTGCCGGTCATCGGGATCCCGCTGCCCCTCATCTCCTACGGCGGGTCGGCCCTGCTGCCGTCCCTGGTCGCCCTCGGCCTCCTCATCGGGTTCGCCCGCCGCGAGCCGGAGGCCGCCGCGGCCCTCGCGGCCCGCCGTCACTCTCCGACCACCGGGGTGGCGGCCGCGTCTCCGACCGGCCGCGGCACCGCCTAGTCTGGAACGGATATGCGCGTCCTGCTCGCCGGCGGGGGAACTGCCGGCCACACCTCGCCCCTGCTCGCCACCGCCGACGCCCTGCGGCGGCTCGAGCCCGCCACCCGGATCACCTGCCTGGGGACCAGCACGGGCCTCGAGGCCCGGCTGATCCCCGAGGCCGGCCTCCCCCTGGAGGTGGTGCCGCGGGTACCCCTGCCGCGCCGTCCGGGACCCGACCTGCTGCGCACGCCGGCGCGCCTGCTGGCCGCGCGCCGGGCCGCGGTGGAGATCGTCGACCGGGTGCGTCCCGACGTGGTGGTCGGGTTCGGCGGCTACGTCTCGGTCCCCGCCTACCTGGCCGCCAGGTCCCGTCGCCTCCCGCTGGTGGTGCACGAGGGCAACGCCCTGCCGGGGATCGCGAACCGCCTCGGGGCGCGGCTGACCCGCCACGTGGCGACCAGCTTCCCCGACACCGACCTCCCGCACGCCGTCCACACGGGCCTGCCGGTGCGCCGGATGATCTCGACCCTGGACCGGCCGGCCCTGCGGGCGCAGGCCCGCGCGGAGTTCGGGCTCCGGTCCGACCTCCCGGTGCTGCTGGTGACCGGCGGCTCCCAGGGGGCGGCCCGCATCAACGCGGCCGTGCTGAGCGCCGCCTCCGACCTCGCCGCGGCCGGCGTCCAGGTGCTCCACGTGGTCGGGCCCAAGCAGGAGGCGCTCGCCCCGGTGGGCGAGGTGCCCTACGTGGTGCGGCACTTCGTCGACCGGATGGACCTGGCCTACGCCGCCGCGGACGCCGTGCTGTGCCGCGCGGGCAGCAACACGGTCACCGAGGTCTCCGGCGTGGGCCTGCCGGCCGTCTTCGTCCCGCTGCCGATCGGCAACGGCGAGCAGGCGCTCAACGCCCGGCCCGTCGTCGACGCCGGCGGGGGGCTCCTGGTCGCCGACGCCGCTCTCACCCCCGAGTGGGTGCGCGCCACCCTGCCCGGGCTGCTCACCGACGCCGAGCGCCTGCACGACATGGGGATCGCAGCGGCGGCGGCCGTCACCCTGGACGCCGACGAGCGGCTCGCCCGGATGATCCTGGAGGCCGCAAGGTGAAGCTCCCCGTGCCCGATCAGCTGCTGCCCGCCGACGAGCTCGGCCGGGTGCACTTCGTCGGCATCGGCGGCGCCGGCCTCTCCGCCATCGCGCGGCTGATGCTGGCCCGCGGGATCCAGGTCTCCGGCAGCGACGGCTCCGCCTCCCCGACCCTGGACCGGCTCGCCGAGCTCGGTGCCGTGGTCCACGTGGGTCACGACGCCGCGCACCTGGGGGACGCCGACACCCTGGTGGTCTCCACCGCGGTCCGCGAGGACAACCCGGAGGTCGTGGCGGCGCTGGCCCGCGGGCTCCGGGTCCTGCCCCGTTCGGCCGGGCTCGCCTCGCTGATGGCCGGCCGGCGCACCATCGCGGTGGCCGGCACCCACGGCAAGACGACCACCACCTCGCTCCTGACCGTCGCCCTGCAGGCGGCCGGCGCCGACCCGACGTACGCCGTGGGGGGCGACCTGGCGGCCACCGGGACCAACGCCCAGCAGGGGTCCGGCGACCTCTTCGTCGCCGAGGCCGACGAGAGCGACGGCGCGTTCCTGGTCTACCGCCCCCACGGCGCGGTGGTGACCAACGTGGAGGCCGACCACCTCGACCACTTCGGCACCGAGGAGGCCTACCGCGCGGCGTTCTCCGACTTCCTGGACCGCCTGGACCCCGACGGGTTCCTGGTCTGCGTCGTCGACGACCCCGGCGCCGCCTCGCTCGCCCGGGAGGCCAGGGCTCGGGGGCTCGACGTCGTCGGCGTCGGCGAGTCCGAGGAGGCCGACCTGCGCCTGGTCGACGTGGGCTTCGAGGGCACGCGCTCCTCGGCGACGGTGGTGCGCGACGGCACCGAGCTCGGGCGGCTGCGGCTGCAGATCCCCGGGCGCCACTACGTGCTCGACGCCGCCGCGGCCCTGGGCGCGGGGCTGCGGCTCGGCTTCGCCTTCGACGACCTCGTCCGCGGGCTCTCGGGGTTCACCGGCACCCGCCGGCGGATGGAGCTCAAGGGCGAGGCGGGCGGTGTCCGCGTCTACGACAGCTACGCCCACCACCCCGTCGAGATCGCCGGCGACCTCCAGGCCGCCCGCGCGGTGGCCGGGGAAGGACGCGTGGTGGTCGCCTTCCAGCCCCACCTGGTCTCGCGGACCCGCATCTTCGGCCCGCAGATGGGTGAGGCGCTCGGGGCTGCGGACGAGGTGGTCGTCCTCGACGTCTACGTCGCGCGCGAGGACCCGGACCCCGAGGTCACCGGCGAGCTGGTGGCCCGGGCCTGCCCGCTGCCGGCCGACCGGGTCGCCTTCGTCCCCGGCTTCGACGACGTGCCGGCCGAGCTGGTGCGGCGCGCGCGTCCGGGCGACCTCGTGGTGACCCTGGGCGCCGGCTCGGTCACCGACCTGGGGCCGCGCGTCCTCGAGCTCCTGGCCGGGGCCGGGGACTGATGGTCCGGCTACTCGGCCGGGCCGGCGACCTGCCTCCCGCGGAGCGGACCCGCCGGCGCTTCCTGCGCCGTCAGTGGGCCCGCCGCTGGGGGGTGTGGCGGCGCCTGGGCGTGGCCCTGCTCGTGGTCGCGCTGCTGGCCACCGGGGCCTGGCTGGTGTGGTTCTCCGACGTGCTGGGCGTCGACCGGGTCGAGGTCACCGGCGAGGGGCTCCTCTCGGACGCGCAGGTGCGTGAGGCCGCGGGCATCGAGGCGGGTGCGCCGCTGGCCCGCCTGGATCTCGACGCGATCCGGCGCCGGGTCGAGACCCTGGCGGAGGTGCGTGGGGCCCGGGTGCGGCGCCAGTGGCCCGACGAGGTCCTCGTCGAGGTCGACGAGCGGGTGGCGATCGCCGTGGTCGACCTGGGCGGCACCCTGCGCGGGCTCGACCGCGAGGGCGTGGTCTTCACCCAGTACCGCAAGGCGCCCGCCGGACTCCCGCGGGTGCTGATGGTGGGGGAGCCGGGTCAGGACGCGCTCGAGGAGGGGGCCGAGGTGATCGCGGCGCTGCCGGCCGACATCGCCGGGCGGGTCGACCACGTCGACGTCGAGACCGTCGACCAGATCTCCCTGGTGCTGCGCGACGCGCGGGTGGTGCTCTGGGGCTCCGCGGAGGAGTCGGAGCAGAAGGCGGAGGTGCTGGCGGCGCTGCTGCGCGCCCGGGAGGCCCAGCGCTACGACGTCAGCGTGCCCGGCCAGCCCGTCACCTCCGGCTGAGCCCCGGCCTGCTCCCGGCGTCCGGCCCGCGGTGACCGAGACGTCATCGGTCCGTGTGCATTTCACGCGCGTCGGCGGCGTGTTGGTGCGTCGATCGGGGACGCGTCTGCTTAGTGTCTTCTCCAACGCGAGGTTGACATAACTATAACCCTCAGGCTCACGGTTAGGGTTCCGCACCCGATCCGAGCGAGGGCGATCTCGTTCCTCTCCACCACAGACCACCGAGGGCCCCCGGGAGGGGTCCGGACCAAGGAAGGCGTAGACCGTGGCAGCAGCCCAGAACTACCTGGCGATCATCAAGGTCGTGGGCATCGGTGGTGGTGGCGTCAACGCCGTCAACCGGATGATCGAGGTCGGCCTCAAGGGCGTCGAGTTCATCGCGATCAACACCGACGCCCAGGCCTTGCTCATGAGCGACGCCGACGTGAAGCTCGACATCGGCCGCGAGCTCACCCGCGGTCTCGGTGCCGGGGCGAACCCCGACGTGGGGGCCCGGGCCGCCGAGGACCACGCCGACGAGATCGAAGAGGTCATCAAGGGGGCCGACATGGTCTTCGTGACGGCCGGCGAGGGCGGCGGCACCGGCACCGGCGGCGCCCCCGTCGTGGCGCGCATCGCCCGCTCCCTGGGCGCCCTGACCATCGGGGTGGTGACCCGGCCGTTCGCGTTCGAGGGACGCCGGCGGGCCAACTCCGCGGAGGAGGGCATCAGCCAGCTGCGCGAAGAGGTCGACACCCTCATCGTGATCCCCAACGACCGCCTGCTCTCGATCAGCGACCGCAACGTCTCGATCCTCGACGCCTTCAAGCAGGCCGACCAGGTGCTGCTCCAGGGTGTCTCCGGGATCACCGACCTGATCACCACCCCCGGCCTGATCAACCTCGACTTCGCCGACGTCAAGTCCGTGATGGCCAACGCCGGCTCCGCGCTGATGGGGATCGGCTCGGCCCGTGGCGAGGACCGTGCCGTCGCGGCTGCCGAGATGGCCGTCTCCAGCCCGCTGCTGGAGGCCTCGATCGAGGGCGCCCACGGCGTGCTGCTCTCCATCGCGGGTGGGTCCGACCTGGGGCTCTTCGAGATCAACGAGGCCGCGGCCCTGGTCTCCGAGGCCGCCCACGCGGAGGCCAACATCATCTTCGGGGCCACCATCGACGACGCCCTCGGCGACGAGGTCCGGGTCACGGTGATCGCGGCCGGCTTCGACGGCGGGATGCCGAAGCGGCGGGAGAACAGCTCCGGCTTCAACCGTCCGTCGGTGCAGTCGCAGCAGTCCCAGGCCCGGCCCGCCGTCCCGGCCCCCCAGGGTCGCGACTCCGGTCGCCAGGCCGACGCCCCCGAGCGCCGGACGCCCAGCCCGGCGATGGCACAGGCCTCCGCCGAGGGCGAGGGCCGCGGCGCCGGTGAGTCCGGTGGGGCGCGCCAGTCCCCGGCGCGCGAGGCCGCTCCCGCCACCCGCCCCCGCCCGTCGCGGCAGGTCGAGTTCGAGGACGACGACCTCGACATCCCCGACTTCCTGAAGTAGGCCGTGTTCGTCTACCGCGACTCCCGTGAGGGCGACGTCACCCGCAAGCGGGTCGACGTCGCCTTCACCGGCGCGTCCCGCGACCTCCAGGGGTTGCGGCCCGGCTTCCCCGACGCCCTCGCCGAGGTGGAGGAGGCGGCGGGCGTGCCGTTCGCCCGGCTGACCCAGGTGCACGGCGCCGAGGTGGTCCGGGCCACCGGGCCGATGGTGCCCGACGAGGTCCCCACCGGGGACGCGCTGGTCTCCGACACACCCGGGCTCGGCCTGATGGTCCGCGTCGCCGACTGCGTCCCGGTGGTCCTGGCCGACCCGGACGCCGGTGTGGTGGGTGCCGTCCACGCCGGGCGCCCGGGCATGGTGCTCGAGGTGGTCGCCCGCGCGGTCGACGCGATGCGTGCGCTCGGCGCCGAGCGCCTGGTGGCGTGGCTGGGCCCCCACGTCTGCGGACGCTGCTACGAGGTCCCCGAGGCGATGCGCGACGAGGTCGCCCGGCGCGTCCCCGAGTCCTTCGCCGAGACCTCCTGGGGCACCCCCGCCCTCGACATCGGGGCGGGGGTGCGCGCCCAGCTCGTGCGGGCGGGCGCCGAGGTGGTGGAGGTCGGCCGGTGCACGCGCGAGGACCCGGAGCTGCACTCCTACCGACGCGACGGCGACCGCGCCGGCCGGTTCGCGGGCCTGGTGTGGTGCGCATGAGCCGGCGCGAGGAGCTGAGCGCCAACCTGGGCGTGGTGGGCGAGCGCATCGACCGCGCTCGCGCCGCGGCCGGCCGCGACGACCAGGTGACGCTCGTGGTGGTCACCAAGTTCTTCCCGGCCGCCGACGTGCGGCTGCTCCACGAGCTGGGGGTCCGGGAGGTGGGGGAGAACCGGCACCAGGAGGCGGCCGCCAAGTCGGCCGAGCTGGACGACCTGGACCTGAGGTGGCACTTCATCGGCGGGCTGCAGAGCAACAAGGCCGCGGCGGTGACCGCCTACGCCGACGTCGTGGAGTCCGTGGACCGCCCGCGGCTCCTCGGGCCGCTGGACCGCGGCGCCGAGCGCGCCGGCCGCCGGCTCGACGTGCTGCTGCAGGTCAGCCTCGACGGGCCCGGGGCAACCCACCGGTCCGGGGTCGCCCCCGACGAGCTCGCCGCCCTGGCCGACCGGGCAGCGGCCCACGACCACCTGCGGCTGGCCGGCCTGATGGCCGTCGCTCCGCTGGGCGAGGAGCCGGCCCGGGCGTTCGAGCGTCTCGCCCGGGTGAGGGAGTCCTTCCTCGCCGAGCACCCCGGCGCGACCCAGCTGTCGGCGGGGATGAGTGCCGACCTGGAGGCCGCCATCGCGCACGGGGCGACACACGTGCGTGTCGGCTCCGCGGTCCTGGGTCCCAGGCCGGAGGTCTTGTAATGTCCGAGAAGAGGATCGTGCCCCTGTGGGGCGCCACGACGTACCGGAGGAAATTGTCATGAGCGGCGCGATGCGCAGGATCGGCGAGTACCTCGGCCTGCTCGAGGACACCGGACGGTACGACGACTACGCCGCCGATGACCACGAAGCCCAGACCAGCACGGTCAACGGCCGGGTCGAGGAGCGGGTGCCCGCGCGCGAGCGCCAGCCCGCCCCGGTCGCCGACCTCACCGAGCGGCGCCGTCCGGCGCCGGTCCCCGACCCTGGAACGGTCCACGAGTTGAGTCGAATCACCACGCTGCACCCCCGTACCTACAACGAGGCGCGCACCGTCGGTGAGCAGTTCCGGGAGGGCATCCCGGTGATCATGAACCTCTCCGAGATGGACGACTCCGACGCCAAGCGCCTGGTCGACTTCGCGGCGGGGCTGGTCTTCGCCACCCGGGGGACCATCGAGAGGATCACCAACAAGGTCTTCCTCCTCTCGCCCCCCAACGTGACCGTCGCGGCCGAGGAGAAGGAACGCCTCGTCGAGGGCGGTTTCTTCAACCAGAGCTGAGGCGCCCCGGTGGTTGTCATCGGAACGGTCCTGTACGCCGTCCTGTGGTGTTTCCTGGCCCTGATGTTCGTCCGCTTCGTGGTCGACTGGGTCCAGGTCTTCGCGCGCCAGTGGTCCCCCAAGGGGCCCCTGCTGGTCGTGCTCGAGGTCGTGTACACCCTCACCGACCCGCCGATCAAGGCGGTGCGGCGCTTCGTGCCGCCCGTCCGGCTGGGCTCGGTGGCCCTCGACCTGAGCTTCATGCTCGTCCTGCTGGCCGCCTATCTGCTGCTCTGGGTGGTCGGCCGCACCTTCGGCGTCGTGGGTGCCTGACCGCCTGGGAACCACCAGCCACACGGGTCCCTGAACACGGTGGCCCCACGGGCGCTATTGTTCCAACAGCAGCACCACAAGTTTGCCGACGAAGAGATTGGGTGAGGTCATGCCGCTGACGCCTGAGGACGTGAGCAACAAGCGCTTTACTCCTGTCCGTCTCCGCGAGGGATACGACATGGGGGAGGTCGACCAGTTCCTGGACGAGGTCGAGGCAGAGCTTGCCCGGTTGACCAAGGAGAACGACGACCTGAGGGCCAAGCTCTCGGCCGCGCAGAAGGCCGGCGCCGGGGCCCCCGCCCCCTCGCCGTTCGCCGTCACCCCGGAGCCGGTCAGGGCGCCGGAGCCGGAGCCCGTGCCGGAGCCCGTGCGGGCCCCTGAGCCGGTGGCCGCCGCCCCGGCGCCCGCCGTGGAGACCATCAAGGTCGAGACGGTGCCCGACGCCTCCAACGCCGCCGCGCGGCTGCTGGAGATCGCCACCCGCAACGCCGACGAGCTCGTCGATGCCGCGAAGAACGAGGCGGACCGCATCGTGGGCGAGGCGCGCACCAAGGCCGAGCGCCTCGAGGCCGAGTCGAAGACCAACTCCGACCGCATGGAGGCCGAGGCCCGCCAGCGCGCGCAGATGCTCGACTCCGAGACCGCGGAGCGTCGCCAGCAGATGTTCGGCGACCTCGAGAAGGAGCGGGACAAGCTCAACGGCGAGGTGGAGACCCTCCGGTCCTTCGAGCGCGAGTACCGCTCGCGGCTCAAGACCTACTTCACCCAGCAGCTGGAGGCCCTCGAGGGCACCGGGAGCCTGGAGAACCCCTCGCCCGGAGAAGGCGTGGTGGCTCCCAAGCGCCTCCGCTCCATCCTGGGCGACGACGAGGGCTGAGACTCCCTCACCCGATCGGCAACGCAACGGCTGGCTCCCCCCGGGGAGCCAGCCGTTCTGCTTGCCGGTGAGACGCTGCGTCGGGCGGGTTGAGTGGCGACCCCCCAGGGGTTACTGTCCCTACCCAGCATGTGGCATCTGCCACATCCTTTTCTTGTCAAAGGGGCGTGCTCCATGGCTGGCAGTGCTCGGAAGTCCCTGGCCGGATCGGCCGCCGCCGTGGCGCGACGGGTCGTCGGGCTGTCCGGTGCGGGGGAGGCGCCCGTCGAGGTGAGCACCCCGCCTCCCGCCTCCCGGACCGCGCCTGCGAAGAAGGCGACCAAGAAGGCGGCCGCCGCCAAGAAGTCTGAGCCCGCCAAGAAGGCGGCTCCGGCCAAGAAGGCGGCTCCGGTGAAGAAGGCGGCTCCGGCGAAGAAGGCGGCTCCGGCGAAGAAGGCGGCTCTGGCCAAGAAGGCCCCGTCGGCCAAGAAGGCTGCGGCCGGCTCGGGTGCCCCGGCGAAGAAGACGTCCAGCCCGACGAGCGAGAGGTCGACCCCGGTGAAGAACGCGTCACCCAAGAACACGCCTGCCACGGCGCTCCGGGTCAAGGAGGGCGAGGACGCCTGGACGAAGGCCGAGCTCGACGAGGTCCTGGCCGACCTCCACGTGCACCGTGACCGCCTGGTCGAGATCATGGAGGCCCAGGAGCGCGAGCTCGACGGTCTGATGCGCGACGCCGGCGACGGCGCCGGCCACGACCAGGCCGACCTCGGGGCCACCAGCTTCGAGCGCGACCACGAGCTGACCCTGATGAACAGCGAGCGAGAGATGCTCGAGCAGATCGAGCGGGCGCTGGGCCGCATCGACGACGGCACCTACGGCGTCTGCGAGTCCTGTGATGAGGCGATCGGCAAGATGCGGGTCATGGCATTCCCGCGTGCCACACTGTGCCTGTCATGCAAGCAACGCGAGGAGCGTCGCTGAGTTCCAGCGACCAGGTCAACACGTCCGATCGGCGACGCCGAGCCCGCCGGGTCTTCCTGCTCCTGGCCGTTCTGGGCCTGGCGGTCGACCAAGGCTCGAAGGCGTGGGCCCTGTCCGCGCTGGAGGACGGCGACCGCCCCCTGCTGGGTGACTGGTTCACGCTGCACCTGGTGTTCAACCCGGGTGCCGCCTTCAGCATGGGCACCGAGTTCACCGTGGTGCTCACCTGCCTGGCGATCGTGGCCGTGCTGGTCATCGGCTTCCTGAGCCGCCGGATCGGGAGCGTCTTCTGGGCCGTCGGCATGGGACTGCTGCTGGCCGGCGTGGGTGGCAACCTCGTGGACCGGATCCTGCGCGACCCGTCGCCGTTCCGCGGCCACGTGATCGACTTCCTGGCCCTGCCCAACTGGCCGGTCTTCAACTTCGCCGACGTCTTCATCAACGTCGCGGCGGGCATCATCATCCTGCAGAGCTTCCGCGGCATCACCCTGAGCGGCGAGCGGGACACCGCCGCGGCGACGAAGGACGAGGCATGAGCGGCCACGCCGAGCACCGCACCGTCCTGGTGCCCGAGGGGCTCGCGGGCGAGCGGGTCGACGCGGCGATGGCCAGGATGTTCGGCTTCTCCCGGACCCGGGCCTCCGAGCTGATCGCCCAGGACCTGGTGCGGCTCGACGGGGTCGGGGTCGCCAAGAGCGAGCGGGTCCACCCGGGCTCCATGCTCGAGGTCTCGATCCCGGTGGAGAAGGACCCGCTGGCCGTCGTCCCGCAGGTGGTGGAGGGCATCAAGATCGTCCACGACGACGACTCCATCGTGGTGATCGACAAGCCGGTGGGAGTGGCGGTCCACCCGAGCCCGGGCTGGAACGGCCCGACCGTCGTCGGCCACCTGGCCGCCGCGGGGTTCCGGATCGCCACCTCCGGCGCCTCCGAGCGCCAGGGGATCGTGCAGCGCCTCGACGTGGGCACCTCGGGCGTCATGGTGATCACCAAGTCCGAGCGGGCCTACTCGGTGCTCAAGGACGCCTTCCGCCAGCGCATCGTGGACAAGACCTACCACGCGCTGGTGCAGGGTCATCCCGACCCGCTGGAGGGCACGATCGACGCCCCCATCGGGCGGCACCCCAGGTTCGACTACAAGTTCGCGGTGATGGCCGACGGCCGGCACAGCGTCACCCACTACGAGACCCTCGAGGCACACCGTTTCGCCAGCCTGCTGGAGGTCCACCTCGAGACGGGGCGCACCCACCAGATCCGGGTCCACATGGCCGCGCTGAAGCACCCGTGCGTCGGGGACATCACCTACGGCGCCGACCCGGTGCTGGCCAAGCGGGTGGGCCTGGAGCGGCAGTGGCTGCACGCGGTCAAGCTCGGCTTCGTGCACCCGGACAGCGGCGAGTACGTCGAGTTCGAGACCGACTACCCCGACGACCTGGCCCAGGCCCTGGAGACCATCCGGGACGAGCGCTGACCGGCTCCGACGAGCTCGTCCTCCGGCCGGGTGCCTCGGTCGACCTGCCGGCGGTGGCCGAGCTCTTCCTGGCCGCGCGGGCGGCCGCCGTGCCGGCGATCCCGCCCCTGGTGCACACCGCCGACGAGGTGCGTGCCTGGGTGTCGGACTGGGACCTGACCGACCACGAGCTGTGGCTGGCCGAGGCGGCGTCGCCGGCCGGGCCCGAGGAGGGCGGGGCCGCGCTGCTGGGCTTCGCGCTCGTCACCGCCACCTGGATCGACCACCTCTACGTCGCCCCGCACGCCCAGAACCGCGGGGCGGGCACCGCCCTGCTCCAGCTGGTCCAGACGCTGCGCCCCGACGGCGTCGGGCTGTGGGTCTTCGAGTCCAACCACGCCGCGCGTCGGTTCTACGCCCGCCACGGGTTCGTCGAGGTGGCCCGCACGGACGGGTCGGAGAACGAGGAGCAGGCGCCCGACATCCACCTCTCCTGGCCGGGCTGGTCGGGCTGACCAGCGGTTGGTCTCGGCCATGATGGCCCGATGGAGATGCGCGGCAGCCTGACCCACCGGTACCTCACGTTCGCGACGGAGGCGGCGGACTCGCCGTGCTTCGCCGACTGGGCACTCGGGGTGGCGGACGACCCCGAGGTGCTCGACTGGTTGGCCGACCTGCCCCCGGTCAAGCAGCAGCCCAACCTGGTCTTCGCCGCCGCACGGTGGCACGGAGCCCTGGCGCCCGGCCACTACGAGGGGTTCCGCGAGACGCTCCTCTCCCGTCCGGACCAGGTCCGGGCGACGATCCTGGCACGAGCCACCCAGACCAACGAGGTGGGCAGGCTGGCGACGCTGGTGCCGCTGTTCGCGCGGATCGAGCAGGAGGCGGGGGAGCCGCTGGCCCTGGTGGAGGCGGGGGCCAGCGCCGGGCTCTGTCTCTTCCCGGACCGCTACGACTACCGGTGGCCGGGCGCCGGGAACCTGCAGGACGGGCGAGGACCCGTGCTCACCGCGGAGGTGGAGGGCCCGGTGCCGGTCCCGTCCCGGCACCCCGTGGTCGCCTGGCGTGCGGGGTGCGACCTGTCGCCCGTGGACGTCTCGGACCCCGACCAGCGGGCCTGGCTCGAGGTGCTGGTCTGGCCGGAGCAGCAGGAGCGGCGTGAGCGGCTGCGGGCGGCGATGGAGGTGGCGCGCCTGGACCCGCCCCAGGTGCGAGGCGGGGACCTGCTCGAGCTGCTGCCCGGGCTGGTCGAGGACGCCGGTCGGCACGGCGTCCCGGTCCTCTTCCACAGCGCGGTGATCGCCTACCTGGACGACGCCGACCGGGCCCGGTTCGCCGAGCTCGCGGCGGACCTGGTGGCCCGCGGTCGCTGCCGTTGGGTGAGCAACGAGGGGGCCACGGTGCTGCCTGAGGTCTCCGCCACCGGCCCGCTCCCGCCCCCGGGCCACCCCGGTTTCGTGCTGGCGCTGGACGGCCGCAGCGTCGCCTGGACCCATGGCCACGGCCAGGCGATCCGGTGGTGGTGAGCGGGCGTCGGGGTCCGCCGTACCTCGGTGCCCGTGTCCTGTCGGAGGGGTCTGAGAGGCTGTCGTAGGCTGGCTTCCTTCCCCAGGACGCGCCAGCCGCGCGTGCTCCAGCAACCCCCTCGGAAGGTGTGGAAGAACCACTCATGTCGGCCGGTTCCAACGACAACTTCGTGCACCTGCACGTCCACACCGAGTACTCGATGCTCGACGGCGCCGCGCGCCTGCAGGACATGGCCGAGCGGACGGCCGAGCTCGGCATGCCGGCCATCGCCATGACCGACCACGGCAACGTCTTCGGCGCCTACGAGTTCTACAAGAAGGCCAAGAACGCCGGGATCAAGCCGATCATCGGGATCGAGGCGTACTTCACCCCCAACATCTCCCGGTTCGAGCGCAAGCGGGTGAACTTCTACCAGGGCGGGCCCGACGACGTCTCCAGCCGTGGTGCGTACACCCACATGACCCTGCTCTCGGAGACCACGGAGGGGATGCACAACCTCTTCCGGCTCTCCACCGGCGCCTGGCGCGACGGCTTTTTCCAGCACCCGCGCGCCGACCGCGAGCTGCTGAGCCAGTACGGCAAGGGCCTGATCGGCACCACCGGCTGCCCCTCGGGCGAGATCCAGGTCCACCTGCGGCACGGCAACTACGAGGCGGCCCGGCAGACGGCCGGTGACTTCCAGGAGATCCTGGGGCGCGACAACTACTTCCTCGAGCTGATGGACCACGGCCTCTCCATCGAGACCCGGGTCCGCGACGGGCTGCTCCGCCTCGCCAAGGACCTCAACATCCCGCTGCTGGCGACCAACGACTCCCACTACGTGCGCCAGGAGGACGCCGCCAGCCAGGAGCACCTGCTGTGCATCAACTCCGGCTCGACGATGGACATCCCGGCCGGCGACGGCCCCGGCCAGCGGTTCGCCTTCTCCGGCAACGGCTACTACATCAAGAGCCCGGCCGAGATGCGCTCCCTGTGGGTCGACAAGTACGACCTGCGCGAGGCGTGCGACAACACCCTGTGGATCGCGGAGCGGTGCGACGTCGAGTTCACCGAGGGCAACGGCACCTACATGCCGCGCTTCCCCTGCCCCCCGGGCGAGGACGAGAACTCCTGGCTGGTCAAGGAGGTCGAGCGCGGTCTGAGGGTGCGCTACCCCGAGGGCATCCCCGACAAGGTGCGCAAGCAGGCCGACTTCGAGGTCGGCGTCATCACCCAGATGGGCTTCCCCGGCTACTTCCTCGTGGTCGCCGACTTCATCAACTGGGCCAAGGACAACGGCATCCGGGTCGGTCCCGGGCGCGGCTCGGGTGCGGGCTCGATGGTCGCCTACGCGATGCGGATCACCGACCTCGACCCGCTCGAGCACGGCCTGATCTTCGAGCGGTTCCTCAACCCCGACCGCATCTCCATGCCCGACTTCGACATCGACTTCGACGAGCGCCGGCGCGGCGAGGTCATCAAGTACGTCACCGACAAGTACGGCGACGACCGCGTCTCCTACATCATCACCTACGGCACGATCAAGGCGAAGCAGGCCGTCAAGGACTCCTCGCGGATCCTGGCCTACCCCTTCTCCATGGGTGACCGGATCACCAAGGCGATGCCGGCCGCGGTGATGGGCAAGGACGTCCCGCTCAAGGAGATCTTCAACCCCGACCACAAGCGCTACGGCGAGGGCGGCGAGTTCCGCGCCCTCTACGAGGCGGAGCCCGACGTCAAGCGCGTCGTCGACACCGCCATGGGCATCGAGGGCCTGAAGCGTCAGTGGGGCGTCCACGCCGCCGGCATCATCATGTCCAGCGAGCCGCTGCTCGACGTGATCCCGCTGCTCAAGCGCCCCTCCGACGGGGCGATGATCACCCAGTTCGACTACCCGACGTGCGAGTCGCTGGGCCTGATCAAGATGGACTTCCTGGGGCTGCGCAACCTCACGGTCCTCGACGACGCGGTCAAGAACATCAAGGCCAACCGGGGCGAGGACGTGGTCCTGGAGGACCTCACCCTCGACGACCCCGCCACCTACGGCCTGCTCCAGCGCGGAGACACCCTGGGCGTCTTCCAGCTGGACGGCGGCCCGATGCGGGCGCTCCTGCGCTCGATGCGGCCCGACACCTTCGAGGACATCTCGGCGGTCGGCGCCCTCTACCGGCCCGGACCGATGGGGGCCGACTCCCACAACAAGTACGCGCGCCGCAAGACCGGCCGCGAGCCGGTCGAGCCGATCCACCCCGAGCTCGCCGAGGCGCTCGAGGACATCCTGGGCGAGACCTACGGGTTGATCGTCTACCAGGAGCAGGTGATGGCGATCGCCCAGCAGCTCGCCGGCTACACGCTGGGCCAGGCCGACCTGCTGCGCCGCGCCATGGGCAAGAAGAAGAAGGAGGAGCTGGACAAGCAGTTCGCCACCTTCTCCGGCGGCATGCAGGAGCGCGGCTACTCGATGGCCGCGATCAAGACCCTGTGGGACATCCTCCTGCCGTTCTCCGACTACGCCTTCAACAAGGCCCACTCGGCCGCCTACGGCCTCGTCTCCTACTGGACCGCGTACCTCAAGGCCAACTTCCCGGCCGAGTACATGGCCGCGCTCCTGACCTCGGTCAAGGACGACAAGGACAAGATGGCGATCTACCTCAACGAGTGTCGCCGGATGAAGATCTCGGTGCTGCCGCCCGACGTCAACGAGTCCGCGGCCAACTTCACCCCGGTCGGCACCGACATCCGGTTCGGGCTCACCGCGGTGCGCAACGTCGGCGCCAACGTCGTGGACGGCATCGTGGCCGCGCGGGAGGAGAAGGGGCGCTTCACCGACTTCAACGACTTCATGGGCAAGGTGCCCGCCCTGGTCTGCAACAAGCGGGTGATCGAGTCCCTGATCAAGGCCGGCGCCTTCGACGAGATGAAGCACCGCCGCCGGGCCCTGGTGACGATCCACGAGAGCGCGGTCGACCAGTACGTCGACATCAAGAAGAACGAGGCGATCGGGCAGGACTCGCTCTTCGGCGGGCTCGACGAGGCCGACCAGGGGTTCGGCATCTCGGTGACCGTCCCCGACATCGACGAGTGGGACAAGATGACGCTGCTGGGCCACGAGCGCGAGATGCTCGGCCTCTACGTCTCCGACCACCCGCTGATGGGGCTCGAGCACGTCCTCTCCGCCGGCACCGACTGCACCATCGGCCAGCTCATGCTCGACGAGGACCGGCCGCACGGCAGCACCCTCACCGTCAGCGGCCTGGTCACCGCGGTCAACCGCAAGATCACCAAGCGCGGCGACGCCTGGGCCACCCTCACCCTGGAGGACCTCGACGGCGCCATCGAGGTGCTGCTCTTCCCCAGCTCCTACCAGCTGGCCGCGCCCTACCTCTCCCAGGACGCCATCCTGCGCGTCAAGGGCCAGCTCTCCCGCGACAAGGACCAGCCCGAGCTGCGCGGCCAGGAGGTCACGGTGCCCGACCTGACCGACGGACCCAGCGGTCCGGTGGTCATCTCGTTGCCCTCCACCCGGTGCACCGCACCCGTGGTCGAGCAGCTGCGCGACGTGCTCTCCACCCACCCGGGGATGACCGAGGTGCAGCTGCGCCTGCTCACCCGCACCTCCACGACCGTGATGAAGCTCGACAACCGGTTGCGGGTCACCGCCAGCCCGGCGCTGTTCGCCGACCTCAAGCAGCTGCTCGGTCCCGGATGCCTGACGAGCTGAGTCCGCCGTCGGGTCCGCCGCGCCGCGTCCTGCTGCGCCGCTTCCTGGTGCTCCTGCTGGCCTGGGCGGTCTGGGGGGCGGTGCTCGGCGTGGTCTGGGTGGCGGTGTGGCAGCCGCCGGAGGGCATGGTCTTCGAGGGCGAGTGGTTCCTCACCCGGGCGGGCCTGGCCCAGGAGGTCTCGGCCACCGCGCTCTTCGCCGTCATCGGCGTGGCCGGTGGGCTGGTGCTGGGGGTGGTCCTCGCCCTGTGGTCCCGCGGCACCGAGCTCGTCGCGCTGGCCGGCGCCTGCGTGGGCTCGCTCCTCGCGGCCTGGGTGATGTTCCAGGTGGGCCACGCCCTCGGCCCGCCCGACCCGGCCACGGTGGCCGCCACTGCCGCCGACATGACGTCGGTGCCCGCGGACCTCACGCTGGCGGGGGCCGGCGACCACCCGTGGCCCTTGTGGTTCGAGTCGAGCGCGTTCTGTGCGTTGCCGGCCGGCGCGCTCCTGGGCCTGGTGGGGGTGTTCCTCTCGGGCTCCCGCGCCCCCGCCGACCCCGACGAGTGACGGCGGGCGGCACTCAGTTGGGGGACCAGCGGGTGCGGGCCACCTCGGTCGCGGGCAGCGACGGGATGACGTTCATCGCACGCAGCTCCTCGCGCAGCAGCCGCGTCACCAGCTCCAGCCGCTCAGCGGTGTCGTCGGCCTCGAGCAGCGACTGCCGCTCGGCCATCGGCAGCGGCACCAGCGCCGAGAGGGTCCACGACAGGTAGTGCGGGTCCCGCGGCAGGGCGCCCGAGAAGGGGTCCTCGCGGAACTGGGCGAGGGCGGCCCGATAGGCGGTGAAGGTGGCCCGGGCCCGGGCCACCAGCGCGTCGGGGACCGGCACCTCGCCGTCGGCGAGCGTGGTGACCTGGGCGGCGGGATAGTCCTGGGTGGTGACCAGCCGGTCGAGCCGGAAGCGTCCCCGACCCACCGCGACGATGTCGAACCCCCCGTCGGCCAGCGGCTCGATGTCGGAGAGCTGGAGCAGGCAGCCCACCCGGTAGAGGGACTGGGAGCCGTGGTCCCCGACCTCGTAGCCCTCGCGGATCGCCACCGTGCCGAAGAGGCGCTTGGCGGGGTCCGGCTCGGCGGCGAGGTGGCGCACCAGGGCGCGGTAGCGGTCCTCGAAGACGTGGAGCGGCACCGAGACCCCCGGGAACAGCACGGTGCTGAGCGGGAACATCGGCAGCACCTCGGGCGGGGTCTGGCTCACCCGCCCAACGTAGTTTGTCCACCGCGGGTCCGGGCAAGGGGCACGCAGAGGTGCAGACCTACAATTGGCCCCATGATCCGCCGCCTCGACCTCCGGGACGCCGACGCGTCCGTCGACTACCGCGCCGCCGTGCCGCGCGCCGATTTCGACGTCGAGTCCGCGGTCCATGTCGTGCAGCCGATCTGCGAGGACGTGCGCACCAGGGGAGTGGAGGCCGTCCGCGAGCTCTCCGAGCGCTTCGACGGCGTCCGCCTCGACGACATCCGGGTGCCGGTCGAGGCGCTGGGCGAGGCCCTGGAGAAGCTCGACCCGACGGTGCGTGCGGGGCTGGAGGAGTCGATCCGTCGGCTCCGGGCCACCTGCGAGGCCGAGCTCGAGCACGACGTGGTCACCGAGCTGGCCCCGGGCGCCGTGGTCACCCACCGCAAGGTGCCGGTCGACCGGGTCGGCCTCTACGTGCCCGGCGGGCTGGCCCCGCTCGTCTCCTCGGTCGTGATGAACGTGGTGCCCGCGCAGGTCGCCGGGGTCGGCTCGATCGCCCTGACCAGCCCGCCGCAGAAGCACAACGGCGGCCTGCCGGAGTCCACCATCCTGGCGGCGTGCGCGCTGCTCGGCGTCGACGAGGTCTACGCCGTGGGCGGTGCCCAGGCGATCGCGATGCTCGCCTACGGCGCCGGGCCGTGCGCCCGCGTCGACCTGGTGACCGGCCCGGGCAACATCTACACCGTGGCCGCCAAGCGGCTGCTCAAGGGAGTCGTGGGCATCGACTCCGAGGCCGGACCGACCGAGATCGCGATCCTCGCCGACGACTCCGCCGACGCCGCCCACGTCGCCGCCGACCTGATCTCCCAGGCCGAGCACGACCCGATGGCCGCCTCGGTCCTGGTCACCGACTCCGAGCGTCTCGCAGGCGAGGTGGAGGCCGAGCTGGACAAGCAGGTCGCCGTCACCCGGCACGTCGAGCGGGTGCGGACCGCCCTGACCGGCGAGCAGTCGGGCATCGTGCTGGTCCGCGACCTCGAGCAGGGGCTCGAGGTGGTCAACGCCTACGCCGCCGAGCACCTCGAGATCCACACCGTCGACGCCTCGGCCGTGGCGGCCCGGGTCCGCAACGCCGGGGCCGTCTTCGTCGGCACCTGGGCGCCTGTCTCGCTGGGCGACTACTGCGCCGGCTCCAACCACGTGCTGCCCACCGCGGGCTGCGCCTGCCACTCCTCGGGGCTCTCGGTACGCGCCTTCACCCGGTCGGTGCACGTCGTGGACTACTCCCGCGAGGCGCTCGAGCAGGTCGCCGGCCACGTGGTGGCCCTGGCCGAGGCGGAGGACCTGCCCGGCCACGGCGAGGCAGTGAAGGTCCGCCTCCGGTGACTTTCCCACCCCTGCGCGAGGCGCTCGTCGGCCTCGAGCCCTACGGCGCGCCCCAGCTCGACGTCCCCGTCCAGCTCAACGTCAACGAGAACCCCTACCCGCCCTCGCCTGCCGTCGTCGCCGACATCGCGGCGTCGGTGGCCGAGGCGGCCACGACCCTCAACCGCTACCCCGACCGCGAGCTCGTCGAGCTGCGCGCCCGGCTCGCCGACTACCTCAACTCCTCCGGCGGCTCGGGGATCACTCCCGCGCAGGTGTGGGCGGCGAACGGCTCCAACGAGGTGATGCTCCAGCTGCTCCAGGCCTTCGGCGGCCCGGGGCGGTGCGCGCTCAGCTTCGCGCCCACCTACGCGATGTACCCGGAGTACGCCCGCGACTCCGTGACCGAGTGGGTCCAGGGGCGGCGGGCGGAGGACTTCTCCCTCGACCTGGCCGCCGCGCGCGAGCTGGTGCTCGAGCACCGGCCGAGCGTGGTGCTGCTGCCCTCGCCCAACAACCCCACCGGGACGGCGCTGCCACCCGAGGCGATCACCACCCTGTGCGAGGCCGCCGGGGACGGCGTGGTGGTGGTGGACGAGGCCTACGGCGAGTTCCGGCGTACCGGCACGCCCAGCGCGCTGGAGCTGCTGCCGCGGCACCGCAACCTGGTGGTCACCCGCACCATGAGCAAGGCGTTCGCGCTGGCCGGGGCCCGGCTGGGCTACCTCGCCGCCGACCCTGCGATCTGCGACGCGATCCGGGTGGTGCGCCTGCCCTACCACCTCTCGGCGGTCACCCAGGCCACCGCGCTGGCGGCGCTGCGGCACGCCGGCGAGCTGCTCGGCCGGGTCGACGACCTGCGGCGCGAACGCGACGAGCTGGTCGACTGGCTGCGTGGCCGGGGGCACGAGGTGGCCGACAGTGACGCCAACTTCGTCTACTTCGGCCGGTTCGCCGACCGGCACGCGGTCTGGCAGGGTCTGCTCGACCGGGGGGTGCTGATCCGCGAGGTCGGCCCCGACGGCTGGCTGCGGGTCTCGGTCGGGACGCCTCAGGAGATGGCAGCATTCAGGCAGGCCCTGGTGGACGTGACCACCCGGGGCACGAGCGAGGAGCAGGGATGAACGAGCAGCAGGGCCTCCAGCGCCGCCGTACCGCGGTGGTCGACCGCCAGACCCGGGAGACCAAGGTCCACCTCGAGCTCGACCTCGACGGCACCGGCCGCACCGACGTCAGCACCGGGGTCGGCTTCTACGACCACATGCTCACCGCCTTCGGCCGGCACGCCCTGGTCGACCTCGTGGTCCACGTCGAGGGCGACACCCACATCGATGCCCACCACACGGTCGAGGACACCGCCATCGCCCTGGGCGAGGCGATCCGCACCGCCCTGGGCGACAAGGTCGGGATCCGCCGCTTCGGCGACGCCACGGTGCCGCTCGACGAGGCGCTCGTGCAGGCCGTGGTGGACGTCTCCGGACGCCCCTACTGCGTGCACGACGGCGAGCCGGAAGGGCAGCAGTACGTGCTGATCGGCGGCACCGGCGCCGGCTACGTCGGCTCGCTGACCCGGCACGTCTTCGAGTCGGTGGCCCACCACGCCCAGATGGCGATCCACGTCCGGGTGCTCGGCGGCCGGGACCCGCACCACATCGTCGAGACCCAGTTCAAGGCGTTCGCCCGGGCCCTGCGCGACGCGGTGGCCCTCGACCCCCGCGAGACCGGGGTGCCCTCCACCAAGGGCGCCCTGTGACCGCGAGCCCGGCCCAGCCCGCCGAGGAGTCCGTGGACCCCGTGGACCCCGTGGACCCCGTGGACCCCGTGGACCCCGTGGACAAGGACGTCGTGGTGCTCGACTACGGCTCGGGCAACCTGCGCTCGGTGGTGCGGGCGATGGAGCGCACCGGCGCCCGGGTCACGTTGACCGCCGACCGGCGGGTGGCCGAGGACGCCGACGGCCTGGTCGTGCCGGGCGTGGGGGCGTTCGCCGCCTGCATGGAGGGGCTGCGCTCCGTGCGCGGGCACGAGGTGATCGGCCGGCGGCTGGCCGGCGGACGCCCGGTGCTCGGCATCTGCGTGGGCATGCAGATCCTCTTCGCCAAGGGCGTGGAGCACGGCGTGGAGGCCGAGGGCTGCGACGAGTGGCCCGGCGTCGTCGAGCGGCTGCAGGCCGACGTGGTGCCCCACATGGGCTGGAACACCGTCGAGGCCCCGGCCGAGAGCAAGCTCTTCGAGGGGCTGGGCGACGAGCGCTTCTACTTCGTCCACTCCTACGGCGTGCGGTCCTGGGACCTGGTGACCAACGACCGCACCCGTGCGCCGCTGGTGACCTGGGCCGAGCACGGCGGGGACAGGTTCGTCGCCGCCGTGGAGAACGGCCCGCTGAGCGCCACCCAGTTCCATCCCGAGAAGTCCGGCGACGCGGGAGCCGGGCTCCTGCGCAACTGGGTCTCGACCTTGTGATCCGGCGGGCGCGCCGGCAGGCCGCCGCGGCTGCGCCGCGACACCTACCTGCGCCCCGTCCCATGCCTCCCATCCCCCCGGTCGGCGAGCTGCCGCCGTCCCTCACCACCTTTCCGAGGAGCACTCCCGTGTCCGAACCCACCACCTCCGGCTCCGCCGCCCCCCGCTACCTCGAGCTGCTGCCCGCCGTCGACATCGCCGGCGGCCAGGCCGTCCAGCTGGTGCAGGGGGTGGCCGGCTCGGAGAAGCGCTTCGGCGACCCGGTCGAGGCCGCCCTGCGCTGGCAGGAGGCGGGTGCGGAGTGGCTGCACCTGGTCGACCTCGACGCGGCGTTCGGTCGTGGCCACAACCGCGACCTGCAGGCGGAGATCGTCGGCCGGCTCGACATCAAGGTGGAGATGAGCGGCGGCATCCGCGACGACGAGTCGCTGGCCGCGGCCATGGCGACCGGCTGCCGGCGGGTCAACATCGGCACCGCGGCGCTGGAGCAGCCGCAGTGGTGCGCGCGGGCGATCGCGACGTACGGCGACCGGGTGGCCATCGGCCTGGACGTGCGCGGCACCACCCTCGCGGCCCGCGGCTGGACCCAGGAGGGCGGCGACCTCTACGAGGTGCTGGCCCGGCTGGACTCCGAGGGCTGCGCCCGGTACGTCGTGACCGACGTCGACAAGGACGGGATGCTCCAGGGCCCCAACCTGGAGCTGCTGCGCTCGGTCTGCTCGCGGACCGACCGTCCGGTGGTCGCCTCGGGCGGCGTCACCGAGCTGGCCGACCTCGAGGCGCTGCAGGGCCTGGTCCCCGTGGGGGTCGAGGGGGCCATCATCGGGACCGCGCTCTACGAGGGTCGGTTCACCCTCGAGGAGGCGCTCGCGCTGACCCTGCCCTCGCCGGCATGACCCTCGCGATCAGGGTGATCCCCTGCCTGGACGTGGACGGTGGCCGGGTGGTCAAGGGCGTCAACTTCGAGGGTCTGCGTGACGCGGGCGACCCCGTCGAGCTGGCGCGGGCCTACGACGCCCAGGGCGCCGACGAGCTGACCTTCCTCGACATCTCCGCCTCCCACGAGGGACGGGCCACCACCATGGAGGTCGTCTCGCGCACCGCCGAGGAGGTCTTCATCCCGCTCACCGTGGGCGGCGGCGTCGGCTCGGTCTCCGACGTCGACCAGCTGCTGCGGGCGGGGGCCGACAAGGTGGCGGTCAACACCGCCGCGATCCGCCGTCCCGAGCTGGTGGCCGAGATCGCGGACCGGTTCGGCAACCAGGTCCTGGTCCTCTCCGTCGACGCCCGGCGGGCCGAGGGCACCGGCTCGGGCTTCGAGGTCACCACCCACGGCGGACGGCGCTCGGCCGGGCTGGACGCCCTGGAGTGGGCGGCGCGGGCCGCCGAGCTCGGCGCCGGGGAGATCCTGCTCAACGCGATGGACGCCGACGGCACCCAGGACGGGTTCGACCTCGACCTGATCGCCGCGGTCCGCCGCGAGGTGTCGGTCCCGGTGATCGCCAGCGGGGGAGCGGGTCGCCGCGAGCACTTCGCCCCGGCGGTGGCCGCCGGCGCGGACGCCGTGCTGGCGGCGTCGGTCTTCCACTTCGGCACCCTGACGGTGCCGGAGGTCAAGGAGGCGATGGCGGCGGCCGGGTACCCCGTGCGGCAGCCGCCCTCCGCGGGTTAGGACCCGAGCCGGTCGAAGGCCGCCCGGAACCGGTGCACCGGTTCCTCCAGGCCCTCCACGGCGACGTCCACGCTGGGCCGGTCGAAGAGCAGCAGCACCAGCTCCGAGGCGCGCCCGGTGAGGACCACCGGGTCCTCGCCGCGGCGCAGCACCGTCTGCTGCCCGTCGTCGCGGACCGCCACCACGGGCACGCCGGCGGGGCGGACCAGGGCCCGGCCGGCCAGCGAGAGGTGGCGCCACAGGGTGTCCTCGTCGGCCCCCGCCAGCGCCCGCGGCTCCCAGCCCGGCTGCGCCCGACGCAGGTCCTCGTGGTGCACGAAGAACTCGGTGGTGTTCAGCGCGTTGTCCACCGGCCCCACCAGCCAGGGTGCGGGCCGGCGGAGCCGGTCGACGAGGTCGGGGAGGTCGCGCTGGACCAGCCCGTCCATCGCCCGCTCGGTGCGCCCCGCCAGCGGGGGAACCGCCAGGCCCACCGCCGCGGCCGAGCGCTCCCGGACCAGGAGGTGGGCGATCAGGCGCCGGGCGTCCCAGCCCTCGCAGCAGGTGGGCGCGCCTGCGCCCACGGCCAGCGCGGTGTCGCACAGGCCCTGTCGTTCCCGGCGGGCCAGGGAGTCGCTCATGGACCCACCCTAGGGGGGTGACCCCCGGCCGGTCACGGTTTGCGAGGGCCCCGGGGGGATGCGCCCGTCGCGGCCCGGAGGGCCCGCACAGCGGGAATAGCCTGGGCGGCCGCGGGGGTTGCCCCCAGGAACCGCCGCGACCGGCGGTGGCGCCGCGCCCGCCCGGGCCCGGGCGGGGACGACGAGGAGGCGCAGCGCACGTGGTGCAGGAGCAGGACCCGTTGCGGGCCACGACCACCCGGGAGGGCTTCGCGGTCCTGGGCGTGGCGATCCGGCGAGAGCCGTTCATCTTCGCCGTCTCCACCCTGGGCAGCGTCCTCTTCGCGGTCCTCACGGTCGCCGACGCGTGGGTGCTGGGCTGGGCCACCGACCACGTGGTGATCCCGGCCTTCGAGGACGGCGAGATCGGGACCGGACTGCTGTGGGCGGTTGTCGGGCTCTTCCTCGGCGTGGCGGTGCTGCGGGCGGTGGGGATCGTGGCCCGCCGGCTCGGCGCGGGGCTCATGCAGTACCGGATGCAGGCGCACACCAGGCGGGCGGTGACCCGGCAGTACCTCTCCCTGCCGATGTCCTGGCACCAGCGGCACCCCACCGGTCAGCTGCTCTCCAACGCCTACTCCGACGTGGAGGCGGCCTGGGGGCCGATCGCGCCGCTCCCGATGGCGCTCGGCACCGTGGTGATGATGGTGATCGCGGTCGCCCAGATGCTCGCCGCGGACGTCGTGATGGCGGCGGTGGGCATGCTGGTCTTCCCGGCCGTGGTGCTGGCCAACCTGGTCTACCAGAAGCTCTCCTCGCCGCTGATGACGAAGGCCCAGGGGCTGCGGGCCGAGCTGAGCGCGGTGGCCCACGAGTCCTTCGACGGCGCGATGGTGGTCAAGACCCTGGGCCGGGAGACCGAGGAGACCCGCCGGTTCGAGGCGAAGGCGCACCAGCTGCGCGACGTGCTGATCCGGGCCGGCCGGATCCGGGCCGTCTTCGACCCCGTGCTCGCGGCCCTGCCCAGCCTCGGGGTGCTCGTGGTGCTGGCGGTCGGCGTCTCGCGGGTGCTCTCCGGCGCCACGGAGGCCGGAGACGTGGTCACGGTCGCCTACCTGCTGACCATCGTGGCGTTCCCGATCCGGGCGATCGGGTGGCTGCTCGGTGAGTTCCCCCGCAGCGTGGTGGGCTTCCGCCGCACCAACGCGGTGCTGGAGGCGACCGGGTCGATGCCGTTCGGCGAGGAGGCGCTGCGCGCCTCCACCCGGGGGGCGACGCTGCGGGTCGAGGAGGTCGGCTACGCCTACGACCCCGCCTCGCCGGTGCTGCGCGAGGTCACCTTCGACGTCCCCGCCGGGCGCACCGTCGCCCTGGTGGGCCCGACCGCGTCGGGCAAGAGCACGCTCACCGCGCTGCTGGCCCGGCTGCTGGACCCGGACCGAGGCCGGGTGCTGGTCGACGGCACCGACCTGCGCGACCTGCGGCAGGGCGAGCTGGCCGGCGCGCTGGCGCTGGTGCCGCAGACCGCCTTCCTCTTCGACGACACCCTGCGGGGCAACGTCACCCTCGGTGGTGACTTCAGCGACGAGGAGGTCTGGGACGCGCTGCGGGCCGCCCAGGCCGACGGCTTCGTGGCCGCGCTGCCCGAGGGACTGGACACCCAGCTGGGCGAGCGCGGCACCTCCCTCTCCGGCGGCCAGCGTCAGCGGGTCTCGCTGGCGCGTGCCCTGGTCCGCCGGCCGCGCCTGCTGGTGCTGGACGACGCGACCTCCGCGGTCGACCCCGAGGTGGAGGCGCGGATCCTGGCCGCGCTGCGCCAGGGGGCCGGCGGCGCCGACCGGGAGGCGACCCTGGTGGTCGTGGCCTACCGGAAGGCCACCATCGCCCTGGCCGACGAGGTGATCCACCTCGACGAGGGCCGGGTCGTCGACCGGGGCACGCACGCCGAGCTGCTGGCCCGCGACCTCGACTACGCGCGCCTGGTCAACGCCTACGAGCACGAGCACGACCACGACCACGCGCAGGGGGCGGCGCCCGACCCGGACGCGCCCGACCCGGACGCGCCCGGCGCCGGTCGGCAGGAGACGGTGGGGGAGCGGGCATGAGCGACGTGAGCCGGCCCGCCGGCCGTTCCGGCACCCGGGTGACCACCGGCGAGGAGATCGGTGCGCTCGCGACCATCCGTCGCGGCCTGGCCCACTCCCCGGAGATCCTCAACGGCATCCGGGTGACCTTCCTGCTCGCCGTGCTGGCCTCGGCGGGGCAGGTGATCGTGCCGGTGGCGGTCCAGCAGACCCTGGACCGCGGCCTCGACGGCCCGGGCGGCCCCGACGTCGCCCTGGTGGTCCGGATCGGCCTGGTCTGCGCCCTCGGCGTCCTGGTCACCGGCGTCGCCTCCTCGCTGATGACCAGCCGGCTCTTCGCCGCGGCCGAGCGCGGGCTGGCCACGCTGCGGGTCAAGGCCTTCCGGCACGTCCACGACCTGCCGATGCTCACCCAGAGCACCGAGCGGCGCGGCGCCCTGGTCTCCCGGGTGACCACCGACGTCGACCAGGTCAGCCAGTTCCTGGTCTTCGGCGGCCTGCTGCTGGTGGTCAGCGTGGGGCAGGTGCTGGTCGCGACCGTGGTGATGGTCGTCTACAGCTGGCAGCTGGCCCTGGTGGTCTGGCTCTGCTTCGCCCCGCTCTTCGTCTCCATCCGGTACTTCCAGCGCAAGCTCTCCGAGGCCTACGGGATCGTCCGCCGCCACGTCGGCACCCTGCTCTCGGCGATCGCCGAGCCGGTCGTCGGTGCGCCGGTCGTCCGCTCCTACGCGGTGGAGGACAGGACCCAGGAGCGCATCGACCACGCGATCGACGACTTCAAGACCGCCAGCACCAAGGCCCAGATGTACACGGTGGTCTCGTTCTCCCTGGGCGGGCTCTCGGCCGGGCTGGCGAACGCCGGCGTGCTGGTGGTGGGCGTGCTGCTCGGCTTCACCGGGGACATGACCGCCGGCCAGGTGCTGGCCTTCGCCTTCCTGGTGACCCTCTTCGTGGGCCCGGTGCAGATGGGCACCCAGATCCTCACCGACGCCCAGAACGCGATCGCCAGCTGGCGCCGGGTGATCGGCATCCTGGAGACGCCGGCCGACCTCGTCGACCCGGGGGAGAGCGGCCGGGTGCTGCCCCGGGGGCCGATCGACGTCCGGTTCGAGGACGTGACGTTCGCCTACCCGGGCGGCCCGCCGGTGCTGCACGACGTCGACCTGGCGATCGCCGCCGGCACCCGGGTCGCGATCGTGGGCGAGACCGGGTCGGGCAAGTCCACCTTCGCCAAGCTGCTGGCCCGTCTGATGGACCCGACCGGCGGCGCGGTCCTGCTGGACGGCATCGACGTGCGCGACATCCGTCAGGAGAGCCTGCGCCGCAGCGTCGTGCTGGTGCCCCAGGAGGGTTTCCTCTTCGACGACACGGTTGCGGCCAACGTGCGCTACGGCCGGCTCGAGGCCACCGAGGAGGAGATCATGGCCTCCGCCCGCGAGCTCGGCCTGGCCGACTGGATCGACGCGCTCCCCGACCGTCTCGCGACCCGGGTGGGCCAGCGGGGGGAGTCGCTCTCGGCCGGCGAGCGCCAGCTCGTCGCCCTGCTGCGGGCGCACCTGGCCGACCCCGACCTGCTGGTGCTCGACGAGGCGACCAGCGCCGTGGACCCCGAGCTGGAGATGCGGATCGGCCGCGCCCTGGAGCGGCTGATGTCGGGCCGGACCTCGGTGACGATCGCGCACCGGCTCTCCACCGCCGAGCAGGCCGACGAGGTCGTGGTGGTCGACGGCGGCCGGGTGGTCCAGCGCGGGCCGCACGCGGTGCTGGCGGCCCAGCGGGGCTCGGTCTATGCGGGGCTGCACGACTCCTGGGTCGCGCAGCAGGGCCGCTGAGCGGATACTGGACGCCGTGAGCACCTTGGATCCCGCCGTCGCCGAACGTCTCAAGCACACCGCGGAGGGCCTGGTCCCGGCGGTCGTGCAGCAGTACGACACCGGGGAGGTGCTGATGCTGGGCTGGATGGACGACGAGGCCCTGGCCCGGACGATGGCCACCGGCCGGGCGACGTACTGGTCGCGCAGCCGTCGCGAGTACTGGGTCAAGGGTGAGACGTCGGGCCACCGGCAGTGGGTCAAGGAGGTCCGCCTGGACTGCGACAAGGACACGCTGCTGGTCAAGGTCGACCAGGAGGGCGCCGCCTGCCACACCGGCGACCGGACCTGCTTCGACGCCGACCTCCTCTGGGAGGGCCCCGCCGGTGCGTGAGCGCACCTTCGCCCCCACCGTGCTCGCGGGGCTGGCGGGTGGCGGACTGGCCGCCCTGAGCGGCAGCCGCGACTGGGTGGCCCTGGACGCCGGCACCCGCGACGACGCGCTGGCCCAGGTGTTCTGGACGAGCTCGCCGGGGATCGCCCAGATGCCCCTGGCCGCCGCCCTCGGCCTGGTCGTGCTGGCCTGCTGGGGCGTGATCCTGGTCAGCCGCGGACGCTGGCGGCGCCTGGTCGCGGTGGCCGGCCTGCTGGCCTCGCTCGGCCTGGTGGTCACCTGGGCGGTCGCGCTGGCGCAGCTGCCCGACCAGGTCGCCGGCCGGCTCGCCGACGCCGGTGTCGCCCACGGCGAGCTGGAGCGCACCGGGTGGTTCTGGGTGGCGCTGCCGGCCGCCCTGCTGTGCGTGGCGGCCTGCGCGGTGGCCGTCCGCCTGGCCCCGGGCTGGCCCGCGATGGGGGCGCGGTACGACGCTCCCGGCACCGGCTCCGGCACCGGCTCCGCGCGGCGCCCCGCGGAGGACGCCACCGCCGGCACCCCGGGCGCCGGGGCGGCGCCGCCGGACCCCACCGAGCTGTGGAAGTCGCTGGACGAGGGCCGGGACCCGACCTGAGACCGCGCCCCCTAGAATGGCCGCGGACCTTCGCCCACCGCTGACCTTGGAGCGCACCTGAATGGCTGACAATCACGGCAACACCCCTGCAGCATGGACCGCGGTGTCGGTCGCCTTCCTGGGCTTCGTGGTCGGCAGCATCGCGCTCATGCTCAACCCCGTCAGCATGGTGCTCTTCTGGGTCGGCGTCGCGCTGGCCGTCGCGGGGCTGCCCGTCTTCCTCGTGATGGACAAGATGGGCTACCACCAGTCCAGCCACTGAGCGCCGGCGGCGTCGGGCACCCCGCCCGAACGCCGTCATCCCGATCTGCAGAAGCGAGTGAGCCCGTGTCCGTTCTCGACGACATCGTCGCCGGTGTCCGGGTCGATCTGGCGCGCCGAGAGGCCGAGGTCCCGCTGCGCGACCTCCGGGCCGCTCTGGCCGACGTCGACCCGCCCCGCGACCCGATGCCGCACTTCCGGGCACCAGGCTCGAGCGTCATCGCGGAGGTGAAGCGGCGCAGCCCCAGCAAGGGCGACCTCGCCGACATCCCCGATCCCGCCTCGCTCGCCGCCGCCTACGCCCGGGGCGGGGCCGCCGCCATCTCGGTCCTGACCGAGGAGCGGCGCTTCGGCGGCTCCCTGGCCGACCTCCGGGCGGTGCGCGCCGCGGTCGACGTGCCGGTGCTGCGCAAGGACTTCATCGTCGAGCCCTACCAGCTCCTCGAGGCCCGGGCGGCGGGGGCCGACCTGGCCCTGCTGATCGTGGCTGCGCTGGACGACGACCGGTTGCGCGGCCTCTACGACCTGGCCGGCGAGCTGGGCCTCACGGTGCTGGTCGAGGTGCACGACGAGGACGAGACCCGTCGCGCGGTCGAGGTGGGTGCCGGGCTGATCGGCGTCAACGCCCGCAACCTCAAGACCCTGGCCGTCGACGGCGCCACCTTCGGCCGCCTGGCCCCGCTGGTGCCCGAGGACCGGGTCAAGGTCGCGGAGTCCGGGATCAACGACGCCTCCGACGTGGCCGCCTTCGTCGCCCAGGGGGCCGGTGCGGTGCTCGTCGGGGAGGCCCTGGTGCGTCACGGGGACCCCGAGCAGGCCGTCCGCACGATGACGGGGGTGACGGCATGAGCGTCGTTCCCGGAGCCTTCGGCGCCGACGAGCGCGGCTTCTTCGGCGACTTCGGCGGCCGCTTCATGCCCGAGGCGCTGATCGCCGCGCTCGACGAGCTGGACGTCGCGTGGCGCGAGGCGATGGCCGACCCGGTCTTCGTCGCCGAGTTCGACGCGATCATCCGCGACTACGCCGGTGCCCCCAGCCGGCTCTACCACGCCGAGCGGCTCTCCCGGCAGGTCGGCGCCCGGGTGCTGCTCAAGCGCGAGGACCTCAACCACACCGGTGCCCACAAGATCCGCAACGTGCTCGGTCAGGCCCTGCTCACCAAGCGGATGGGCAAGACCCGGGTGATCGCGGAGACCGGGGCCGGTCAGCACGGCGTGGCCAGCGCCACCGCCGCGGCCTACTTCGGCCTGGACTGCACCGTCTACATGGGCGCCGTCGACACCCGACGCCAGGCCCTCAACGTGGCCAGGATGCAGCTGCTGGGCGCCACCGTCGTGCCGGTCGACTCCGGCAGTGCGACGCTCAAGGACGCGATCAACGAGGCGCTGCGCGACTGGGTCGCCAGCGTCGACCACACCGCGTACCTCTTCGGCACCGCCGCCGGGCCGCACCCCTTCCCGAGCATGGTCCGCGACTTCTGCCGCGGGATCGGCGACGAGGCGCGGGCCCAGTGCCTGGAGCAGTACGGCCGGCTGCCCGACGCGGTGGCCGCGTGTGTCGGCGGCGGCTCCAACGCCATCGGGATCTTCACCGCCTTCTTCGACGACCCCGAGGTCGCCCTGCTGGGCTTCGAGCCCGGCGGCGACGGAGTGGAGACCGGCCGGCACGCCGCCACCATCCACGCCGGTGCCAGCGGCGTGCTGCACGGCGCCCGGACCTTCGTCCTCCAGGACGAGGACGGGCAGACCGTCGAGTCGCACTCGATCTCCGCCGGGCTCGACTACCCCGGCGTGGGGCCGCAGCACGCCCACCTGGCCCGGGTCGGGCGCGCGGTCTACCGGCCCGTCACCGACACCGAGGCGATGGAGGCGATGGCGCTGCTCAGCCGTACCGAGGGGATCATCCCGGCCATCGAGAGCGCCCACGCGCTGGCCGGCGCGCTGCGCGAGGTGCCCGCCCTGGTGGAGCAGCACGGACCCGAGGCGACCCTGCTGGTCAACCTCTCGGGCCGTGGCGACAAGGACATGGGCACCGCGATCGAGTGGTTCGGCCTGGGCCGCACCGACGCCGCCCCGGAGGAGTCGCGATGAGCACCCGCGCCGCGTTCGACCGGGCGCGCTCCGAGGCCCGCGCCGCCCTCGTCGGCTACCTGCCGGCCGGCTTCCCGGACGTGGAGGGCTCCATCGACGCCCTGCGGGTGCTGGTCGAGTCCGGCTGCGACGTGATCGAGATCGGGCTGCCCTACAGCGACCCCGTCATGGACGGGCCCACCATCCAGGCCGCCGCCCAGCAGGCCCTGGACGCCGGCACCCGCACCCGCGACGTGCTGCGCGTGGTCGAGGCCGTGGCCGCGACCGGCGTGCCCACCGTGGTGATGACCTACTGGAACCCGGTCGAGCGCTACGGCGTGGAGCGGTTCGCCGCCGACCTGGCCGGGGCGGGCGGTGCCGGGCTGATCACCCCGGACCTGACGCCCGACTCGGCGCAGGAGTGGCTCGCGGCGGCCGACGCCCGCGACCTCGACAAGATCTTCCTGGTCGCGCCCAGCTCGACCGACGACCGGATCGCCATGACCACCTCCCACTGCCGCGGGTTCGTCTACGCCACCGCGGTGATGGGGGTGACCGGCGCCCGGACCACCACCAGCGACCTCGCGCCGCCCCTGGTGGCCCGGACCAAGGCCGTCACCGGGCTGCCGGTGGGCGTGGGCCTCGGGGTCAGCAACGCCGCGCAGGCCGCGGAGATCGCCGGCTACGCCGACGGCGTGATCGTCGGCTCGGCCTTCGTGCGCACCCTCCAGGAGAACCGCGAGGACCGCCGGGCCGGGCTGCGCGCCCTGGCCACCCTGACCGAGAGCCTCGCGCGGGGAGTGCGGGGGGAGCACGCATGAGCCGCCGCCCGGTCACCGCCCTGGTCAGCCTCCTGCTCGCGCTGGCCCTGCTGGCCGGCTGCGGAGGCGGGGGCGGCGCCGAGGGTGCCGCGGCCGACCTCGACGGCGACGGCCTGCACGGCACCGCCCTGGACGAGCCCTACGTGGTGCCCGACACCCGCCTCGTCGACACCTCCGGCGCCGACTACTCCCTGGCCGAGGCCGAGGCCGACCTGACCCTGGTCTTCTTCGGCTACACCCACTGCCCGGACATCTGCGGGATCGTGATGTCCTCGATCGCCAGCGCCCTGGTCCGGCTCGACGAGGCCGACCGGGAGCGGGTCGACGTGGTCTTCGTGACCACCGATCCGGCCCGCGACGACCCGCGGACGCTGCGGAGGTACCTCGACGCCTACGACCCGGAGTTCGAGGGGGCGACCGGTGGGATGAGCACGATCGTGGAGACCGCGCGCGAGCTGGCCGTCTTCGTGGAGAAGGGTGAGAAGCTGCCCGGCGGCGGGTACGAGGTCGTGCACAGCGACCCCGTGCTGGGTCTCGACGACCAGGGTCGGGCACACACCGTCTGGTCGGCCGACACCTCCGCCCAACAGCTCGCCGAGGACATCGAGGAGCTGCTCTCCCCGTGAACCGCCCCAGGAGTCGATGACCATGCTCGCGTCGCTGTCGGCGTTCGCCATCCCCAGCCCCGACCACGGGGTCTGGCACCTCGGTCCCGTCCCGCTGCGCGGCTACGCGCTGGCGATCATCCTCGGCATCGTCGCGGCGATCTGGATCGGCGAACGGCGGTGGGTGGCGCGCGGCGGCGCCTTCGGCGAGGTCCAGGACCTGGCGATCTGGGCGGTCCCCTTCGGCCTGGTCGGCGGCCGGCTCTACCACGTGGCCACCGACTACGAGCGCTACTTCGGACCCGGCGGCGACCCGTGGGCCGCGCTGCAGATCTGGCGGGGCGGACTGGGGATCTGGGGTGCCATCGCCCTGGGCGCGGTCGGGGTGATGATCGGCGCCCGGCTCCACCACATCCGCCTCGCGCCGATGCTCGACGCCCTGGCGCCCGGGGTGCTGGTCGCCCAGGCGGTCGGGCGGTGGGGCAACTGGTTCAACCAGGAGCTCTACGGCCGACCGACCGACCTCCCCTGGGGGCTGGAGATCGACCAGGCGCACCGGGTCGAGCAGTACAGCGGTCCCGAGGACGCCGACCTGCTCTTCCACCCCACCTTCCTCTACGAGTCCCTGTGGGCGCTGGCCGGCTTCGCGCTCCTCGTGTGGGCCGACCGCCGCTTCCGGCTCGGGCACGGCCGGGTGCTGGCGCTCTACGTGATGGTCTACACCGCCGGCCGCGGCTGGATCGAGACCCTGCGCATCGACGACGTCCAGCTCTCCGACGTCGCCGGGCTGCGGCTCAACGTGTGGACCTCGCTGGTCCTCTTCGTCGCGGCGCTGGTCTTCTTCGTGGTCTCCGCCCGACGCCACCCCGGCCGGGAGACCCAGGTCTACACTGGATCCCGGACGTCCGAGGCGCAGGCGGTCGACGCGGAACGGCGTGACTGAGGCCTGTTACAGGGTGGTAAAGTCGGTCCTCGCGCTGGCCAACGTCGTCCCGTGCTCGCACCACGCCTTGCCAGTTCGCCCTTCGGCCCTCCGGCCCGGGCGCAGACGACGGGAGGATGCCCATGCATGCATTCCCTCCGCCCCAAGGGCTCTACGACCCCACCCACGAGCGTGACGCTTGTGGTGTGGCCTTCGTGGCGACCCTGACCGGCGTTGCCAGCCACGACATCGTTGCCAAGGCGCTCACCGCGCTGCGCAACCTCGACCACCGCGGTGCCGCGGGCGCCGAGACCAACTCCGGGGACGGTGCCGGCATCCTGATGCAGGTGCCCGACGCCTTCCTGCGCGAGGTCGTCGACTTCGAGCTCCCGGTCCCGCAGGGCTACGCCGTGGGCACCGCCTTCATCCCCGGCAGCCCCGAGGAGGCGGCCAAGACCCGGCAGCGGATCGAGGAGATCGCCGCCGAGGAGGACCTCGCCGTCCTCGGCTGGCGCGAGGTCCCGATCGAGCCGGGCATCCTGGGGGCGACCGCGCTCAGCGTGATGCCGGCCTTCAGCCAGCTCTTCGTCACCGCGCGCGGCGCGCGCCGCACCGGCATGGCCCTGGAGCGGATGGCCTTCTGCCTGCGCAAGCGCGCCGAGCGCGAGACGGGCGTCTACTTCCCCTCGCTCTCCTCGCGGACGCTCGCCTACAAGGGCATGCTGACCACCGACCAGCTCGACACGTTCTTCCCCGACCTGCGCGACGAGCGGGTCGCCTCCGCGCTCGCCGTGGTGCACTCGCGGTTCTCCACCAACACCTTCCCGAGCTGGCCGCTGGCCCACCCGTTCCGCTTCATCGCCCACAACGGCGAGATCAACACCGTGATGGGCAACCGGAACTGGATGCGGGCCCGCGAGGCGCTGCTCGCCTCCGACCTGATCCCCGGCGACCTCGAGCGCCTCTTCCCGATCTGCACGCCCGGTGCCTCGGACTCCGCCTCCTTCGACGAGGTGCTCGAGCTCCTGCACCTCGGCGGCCGCTCCCTGCCGCACTCGGTGCTGATGATGATCCCCGAGGCGTGGGAGAACCACACCGAGATGGACGCCGCCCGCCGCGCGTTCTACGAGTTCCACTCCACGCTGATGGAGCCGTGGGACGGCCCGGCCTGCGTGGTCTTCACCGACGGACGCCAGATCGGCGCGGTCCTCGACCGCAACGGCCTGCGCCCCTCCCGCTACTGGGTGACCGACGACGGCCTGGTCGTGCTCGCCTCCGAGGTGGGGGTGCTCGACCTCGACCCCGCCACGGTGGTCCGCAAGGGCCGGCTCCAGCCCGGCCGGATGTTCCTGGTCGACACCCAGGAGCACCGGATCGTCGAGGACGAGGAGATCAAGAGCGAGCTCGCCGCCGAGCAGCCCTACGACGAGTGGCTGCACGCCGGCCTGATCAACCTCGACCAGATCCCGGACCGCGAGCACGTGGTGCACACCCACGCCTCGGTGACCCGGCGCCAGCAGGTCTTCGGCTACACCCAGGAGGAGCTCCGCATCCTCCTCACCCCGATGGCCAACACCGGCGGCGAGCCGATCGGCTCGATGGGCACCGACACCCCGTTGGCCGCGCTGTCGGACAAGCCGCGGCTGCTCTTCGACTACTTCGCCCAGCTCTTCGCGCAGGTGACCAACCCGCCGCTGGACGCCATCCGCGAGGAGCTCGTCACCTCCCTCTACGGCACGGTCGGCCCTGAGGCCAACCTGCTCGACCCGACGCCGGCCTCGTGCCGTCAGGTGGTGATCCCCTTCCCGGTGATCTCCAACGACGACCTGGCCAAGCTGCGCCACATCAACCACGACGGCGACATGCCGGGCTTCATCACCCACGTCTCCCGCGGCCTCTACGAGGTCGACGGGGGAGGCGAGGCGCTCGCCCGGCGCCTGGAGGAGATCTGCCGCGAGGTCTCCGACGCGATCGCGCGGGGCGCACGGATCATCGTGCTCTCCGACCGGCACTCCACCGCCGAGCTGGCGCCGATCCCGTCGCTGCTGATGACGGCGGCCGTCCACCACCACCTGGTCCGGGAGAAGACCCGGACCCAGGTCGGCCTGGTGATCGAGGCCGCCGACGTCCGCGAGGTGCACCACGTCGCGCTGCTGATGGGCTACGGCGCGGCCGCGGTCAACCCCTACCTGGCCATGGAGTCCGTCGAGGACCTCGCCCGTGAGGGCTACTACGTCAAGGAGGAGCCCGCCAAGGCGGTCGCCAACCTGGTCAAGGCGCTCGGCAAGGGCGTCTTGAAGGTGATGTCCAAGATGGGCGTCTCCACGGTGGCCTCCTACACCGGCGCGCAGATCTTCGAGGTCGTCGGCCTCTCCCAGGAGGTCGTCGACAAGTACTTCACCGGCACCACCTCCAAGCTGGGCGGCATCGGCCTCGACACCATCGCCGAGGAGGTCGCCCGGCGCCACGCGACGGCGTACCCCCGGGGCGGGATCGTGCCGGGCGTCCGCGAGCTGGCCACCGGCGGCGAGTACCAGTGGCGCCGCGACGGGGAGCCGCACCTCTTCGACCCCGAGACGGTCTTCCGGCTCCAGCACTCGACCCGCAGCGGACGCTACGACCTGTTCAAGGAGTACACCCGCCGCGTCGACGAGCAGGCCGCCCGGCTGATGACCCTGCGCGGGCTGTTCCGGTTCAGCTCCGACCGGACCCCCGTGCCGCTGGAGGAGGTGGAGCCGGTCTCGGAGATCGTCAAGCGCTTCTCCACCGGTGCCATGTCCTACGGGTCGATCAGCCAGGAGGCTCACGAGACCCTGGCGATCGCGATGAACCGGCTCGGCGGCAAGTCCAACACCGGCGAGGGCGGGGAGGACCCCGACCGCCTCTACGACCCCGAGCGCCGCAGCTCGATCAAGCAGGTCGCCTCGGGCCGCTTCGGGGTCACCTCGGAGTACCTCACCAACGCCGACGACATCCAGATCAAGATGGCCCAGGGCGCCAAGCCCGGCGAGGGCGGGCAGCTGCCCGGTCACAAGGTCTACCCGTGGGTGGCCAAGACCCGGCACTCCACCCCGGGCGTGGGGCTGATCTCGCCCCCGCCGCACCACGACATCTACTCCATCGAGGACCTCGCCCAGCTGATCCACGACCTGAAGAACGCGAACCCGTCCGCACGGGTGCACGTCAAGCTGGTCGCGGAGGTCGGGGTCGGCACCGTCGCGGCGGGGGTCTCCAAGGCCCACGCCGACGTGGTGCTCATCTCCGGGCACGACGGCGGGACGGGCGCCTCGCCGCTCACCTCGCTCAAGCACGCCGGCGGTCCCTGGGAGCTCGGCCTCGCCGAGACCCAGCAGACGCTGCTGCTCAACGGGCTGCGCGACCGGATCGTGGTGCAGGCCGACGGCCAGCTCAAGACCGGGCGCGACGTGGTCATCGCGGCCCTCCTCGGTGCCGAGGAGTACGGCTTCGCCACCGCGCCGCTGGTGGTCTCCGGCTGCATCATGATGCGGGTGTGCCACCTGGACACCTGCCCGGTCGGCGTCGCCACCCAGAACCCGGTGCTGCGTGAGCGGTTCACCGGGAAGCCGGAGTTCGTCGTCAACTTCTTCGAGTACATCGCCGAGGAGGTGCGCGAGCTGCTGGCCGAGCTCGGCTTCCGCAGCCTCGACGAGGCGATCGGCCAGGTCGGGGCCCTCGACGTGGTCGAGGCGGTCGACCACTGGAAGGCCTCCGGGCTGGACCTGTCGCCGATCCTGCACCAGGTCGAGCAGCAGGAGCAGTTCGGCGGCCAGGACCTGCGGTGCACCAAGACCCAGGACCACGCCCTGGAGAAGGCGCTGGACAACCGGCTGATCGAGATCGCCCGGCCGGCGCTGGAGTCCGGCGAGCCGGTGCGCGCCCAGATCGAGGTGCGCAACGTCAACCGCACGGTCGGCACGATGCTCGGGCACGAGGTCACCAAGCGCTACCGCGGCGAGGGCCTGCCCGACGGCACCATCGACCTGACCTTCACCGGGTCGGCCGGTCAGTCGTTCGGGGCGTTCGTGCCGCGGGGGATGACCCTGCGGCTCGAGGGCGACGCCAACGACTACGTCGGCAAGGGGCTCTCGGGTGGCCGGATCGTGGTCCGCCCGGACCGGGCGGCCGCGTTCGACGCCTCCCAGCAGGTCATCGCCGGCAACACGATCGGCTACGGCGCGACCGCCGGCTCGATCTTCCTGCGCGGCCAGGCCGGCGAGCGGTTCTGCGTCCGCAACTCCGGGGCGACCGCGGTGGTCGAGGGGGTGGGCGACCACGGCTGCGAGTACATGACCGGTGGCCGGGTGGTGGTGCTCGGCCCCACGGGCCGCAACTTCGCCGCCGGCATGTCGGGCGGCTACGCCTTCGTCCTGGACCTCGACGAGGGCCGGGTCAACCGCGAGCTGGTGGAGCTGGCCCCCGTCACCGGGGAGACCGTCGCCGAGCTGCAGGGGATCGTCCGCGAGCACCTGGAGGAGACCGGTTCCTCGGTCGCCCAGGAGCTGCTCGACGACTGGGCCACCGCGGTGACACGGTTCACCGAGGTGATGCCCAGCGACTACAAGCGGGTGCTCGAGGCCCGTGCGGAGGCCCTCGAGGAGGGTCTCGACGAAGACGAGGCCGCAGCGCGGATCATGGAGGTGCTTCATGGCTGACCCCAAGGGATTCCTCAAGCACGGGCGCCAGGTGGCCACCCGGCGGATCGTCGAGGAGCGGGTGAAGGACTGGAACGAGGTCTACCCCGACGGCATCGGCCGAGCGCTGCTGCCGATCATCAACACCCAGGCGGGGCGCTGCATGGACTGCGGCATCCCGTTCTGCCACCAGGGCTGCCCGCTGGGCAACATCATCCCGGAGTGGAACGACCTGGTCTGGCGTGACGACTGGGACGGGGCGATGGACCGGCTCCACCTGACCAACAACTTCCCGGAGTTCACCGGGCGGCTGTGCCCCGCGCCGTGCGAGACCGCGTGCGTGCTGGGGATCAACCAGGACCCGGTCACCATCAAGAACGTCGAGGTGGCGATCATCGACCGCGCCTGGGAGTCCGGCTACGTCCGGCCCCAGCCGCCGGAGTGGCTCTCGGGGCGCACCGTCGCGGTGATCGGCTCCGGCCCCGCCGGGCTGGCCGCCGCCCAGCAGCTGACCCGGGCCGGGCACACCGTGGCGGTCTACGAGCGCGACGAGAAGGCCGGGGGACTGCTGCGCTACGGCATCCCCGAGTTCAAGATGGAGAAGAAGCACCTGGACCGGCGTCTGGACCAGATGCGCCGCGAGGGCACGATCTTCCGCACCGGCGTCGAGGTCGGCACGGGCAACCTCACCGGTTCGCGGCTGCGCGAGCGGTACGACGCGGTGGTGCTGGCCACGGGCTCGACCCTGCCGCGCGACCTGCCCGTCCCGGGACGCGAGCTGGCGGGGATCCACCAGGCCATGGAGTTCCTGCCGCAGGCCAACCGGGTGGCCCTCGGCGAGGAGGTGCCGGACCAGATCCGCGCCGACGGCAAGCACGTGGTGATCATCGGCGGTGGCGACACCGGGGCCGACTGCCTCGGCACCTCGATCCGTCAGGGTGCGGCGAGCATCACCCAGCTGGAGATCCTCTCCCAGCCGCCGGTGGAGCGTCCCGCGGGCCAGCCCTGGCCGACCTACCCGATGACCTTCCGGGTCTCCTCGGCGCACGAGGAGGGCGGGGAGCGCGTCTACGCGGTCTCCACCCAGGAGTTCCTCGGCGACGAGCAGGGCCGGGTTCGTGCGCTGCGCCTCGTCGAGGTCGACAGCAGCTTCGCCCCGGTGCCCGGCACGGAGCGGGAGATCCCGGCCGACCTGGTGCTGCTGGCGATGGGCTTCACCGGCCCGCAGCGCGCCGGCCTGGTCGAGCAGCTGGCCCTCGAGCTCGACGAGCGCGGCAACGTGGCGCGCGACGGGTCCTACGCCACCTCCGAGCGTGGCGTCTTCGTGGCCGGCGACGCCGGCCGGGGCCAGTCGCTCATCGTCTGGGCGATCGCGGAGGGGCGTGCCGCGGCCGCTGCCGTCGACGCGTTCCTCACCGGCTCCACCGCGCTCCCCGCGCCGGTGGCGCCGACCGACCGGCCGCTGGTGGTCTGAGCGGTTCCGAGCAGCACGCGTGTCGCACGCCCCGGGTCGGCCACCGACCCGGGGCGTGCCGCGTCCGGCACCCTGCCGGGGCCGTCGTCCCGGCGCCCGGACCCGGTGCCCGCCTTCGGTTGGAACGTTCAAGGGGTAGGCTCGAGGTGTGCGTAGAGCAAAGATCGTCTGCACCCTCGGCCCGGCCGTGGGCACCCCCGAGAAGATCCTCGACCTGGTCGAGGCCGGGATGGACGTCGCCCGGCTCAACATGAGTCACGGCTCCTACGAGGACCACGCCCGCATGTACCGGATGGTGCGCGAGGCCAGTGACGCGACCGGTCGCGGGGTCGGCATCTTCGCCGACCTGCAGGGGCCCAAGATCCGGCTCGAGCGCTTCCGGGACGGCCCGGTGGAGCTGGAGGCGGGCCAGGCCTGGACCATCACCACCCGCGACGTCCCCGGTGACGCGGTCGCCTGCGGGACGACCTACAAGGGGCTGCCCGGAGACGTGGCGGCCGGCGACCCGATCCTGATCGACGACGGCAAGGTGCGCCTGCAGGTGACCGGCGTCGACGGCGCCGACGTGCACACCCGGGTGCTGGTCCCCGGCCGGGTCTCCGACCACAAGGGGATCAACCTGCCCGGCGTCGCCGTCTCGGTGCCCGCGCTCTCCGGCAAGGACGTCCAGGACCTCCGGTGGGCCCTGCGCCAGGGCGTCGACTTCGTCGCGCTCAGCTTCGTGCGCTCCGCCTCCGACGTCAACGACGTGCGGGCGGTGATGCTGGAGGAGGGCTTCAGCGTCCCGGTGATCGCCAAGATCGAGAAGCCCCAGGCGATCGACAACATGGAGTCGATCATCGACGCCTTCGACGGACTCATGGTGGCCCGCGGCGACCTCGGCGTGGAGTGCCCGCTCGAGGACGTCCCCCTGATGCAGAAGGCCCTGGTCGAGCTGGCCCGGCGCCACGCCAAGCCGGTGATCGTCGCGACCCAGATGCTGGAGTCGATGATCGGCGCCCCCGCGCCCACCCGCGCGGAGGCCTCCGACGTGGCCAACGCGGTCCTGGACGGCGCCGACGCGGTCATGCTGTCGGGGGAGACGAGCGTCGGCCAGTATCCGCTGGAGGCGGTCCGCACCATGGCCCGCATCATCGAGTCGACCGAGGACCACGGCCTGGCGCGGATGGCGGGCGTGGCCTGGGCCCCCCGGACCCGGGGCGGCATCATCGCCAAGGCGGCCGCCGAGGTGGCCGACCGGATCGGCGCCCGCTACCTGGTCGCCTTCACCCAGAGCGGCGACTCGGCGCGACGGCTCGCCCGCTACCGCGGAGCCATCCCGGTCCTCGCCTTCACACCCCTGGCCAGCACCCGCTCCCGGCTGTCGATGACCTGGGGCGTGGAGACCTTCAAGACCTCCGACGTGGAGCACACAGACGAGATGGTGCGCCAGGTCGACGAGGCCCTGCTGGCGATCGGTCGCGTCCAGGAGGGCGAGCAGGTCGTCATCATCGGCGGCAGCCCGCCCGGGATCGCCGGGTCGACCAACGCCCTGCGGATCCACCGGATGGGCGACGCGATCCACGGGAAGGCGCCGGCCTACCGCCGGCTCGGCGAGCGCTGAGTGCCCCGGGTGGGATTCGAACCCACACTGGACGGTGTTTGAGACCGCTTCCTCTGCCGGTTGGGATACCGGGGCCTGGCCAGGCGACACCGTACCCGAACCGTATCGGCGCCCCCGGACACGGGCCGGGCCGATACCCTCTGCTGCGTGAACGCGAGCGAGCCCCGATCCGCCCCCCGTGTCGTCATCGCCGAGGACGAGGCGCTGATCCGCATGGACCTGGCCGAGATGCTCACCGAGGAGGGCTACCAGGTCGTCGGCCAGGCCGGTGACGGGCAGCGGGCGATCGAGCTCGCCGAGGAGCTGCGCCCCGACCTGGTCATCCTCGACGTCAGGATGCCGGTGCTCGACGGGATCGCCGCCGCGGAGCGGATCGCCACCCAGCGCATCTGCCCCGTGGTGATCCTGACCGCCTTCTCCCAGCGCGACCTCGTGGAGCGCGCCCGCGACGCGGGCGCGATGGCCTACCTGGTCAAGCCGTTCAGCAAGTCCGACCTGGTGCCGGCGATCGAGATGGCGGTCAGCCGCTTCGCGGAGGTCCGCAGCCTGGAGGCCGAGATCGGGGACCTGACCGAGCGGCTGGCCACCCGTAAGGCGATGGACCGGGCCAAGGGGGTCCTCCAGTCCGAGCTGGGCATCAGCGAGCCCGAGGCGTTCCGCTGGATCCAGAAGACCGCGATGGACCTGCGTCTCTCGATGCGGCAGGTGGCCGACGGGGTGATCACCCACGGCCCCGGCATCGCCGGTCAGTCCTGACCTGTCCTGACCTGACCTGGCCTGACCTGGCCCGACCGGGCCTGAGCGGGTGACCCGCGCCGTGCCTGGCCGGGTGAGCCGCGACGCCTGACGAGCACGACGGTTGAAAAAGGTCACCGTTTGGCATCACTCGCGGCCATGGTCCGGCCGATCCTCCCCAATGTGGCGCGTCACACCTACACTTCCGTGTGCGTCCGCGACGGGGCGTGCTGATGGGAGGCCTCGAGTGAAGGTTCGCCAAGATTCGCCCCAGGTGTCGCCACGAGCCGCCGGCAGCCTCCGGCTGCTGCTGGTCATGCTCGTGGCGGGGATCGCCTGGTCGCTGGTGCCACCGGCCCAGGCGGTGATGACGCTGTGCATGCCGAGCGAGACCACCGGCTGCCTGGGCGGCACCCTGCGCACCGAGGAGGGCGTGGTCCCCGACGTTGACGTCAAGGTGACCAGCCCGTCGGGTGAGGAGACGGTTCTCACCACCAACGACCAGGGCAAGTGGAACCTCACGGTCGAGGAGGAGGGTCCGTGGACCCTCCAGGTCGACCCCGAGACGCTCCCCGACGGCGTGGGCACCACCGGCGAGGAGGTCGTCACCGTCCAGGCCCGGTTCGGGGCCACCATCCCCGGCCTCATCCCGGTCCGCACCGAGAACTTCAGCTCCGAGCGGAGCTTCACCGAGTACCTCGCCCAGAGCGCCGTCAACGGCCTGCGGCTGGGGCTGCTGCTCGCGCTGGCGGCGGTGGGGCTCTCCCTGATCTACGGGACCACGCGGCTCTCCAGCTTCTCCCACGCCGAGCAGGTGACCCTGGGCGGCATGGTCGCCTACGGCCTGGTCAACGTGGTCGGGCTCAACCTCTGGATCGGCGGGGCCCTGACCGTGCTGATCTGCGCCGCCACCGGCTGGACCCAGGACCGCATCATGTGGCAGCCCCTGCGACGCCGCGGGCTCGGCCTCACCCAGATGATGATCGTCACCATCGGTCTCTCGCTGGCCATGCAGTACTGCTTCCAGTACTTCGTGGGCGCCCGGACCGTCCGGGTGATCCAGGACAACCCCGAGGTCCTCGACATGGGCCCGATCACGCTCACCTACCAGTCGCTGGCCGCGATGGGCATCTCGGTCCTGGTCCTCGCCGGGGTGGGCTACGGCCTGCTCCGCACCCGGGTGGGCCGGGCGACCCGCGCCGTCTCCGACAACCCCGCCCTCGCGGCGGCCTCCGGGATCGACGTCGACAAGGTCATCCGGCTGGTCTGGGTGGTGGCCACCGGCCTGGCCGGGCTGTCGGGGATCATGTACGCCCTGGTCACCAACGGCATCAAGTGGGACTCCGGGATGCAGATCCTGCTCCTGCTCTTCGCCGCGGTGACCCTCGGCGGCCTCGGCACCGCCTTCGGCGCCCTCCTGGGGGCGCTCATCATCGGCATGGTCGTCGAGCTCGCCCCCGTCTTCGGGATGCCCGGCGACTTCAAGTACGCGACCGCGATGCTCATTCTCATCCTGCTCCTGCTGGTGCGGCCCCAGGGCCTGCTCGGCAAGGCTGAGCGGGTCGGGTAGGAAGGGAAACCCATGACCATGGATGCAGAGGCACGCACGCTCGCCGAGGCGCCGGCACAGGAGCCGAGCAAGCTCCGCCGCGGACTCGTGATCACCGCCGGGATGGTCGGCGGGCTCGTCGCGCTGTGGCTGGTGGGCCAGTTCGCCCCCGGCGACGTCGGCTCGATCGCCCGGGCCATGATGCGCGAGGCCATCTCGCCGCAGACCGCCGCGGTCGCCATCGCGGTGATCGGGCTCAACGTGCACTTCGGCTTCACCGGCCTGCTCAACATCGGCCAGGCCGGGTTCATGCTGCTGGGCGCCTACGGCTTCACCATCTCCATCAGGTACGACGTCCCCCTGGTGCCGGCGGTCCTGATCGGGCTGCTCTCGGCGGTGGTCTTCGCCCTGATCCTCGGCCTGCCGACCCTGAAGCTGCGCGGGGACTACCTCGCGATCGTGACCATCTCGGCCGCGGAGATCATCCGCTACGTCGGACGCTCCGCGCTGCTGACCGACTTCACCGGTGCCGCCCAGGGCATCCAGGGCAAGACGTACCGCGACCCCTTCACCGACCTCTCGTTCTTCGGCAGCGGGGAGGCCAGCATCGGCTTCCTCAACTACCAGATGACCGGCGTCAACGGGTGGTGGGTCAGGTTCGTGGCCTGGACCCTGGTCGGCCTGTGCGTGCTCGGCATCTTCCTGCTGGTGCGCAGCCCCTGGGGGCGTCTGCTGCGCGGCATCCGCGAGGACGAGATGGCCATCCTGAGCCTCGGCAAGAACGCCTTCGCGGTCAAGATGCAGGCGCTGGTCATCGGCGGCGTTCTCGGTGCCCTCGGCGGCATGGTCTACGTGCTGCCCTCGGCGGTGCAGCCCGACTCCATGGGTCGCGCCCTGACCTTCTTCGCGTGGACCGCCCTGCTGCTGGGCGGCGCGGCCACCATCTTCGGCCCGGTGCTCGGCTCGATCCTGTTCTTCACCGTCCGGATCTTCATCAAGGGGACCGCCGACGTGGTGGTGCCCAACTCGCTGATGAACAGCCAGCAGACCGAGCAGTTCTCCTGGATCGTGGTGGGCGTCGCGCTGATGCTGCTGGTGATCTTCAAACCACAAGGAATCCTCGGCGACAAGAGGGAGCTTCGGTTCAATGTCTGAGACGACGACCGGGACCGCCCGGTTCGACAGTGCCGACCCCGAGCAGCGCCGAGCGCTGATGGCGGGCGTCGCCGCGGAGCCCGGCTCCGCCAAGCCCGACCCGATCCTCAAGGTCGACAACATCGTGCGCACCTTCGGCGGCATGACCGCCGTCGACGTCGGCCACCTCGAGGTCCAGCGCGGGGTGATCACCGCCCTGATCGGTCCCAACGGAGCCGGCAAGACCACCTTCTTCAACCTGATCACCGGCTTCGACAAGCCCACCTCGGCGCGCAGCGGTGCCCACTGGTCCTTCGACGGCGCCAAGCTCGACAAGACGTCGCCGGCCAACGTGGCCCGCGCCGGCATGGTCCGCACCTTCCAGCTGACCAAGGCGCTCAACCGGATGACGGTGCTCGACAACATGATGCTGGGCGCCACCGGACAGGCGGGGGAGAACCTGCTGAAGTCCTGGCTCTCGCCGCTGTGGCGGGCCCAGGAGCGGGAGATCGAGGCCAAGGCCAAGGACCTCCTCCAGCGCTTCAAGCTTCTGGAGAAGAAGGACGACTACGCCGGCAGCCTCTCCGGCGGTCAGCGCAAGCTGCTCGAGATGGCGCGGGCGCTGATGACGGACCCGAAGATGATCATGCTCGACGAGCCGATGGCCGGGGTGAACCCGGCTCTGACCCAGTCGCTCCTGGGCCACATCCAGAGCCTGCGCGACGAGGGGATGACCGTCCTGTTCGTCGAGCACGACATGCACATGGTCCGGCACATCTCCGACTGGGTGGTCGTGATGGCCGAGGGCCGGATCGTGGCCGAGGGAGCCGCGGGCGAGGTGATGAGCAACCCGGCCGTCATCGACGCCTACCTGGGTGCCCACCACGACACCGACCTGGGCGACGACTCGTTGCTCACCGACGAGACCATGGAACAGCTCGCCGAAGAGGCGCAGGACGAGGAGCCCGCCGAGCCCCACCCGGCCGGCACGACGGAGGAGAGCCGATGAGCCAGCTCACGGACGGGTCCGTGCCCGTCATCGAGGCGCAGGACATCGTCGCCGGCTACCTGCCGGGCGTCAACATCCTCAACGGGTGCAGCCTCACCGCCTACCCGGGCGAGATGATCGGCATCATCGGGCCCAACGGCGCCGGCAAGTCGACGCTGCTCAAGGCGATCTTCGGCCTGGTCAACGTGCACGAGGGGACGGTCCGCCTGCACGGCGAGGACATCACGAACGCGCGGACCAACAAGCTGGTGGAGATGGGGGTGGGCTTCGTCCCGCAGACCAACAACGTCTTCCCCAGCCTCTCCATCGAGGAGAACCTGCGGATGGGGCTCTTCCTGCGGCCGAAGAAGGTCAGCGAGCGGCTGGCCGCCATGTGGGACCTCTTCCCGGTGCTCCACGACCGGCGCAACCAGAGTGCCGGCGCGCTCTCCGGTGGTGAGCGCCAGTCCCTGGCCATGGCCCGGGCCCTGATGATGGAGCCCTCGGTGCTGCTGCTCGACGAGCCGTCGGCCGGGCTCTCGCCGGTGCGCCAGGACGAGACCTTCCTGCGCACCCGGATGATCAACAAGACCGGGGTCTGCGTGGTGATGGTGGAGCAGAACGCGCGCCGCTGCCTGCAGATCTGCGACCGCGGCTACGTCCTCGACCAGGGCCGCGACGCCCACACGGGCTCGGGCCGCGAGCTGGCCAACGACCCCAGGGTGATCGAGCTCTACCTCGGCACGCTCGCAGCCGACGTGGAGACCAAGGGCACCGAGACCCAGGCCCCCGCCTGACGGCTCCGCCGGGCGAGGGCGACCTCCGCCCGGCCCACACGGATCAGCACCCGGAACAGCGCACGAAGAAGGCCCCGGACCTCTCGGTCCGGGGCCTTCCGCGTGCGCGGTGGTGCAGGTCAGATCTTGCCCTCGACCGTGCCCGAGCGCTCGTTCTTGTTGTTGCCGTCGAAGGTGTAGATGCCGACGTAGGCAGAGGACGGGTCGTTGTCCTCGTTGATCGGGCCGATGCCGGAGGGACCGACGTAGCGGATCTCCTCACCCGCCTCGATCAGCTCCACGCAGTCGGCGTAGGAGGTGCACTCCTCGCCGTCGGTGGCACCGGAGACGGCCGCCAGGTTCTTCTGGACGGTCGTCGACTTGGTGTCGCCGCCCTTGACCGCGGCCAGCGCGGCCAGGATCACGGCGTCGTAGGACTCCTGCCCGTAGGCGAAGTCGTTGAGGGTCTCGTTCTCGGCCTGCTCGTACCAGGCGATCAGCTTGTCGCCGAAGTCCTCGGCGACCTCACCACCGGGGATCGTGCCCTGCGCGCCCTCAAGCGTGCCGGCCTCGAAGTCCTTCGTGTAGTCGGCGGTGTTGCCGTCGGTGAAGTAGGTCTTCGGCATGTCCCAGCCCTGCGAGGCGAGCTCGGGCACGATGGCCTTCGTCTCGTCGAAGGCGAGGACCACGATCGCGTCCGGCGAGGAGTTGAGCGCGGCGGTCACCTCGGCCGAGAAGGTGGTCTGGCCGGCCGGGAACTCGTCCCCGTCGCCCTTGCCGCCGTAGACGACCTCGCCACCGGCCTCGGTGAAGGTCTTCTCGACCGCGTTGCGCAGCCCGGTGCCGTAGGTGTCGTTGAAGACAAGGAAGGCCAGTCGCTGGTGGCCGTCCTGGGCGATCAGGTTGCCCAGCGCGTTGCCCTGGATGGTGTCCGGGGGAGCGGTGCGGAAGTAGAAGTCCGAGTAGCCGCTGAGGTCGAGCGCCGTGTTGGCCGGGGAGATCTGGACGATCTTGTTGTCGGTGAGGGTGTCCACGAAGTTGAGGGACACGCTCGACGACGCCGCGCCGATGACGACCGAGGGCTTGCCCGAGACCATGTTCTGGGCGGCCGCGGTGGAGATCGACATGTCGGTGGAGTCGCCGGAGTCCTCGATGGTGTGGCAGGCGTCCGCGCCGCCGACGCCACCGGCCGCGTTGATGTCGGAGACGGCGAGGCCGACGCCCGAGATCTCCGGGGGGCCGAGGTAGGCCAGGTTGCCGGTCAGGGGCAGGATGCCGCCGACCTTGAAGGTGTCGGCGCTGGTGACGTCGCCGCTGCACTCGTCGTTGGTGAAAGTCATCTCGGCGGCCTCGGCCGACGGGGAGTCGCTGGCCTCGTTGCCGGACTCAGACTCATCGGTGTCGCCACCGCAGGCGGTGAGCGCGAGGGACAGCGTGGCAGCGCCCGCCATCACCTTCAGCCAGGAGGCTGTCGTGGATCGATTCACGTCGTGAACCTTTCTTTCAGGAGTTGTCTTCCACCGGCGCCCTTTCCAGACAGGGTGGGCTCAGCCCTGTCAAGGTAGGGCTGAGAGACCCCGACGAGCCCCGCCCGTCCCGGGTCGTTGCCGATTCGTTACCCATGTGCCCGGCATCCGGACCCGGGCAGTGGAATGCGCGGATCTCCGGACACCTCCTCCTCCACCGGTCCGAACCGCCCCTGCCGGAGTGCAGGCGGAGCCGCTATCGTGTTCACCCGGCGCGTGCGGGGGGCAAGAGCGTGGCCGGGTCCTGGCTGTCGGAGGTTGACCATGGTGCGAGCCAGCGTGACGATGCGACCCGCCACGCCCGACGACGCGGAGGCGCTGGTCGAGCTGTGGGGCGACGCGCTGCGTCGGGGTTCGCAGGAGCAGCAGGCCGACGACGTCGCGCGCATCCTGGGGACGGCGGCCGCCCCCTCCTCCGGGGTCCGGGTGCTGGTGGCCGAGGTCGACGGCCGGACCGCCGGCGCGGTCTACCTCCAGGTGAGCACGATCTCCCCGGTCAACCGCGAGCCGGTGGTGCACGTCGTCGCCCCTCACGTGCATCCCGACCACCGCCGGCGAGGCGTCGGCACCGCCCTGATGGAGGCCGCCGTGGCCTTCGCCGAGGAGCGCCACGTCCCGTTGCTCGGCGCGGCCGCCATCTCGGGGTCCCGCGAGGCCAACCGCTTCTTCGCGAGGCTCTCGTTGGGCGCGAGCGCGACCCTGCGCATGGCGACCACCCAGAGCGTGCGCCACCGGCTGGTGGCCCTGCGCCCCGAGCGGGCGGGGCAGCAGGGCAGCCGTCACCTCGACCGGGTCCTCGCGGCCCGGCGGAGCCGGCGGGGTGAGCGGGTCTCCTGACCCCCGCGGCCTCAGTCGGTGGGGCGGACTGCCGGGATCAGCGCGCAGGTGATCCGGGAGGTGCACAGCCGGCGTCCCTGGTCGTCGCTGATCACGATCTCGTAGGCGGTGCTGGTCCGCCCGCGGTGGATGGCGGTGGCCACGCCGGTCACCAGTCCCGAGGTGGCCGAGCGGTGGTGGGTGGCGTTGATGTCGACGCCCACCGGGATGCGGTCGGGGTGGGCGTGGACGGCGGAGGCCATGGAGCCCAGCGACTCCGCGAGCACCACCGACGCACCTCCGTGGAGCAGGCCGAAGGGCTGGGTGTTGCCCTCCACGGGCATCGTCGCGACGGCCCGCTCGGCGGAGAGCTCGAGAACCTTGATCCCCATCTTGTCGCCGAGCGCTCCGTTGTGCTCGGACATCAGGGCGACGAGGTCGTCGAGGGGGGTGTCGTGGTCGGGGGTGCTCCGCTGCTCGCTCATGGCCCCATTCTGGGGGACGCGGCCCCGTCGCCGTCGGCGGATAGGGTCAGGACGTGACCGCGACACCCTCCCGCCCCCGCCTGCTCCTGCTCGACGGCCATTCCCTGGCCTACCGCGCCTTCTTCGCGCTGCCGGTGGAGAACTTCTCCACGACGACCGGTCAGCCGACCAACGCCGTCTACGGCTTCACCTCGATGCTGATCAACGTGCTGCGCGACGAGGAGCCCACCCACGTCGGGGTGGCCTTCGACCGGTCCCGGCAGACCTTCCGGCTCGAGGAGTACGCCGAGTACAAGGCCAAGCGCAACAAGACCCCCGACGAGTTCAAGAGCCAGCTGCCGCTGATCCAGGAGGTGCTGGACGCCCTGCACGTCCCCCACCTGTCCGTCGAGGGCTACGAGGCGGACGACATCATCGCCACCCTCGCCACCCAGGCGGTCGCCCAGGGCATGGAGGTGCTGATCCTCACCGGGGACCGCGACTCCCTCCAGCTGGTGGGGGAGACCTCCACCGTGCTCTACCCGATGCGCGGGGTCTCCGAGCTGGCCCGGATGACCCCGGAGGCCGTCGAGGCGAAGTACAACGTCCCCCCGCATCGCTACCCCGAGCTCGCGGCGCTGGTCGGCGAGGATTCCGACAACCTCCCGGGCATCCCCGGGGTGGGGCCCAAGACCGCGGCCAAGTGGATCAACGAGTACGACGGTCTGGACAACGTGATCGCCCATGCCGACAAGGTGAAGGGCAAGGCCGGGGAGAACCTGCGTCTCCACCTGGGCGACGTGATCCGCAACCGCCGGCTCAACGCGCTGGTGCGCGACCTGGAGCTCTCGCTGAGCCCCGACGACCTGCTCCGGCAGCCGTGGGACAGGCAGGAGGTGCACACCCTCTTCGACGGGCTGGAGTTCCGCGTCCTGCGCGAGCGTCTCTTCGAGTCCCTCACCTCCGAGGAGGACGTGGAGGAGGCCGGCTTCGAGCTGAGCGGCGTGGTGCTGGCCACCGACGAGGTCGCGGGGTGGCTCGCCGAGCACGCCACCTCGACGATCGGGCTGCACGTGCGCGGCGCCTGGGGCTCGGGCACCGGGCACGTCGAGGCGCTCGCGCTCTCCACCGCGTCCGGCGAGGCCGCCTACCTGGACGTCTCCACCCTCTCGCCCGCCGACGACCAGGCCCTGGCCGCGTGGCTCTGTGACGAGGACCGGCCCAAGGTGATGCACGACGCCAAGGGGCCGATGCTGGCGCTGGCCGCCCACGGCTGGTCCCTGGGCGGGCTGCGCAGCGACACCGCCCTGGCCGCCTACCTGGTCCGCCCCGACCAGCGCTCCTACGACCTCGCCGACCTCACCATGCGCTACCTGCGCCGCGAGCTCCGCGAGGAGGTGGAGGACGGGCAGGCCCTCCTCTTCGACCAGGACGAGGCGGTGGCCGACGTCGCGATGCTGCGGGCCCGCGCCGTGGTGGAGCTGGCCGCGGCCCTGGAGGACGCCGTGGAGGAGCACGGCGGGACCCGCCTGCTGGCCGACGTCGAGCTCCCGCTCGTCCACATCCTGGCCGGGATGGAGCAGACCGGGATCGCGGTCGACCTCGAGCACCTCCAGGGCCTGGAGGAGGAGTTCGGCGACGAGGTCCGCCGGGCGGCCGAGGAGGCGTTCTCGGTCATCGGCAAGGAGATCAACCTCGGCTCGCCCAAGCAGCTGCAGGTCGTCCTCTTCGACGAGCTCGGGATGCCCAAGACCAAGCGGACCAAGACCGGCTACACGACCGACGCCGACGCCCTCCAGCAGCTCTTCGTCAAGACCGAGCACCCGTTCCTGCTGGCCCTGCTGCGGCACCGCGACGTGAGCCGCCTGCGCCAGACGGTCGAGGGCCTGCTCAAGACGGTGGCACCCGACGGACGCATCCACACCACGTTCAACCAGATCATCGCGGCGACCGGCCGGCTCTCCAGCACCGACCCCAACCTCCAGAACATCCCGGTGCGCACCGAGGAGGGCCGCCGGATCCGTGCCGGCTTCGTCGTGGGGTCGGGCTACCAGACCCTGATGACGGCCGACTACAGCCAGATCGAGATGCGGATCATGGCGCACCTCTCCGAGGACGAGCTCCTCATCGAGGCCTTCCGCTCCGGGCGCGACTTCCACTCCATCACCGCTTCGCGCGTCTTCGGGGTCGACGCCGAGGCGGTGACCGGCGAGATGCGCGCCAAGATCAAGGCGATGAACTACGGCCTGGCCTACGGGCTCTCGGCCTACGGGCTGAGCCAGCAGCTCAAGATCGAGCCGTCCGAGGCGCGGGTCCTGATGGACGACTACTTCGAGACCTTCGGGGGAGTGCGGGACTACCTCGGCGGCATCGTCGACGAGGCGCGGCGGTGCGGGTTCACCGAGACGATCATGGGGCGTCGGCGCTACCTGCCCGACCTGACCAGCGACAACCGCCAGCGCCGCGAGATGGCGGAGCGGATGGCCCTCAACGCCCCGATCCAGGGCTCCGCGGCCGACCTGGTCAAGGTGGCCATGCACGGGGTCCACGGCGAGATGGCTCGTCAGGGACTCCGCTCCCGGATGCTCCTCCAGGTCCACGACGAGCTCGTCTTCGAGGTGGCCGAGGGCGAGCTGGAGGCCCTCGAGACGCTGGTCCGCGACCAGATGGGGCGCGCCGCGGACCTGACCGTGCCCCTCGACGTCTCCGTCGGCACCGGTCGCAGCTGGCACGACGCGGCGCACTAGGACGACGCGGCGCACCAGGACGACGCGGCGCACCAGGACGAAGGTGCGCCGGCCGGCGGCTGCGGCCAGCCCGGCCGGCCCCCCAGCAGGCCTCGACCGGCTGGGCAGGGCTAGGGCTGGTCGGGCAGGGCCGCCGGCGTCTCCTCGAGCGGCTGCGGCTCCTCGTCGTCGCTGAGCAGGTAGAGGCTGGTGGCGGCGAGCGCCGCGAGCAGCCCGAGGTCGACCAGGGCGACCCAGGCCAGCAGCCCGTCGATGGAGTCGGTGAAGACGGCGCCGGTGATCAGCGCGGCCAGCGCGGCCCAGAGCAGGTAGACCGAGCGCTGGCCCTGCCGGGCGATCACGGAGTAGACGAGCAGCTGCAGCATCGCCAGCGCGGTGCCCAGGACCGCGAAGGCCCAGAGGCGGTCCTGGATCTCCACGAACTCCGGGCCGCCGACGAACTTCAGCGCCAGCGACGACAGCAGCCACGCGGCCAGGGTGCCGAGCACCCCCATCGCCCCCACGAGCCCCAGCCCCCGGGCCAGGGCACGCCGGCGGCCCCGGGTGGAGGCCATCGCCGGGAAGGCCACGATGACCACGAACTGGGGGAGGAAGAGCATGGCCTTGGTCAGGATCAGGCCGCCGGCGTAGAGGCCGGCGTCGTGGCCGCTCAGCACGTTGCGAGCCACGATCAGGTCGACGTTGGAGAGGATGAAGAACGCCAGCAGCGCCTGGGAGTTCTGCAGCGCCTCCTTGGCGACCGCGCGGCCCCGGTGGGTCGCGGAGGAGGCCCCCGGGGCCCGGTCGTGCCGCAGCGCCCACCACCCGACCAGGACGGGAGCGACTGAGGTGAGGGTGACGGCCAGCATCGCCGAGAACTCGGTCGGCTGCCAGGCGAGCAGGGCGACGCCCACGAGCAGCCGGGGCAGGCCCGCGGCCACGTAGAGGACGCCGAGCGGCAGCCAACGGCGCTCTCCCTGCAGCGTCCCGGCCAGGCCGCCCATCATCGTCAGGGGCACCATCGCCGGCCCGATGAGTGCCGCCATCGCCAGGTTGTCCAGGTTGAGCAGGACGTTGATCACCGGGGACAGGAGGAGCAGGGCGAGGCCCAGCACCAGAGCCACCCGGGTGGTGACCCGCAGGACCTGCCGCTGGATCTGGTCGACGTGATCGGGATCGGCGGAGATCCGGCGGGCGGCGGTCGTCTGGAGTCCCAGGCTGACGACGCTGACGACCAGCAGCAGGTTCATCATGGACGCGAACGCGCCGTACTGCTGAGGCCCCAGCAGCCGGGCGGCCACGATCGTGTAGCCGTAGGAGGCGACGTTCATGATCGCCATGGCGACCGCGATGCCGGCCCCGCTGTGCATGAGGTCGCGCAGGCGCCCGCTCAGAGTTCTCACGTCGGCCGAGACTACGCCGAACCGCCGTCCCCGCTGGTAGGGGGCACGCGGTGGATGCCGCGATGCTGCCCCTGACCGGGCGGGCCGACCGACTGCCGACCGACTACGGTGTGCCCAGCGTCGTGGGGAACGGAGGCCGCGTGGTGGGGTGGGAGAGGTGGCTGCCGGCTGCCTGGTCCGCGGTGCTGGCCGTCCTCCTGCTCGGTCCGGCACTGGGCCCGGGGTTCGTGCTGGCCTACGACATGGTGTGGGTGCCCGACCTGACGCTGCGGGCCGACTCGTTCGGCCTGGGTCCGGCGCTGCCCCGGGCGGTGCCGGCCGACGCGGTCGTCGCCGTGCTGGACGAGGTCGTCGGCGGCATGGTGCTGCAGAAGCTGGTCCTGGTCGCCTCGCTCGTCGGCGCCGGGGCCGGGGCCGCGGCGCTGGTCCGAGGGCTCCCGCTGCCCGGCCGGTTGGTCGCCGCGAGCGTGGCGGTGTGGAACCCCTACGTCGTGGAGCGACTCCTGCTCGGCCACTGGACGATGCTGGTCGCCTACGCCGCCCTGCCGTGGGTGCTGCTGTGGTCGCACCGGCTGCACGCCACCGGGCGGCTGCCCGCCTCCCTGGCGGTGGTGCTGCCCCTCGCCTCGCTGAGCCCCAGCGCCGGCCTGATGCTCGCGCTCGCGGTGGTCGCGGCCGCCGCACGCCGGGGCACCGCCCTGGTGGTGCTGGCCCTGGTGGCGGCCGCCAACGCACCCTGGGTGGTCTCGGGACTGCTCCACGCGAGCTCCGCCACCTCCGACCCGAGGGCCGCCGAGGTGTTCGCCTTGCGGGGCGCCCTCCTCCCGGCGCCCCTCGAGGCGCTGGCCCTGGGCGGCATCTGGAACAGCGAGGTCGTGCCGGCGAGCCGCGACACCCTGCTCGCCGTGGTCGGGCTCGTGACCCTGGTGGCCCTGGCCGCCGTGGGGGCCCGGTCCTGGTGGGCGGGCACCGAGGCGCGGCTGCGCATCGCGCTGCTGGCCCTCTGGGTCGTGGGCCTGGTCCTGGCCCTGCTCACCTGGGCCTCGCCCGGCGCCACCGGCTGGCTGGCCGCGCACGTCCCGGGCGGCGGACTGCTGCGCGACGGCTCGCGGCTGCTCGGGCTGGGCATGCCGCTGCTGGCCTGCCTCGTCGGGCACGGCGTGGCGTGGCTCGTCTCGCTCCTGGCGGGGAGGTGGCAGCGCTGGCAGCGGGGCCTGGTGGCGGCTTCGCTGGCCTGCCTGCCGGTGACCTTCCTGCCCGACGCCGCCTGGGGGGCGGGGCTCCCGGCGCCCACCGACTTCCCGGCGCCCTGGGCCGAGGCCCGACCGGCCCTGGCCGGCGACGGGGGGCGGGTGGTGGTGCTGCCGTTCGCCAGCTACCGGGCGCCGGAGTGGAACGACCGCGCGAAGGTGCTCAACCCGGCTGGCCGCTACTTCTCCGCCCCCGTGGTCACCTCCGACCAGCTGGCCGTCGACGGCCGCGTGCTGGCGGGGGAGGACCCGCTGGCGCGGCGGGTCGCCGCCGCGCTGCGCCACGACGACCCCGCCGCCGTAGCCGCGGGCCTGCGGGCCGCGGGGGTCGATCGGGTGCTGATCGAGCGGGACCTGGATGCGGCCGTGCCCCCGATCGCCGGGACGGTCGTCTTCGGCAACGAGGCGTTCGAGGTCGTCGACCTCGGTGACGCGGACCCCGGCGGCGACCCGCCGGCCTGGCGCCCGGCGGTCGCGGGCGCCTGGGCGGCCTGGGTCGGCCTCGTCCTCGTGGGTCTCGCGCTGCCCTGGGCCGGTCGTCGTCGCGGCCGCTCCGCCTAGCCCGACGCGTCCAGGGCGCCCCTACGCCCCCGACGCGCCCCGCTTTTTTGGGACGAAGATGGCCCTGGGCCTCTACCGGCTGGTAGCGTAGAGGGAGTAGTCAATTGAGGGAGGACAACTGTGGGAAGCTCCGTCATCGGTGCCTTTGTGAGTCTGTTGGTCGGTACGGGAGTCGCCGCCGCGACCGTGGTCGGTGTGATCTCGTCCCAGACGAGCGCGCCCGAGTCGTCGCCCGCCGACGTCAACGAGTCGTCGATCATCGTCGACTACGGCAGCAACTGACGCACGACCGGCACCCCTGAGGACCGGCGCTCCATACCTCCGGAACTCTTCAGCCGCCCAGGACCCCGAGGACCTACACGGTCTCCTCGGGGTCTTGTGCATGCACCGTGACTCCGTGCCAGACCTCGTGGAGGACACGCGCGAACGAGCCGTGGGAGTGCTCCCAGGTGAAGCGGTGGCTGGTCTTCCGGGCGCCGTCGGCCAGGTCGCCGCGCAGCGCGGCGTCGGTGAGGACGCGGCGCAGGCCCTCGACGAACTCCTCGTAGCTGTCGGCCAGCAGGCCAGAGACGTTCTCGTCGATGGACTCCTGCGTCCCGCCCGCTGAGCGGTAGGCGACCGTCGGCGTGCCGTGGGCGCCGGCCTCGCCGACTACCAGCCCCCAGCCCTCCTTGAGCGACGGCAGCGCCATCACCCACGACTCGGCGTAGACCCGCTGCTTCTCGGCCTCGCTCACGTGACCGAGCAGCTCCACCTCGCCGAGTGGGTCGACCTTCGCGGCGTGCGCGCGCAGCTCGTCCTCCCACCAGCCCGAGCCCACGATCCGCAGGCGCAGCCCGGGGATGTCCTCGCGCAGCCGCGCCCACGCGTCGATCGCGTGCTCGACCTGCTTGTGCGGCACGAGACGGCCGACCACGCAGATGGAGGGCGCCTGCGTCCTCGGCAGGTCGAGGGTCGCAGTGGGGGCGGTGCCGTTGTGGACCACCGCCACCCGCGCGGTGTCGACGCCGACCTCGGCGAGCTCCTCGCGGGTCGCGCGCGAGACCGCGACGTACTGGCACCGGCGGTAGAGGCGGGGGGCGAGCCAGGACTCGATCCACCAGCCGACCCGGGCGATCGGTCCCGGGTAGACCACCGGCCACTGCTCCCGGTGCACGTGGTGGACCAGGACCACCACGGGACGGCGGGTGACCAGCCGGGAGAAGAAGGGGAGACCGTTCTGGACGTCGACGACCGCGTCGACCCGCCCGAAGCGCCGGGCGGCCAGCAGCAGCATGCCCCAGGCGTAGACCGTGAGCTTGGAGCCCCGGCGGACGAAGCGGACCCCGTCGGTCATCCCCTCGGCCGGCGCCGCCGGGTGGGCCGCGCAGAAGACGGTGACCCGGGCACCGCGGGAGACCAGCCCCCGGGCGATCTCCTCGAGGTAGACCTCCGCCCCACCCCCCTCGGGGTTGCGGACGTCGCGCCAGCTCAGGAAGACCACGTGCCGCCCCTCGAGCGAGAGCGTTCCTGCGCCGGCTCCTTGCGTCGTGCCTCCCACAGCGGGCTCCTCCCTCAAGTCCGGCCACTCCCTCATCCCTGGCGAAGCACACTACGACACGAGTGGCGCCGGAGTTACTCATCGGTCAGGTATGGTCGCCGCCGTGACGACGCCGACCCTGTCCGCCGACGAGCGGCCGAGCGCCCGCTGGGAGACCCTGAGGCGCTCCATCCGGCTCTTCCGCGAGTTCCGGGTTGAGCAGACCGACCCGGCCAGGTTCTACACCGCCCTGGCCGAGGACTCCGCGAGGCAGCTCTCCGGCTACCAGGACCTCACCGGCATGAAGATGCTGGACGTGGGTGGTGGCCCCGGCTACTTCCGGGACGCCTTCCGTGCCCGCGGGGCCACCTACTACGCGCTCGACGCGGACGTCGGCGAGCTCTCCAGCGCCGGGCAGATCGCGGAGGGGACCGTGCTGGGCAGCGGCATGGAGCTCCCCTTCCGGGACGGGTCGCTGGACGTCACCTACTCCTCCAACGTGCTCGAGCACGTCCCCGAGCCCTGGACCATGGCCGAGGAGATGGTCCGGGTGACGCGCCCCGGGGGGCTCGTCTTCATCAGCTACACCGTCTGGTACGGCCCCTGGGGCGGCCACGAGACCGCTCCGTGGCACTACCTCGGCGGCCGGTTCGCCCGGCGGCGCTACGCCCGCCGCCACGGTCACGAGCCGAAGAACAAGTTCGGTGAATCCCTGTACAAGGTCACCGTCCGTGATGGACTGGCCTGGGCCGCCGCCACGACCTCGGCCGAGGTCGTGGCCGTGCTGCCCCGCTACAACCCGTGGTGGTCCTGGTGGTTGCTGCGCGTCCCGGTGATCCGTGAGGTGGTGACGTGGAACCTCGTGCTCGTGCTGCGCAAGAGGTGACCCCGGACCACCACCTTCCCTCCGTCGACTCCGGCCGTGACGCCGGGAAGTGGCGGATGCGGCTGCTGGCCGGCTGCGCGCTCCTCACCGGCCTGGCCTTCGTCCAGGCCTCGGGATTCCAGGTGGCCGACACGAAGTTCGACCTCGTGGCCGACCCGTTGCAGTTCCTCTCGCGCGCCCTCCACCTGTGGGACACCGGGGCGCTGGGGCAGCTGCAGAACCAGGCCTACGGCTACCTGTGGCCGATGGGCTCGTTCTTCCTGCTCCTGTGGGGCTACCAGTTCCCCGAGTGGGTGATCCAGCGGCTCTGGCTGGCGCTGGTGCTGTGCGTGGCCTTCGTCGGCGGCGCCAAGGTGGCGCGCGCCGTCGGCGTGCGCTCGCACGCGGCCGCCCTGCTCGCCGGGTTCGCGTTCGCGGCCTCGCCCCGCATCCTGAGCACCGCCGGCTGGATCTCCATCGAGGCCTGGCCCAGCGCGGTGGCGCCCTGGGTGCTGCTGCCGTTGGTGCGCGGGAGCGTCCAGGGCTCGACGCGGCGGGCGGCGCTGCTCGCCGGGCTCGGCGTGGCGCTGGTGGGCGGCGTCAACGCCGCCGCGACCTTCGCGGTGATCCCGCTGGGCGTCATCTGGCTCCTCACCCGGCAGCCGGGAGCCCGCCGTCGCAGCCTGATGATCTGGTGGCCGATCTTCACCCTGATGGGCACCCTGTGGTGGCTCGTCCCGCTGTTCCTGCTCGGGGCCTACAGCCCGCCCTTCCTGGACTACATCGAGTCGGCCCGGGTCACGACCTTCCCGACCACCATCTTCGACGCCCTGCGCGGCACGTCGGCGTGGGTGCCTTACATCGACGAGACCCGCCAGGGCGGCCGCGGCCTGACCACCACGCCGTACGCCGCCCTCAACAGCGGGATCGTGCTGATGCTGGGTGTGATCGGCATGTCCCTGCGCTCCAACCGGCACCGGCAGTTCCTGGTGCTGAGCACGCTCGCCGGCCTCTTCCTGGTCACCATGGGACACCTCGGCTCGGTCCAGGGCTGGTTCGCCGGCTCCCTCCACGAGGCGCTCGACGGGGTGCTGGCCCCGGTGCGCAACGTGCACAAGTTCGACCCGGTGGTGCGGCTGCCGCTCGTGCTGGGCCTCGCCTGGTTCGTCGACGAGGCGGTGCGGGCCAGCGCGGCCCGGCGCACCGCCGGGCGACAGGTGCCGGGCTGGCTCCAGCCGCGCTGGACCTTCGGTGGCCTCGCCGTCCTCGGGGTGGTGGGTGCCTCCATGCCGCTGATGTCGGGCAGCCTGCTCACCACCGAGCGCGTCGCCGAGACGCCTGCCTACTGGCAGGAGGCGGTCGGCTGGCTGGACGACAACACCGGCGAGTCGGCCGTGCTGGTGGCGCCCGGCTCGGAGTTCGCCGAGTACCTGTGGGGCCAGCCCCAGGACGAGCCCGTGCAGTATCTCGGCCTGGACCGCTGGACGACGCGCAACGCCATCCCGCTGACCCCTCCGGGCAACATCCGGATGCTCGATGCCATCGAGGAGCGGTTCAACCAGGGGGAGGGGGCGGAGGGCCTCGCCGCCTACCTGCGGCGGGCGGGCATCGGCTACGTGCTGGTCCGCAACGACCTGGCCCCCTCCCCGGAGATCCCGGATCCGGCACTGGTGCACCAGGCTCTCATCGACTCCCCGGGCATCCGGCGGGTCCGGGGCTTCGGTCCCGAGATCGGCGGCGACGGCAGCCTGGTCAGCGAGGAGGGGCGCCTGCTGCCCAACGGCGGCTGGGACTTCGAGCGCTCCGCGATCGACGTCTACGCCCTCGTCGACCAGCCCGCCCGCGCGGCCACCTCCGACGCGCTGTCCGTCGTGGTCGGTGGTCCCGAGGACCTGCTGGACCTCTCGACCGCGGGGCTGCTGGGCGACGAGCCCGCGCAGCTCGCGGCCGGGTCGGAGGAGGAGACGTTCCTGGACCCCGAGTCCCGCCTCCTGCTCACCGACGGCATGCAGGAGCGTGAGCGCAACTTCGGGCGGATCCACGACGCGATCTCCCCGGTGCGCACCGCCGGCGACGTGCGGCGCTCCCTCAACCGGGCCGAGGACTACCGGCTCGAGGACGGCACCCGGTGGCTGACCACCACCCGGCTTCTCGGCGCCACCGCCCTGTCCGCATCGAGCTCGCGCTCGGACCCCAACGCGGTGGGCGGCGCGCGGCGCGCCCACCTGCCCTACGCCGCCGTCGACGGCTCCGAGGAGACCGAGTGGGTCGTCGGAGAGGGCCAGGGGACGCCGTGGTGGCAGATGGAGCTCGACGAGCCCCAGGTGCTGCGCCGGCTCGCGGTGCGGCTCGGCCGGGACGGTGCGGCCCGTGCGCAGGTGCGCGTGGTGACCGACCGCGGTGCCTCCGCCGTGCGCACGGTGCCCGCCGGTGAGGTCCGCTACTTCGACCTCGGCGACGAGGCCGTGTCGCGGGTGCGCGTCGAGGGCGCCGGCACGCTGGGCCGGCTGGCGCTGGCCGAGGTGTCCTACGACGGCCTCGAGGTCGCCCGCCCGCTCGTGACGCCACCGCTGCCCAACGGCGCGCCCGCCCCCGAGGGGGTGCTGCTGAGCACCCTCTCCGACGGACGCACCGGGTGCGTGCTGCTCGAGGACCGGGTGCCGTGCCGGGAGTCGCGGGTCGTCGCGCCGGAGGAGCCCGAGGGCTTCGACCGGATCGTCCCCCTGCCCGCCGAGGTCGACTACGAGGTGTCGATGACCGCTCGGCCCCGGATGGGCGACGCGCTCGTCGACCTGCTCCAGCGCGACCAGCTCATCAAGGCCGAGGCCAGCTCCACCGGACCCGCCGACGCCCGGGCCTCGGCCGTGGCCGCCGTCGACGGCGACCTGGGGACCAGCTGGACGCCCAGCACGGAGGACGACGAGCCGAAGCTCACCCTGCGCTTCCCCGACGAGCGCACCGTCGACGGCGTCACGATCCTGGTCGACGACGACGCGCCCGTGCGCCGTCCCACCGAGGTGAGGCTGCGCTGGCCGGGCGGCTCCCGCAAGGTCGAGCTCGACGAGCGGGGCCGGGCCACCTTCGCGCCGGTGAGTGCGGAGTGGATCAGCCTGCAGCCCACCGACGGCGAGAACGCCAGCTCGGTGACCAGCACCGGCGGGACGGAGGTGCTGCCCCTGGGGATGGGGGAGGTCCAGCTGCGCGGCCTCGATCTGCCCGCGCAGTCGCTCACGCGGCAGGAGCGGCGCTACGAGTGCGGCTCAGGACCCTCCCTGGAGGTCGACGGGGAGCAGCTCCCCACCCAGCTGGTGACCAGCCCGGCCGCGCTCTACGCCATGGAGGTGGTCGAGGCCCGTCCCTGCGAGCAGGGCGCCGTCCGGCTGGGTCCCGGCGAGAGCCGGGTGCGCTCGGTGCCGACCGGCGCCGTGGTCGCCGAGACCGTGGCGCTGCGGGAGTCCTCCGCGGCGTCGTCGCCGGCCGGGGCGACGGTCCACCCGGCCGCCACGCAGGGAACCCGGGTCACCACCCGCATCTCGCCCACCGCGGCCGACGAGGTGGTGGTGCTCCGCCAGAACGTCAACCCGGGCTGGGTCGCGCAGCAGGGCGGCGAGACGCTCACGCCGGTGACGGTCGACGGCTGGCAGCAGGGCTGGCGCACCGGCCGGACGGGCCTGGACCCGGTCTTCGCGGAGTTCAAGCCGGACCGCACCTACCAGACCGGGGTCGTCTTCGGCCTCGCGCTCCTCCTGATCCTGGCCTTCCTCGCCTTCCAGGGCAGGGGATGGTCGGCCGGGAGCCGGACCGCCCCCGCCGGTCCCCGGCGGCTGGGCTGGGTGAGCGTCTCGGTCATCGGGCTGCTCGCGCTCGGCACCCTGGGCGGGTGGGTCGGTGTCGGCGTCGGGATCGGCGTCGGGATCGTCGTGGCCGGGCTGCAGCGACTGGGCGACGACGTCGCGCCGTGGCTGTGCGGAGCGACCGTGTGGGTCGCGGCCAGCGCCTACTTCTTCCGGCCGTGGGGGAGCAGCCAGGGGTGGGCGGGCGACTGGTCCTGGCCCCACTACCTGGTCCTGGCGGCCCTGGCCGGGGTCCTCTTCTTGTCGGTGGAGCCGGGGACGCGGTCCTTGAAGCGGAGGAAGGGTGTCTCCACCGACCGGTAGAGCACCTCGGAGGCCACCACGGTGAGCGCCAGGGTGGCCAGCCACATGCCGAGCATCTGACCGGAGAAGAGCGGGTAGTCGGTGAGCCAGCCGACTGCGTGCAGGATCGGGAGGTGGATGCAGAACATGGCGTAGGACGTCCGGCCCAGGTGGCGCAGCAGCGGCGTGCTCATCACGCGGTGGTAGCCCGTCCCGGGGCGGGCGAAGACGCCGGTGGAGACGACGAGGAGGCCGACGAGCAGGTAGAGCAGGTTCTTGGTGACCGCCTCGGCCGTGGTGGGCGGCACCAGCAGCGTCGGTCCGGCCAGGGGTGTGGTGGCGACCAGCATCAGCCCCAGCACCAGCACCCAGCAGGCGCCGGGCTGCAGCGCGATCGCGTCGACGGTCCGACGCAGCCAGCGCGGGGCCTCGCCCCGCGCGATCAGCACCTCGGCGAGGGCGAGCAGGATCCCCGCACCGAACCATCCTCCGAAGGCGGGCAGCCACTCGTTGACCGGGAGGTTCTCGGTGCCGGGCAGCCGTGCGGCCAGGCCGCTGAGCCAGGCGACGCTGAGCACCAGCATGCCGGCGACCAGCAGCAGCAGACGGCGCACCGGCAGCCCGCGTCCGCGCCCGGGGCGGCCCAGGCCGAGCGCCATCAGGGCCGGGAGCGCGAGGTAGAACGAGACCTCGGTCGCCAGGCTCCAGGTGTGGGAGAGCCCCGCCGGCAGCGACGGGTCGACGTAGATCCCCACCATGGCGAGCGTCGTCAGCACCTCGCCGGCGCTCAGGTCGGCGTTGTCGCTGACGAAGAAGATCGCGAGCAGCGCGGTCACGATGTAGAGGGGGTAGATCCGCAGCAGGCGGTGCCACAGGTAGCGCCGGACCTCCGGCGTGGGGCGCCGCTCCGCACGGGCCGAGATCCACTTGCGGGAGAGCAGGAAGCCGGAGAGGACGAAGAACAGCGCCACCCCCACGTCCAGCCGGGAGTAGAACGGTCCCAGCACCGGGTGCGAGCCGTAGGACCCGGTCCAGAAGGCGACGTGCGTGGTCAGGACCGCCAGGGCGCCGACGAACCGCAGCGTGTCGAGGACGGGGTAGGAGTCCTGCTCCCTCGACCCCGCCGTCGCCTGCGCCGTCGCGTGCACCGTTGCCTGCTCCCTTGGCTGCTCCACGCCCGTGACTATCTCACGGGGCGACTCGAGGGCGAGACGCTTGCGCCGAAGCCTGACCGACCAGTAACAACCTGTTAGTGTGCCGCTCACCACACGGGACTGGAGGAAATAAGTGCGTAAGATCACCAGCTGGGTGCTGCTCTTTCTGGGGGCATTCCTGCTCGTCGCTGCGGCCATCGGTGCGTTCTGGGCGCCCGGCCAGGTCAAGAAGACCCCCTTGGACATCGACCAGGTGACCCGCCTGTCCGGCACGGCCGTCTATGTCGGTGAGCCGTACGACGTCCGCGTCGCGAACTACACCAAGGTCGACTCCGAGGCCTCGGACGACGGCACGGCCGTCTTCGTGACCAACACCTGTCTCGTCAAGGACATCCCGAACACCCCGGACTGCGGTCGGGGCGGGACCGGCGACGACGCCGACCCCAACGTCATCAACATCGGCGACGACATGTTCGCCACCGACCGGGTGACCGCGGAGTCGGTCGACCAGGAGGGCTACCTGCCCGACACCGTCGTCCAGCACGAGGGCGTCGTCAACAAGTGGCCCTTCGACCCCGAGAAGCGTGACTACGTCTCGTGGGACAGCATCCTGGAGATGGGCGTGCCGGCGACCTACATCGGGGAGCGCGAGATCGACGGTCTCCCGACCTACGAGTACACCGTCAACGTCAGCGAGGAGCCCGCGATCGTGTCGGGCGACATCTCCGGCCTCTACAGCCAGGAGAAGACGGTCTGGGTCGACCAGGTGACCGGGGCGCTCATCGACCAGGAGCAGAAGGAGCTGCGTACCAGCGAGGACGGTCAGGTCCTGCTCGACCTCGACGTCTCCTTCACCGACGAGCAGGTCGCCACCAACGTGGCGGACGCCAAGGACAACGGGGCGAGCCTCAAGCTCATCACCAGCACCGTCCCGCTCGTCGGCGTCATCGGCGGTCCGATCCTCATCATCATCGCGCTGTTGCTGGCTCGCCAGCCGCGCCGGAGCAAGAGCTAGTCGCTCCACTCCTCTCGGGGCCCACGGCTCCCGTACCGCCTCGCGCGGTGCGGGAGCCGTCGTGCGTCAGCCCCCCAGGTCGGCGACGAGGATCGCGGTGCCCGGTGTCAGCAGGCCGCGGGTGCGCGACCACCCGCCCCAGGTCCGGTCGTGGTCCGCGGGCCACTCCGGCTCCAGCAGCCGGCGCAGCACGAACCCGCGGGCCGAGAGCAGCTCGACCCAGTCGCCCAGGGTGCGGTGGTGCTCCACGTAGGCCACCGTCCCGGTCTCGTCGTCGATCTCCACGTACGGGGTGCGGTCCCAGTAGGACTGGGTGGCGGTGAGCCCCGCCTCGCCCGGGTCGTCGGGGAACATCCACCGCGTGGGGTGGGTGATGGAGAAGGCGAGCCGGCCGCCGGGGGTCAGCACCCGGACGACCTCGTCGAGGCAGCGCCCGAGGTCGCTGATGAACTGCAGGGCCCCGAAGGAGGAGAAGACGACGTCGAAGGCGGCGTCGACGAAGGGGAGCTCGGTCGCGGTCGCCAGCACCGAGGGGACGGCGACGCCGGTGTCGAGGTCGAGGCGCCGCGAGTGCTGGAGCTGGCGGTGGGAGAGGTCGAGGCCGAAGGCGACCCCGCCCTGGGCGCGGATCCAGCGCGAGCACTGCCCGGCGCCGCTGCCGATCTCCAGCACCCGGCGGCCGGCGACCTCGCCCAGCACCGAGGCCTCGGCCTCGGTGAGGCCCTCGGGGCCCCAGACGAAGCCGACGTCGCCGAGGAACTCGCCGTGGGTGGCCTGGTACTCGTCGGCGTACCGGTCCCAGTCGGGGCCGTTGGCCCGCCTGGACTCCGCCTCGTCCACGTCCCGGCGCTCGACCCGCACGGCCTGTGGTTGGTGGTCGGTGGGTGGGAGGCGCGAGGATTCGGGCACAGCACGAGGCTAACGCGCGCCTGCCCGGTCCGTGCGCGGTGCCGGGTTGGACGCTGGCCGCGGCGGGCGCGTAGACTTGTGGATTGCGCCAGTCGTCTGCCCGGGTCCCATACGGAGCGGACCCCCGCTCGTCGCCCTCGCGGACGACGAAACCGACTTCAGGTGTGCCCGCACGACTCCATCCATCCCAAGGACATCCCGCCCCTATGACGAGTACCATCTCCGCTCTTCCGGACTACGACGCCCCTCAGGTGGCGATCAACGACATCGGGTCCGAAGAGGACTTCCTCGCGGCTATCGACGCGACCATCAAGTACTTCAACGACGGCGACATCGTCGACGGCACGATCGTCAAGGTCGACCGTGACGAGGTGCTCCTCGACATCGGCTACAAGACCGAGGGCGTCATCCCCTCGCGCGAGCTGTCGATCAAGCACGACGTCGACCCGTCCGAGGTCGTCGCCGTCGGCGACAAGGTCGAGGCCCTGGTGCTCCAGAAGGAGGACAAGGAAGGCCGCCTGATCCTGTCCAAGAAGCGCGCCCAGTACGAGCGCGCGTGGGGCACGATCGAGCAGGTCAAGGAGGAGGACGGCGTCGTCGAGGGCACCGTCATCGAGGTCGTCAAGGGCGGCCTGATCCTCGACATCGGCCTGCGCGGCTTCCTGCCGGCCTCGCTGGTGGAGATGCGTCGGGTGCGCGACCTTCAGCCCTACGTCGGTCAGACCCTCGAGGCCAAGATCATCGAGCTCGACAAGAACCGCAACAACGTGGTCCTGTCGCGCCGTGCCTGGCTCGAGCAGACCCAGTCCGAGGTTCGCCACGGCTTCCTGACCCAGCTCCAGAAGGGTCAGATCCGCAAGGGTGTCGTCTCCTCGATCGTCAACTTCGGTGCCTTCGTGGACCTCGGCGGCGTCGACGGCCTCGTGCACGTCTCGGAGCTGTCCTGGAAGCACATCGACCACCCGTCCGAGGTCGTCACCGTGGGCGACGAGGTCACCGTCGAGGTGCTCGACGTCGACATGGACCGCGAGCGGGTCTCGCTCTCGCTCAAGGCCACCCAGGAAGACCCGTGGCAGCACTTCGCCCGGACCCACCAGATCGGCCAGATCGTGCCGGGCAAGGTCACCAAGCTGGTGCCCTTCGGCTCGTTCGTGCGGGTCGAGGAGGGCATCGAGGGCCTGGTCCACATCTCCGAGCTGGCCGAGCGCCACGTGGAGATCCCGGAGCAGGTCGTGCAGGTCAACGACGACGTCATGGTCAAGATCATCGACATCGACCTCGAGCGTCGCCGGATCTCGCTGTCGCTGAAGCAGGCCAACGAGACGGCCACCGCCACGGACGTCGAGGAGTTCGACCCGACCCTCTACGGCATGGCTGCGACCTACGACGAGCAGGGCAACTACATCTACCCCGAGGGCTTCGACCCCGAGACGGGTGAGTGGCTCGAGGGCTTCGACGAGCAGCGGGCCATCTGGGAGGAGCAGTACGCCAAGGCGCACGCGCGCTGGGAGGCCCACGTCAAGCAGCAGGCCGAGGCCAAGGTGGCCGAGGTCGAGGCTGGCGAGGCGACCTCGTACAGCTCGGGCGGCGAGGCCGTGGCCGCGCAGGAGACCGGCGGCTCGCTGGCCTCCGACGAGGCCCTGCAGGCTCTCCGCGAGAAGCTCACCGGCGGCGGCGCCTGAGTCCAGGCCCAACCCGCGTCTGTCGGACGTCCCGTCCACCCGTCAGGGTGGGCGGGACGTTCCGCGTCCGGACGGGTTCCGCGTCCGGACGAGCTCGTGAGCTCCTCCGGGAGCTCTCAGGGCCTCAGCAGCCCTGAGGAGTCGTCAGCGGTGCTCAGCGGCGCCCGAGGAGCCGAGGCGGTCGCGGCGGACCTTGCCGCTGGCCGTACGAGGCAGGTCCGGTGGGAAGGTCCAGTGCTTGGGGCGCTTGGCCGGCGCGAGCCGTTCCCGGGCGAAGGAGTCCAGGGTGAGCGCGTCGGCGCTCCCGACGACGGCGGCACAGACCCGCTGACCCCACTCGGCGTCCGGCTCGCCGTAGACCGCGACGTCGTCGACGCCGGGGTGCTCGCGCAGGGCGTTCTCCACCTCCAGCGGGTAGACGTTGACCCCGCCGCTGATCACCAGGTCCTCGCGGCGCCCGTCGAGGTGGACGTAGCCGTCCGCGTCGATGCGGCCGTGGTCGCCCACGGTGAACGCCGGTCCTTCCGGCGTCGTCCGCCAGGCGGCCGCGGTCTTCTCGGGCGCGTTGCGGTAGGTGAAGCGGGCGTGCTCGGGGACCACGCACCACAGCTGTCCCGACTCCTCCACGTGCAGGGACCGCCCCGGCCTGGCCCGGCCCACCGTCCCGGGCCTGGCCAGCCACTCCTCGGAGCGGCAGGCGGTGAACTGGCCCTCGGTGGAGCCGTAGAACTCCCAGGTGGTGCCGGGCTCGAAGAGGTCGATGAGTCGGCGCTTGACGGCGGGCGGGCACGGGGCGCCCGCGTGCGCCACGAGGCGGAAGCAGCTCAGGTCCGGCACGCCGACCTCGTCCCAGTGGGCGAAGAGCCGCTGGAGGTGGGTCGGGACGCAGAACATCGTGGTCGGCCGGGACTCCTCGATCGCCCGGGTGAGGGTGGCGGCGTCGAAGGGCCCGGGCACCACCAGGCTCCCGCCGGCCAGCAGGGTGCCCATCGCGAAGCGCAGCGGGGCGGAGTGGTGCAGGGGACTGATGACCAGGTTGACGTCGTCGGCCGCGAACTCCCACAGGTCGCGCTCCTCGGCCAGCAGCGACCGGGCCGCAGCCGGGTCCAGGAGGCCGGAGTCGACCGGCTTCGGTCGCCCCGTGGTGCCGCTGGTGACGTGCATGGGCCGGCCGAGGGGAAGCAGCCCGGTGACCGTTGCGGGCAGCGTGGCGGCCAGCGCGTCGAGGGTCTCCGGGTCGTCGACGACCATGGCGGGGTCGACGTCCGCCAGGATCCCGGCCCGCTCCCGGGCGGTGAGCGAGGGGTCCAGCGGGACCGGGAAGACCCCGGCGGCCAGCAGGGCGGTGACCACCTCGACGTACCGGAGCGAGCCGGGCAGGGACAGGACGACGCGGTCGCCGGCGTGCAGGCGGGGGAGGGGGCACTCGGTCACGGGCCCGATCCTGCCACCGCCGCGACTGGTAATCTCCGGCACCATGTCCGTCGAGACCCCGCCCCCGCTCGGCTGGCAGCGCTACACCTTCTCCATCGTCGGCGTGCAGAAGTCGGGCACCTCGACCCTGTCGGCCCTCTTCAACGCCCACGTCAACATCGCGAAGGCGCCGCGCAAGGAGATCCACTACTTCGACAAGGACAACGTCGACTGGGCGCGGACCGACCACCGCGACTACCGGGTGCCGCGCCGGCGGCGGGCGCACCGCCACATGGGCGACGCGACCCCGCGCTACCTGGCTTGGCCGGGGGCGCTGGAGCGGATGCGGGCCTACGACCCGGACATGCAGCTGATGGCGATCTTCCGCGACCCGCTCGACCGGCTGGTCTCGCACTGGACGATGCTCCGGCTCCGGCACGGCGAGGCGGGTCCGGACTGGGCCGAGTTCACCGCCTGGCGGCCCGAGGGCATGCCCGACGCGGTGCCGCAGGACCTGCGGGGCAAGGCCGACCCGGGCCGCTTCCAGCGCGCCTCCGGGGTCATCCGGGGCTACTACGGCAGCCAGGTGCGACGCGGGCTCGAGCTCTTCGGGCGGGAGCAGTGGCTCTTCATGGACTTCGTCTCCTTCCTCTCCGACCACGAGCGTCACCTCGACCTCGGCACCGACTTCCTGGGGCTGCCGCGGTTCGAGGAGCACCCGCCCCTGCGCCACCTGATGAAGGCCACCGGCACGATCACCGGGACGCCCCCCACGGGGGCCGAGCTGTGGGAGCTGGCGGAGCTCTACCGGCCCGAGGTCGCGGAGTTCGCCGAGCTCACCGGGCTCCGCGTCGACCACTGGACCACCGTGCGCCTGCTCGCCGGCGATCTCGACCCCGACGAGCTGGCGGCCCGCTACGCGGCGAAGGCCGGGCTCGTCGCCGCGGGCGCAGGGACCCCTGAGAGCGCCTGAGGCGGGCCACGTACCCTCGTCGGGTCCAGGACACCGAGCAGGAGGACGGGTGGCAGCAGTGCGGGTCGGACTGACAGGCGGCGTGGCCTCGGGGAAGAGCACGGTCTCGCGGATCCTCGCCGAGCTCGGCGCCGTGGTGATCGATGCCGACCTGCTGGCCCGCGAGGCGGTCGCGCCCGGGTCGGAGGGCCTCGACGAGGTGCTGGCCGAGTTCGGCCCCGGCGTGCTGACGCCCGACGGCGCACTGGACCGCGCGGCCCTCGGCGCGCTGGTCTTCGCCGACGAGGGCCGCAGGCGGGCCCTGGAGGCGATCATCCACCCGCGGGTGCGGGCCCGTGGCGCCGAGCTCGAGGCGGCGGCTCCGGCCACCGCGCTGGTGGTCCACGACATCCCGCTGCTGGTCGAGACCGGTCAGGCGGGAGCCTTCGACGCCGTGGTGGTGGTCGACGTCGAGGTGCAGACGCAGGTGGACCGGTTGATCTCCGAGCGGGGAGCGACGCCCGAGGAGGCCCGGTCCCGGATCGCCGCGCAGGCCACCCGGGAGCAGCGGCGGGCGGCGGCCACGCACGTGCTCGACAACTCCGGCACCCTGGAGGAGCTGCGCAGCGCCGTGGAGTCCCTGTACGCCGAGCTCACGGCCCGGGCGGCCGCCCAGGACGACCGATGAGGCCTCTGCTCGCGGCGCTGCTGGTGCTGTGCCTGGGTGCCTGCGGGCTGGTCGGGGACTCCTCGCCAGGCCCGTCGGAGAGGCGCTCCGGGGGCGACCCCGTGGGCGGGGACCGGGCCGGGGCCGAGGCGGCGCAGGAGGGTCCGCTGCTGTGGGGCCCCACACCCGACGAGGTGGAGCGGGCCCGCCGGCTCGTCGCCGGCTGGGGGCCGGAGCGCCTGGCCGGCCAGGTGATCGTCGGGCGCTACCACTCCACCGACCCCGAGGTGCCCGCCCAGCTGGTGCGCGACCTGCACCTGGCCGGGGTGGCCGTGACTTCGGACAACGTCGTCGACGCCCAGCAGGTGGTCGAGACGACCGCCGCGATCGCCGCCGCGCACGCTGAGGACGGGCGGACCCACCCGGCCGTCATCGGGGTGGACGAGGAGGGGGGCTCGGTGGCTCACCTGCGCGGCGTGGCCAGCACCTTCCCGCCCTTCCGGGCCGCCGGTGACGCGATCGACGTCGACCGCGCCGAGGGCGGACGGGCAGGCCGCAAGCTGGTCCGGGCCGCGATGCGGGCCTCGGGGCTCGAGCTGCGCGGCCTGGGGTTCACCTGGGTCTTCGCGCCGGTGGCCGACGTGACCGTGGGCTCGGCCGACCCCACCATCGGCAGCCGCTCGCCCTCCACCGACCCCCGGACGGCCGCCACCGCCGCGGCGGCCGCGGTCCGCGGCTACAACGCGGCCGGCATCGTCTCCGCCACCAAGCACTACCCGGGGCACGGCGCCGCCACCGGGGACTCGCACCTGGTGCTGCCCACGCTCGACACCCCGATGGCCGAGCTCGTCGCGCGCGACCTGCTCCCCTTCAAGACCAGCATCCGCGCCGGCGCCCCGGCGGTGATGATGAGCCACCTGGAGGTCACCGCCCTGCAGCCCGGCCTCCCGGCGTCGGTGGCGCCGAAGGTCTACCGCCACCTGCGCGAGGAGATGGGGTTCGACGGCGTGACCATCACCGACTCCCTGGGGATGGGGGCGGTGGCCGCGCTGGACCTCCCGGCGGTCCGGGCGCTGGAGGCGGGCGCCGACCTGCTGCTGATGCCCGTCGACACCCGGGCCACGCACGGCACGGTCGTCTCGGCGCTCAAGGACGGCACCCTCTCCCGCGAGCGGGTGGAGGAGGCGGCGGCCGACGTGGTGGCGCTGCAGCTGTGGCAGCAGCGGACCGCCGCCCGGACCCCGGTGCCGCCGGACGCCGCGGTACGCGCACAGACGGCAGCCTCCGAGCTGGAGGCTGCCGCCTGGTGAAGCCGGCTCAGGCCGGGTGTCAGGACCAGCGACTCAGGACCAGCGACTCAGGCCGCGAGGTCGGGGTCGCCGAGCCGGCGCAGCTTCTGCAGCGCCTCGCGCTCGAGCTGACGGACCCGCTCCGCGGAGATGCCGTGGCGGGCGCCGATGTCGGCCAGCTTGTGCTGGCGGCCGTCGACCAGGCCGTAACGGGCCCGGACGATGTCGGCCGACCGGTCGTCGAGCTGGGAGACCAGCCGGTTGAGCCGCTCGCGCGACTCCACGTCCAAGACGTTGGTGTCGGGGCTCGGGGCGGTCTCCTGGGCCATCAGGTCACCCAGGGAGGTGTCGCCGTCCTCGTCGATCGGGGTGTCGAGGGAGACGTGGTCGCGCCCCCAGGCCATCAGGTCGAGCACCCGCTCGAACTCCATGCCGAGCTCCTGGGCGATCTCCATCGGGTCGGGCTCGCGCCCGAGCTGGCGCTCCAGGTTGCGCCTGGCGCTGCCGACCTGGTTGAGCTCCTCGACGACGTGCACGGGCAGACGCACCACCCGCGCCTGCTGGGCGATGCCGCGGGTGATGGCCTGGCGGACCCACCAGGTCGCGTAGGTGGAGAACTTGTAGCCCTTGGTGTAGTCGAACTTCTCGACCGCCCGGATCAGGCCGGTGTTGCCCTCCTGGATCAGGTCGAGCATCGGCATCTGCGCGCGGCCGTACTTGCGGGCGATGGAGACCACCAGACGCAGGTTGGCGGTGATGAAGGTCTTGACCGCCTCGCGACCCTGCTCGGCGAGCCACTCCAGCTCCTCCTGCGTGGCGCGCCCGGGGGCGCCGCCCTTGCGGCGGCCGACCCGGCCCTCGCGCAGCAGCGCCTCGGCCATCAGCCCCGCCTCGATGCTCTTGGAGAGCTCCACCTCGCGGGCGGCGTCCAGCAGGGGCGTGCGCGCGATCTCGTCCAGGTAGAGCCCGACGCTGTCGCGCCCCTCGATCTCGCGGGACGTGCTGGTGCGAGCTGCTGTTCTGGTTGCCATCTGCCGCCTCCTGCTCCGTGACCGTCGACGTGGTCACATCGTGGTCAACGACCCGGAGGGATCGGTCATTCCCGAGCACCCGGAGTCGCTGTCTCTCACCAGCAACGACGTGCGGGAGCCCTGGAGAGTTGCCGGCTGGGACAACTCTCAGGGACTTCTCAGGGGGTGTCGCTCCCCGTTGCGCCGTCAAGGGTGGGTACCCCCGCCTGTGCGGCGCCATGCGCAGGCGCGGGCGGGGTGTCGGCCAAGCCCATCCGGTCCAGGATCCAGGCGAGGGAGAAGGCCCGGTCGTGCCAGGCCTTGTAGCGGCCCGAGACGCCGCCGTGGCCGGCCGCCATCTCGGTGCGCAGCAGGAAGTCGCGGCGGCCCACGGCCCTGGCCCGCAGCCGGGCCACCCACTTGGCCGGCTCCACGAAGAGCACCCGGGTGTCGTTCAGGGAGGTCTCGGCCAGGACCGGCGGGTAGTCGACCGCGGCGACGTTGTCGTACGGCGCGTAGCCGGCGATCCGTGCGTAGGCGTCGGCGTCGGCTTCGGGGTTGCCCCACTCGTCGTACTCGCCGACGGTGAGGGGGAGGGTCGCGTCCAGCATGGTGGTGAGGGTGTCCACGAACGGGACGCTGGCCACCACCCCGGCGAAGAGCTCGGGTGCCTCGTTCAGCGCCGCGCCGACGAGCAGGCCGCCGGCGCTGCCGCCCTCGGCCACCAGGGTCTGCGGCGAGGACCAGCCCGTCTCGACCAGGTGCCGGGCCACGTCGACGAAGTCGTGGAAGGTGTTCTCCTTGTGCTCCAGCTTGCCCTGGTCGTACCACCGCCGGCCCATCTCGCCGCCACCACGGACGTGGGCGATGGCGAAGGCCGCCCCCCGGTCGAGCAGCGAGAGCCGGGAGGGGGAGAAGTAGGGGTCGATCGACGCCTCGTAGGCGCCGTACCCGTAGAGCAGGGTCGGCAGGGGCCCGGCCTCCCGGGCGCCCTTGCGGCAGACGAGGCTGACCGGCACCCGCTCCCCGTCGCGGGCCGGGGCCCAGAGCCGGTGCTCCTCGTAGTCGTCGGCGTCGTAGCCGCCCAGCACCGGGGTCCGGCGCAGCAGGGTGAGCTCGCGGGTGCGCACGTCGTAGTCGTAGACCGAGGAGGGCACCGCCAACGAGGTGTAGCCCAGGCGGACGGTCGGCTGGTCGAAGGCCGGGTTGGCGCCGGAGCCGACGGTGTAGACCTCCCGGTCGAACTCGACCAGGTAGTCGTCCCCGGCGCCGTCCTCGCCCAGCTCGATGATCCGCAGCTGGGTGAGGCCCTGGCTGCGCTGGTGGACGACGAGGTGCCCGGCGAAGGCGTCGACCTCCTCCAGGCGGACCGCGGGGTCGTGCGGCAGCAGCGGGGTCCACTCCTGCGGCGGCGTCGGCGCGACGGGCGCGGTGGCGACCTCGAAGTCGGGTCCGGTCCCGTTGTGCAGGACGAGGAAGACCTGGCGGCCCGCCAGCACCGCGGGCTCGAGCGTGTACTCCAGCCCCTCGCGCCGCGGCGACCAGGTGACGAACCCGGAGCCGGGTTCCGCGGTGTCGCGGACCTGCCACTCGGTGGTGGTCTTGGAGCCGCTCACCACGAAGAGGAACCGGTCGTCGCGGCTCCGGCCGACGCCGACCCAGAAACGCTGGTCCTGCTCGTGGAACACCAGCTCGTCCGCCTCCTGTGCGGTCCCCAGCCGGTGGCGCCACACCTTGTCCGCGCGCCAGGCCTCGTCGACGGTCGTGTAGTAGAAGCCGGACCCGTCGGGCTCCCAGGTCACCCCGCCGAGCACGCCCTCCACCACGTCGTCGAGCAGCCGGCCCTCGGCCAGCTCCTTGACGCGCACCGTGTAGCGCTCGTCCCCGGTGGTGTCGACCGACCACGCCAGCAGGCGGCCGTCCAGGCTGAGCGCCGAACCGCCCAGGGAGAAGAACTCGTGCCCGCGGGCGAGCTCGTCGAGGTCGAGCAGGATCTCCTCGCCGGGCAGGGCGGGCCGCTCGGGGGAGGCGTCGCCGTCGGGGCGCGGGGGCGTCCAGTCGTCGGGGTCGAGGACCGGCACCCGGCAGCTGGCGCCGTACTCGCGGCCCTCGAAGGAGCGCGCGTAGAACCACCAGCCGCGGTTGCGGGTGGGCACCGAGAGGTCGGTCTCCTTGGTGCGGGCCTTGATCTCCTCGAAGATCCGGGCCCGCAGGCCGGCCAGGTGGCTGGTCCGCTGCTCCGTCCAGGCGTTCTCCGCCTCCAGGTGGGCCAGCACCTCGGGGGACTCCTTGTCGCGCAGCCAGTCGTACTCGTCGGTGCGCTCGTGACCGTGCAGCACCCGCGTCACCGGACGGGGCTCGGCGACCGGCGGGGCGGTCAGGGCGGGGGCGGAGGGCGCGGACGTCGGCTCGACGGGGGTCTCGGGCATGTGGCCGAGGGTACGACCTGCCCTCGGCCGGGAGCAGAATGGTCGCCGTGCACGTGGACCTGAACGCCGACCTCGCCGAGGAGGTCACCGACGACCTGGCCCTGCTGGCCCTGGTCACCAGCGCCAACGTCGCCTGCGGCTACCACGCCGGCACGCCCGCGGTGATCCGGATCGCCTGCGCCGAGGCGGCCCGCCTGGGGGTCTCGGTCGGCGCCCAGGTCTCCTACGCCGACCGGGAGAACTTCGGTCGACGCCGCACCGACCTGCCGGCCGAGGTGCTGCGCGAGCAGGTGGCCGACCAGGTCGGCCTGCTTTCCGACATCGCGACGCAGGAGGGGACGGCGGTCCGCTACCTCAAGCCGCACGGCGCGCTCTACCACCGGGTGGTCGACGACGAGGACCAGGCCGCGGCCGTGCTGGCCGGGTCGGGGCGGCTCCCCGTGCTGGGGCTGCCGGGCGGCGTGCTGCTGCGGATGGCCGAGGGGCAGGGACGCACCACCTGGCACGAGGCGTTCCCGGACCGCGCCTACACCGACGACGGCGCTCTGGTGCCGCGGGACCAGCCCGGCGCCCTGGTGGTGGGGGAGCAGGAGGTGGCCCGGCGCGCCGTGGCGCTCGCCGGCGCCGGGACCGCCCACTCGCTGTGCCTGCACGGCGACTCGCCGGGCGCGGTCGCGCACGCGCGGGCGGTGCGGCGCGCGCTCGAGGACGCAGGCTTCGCCCTGCGCGGACTCTGACCCGTGGCTCCCACCCCCCGCCCCGGCGACGGACCGGGCTCACGCGGCTCCCGCGACCTCCTGGGCGTCCGGCGGGCGGGGCCGGGAGCCGTGCTGGTCGAGGTGGCCGACCACCGGGCGGCAGCCTCGCTCGCCGCGTGGCTGCGTGCCTCGCCGCTGGCGTGCCGCGAGGTCGTCCCGGGGGCCTGCACGGTGCTGCTCGAGGGGCTCGCCGAGGGGCCTGCCGAGGAGGGGGGATCCCCCGAGTCGCTCGCGGGGCTGCTCGCGCGGTGGCCCGGGACCGACGAGGCCCCGTCGGGTGCGGCAGCGGTGGTGGAGGTGCCGGTGACCTACGACGGCGAGGACCTGTCCCGGGTGGCCGTGCTGTGGGGGACCTCGGTCGCCGAGGTGGTGCGCCGGCACACCGGGCTGGAGTTCGTCTCGGCGTTCTGCGGCTTCGCCCCCGGGTTCAGCTATCTCGCGGGGCTTCCCGACGAGCTCGCGGTGCCGCGGCTCGCGACCCCGCGGGCCCGGGTGCCGGCCGGCTCCGTCGCCCTCGCGGACCGTTGGTGCGGGGTCTACCCGACCGCCTCGCCGGGCGGCTGGCTGCTGCTCGGGCGCACCTCCGCGACGGTCTGGGACGTCTCGCGCGCCGCCGGCCCCGCCCTGCTGCCGCCGGGGACCCGGGTCAGGTTCACCGTCGCATGAGCCTGCTGGTGACCGACGCGGGAGCGCTGACCACGGTCCAGGACCGGGGGCGGCGGGGCTGGGCCCACCTCGGCGTCCCGGTGGCGGGGGCGTGCGACGCGCCGGCCGCCGAGCTGGCCAACAGGCTGGTCGGCAACGACCTCGACGCCGCGCTGCTGGAGACCACCCTGACCGGTGTGGAGGTCGTGACCCGCCGGTCCCGTGTCGTGGCGGTGACCGGGGCCCTGTGCGAGGTGCGGGTCGAGGGGCGCGCCGTCCCCCTCGACCAGCCCGTCGCGGTGCCGGCCGGGGCCCGGATCAGGGTGGGGCCCGCCCTCGACGGGGTGCGCAGCTACCTGGCGGTCGCCGGAGGGATCGACGTGCCGCCGGTGCTGGGGTCGCGGTCGACCGACACCCTCTCCTGGCTGGGGCCGCCCCCGGTGGCCGCCGGCGACGTGCTGGAGGTGGGACGGGCGGCGCGGCAGCCGGTTCCGGTGGACGTCAGCCGGCGCCTGCCGCGGCGGCGGGCGCTGCGGCTCCACCCCGGGCCACGGACCGACTGGATCGGGGACCTGACGCGGCTCGAGGGGCTGCGCTTCCGGGTCGGGGCGTCCTCCAACCGGGTGGGGCTGAGGCTGGAGGGGCCAGGGCCGGCGCTGCGCCGGTCGGGGGAGCTCCCGAGCGAGGGGGTGGTGCTCGGCGCCGTCCAGCTCCCGCCGTCGGGTCAGCCGGTGGTCTTCCTGCCCGACCATCCGGTGACGGGCGGCTACCCCGTGGTGGCGGTGGTCGACCACGCCGACCTGGCCGAGTGCGCCCAGGCGCGCCCGGGCGAGGAGCTGCGGCTCACTCTGGCCTGAGCGGCTCGGCCGCCTCCAGGGCCGGGTCGTCGTCGCGGAACGAGCGCACCGGACCGGGGCCGGTCGCGGCCGTCTCGAACCTCACGGTGACCACGCCGCGTCCGGAGCCCCAGACCCAGCCCGGCCCCAGCTCGGCGTGCACGACGTCCATGCCCGGGCGCCAGCCGGACGAGCTGCGCGGCGGCTGGAAGTCCGTCGCCTCCGTGGGTGGCGCCTGCTCGGTCTCGTCCTCGAAGAGCGACTCCTGCACCCAGTCGGCGAGCCCGGAGACCCCGACCCCGAGCAGGCGCACCCCACCGGAGGTGTCGAGGTCGGCGAGCAGCCCACGGGCGAGCCGGGCGACCACCGGGCCCGACTCCACGGGCGTCGGCAGGGTCGTCGACCGGGAGAGCGTGGTGAAGTCGTGGAGCCGGACCTTGAGGCTCACGGTGCGTCCCGCCAGGCCCTGCTTGGCGAGGCGCTCCGCGACGGTGCTCGCCTGGCGGGAGACGAGCGCCTCCATCAGCTTCCGGTCGGTCAGGTCGGTGTCGTAGGTGTCCTCGACGCTCACCGACTTCGCCTCCCGCTCGGCCACCACCGGCCGGTGGTCCTGGGCCCGTGCCAGGGCGTGGAGGTTCTGGCCCTGGGCGCGGCCGACCAGCCGCACCAGCTCCTCCTCCTCGACCCGCTCCAGCTCGGCGACGGTGTGGATGCCGGCGCGCCGCAGGCGCTCGGTGGTGGCGGGCCCCACGCCCGGGATGACGCTGACCCGGAGGGGCCGGAGCAGGTCGCGCTCGGTGCCGGGGGGCACCACGGTGAGCCCGTCGGGCTTGTCGAGCTCGCTGGCGATCTTGGCGATGAACTTGGAGGAGCCGAGGCCCACCGACGCGGTGAGCCCGTCGGTCACCTCGTGGACCCGCGCGCGGAGCCGCTGCGCGACCGAGGTGAGGGTGGGCACCTCGAGGTCGGGCAGGTCGGCCGCGGCCAGGTCGACGAAGGCCTCGTCCAGGGAGAGCGGCTCCACCAGTGGCGACAGGTCGCGCAGCACCGCCATCACCGCCGCGCTGGCCTCCCGGTAGGCATGGAACCGGCCGGAGAGGAACGCGGCGTGCGGGCACCTGGCCCGGGCCTCCCGGGTCGACATCGCCGAGCGCACCCCGAAGCGGCGCGCCTCGTAGGACGCGGTCGAGACCACGCCCCGGCCGCCGATCCCGCCGACCACCACGGGCTTGCCGCGCAGCGAGGGCTTGTCGCGCTGCTCGACCGAGGCGAAGAAGGCGTCCAGGTCGAGGTGGAGCACCGAGGCGTGTGACCTCATGCCTCGTGCGCCTGCGTCCTCATGCCTCCATTGTGGACTCCCCGGCCCGCTCGCCGTGCACAGCCGGACGGGATGCGCGGGTCCTCCCCAGGCCGGCCGGCCGACTCCGGCACGGCGCCGGCCGCCGCGACAGGCTCGCCGGCATGGACATCCCGCTCGGCCTCGTCGCCCGCTCCTCGGAGGACCTGCTCGCCTGCGTGCCGCTGCTCCTCGGCTTCGTGCCGGAGGAGTCGGTGGTGATGCTCGGCCTCGGGGGTGCGGGCGCGCCGCACGCCCGCGTCGACCTCGGCGACCCCGAGGACCTGCCGGGCGTCTGTGCCGCTCTGCTCGCGCCGGCAGTGCGGCATCGGCTCGACCGCGTCGTCCTGCTCGTCTATGCCGGGCTCGACCGGGCGGCGGCCGCCGCCGGGACGCTCCGGCGCTCCTTCGACCGGGCCGGCATCTCGGTGCTGCTGGTGGTCGGCTGCGACGGCCGGGCGTGGGCCCAGGTCGACGGTCCGGGGCGCGCCCCGGCGAAGGAGTTCGACGTCCTGGCCCACCCCTTCGTGGCCGAGGCCGTGGTGCGCGGCCACGTGGTGCACCGGTCCCGGGCCGACCTGGCCCGGTCGCTGGCACCGGTGCCGGAGCGGGTCCGCGAGACCGCTCGGGCCCTCCCCGCCGTGCGGTTCCCGGACCAGGCGTGGGTGCGGGCGACCGTGTGCCGTCTGGCCGGGAGCGGCCGGGTCCCCGACGCGGGCGAGGTCGCGCGACTGGCCCTGGCCGCCGCCCACCCCCGGCTGCGCGACGAGCTATGGATCCGGGTCCCGCGGACCGACGCCCGGCGCCACGTCGACCTGTGGATCGCGGTGCTCCGGGCGACCCCCGCCGCGCTCAGCTCCGCGCCGGCCTCGGTCCTGGGCATCCTCGCCTGGCGCGCCGGAGACGGGGCGCTGGCCTGGTGCGCGGTGGACGCCGCCCGGGCCGGGTCCGGGGTCTGTCCGCTGGCGCTGGTGGTCGCCGACCTGCTCACCCGGGCGGTCCCTCCGGACGGGCTGCCGGTCCTCGGGCAGGTGTCCTCGTGGCAGCCGTCCCGGGAGGCTGCGTCGGGGGCCGGGTGGGTGGCGCCGGTGGACGCCGAGGACCACCAGGCGGGCGACGCCGGCTGATGGGCCGCCCCTGGCCCTCCGGATGGCTATCGTGACGCCATGGGCGCAGAGGTAGAGGCACAGGAGTTCTCCCGCTCCGACCGGACCCGGCACCGGGAGAAGGTCCGGCGCTGCCTCGACGTCTTCGCCCGGATGCTCAGCGAGTCCCGGTTCGACACCGACGACCCGATGACCGGGCTGGAGGTGGAGCTCAACCTGATCAACGCCGACGGCGACCCCTCGCTGAGCAGCGCGGAGGCGTTGGAGGCGATCGCCGACCCGTCCTTCCAGACCGAGCTGGGCCAGTTCAACATCGAGATCAACTGCGCGCCGGCGCGACTGCGCGAGCGCGGCCTCGCGGCCTTCGAGCAGGGGTTGCGCACCAGCCTCAACGACGCCGAGGCCAGCTCCTCCCAGGTCGGCGCCCACCTGGTGATGATCGGGATCCTGCCCACGCTGGCGGAGGGTCACATGACCCGGGAGTCGTTGAGCCCCAACCCCCGCTACAAGCTGCTCAGCGAGCAGATCCTCAACGCCCGCGGCGAGGACATCACCATCTCGATCGCCGGCCCCGAGCGGCTGGAGACGACCACCGACTCCATCGTCCCGGAGGCGGCCTGCACCAGCACGCAGTTCCACGTCCAGACCTCCCCGGAGGAGTTCGCCGCCTACTGGAACGCCAGTCAGGTGATCGCCGGGGTCCAGCTGGCGGTGGGAGCCAACTCGCCCTACCTGCTCGGACGCCAGCTGTGGCGGGAGACCCGGATCCCCCTCTTCGAGCAGGCGACCGACACCCGCAGCGAGGAGCTCAAGGCCCAGGGCGTGCGCCCGCGGGTCTGGTTCGGCGAGCGGTGGATCACCTCGGTCTTCGACCTCTTCGAGGAGAACGTGCGCTACTTCCCAGCCCTCCTCCCGGTCACCGAGGAGGAGGACCCGCTGGAGGTGCTGGAGGCCGGCGGCACTCCGGCGCTGAACGAGCTGCGGCTGCACAACGGCACCATCTACCGCTGGAACCGGCCCGTCTACGACGTGACCCCCGAGGGCCCGCACCTGAGGGTGGAGAACCGTCTGCTCGCGGCCGGCCCCACGGTGGCCGACACCATCGCCAACGCGGCCTTCTACTTCGGTCTGGTGCGCGCCCTGGCCACCGGCGAACGGCCGCTGTGGTCCCAGATGTCCTTCAGCGCCGCCGAGGAGAACTTCCACGTGGCCGCCAGGCACGGGATCGACGCCCAGGTCTACTGGCCTGGCCTGGGGCAGGTGAGCGCCAGCGAGCTGGTGCTGCGCCGGCTGCTGCCGCTGGCCGACGAAGGCCTGGCCGCGAGCGGGGTGGAGGCCGGTGAGCGCGACCACTACCTCGGCATGATCGAGCAGCGCTGCCTGCTGCGCACCAACGGCGCGGAGTGGTTCGCGGCCCAGATGGAGGCGCGGCAGCACCAGGACCGCTTCGACGCCCTGCGGGCCTCCCTGCTCGACTACGTCGAGCGCATGCACAGCAACGAGCCGGTGCACACCTGGTCCTGACCGGACCCGACCCGCCCAGCCCTTGGTCGGGCCGCCGCTCAGCTGCGGCGGCGAAGCCGGCGCCAGGTCCGTTCCGCGCCGCTGGGGTGGTGGCGCCAGCCGTGCCGGGTGAGCACCACGAAGCCGGGCCGCAGGCCGAGCTCGTGCCACGCCTCGCTGCCCGCCGCCTGCCACTCCAGGTCGCACGGCGCCGGCTCCAGCTCACCCGAGCGCGCGAGCCACAGCAGCGGCTCCGGCACCAGCAGCAGCGCGCGGTTGGCCAGGGCGACCGCCACCTCGACGCGGCTGTCGTGGTCGAGCGGGTCGGCCGGGAGCGGCCGGAACACCCACGCCCTCTCGTCGTCGGGGCAGCCGGGCAGGCCCGCCCGCAGCACGGGTGTCAGGTGGCCGCGCGGGGCGGCGGTCTTGTGCGCCAGCACCGCGGCGCGCAGTCGCCCCTGGAGGTCGCGCGACGGAGCAGCGGGCTCGCCGCCGACGGCTGGGCCCGGGCGCGAGGGAGTGGGTGAGGGGACCACGGCGCCACCCTGCCCCAGCCGCGGGCCCGGCGATGTCGTTTCTCCACAGCCTCCCCAAGGCCCCGCGGATTGGGTACGGTGCTCGCGTGCCGCCGCCCGGCGGCACTCGAACCTGGGAAAGAGGTAGTCGCTGATGCCGACCGTGGTCGTGGGATATGTCGCCAAGCCGGAGGGGGAGGCGGCGCTGGCCAAGGCCATCGAGGAGGCCCGGCTGCGGGGGGCCAAGCTCGTCGTCGTGAACTCGCACCGGGGCGGTGCCGAGTACGACGGTGAGGCGGCCCAGCGCACCTCCCGCGAGATCGAGTCGGTCCAGCAGCGGCTCGACGAGGCGGGCATCGACTACGACGTCCGCCAGATGGTCCGCGGCTTCGAGCCGTCCGAGGACCTGATCAGCCTCGCCGAGGCCAACAAGGCCGACCTGATCGTGATCGGGCTGCGCAAGCGCACGCCGGTCGGCAAGCTGATCCTGGGCAGCAACGCGCAGCGCATCCTGCTCGACGCGCACTGCCCGGTGATGGCGGTCAAGGCCTGAGCCCCCCGGGGTGCGAGGGCTCCGCCCCTCCGCCCCGGTCCCACCACAGGGAGGGGATGTCCCATGCCCACATGGGCGGTCATCGTGTGCTTCGCCGCGTTCGTCATCGGGCTGAACCTGACGTTGTGGCTGTGCGGAGCCAAGGGCAGGCCTCGCTCGGACAGCAGCAACGAGACGCAGGCCTGGTCGAACAACTTCGACCATCCCCAGTTCTGAGGCGGCGTCCTCCGGGCGACGCCACGTCGACCCTGACCGCCTCCGCGACGCCGAGGCGACGTCACCGCATCGTAGGCTGGGGGCATGGGTTTCCAGATCGCCAACGAGCCTGAAGCAGACCGCGTCCTGGACGAGTACCCGTTCGCCGTGCTGGTCGGCATGGCGCTGGACCAGCAGTACGGGATGGAGCACGCGTTCCGTGGAGGCGCCAAGCTGCTCGACAGGCTCGGAGCGCTGGACACGGCCCAGATCGCGTCGATGGACCCCGACGACTTCAAGGCTGTCTGCTCGCAGCCGCCGGCGGTGCACCGTTTCCCCGGGTCGATGGCTGCCAAGCTCCACGGCATCGCGACGATCGTGGAGGAGCAGTACGGGGGCGACGTCACCCGGCTCTGGAACGAGGCGACCGACGGCAAGGACCTCCTCAGGCGGGTGATGGCCCTGCCGGGGTTCGGCAAGCAGAAGGCCCAGATCTTCGTGGCTCTTCTTGCCAAGCAGATGGGCGTGCGCCCCGAGGGCTGGGAGGCCGCGGCGGGTGACTACGCGCTGGAGGGCTACCGATCCGTGGCCGACGTGGTCGACGCCGACAGTCTGCTCAAGGTGAGGGAGTACAAGCAGGCCGCCAAGGCCGCGGCGAAGGCCTCCGGCGCGTAGCGACGGGACCGGAAGAAGACGTCCGCCGGGAGTGGGGCGCCGACCCGTCACCGGGGGCATGGCAGAATGTTGGACGCGGCCTTGACGTAAGCGGGCCTTGCCGCGCCCCTTTTCCGTGACGAGAGGTGTTCGTGTCTTCGAACGCACGCAAGCTGCTCCCCGCCGAGGTGCTGTCGCACCCGGCCGTCGTGTCCCTCATCAAGACAGGTGCGGCCACCGGCACGGTGACCCCGGACCAGGTGCGTCAGGCCAGTGACGCCGCTCTGGTCGAGCCGCGCCACCTCAAGGCGCTCCTCACCCACCTGAGCGGGCAGGGGATCACGGTCGACATCAGCGCGCAGTCGACGTCGCGCACCGCCGCCGCGGGGACCCCGCGCAAGACGACCACGGCCAAGGCCGCCAAGAGCGGCGCGGTCAAGGCGACCCCGGCGAAGCGGGCCGCGCCCGCCAAGCGTGCGGCCAAGACGGCGGCCCCCGGCCCCGTCGGCGAGCCGGTGATCGGCGCGGACGGCAAGAAGGTCCTCCCCGACATCCCCGACGAGCAGTTCGAGAAGGACGTCGTCGTCGACCCGACGATCAAGGAGGACGAGAAGCAGGCCTTCGTCGTCTCCGCCGCCGACGACACCGACGAGCCCGAGCAGCAGGTCATGGTCGCCGGTGCGACCGCGGACCCGGTCAAGGACTACCTCAAGCAGATCGGCAAGGTCCCCCTCCTCAACGCGGAGATGGAGGTCGAGCTCGCCAAGCGGATCGAGGCGGGCCTCTTCTCCGAGGAGAAGCTGGCCAAGGGCGGCAAGCTCAGCGCCAAGACGCTCGAGGAGTTCGAGTGGATCGCCGAGGACGGCCGCCGCGCCAAGAACCACCTGCTCGAGGCCAACCTGCGTCTCGTGGTCTCCCTGGCCAAGCGCTACACCGGCCGCGGCATGCTCTTCCTCGACCTGATCCAGGAGGGCAACCTGGGTCTGATCCGCGCGGTGGAGAAGTTCGACTACACCAAGGGCTACAAGTTCTCGACCTACGCGACCTGGTGGATCCGCCAGGCCATCACCCGCGCGATGGCCGACCAGGCCCGGACCATCCGGATCCCGGTCCACATGGTCGAGGTCATCAACAAGCTCGCGCGCGTGCAGCGTCAGATGCTCCAGGACCTGGGCCGCGAGCCCACCCCGGAGGAGCTGGCCAAGGAGCTCGACATGACCCCGGAGAAGGTCATCGAGGTCCAGAAGTACGGCCGGGAGCCGATCTCGCTGCACACCCCGCTCGGCGAGGACGGCGACTCGGAGTTCGGTGACCTGATCGAGGACTCCGAGGCGATCGTCCCCGCGGACGCCGTCTCGTTCACCCTCCTCCAGGAGCAGCTGCACGCCGTCCTGGACACCCTCTCCGAGCGCGAGGCGGGCGTGGTGAGCATGCGGTTCGGTCTCACCGACGGGCAGCCGAAGACACTCGACGAGATCGGCAAGGTCTACGGCGTCACCCGCGAGCGGATCCGCCAGATCGAGTCCAAGACGATGTCCAAGCTGCGCCACCCCAGCCGCTCCCAGGTCCTGCGCGACTACCTCGACTGAGGTCGAGCCGGGTCGGCGATGACTGATGGGCGGGATCCGGTGGGGGCGCGGCCGGAGGGGCCGCTTGGCGGGCGCCGCCCTGCTGGCGCTGGTCCTCGCGGGTGCCCTGGCCTGGTGGGCCGGCTCGGTGGGTGAGGAGCCCGAAGGGAGCTCGGACCCCGAGCTGCGGGCGCTGCTGCGCCCCTGGTACGAGGCCGTCCGGGAGCGCGACGAGGCGCCCGCGCGCGTCGTGGTCGTCGGCGACTCGATCTCTGAGGGGATCTGGATGACGCCCCCGGTCCACCGCACCCGACTGGTCGGCCTCCTCCAGGACGAGCTGCGCGAGCGCCTGGACGCCCCCGGAGCCGCCGGCTACCTGCCCGCCTTCTACGTCGACTCCGTCACCCAGGACGACGCGGTGCGGGGTGGGGCGCCCTCCCACGAGCACCTGTTCGATGCCTGGGGCCTGGGTGGACGGAGCCTCTTCATGCCGCCCACCGCGACGCTGCGCTATCCCGCGCTCGAGGCGCGCCGGGTGCGGGTCTGGTACGGCACCACGGGCGTCGCCGGGGGGCAGGGGAGGGTGCTGGTCGACGGGGTCGACGTCACGGCGCAGGGCTCACTGAGCGACGGGTCGGACGCGGGGGGGACGATCAGCTCCGCCGTTGCGGCGCCCGAGGCCGGCCTCTGGTGGGAGTCCGCCGACCTGGGGGCGGGGGAGCACGTCGTGGAGGTGCAGAGCGTGGGCCCGACAGGCGACCTCGTCCACAACGGCGTGGAGTTCCTCGACCCCGACGCCCACTCCGGCATCCACGTCTACGACGGATCGCACTCCGGAGCCGGGACCCAGCACTTCGTCACCCTGGAGACGGCACGAGGCCACTGGCGCGAGGTGGCGGCCCTGGACCCCCGGCTCGTGCTGATCAACCTCGGGACGAACCCCGACCCGCTCTACCGCCAGGACCTCCAGATCGTGGTGGAGCGCGCCCTGGCCTCCGCCCCGCGGGCGGTGGTGCTGATCGTCGACGGCTACGAGGCCGGCACCTGGGACAGCGTCGCCTGGCAGGAGGTCCGCCGGGCCCGGCAGGAGGTCGCCGCCCTCTACCCGGACCGGGTGGGCGTCTTCGACCTGGCCGCGCACTGGCCCGTGCTCGCCAAGGACGGCTCCACCAGCGAGGACCTGATGCTGGAGGAGAGCCTCCCCCTCCACCCGAGCCAGGAGGGGACCGAGCGGATGGCGTCGATCTACGCCGACCTCCTGACGCCTCCGGACTGATCCCGCCGGGCCGGGGGCCGGGCGGGACTCAGCCCAGGAGCACGCCGGCGACCCAGGCCAGCGTGGCCAGCATCGCCGCAGCGAGCTCCACGACGACGCTGAGCAGCACCGCCCTCAGCGCGTGACCCGTGGAGCGCCGGGCGGCCACCCCGCCCAGCCGGCGCTGCTCGGCAAGGCGCACGCCCAGCACGAAGCCGAGCAGCAGGCCGACGACCGGCACCACGAAGAAGCCGGCCACCGCGAAAGCCCCGCCGGCCCACAGCGTCGAGGCGGGGATGCCTGCGTCGCGCAGGCGCCGCCCGGGCACCACGTACTTGACCACCGCGCCCACGGCCAGCAGGGCGACGGCGGCGGCCAGGACCGTCCACGCGGTCGCGGTGCCGACGTACCAGGCCCATCCCGCGATCCCCAGCAGGACCAGCAGGGTGCCGGGCAGGACCGGCACCAGGATGCCCACCAGGCCGATCGCCAGGACGAGCCCCGTGACCAGGGTCGCCGCGCTCACCGGTCGACCTCAGCGCAGACGTCGACGGCCCCGGACCGGGAGGTCCGGGGCCGTGTGGAGCAGGGATGCCTCAGGCGTCTGACCCGGAGGTCGAGCCGGGGGTGCCGAGCTTGTGGGTCTCATCGACGACGGCGACAGCCACCTGGCGGAGCTTGTCACCGTGCTCGCGGGCGTGGTGCGCGCAGAAGAGCAGCTCGCCGCCGCTCTGGAGCTCCACCCGGAGGTAGGCCTGCGCTCCGCAACGGTCGCAACGATCCGCCGCCGTGAGGGCGGGTGTGGGGGCAATTGCAGTAGTCACATCGGCCTCGTTTCTCTCCATCGGTGTCTGGCCCAACGTACTTGGTCCGGCAAAGATTCCCCGGGATGTCAGGTCGACGAACCACTATCCAACCATGCGGGTCTCTACCCGTTTTCGATTATGCCCAACCCTTGGTGGGCCGTTCTTGTTCCCCGCCCGCTCCCCGCCGCGGGTGTGCCGCCACGCTAGACCCGCAGACGGCGGCGGGGGTGCAGGCGTGCCGCGGCTGATCGCTGGCGTGTCGCGGGTAGATTCTCCTCCCGTGGCAGCACCGACGGACACCTCCTACAACGCAGCGCACCTCCTCGTCCTCGAAGGACTGGAGGCGGTGCGCAAGCGGCCCGGCATGTACATCGGCTCGACCGACACCAAGGGCCTGATGCACTGCCTGTGGGAGGTGATCGACAACGGCGTGGACGAGGCCCTGGCCGGGGCGGCCCAGCGGGTCGAGGTGACGCTGCTGGCTGACGGCTCCGCGGAGGTGATCGACGACGGCCGCGGGATCCCGACCGACAAGGAGCCCAAGACCGGTCTGCCCGGCGTCGAGGTCGTGGCCACCAAGCTGCACGCCGGCGGGAAGTTCGGCGGCGGCTCCTACGTCGCCACCGGAGGCCTGCACGGGGTCGGGCTGTCGGTGGTCAACGCGCTGTCGTCGCGGATGGACATCGACGTCGACCGGACCCCGGCCCAGCAGGGGATCAGCTTCCGCCGCGGGACGCCCGGGGTCTTCGAGACCGACGCGCCCGACGCCGAGTTCACCCCGCGCTCCGGGCTGACCCGCAAGGGGCGCCGGGTGGCCAAGGGGCGCAGCGGGACCCGGGTGCGCTTCTGGCCCGACCGGCAGATCTTCACCCGCGACGCCACCTTCGTCTTCGACGAGCTGGTCACCCGCGCCCGTCAGACCTCCTACATCGTGCCCGGCCTCGAGCTGGTGATCCGCGACCTGCGGGGCGAGGAGCCGGTGGTGGAGACCTTCCGCCACGACGGCGGCATCTCGGAGTTCGCGGAGTTCCTCTCCTCCGGGGAGCCGGTCACCGACGTGCTGCGCCTCCAGGGCTCCGGCAGCTTCACCGAGACGGTGCCGCTGCTGGACGAGAAGGGTCACATGACCCCCCAGGAGATCGAGCGCGAGCTCGGCGTCGACGTGGCGCTGCGCTGGAGCATGGACTACGACACCACCCTGCGCTCCTACGTCAACGTGATCGCCACCCCGAAGGGCGGCACCCACGTGAGCGGGTTCGAGCAGGCGGTCACCAAGACGTTCAACGAGGTGATGAAGTCGACCAAGGTGCTCAAGGTCGGCGACCAGGACGTCATCAAGGACGACGTCCTGGAGGGTCTGACCGCGGTGGTGACGGTGCGCCTGGCCGAGCCCCAGTTCGAGGGCCAGACCAAGGAGATCCTCGGCACGCCCGCGGCCCGGACCATCGTGCGCAAGGTGGTCGCCGGGGAGCTGAAGAAGTTCCTGACCTCCAGCAAGCGGGGCGAGAAGGCGCAGGCCAAGCTGGTCATGGAGAAGGTGGGCAACGCCTCCAAGACCCGGATCGCGGCCCGTCAGCACAAGGAGACCCAGCGGCGCAAGAACGCGCTGGAGTCCTCGGCGCTGCCCGCCAAGCTGGTCGACTGCCGCACCACGGACAACGAGCGCTCCGAGCTCTTCATCGTGGAGGGCGACTCGGCGCTGGGCACCGCCAAGCTCGCCCGCGACTCGGAGTTCCAGGCGCTGCTCCCGATCCGCGGCAAGATCCTCAACGTGCAGAAGGCCTCGGTCGGCGACATGCTCAAGAACACCGAGTGCGCCTCGATCATCCAGGTGGTCGGGGCGGGGTCGGGGCGCACCTTCGACCTCGAGGCGGCCCGCTACGGGCGGATCATCTTCATGGCCGACGCCGACTCGGACGGCGCCCACATCCGCTGCCTGCTCGCCACCCTCTTCTTCAAGTACATGCCCGACCTGCTGGCCGCGGGTCGCGTCTACACCGCGGTCCCACCGCTGCACCGCATCGAGCTGACGAACCCCAAGAAGGGCATGGACAAGTACGTCTACACCTACTCCGACGACGAGCTCCAGCGGAAGCTGGCAGAGCTGAAGAAGAAGAACGTGCGCTGGAAGGACCCGGTGCAGCGCTACAAGGGCCTCGGAGAGATGGACGCGGACCAGCTGGAGGAGACCACCATGGATCCCCGCCGGCGGACGCTGCGGCGGCTCACGGTCGACGACGCCGGCGATGCCGCGTCGGTCTTCGAGCTCCTGATGGGCTCGGAGGTGGCCCCCCGCAAGGAGTTCATCGTCCAGGGGGCCTACGAGGTCGACCTGGAGACGCTGGACGCCTGAGGCGCCGGGTCGGCTCCCAGCCGAGGGCGGGCGCCCGAGGATGAGGATCCGCGTGGGCGCCCGGCCCGTGGGCGGCTCGGGTCAGTCGACCTGGCGCATCAGGCCGGTGTCGACGTCGTAGACGAAGCCGCCGACCAGCACGGTGCTGGGGATCAGCGGGTGCGAGCGCACCTTGCGCACGTCCTGGCGCAGGCGGGCGACCTGGTCGTCGACCACGCCGAACGACTGCCAGGTGGCGTCCTCGCCGAGGGCGGAGCCGATCCGCTCCTGCAGCTCCTCCTCGCTGGCGGTGGTCATCGCGCAGCGGGTGTGCGGCACCACCAGGACGCGCTCGACCCCGAGCAGGTGGGCGCCCAGCACCAGCGCCTCGAGGGCCTGGGGGGTGACCCGGCCGCCCGGGTTGCGGAAGATCTTGGCGTCGCCGTGCTTGAGGCCCAGCATCGCCAGCGGGTCGATGCGCGAGTCCATGCAGGTCACGATGGCGACGCCGGCATGGGCCCGCCCGTCGAATCCGCCGAGGTCGAAGTCGGCCGCGAAGGCCTGGTTGGCTGCCAGCAGGTCGTCGAAGTCGGTCACGAGGAAAAATCTAGCCCACGCACCACCGGCGTCCTGGCCGGGCCCGCCGCCCGCAGCAGCACCAGGGCCAGCACGGCCGCCAGGAGGGCGCAGGCCGCGGCGCCGGCGAAGACGGTCTGCTCCTGGGCGATCCCCGCCTCCTTCAGCAGCAGGGTGAACTCCGTACACCGGGAGGGGCCGCCGCAGACCTCCCGGACCGGCGGGACGTCGGCCTGCTCGGCGTAGTAGCGGCGCAGGCCGAGCGTGGTGAGAGCCGAGATCCCCACCAGCATCCCGACCATCCGGGCCACCACCACCAGGGCGCTGCTGAGCCCGTGCACGCCCGGGTCGGTGAAGGCCAGCACGGCCGCGTTGACCGGAGCCAGGGCCAGCCCGAAGCCCAGCCCGCCGACGACCAGCGGCACGCTGGCGTGCCAGTGCTCCAGGGCGTCGATGCCCCACGTCGACATCGCGAGGAAGGCGCCGGCGGCCAGGACCATGCCGAGCGCGGCGGTCGGGCCGGAGCCCCAGCGCCGGGTGAGGAAGCCGCCGAGCACCGCGCCCACCGGGAGGGCCACCAGGAACCTGACCAGCACCAGGGCGGCCATCAGCTGGGAGTCGCCGTAGATGGTGGTCCGGGCGAAGAGGGGGATGTCGATCAGCGCCGCGATCAGGGCGGCCCCCACGAAGAGGCTGACCAGCATCGCGCCCCAGGCCGGCGTCCGGCGCAGCGCACCGCGCGGCACGATCGGGTCGGCGGCGCGGCGCAGGTGGAGCAGCAGCCCGGCCGTTCCCAGGGCGGCGCCGGCCAGGTACCAGACCCCCTGGTCGGAGAAGACCTCCACCTTGGGGTCCGCGGTGGCGAAGGCGAGGACGACCCCGCCGAGCGCCACGGAGAGCAGCGCGGCGCCGGTCAGGTCGGCCTCGCGCAGCGCACGCCCCCAGGAGCGGACGTCGACCAGGGGACGACGCGCGGTGAGCAGGCGGGCGACCAGGGCCGCCGCGGCCACCATGGTCAGCACGCCCACCGGGGTGAGCCAGCGGCTGCCGGTGACGAAGGGGACGAAGAGCTCGCCCCAGCGCAGGTCGCGCAGGATCGGCGGGGGCCGCAGGAAGGTGAGCGCGCCGGCGAGGAGCACCAGCAGCGCCAGGGCGGCGCCCGGCAGGTCACGCCGCGGGCCGCCGGGGGAGGCCAGGAGGTCGCGAGAGCGGTCGTCGAGCAGGCGCGGGGCCCGGGCGGCCAGGGCGCGGATCCCGGCGGCGAGCAGCAACCCCACGGCCAGGTTGAGGGCGAAGATGGCGCGCCAGTCGGCCAGGGCGAGCACGACGGCGCCCAGCAGCGGCCCCAGGACCGAGCCGACCTCCTGGACCGCGGAGACGATGCCCAGCGGGACGCCGCGCCGCTCCTCGGGATACAGGTCGGCCACCAGGGCGAGCGTCGCCGGGACGAGGCCGCCGCCGCCGACCCCCTGGAGGAAGCGGCCCACCACCATCGAGGGCATGTCGTAGGCGAGGGTGGTGACCAGGGAGCCCAGCGCGAACAGCACCAGGGAGGCCACCAGCACCGGGACCCGGCCCCGGAGGTCCGCGATCCGGCCGATCAGCGGCAGCATGGCCACGTAGCCGAGCAGGAACCCCGAGACGATGGGCGCGGCACGCTGGAGCTGGTCCACCGGGATGCCGGCACTGCCCATCATGTCGGGCAGCGCGAGCACGACCACGTAGGTGTCGGCGGCGGCGAAGGCCACCGCGCCCGCGGCCAGCCACAGCAGCGCCCGCTGGGCGCGATCGACCCGGGACGTCACGGGGCGACGATCTCCTTGGTGGTGCCGTAGTCCGTCAGGTCGACGGTGTAGGTCATCTCCTCGGTGTCGGGGTAGAAGACGCCGGTGAGCTCGGCGCGGCGCAGCTCGTCGTCCTCGGTGAGGAGGAAGACGGCCTCGAAGGTGTCTCCGGCGCTGCTGGGGATCACGTTCTCCATCACCGCGCCGTCGATGGTCCCGGTGTAGCTGGTGAGCACCTCGGCGTTGTCGACGCCGCCGCGCTCCTGGTCACCCTGCTGAGGGTCCTGCACCTCCTGCAGGAGGGTGGCGAAGCCCTGGTCGGGGCTGATCAGCCGCGACGGGTCGGGAGCGCCGTACTCCGCCGGGTCGACGTCGGACCAGCCCGGCGCCAGCGGGACCTGGGCCCAGACGATGTCGTCGACCGCCACCACCGGGACGCTGAAGACGCTGCCGGCCAGCCGGATGCCCAGGTCGCCCTCGAAGGCGGGTGCGTCGGTCGCCACCCCCGTGGCGCTGGTGATGCCGGTGACCCCGTCGGGCAGGTCGTCGGTGGTGAGGTCGAGGTGGAGGCCAGGCGTCTCCACCAGCCGGTCGCTCGCCGTCGCCAGCGCCTCCTCGACGTCCCGCTCGTCGGCCGGCTCGTCGGAGCTGCACGCGGACAGCGCGGCGGCGGGAGCCAGGAACAGGGCGGCCAGGGCCGTTCGCCGGAGCCCGGGGCGGGCCCGCCGGGTGCGGCGGCCCCGGGCCGGGGCGTGCAGGGGAGCGGTGTGCGAGGCAGTCATGGGGGCAGGGTGACACAGCCGCCCCCACGGGAGCGCCGCCACGCGCTCACCCATCCTCGGCGACCCCCAGCTGCCGGGCCACCGGCGACGCCACGGCGACGACCGGGATGCTGCCGGGGACCCCCGAGCCGTCCCGCCTGCCGTCGGCCGCGGGCAGCTTGACGGGCGCGCCGCTGGCAGCGGCCGCGCGGGCCGGCGCCGGCCCCGCCCAGGCCAGCACCAGGGTGTCCTCGCCCCGGAGGAAGCGGTGGCAGCGCACCCCGCCGGTGGCGCGGCCCTTGGCCGGGTACTCGGTGAACGGGGTGAGCTTCCAGGCGCCCGGCTCGGTGCCCGGGAGCGCGGTGGAGGCCCCGGAGGCGGTGAAGACCACGGCGTCCTCGCCCTGCAGCGCACCGAACCAGACGACCTTCGCCCCGGCGTTCAGCCGGATGCCGGCGATCCCGCCCCCGGAGCGGCCCTGAGGACGGACCCCGTCGGCGGAGAAGTGCAGCAGCTGCGCGTCGGAGGTGATGAAGCACAGCTCCTCCTCGCCGGTGGCCAGCGGCACGGCCCCGACCACCTCGTCGCCGTCCTTGAGGGAGATCACCTCCCACTCGTCGCGCGCCAGGACCTCGGGGTTGACCCGCTTGACGACGCCTAGCGCGGTGCCCAGGGCGAGCCCGGGTCCCTCCCCGGTCAGCGGGGCCAGCGCCAGGGCGCGCTCCCCGGCCTCCAGCTGGAGGACCTCGGTGAGCGGCAGCCCGCCCTGCAGGTTGGGGTCGTTGGCCGACGGCGGCAGCTGGGGCATGTCGAGGACCTGGGTGCGCACCAGCCGGCCCCGCGAGGTCAGCACCCCGACCTCACCCCGGACCGTGGTCCGGACCGCGGAGACGACGACGTCGTGGTTGGCCCGCCCGCCGCCCTCGCCGGGGAGCTCGTCGGTCGAGGAGCGGGCCAGCAGGCCGCTGGAGGAGAGGAAGGCGAAGCAGGGGTCGTCGGCCACCTCCAGGGAGGCGGTGCCGGCCGTGACCGCGGTGCCGGCCGAGGCGAGCAGGACCGTGCGTCGGGGGGTGCCGAAGGTCTTGGCGACCTCGGCGAGCTCCTCGGAGACGACCGCGCGCAGGCGGGCCTCGTCGTTGAGGATCGCGTCGAGCTCCTCGATCTGCTCCTCCAGCTCGGTCCGCTCCTTGTCCAGCTCCAGCTTGGAGAACTTGGTGAGCCGGCGCAGGGGCATGTCGAGGATGTACTCGGCCTGGATGGTGGTCAGGTCGAAGACCGACATCAGGCGCTCCTTGGCCGCGGCGGCGTTGTCGCTGCCGCGGATCAGCTGGATCACCTCGTCGATGTCGAGGATGGCCAGGAGCAGGCCCTCCACCAGGTGGAGACGGTCCGCGGCCTTGCCGCGACGGAACGTCGAGCGGCGCCGCACCACGTCGAGGCGGTGGGCCAGGAAGACCTCGAGCATCTCCTTGAGCCCCAGGGTGCGCGGCTGCCCGTCGACCAGGGCGACGGCGTTGATCCCGAAGGACTCCTCCAGGGGGGTCATCTTGTAGAGCTGCTCGAGCAGCGCCTCGGGCACGAAGCCGTTCTTGACCTCGATGACCAGGCGCAGCCCGTTGGTCCGGTCGGTGAGGTCCTTGATGTCGGAGATGCCCTGGATCTTCTTGGACTGGACCAGCACCTTGATCCGCTCGACGACGCGCTCGGTGCCGACGCCGTAGGGCAGCTCGGTGACGACGATGCCCTTCTTGCGCGGGGTCACCGCCTCGATCCGAGCGGTGGCCCGCATCTTGAAGCTGCCGCGGCCGGCGGCGTAGGCGTCGCGCACGCCGTCGAGGCCGACGATCTTGCCCCCGGTGGGCAGGTCGGGCCCGGGGATGAGCCGCATCAGGTCCTCCAGCTCCGCCTTGGGGTGCTTGAGCAGGTGCTGGAGGCCCTGGACGACCTCGACGAGGTTGTGCGGGGGGATGTTGGTGGCCATCCCGACCGCGATGCCGGTGGCGCCGTTGACCAACAGGTTGGGGATGGCCGAGGGCAGGACGGTGGGCTCGAGCTCGCGGGAGTCGTAGTTGGCCTTGAAGTCGACCGTGTCCTCGTCCAGGGAGCGGGTCATCGCGACGGCCGCCGGGGCCATCCGGCACTCGGTGTAGCGCATCGCGGCGGGGGAGTCGTCGGGGGAGCCGAAGTTGCCGTGCCCGTCGACCATCGGCAGCCGCATCGACCACGGTTGGGCCATCCGCACCAGGGCGTCGTAGATGGCGGTGTCGCCGTGGGGGTGCAGCTTGCCCATCACCTCGCCGACCACCCGGGCGCTCTTGACGTGTCCGCGGTCGGGGCGCAGGGACATGTCGTCCATCGTGTAGAGGATGCGCCGCTGCACCGGCTTGAGGCCGTCGCGGGCGTCGGGCAGGGCCCGGGAGTAGATGACGGAGTAGGCGTACTCCAGGAAGGAGGTCTTGATCTCGTCGCCGACGTCGATGTCGAGGATGTGCTCCTCGAAATCGTCGGGGATCGGGGGCTTCGTGCCACGTCGTGCCATGGCCGCCATTCTCCCGGTCCTGGTCCGGGTTGCCGAGGTAGGGCGCGCCGAGCCGCAGGGACGCGTTAGATTCAGCACGTGACCGATGCGGACTCCGCCACCACCACCTCCTACGAGCCACCTCGTCACTGGGAGGCGGACGTCCTGCTCCGGGACGGCCGGACCGCGCACATCCGCCCGATCAGGGCCTCCGACGCCGACCTGCTCGTCGAGTTCTACAGCCGGGTCTCCGACCAGTCGAAGTACTACCGGTTCTTCGCCCCCATGCCGCGGCTCTCCGACCGCGACGTGGCGCGCTTCACCCAGGTCGACTACCGCGACCGGGTCGCGTTCGTGCTGCTGGTGGGCGGCCAGATGATCGCGGTCGGCCGCTACGACGCCGTGGAGCCGGGCCAGGCCGAGGTCGCCTTCCTGGTGGAGGACAAGCACCAGGGTCGCGGCATCGGCCAGCTGCTGCTCGAGCACCTCGCCCAGGCGGGGCGCGAGTGCGGCATCGAGCGGTTCGTGGCCGAGGTCCTGCCCGACAACCACCCGATGATCCGCACGTTCAAGGACGCCGGCTACCAGGTGGCCAGCCAGTACGACGACGGCGTGGTGAGCCTGGAGTTCTCCATCGACCCGACCGACACCGCCATCGGGGTGATGGAGCAGCGCGAGCACCGCGCCGAGTCCGCCTCGATCGAGAAGTTCTTCAACCCGCGCTCGGTCGCGGTCATCGGCGCCAGCCGGCGCCAGGACACCATCGGCCAGGCCCTGGTGCGCAACCTGGTGCTCGGCGACTTCACCGGGCGCGTCTACGCGGTCAACCCGACGGCGGACGCGGTCTCCGGGCTCCCCACCTACGCCTCGGTCACCGAGATCCCCGACGAGGTCGACGTCGCCATCGTGGCGGTGCCCGCCGAGGCGGTCCAGGAGGTCGTCCTGGACTGCGCGGCCAAGGGCGTCCACGGCCTGGTGGTGATCTCCTCGGGGTTCGCCGAGACCGGGGAGGAGGGCCGCAACCGGCAGCGACAGCTCGTCGGGCTCTCCCGCTCCTACGGCCTGCGCCTGATCGGCCCCAACTGCCTGGGCGTGATCAACACCGCGCCCGAGGTCTCCCTCAACGCCTCCCTGTCCTCGGTGATGCCGCCGCGCGGTCGCGCGGGCTTCTTCTGCCAGTCCGGCGCGCTCGGTTCGGCGATCCTGGAGAAGGTCAACAACCGAGGGCTCGGCCTCACCACCTTCGTGAGCGCGGGCAACCGCGCCGACGTCTCGGGCAACGACCTGCTCCAGTACTGGGAGGAGGACGACTCCACCGAGGTGGTCCTGCTGTACCTGGAGTCGATCGGCAACCCGCGGAAGTTCTCGCGCATCGCGCGGCGCGTCTCGCGGCGCAAGCCGATCATCGCGGTCCGGTCGGGCCGCACCACCCAGGGTGTGCCGATGGGCCACGCCGTGCGCAAGATCGCCGCGCCCTCCCAGTCGGTGGACGCGATGTTCCGGCAGGCCGGGGTGATCCAGGTCGACACCCTGGAGGAGATGTTCGACGTCGCCCAGCTGCTCGCCCACCAGCCCCTGCCCCGCGGCCGCCGGGTGGCGGTGGTCGGCAACTCCGACGCGCTCGGGCTGCTCGCCGCCGACGCCGCCGCCGGCGCGGGCCTGGTGGTCAACAAGCAGGTCGCCCTGGGCTCCGACGCGGGCGCCGAGGACTTCGAGGACGCCCTCGACGCGGCCATCGACGACCCGGAGGTCGACGCGGTCGCGGCGATCTACATCCCGCCGCTCAACGTCTCCGGCGAGGACGTGGCCAACGTGCTGGCCGCCATCGGCGAGCAGTCCGACAAGCCTCTGGTCACCACCTTCCTGGGCGCGGAGGGGGTGCCCGAGCTGCTGCGCGTGCCGGACGTCGCCGGGTCGACCGCCGGCCGCGGCTCGGTCCCGTCCTACCCGGCGGTCGAGGCGGCCGTCCGGGCGCTGGCCCGGGTGGTGGAGTACGCGATGTGGCTGCGGAGCCCCGACAAGCCGCCGGCGGACGCCGAGCTGGTCGACCGCCCGGCCGCCAAGAAGCTGGTCGGCGAGCTGCTGGCCGAGCACCCCGAGGGCCACGACCTCGGCGAGGAGTCGCTGCACGACCTGCTGGCCGCCTACGGCATCGAGATGTGGCGCAGCTACCCGGTCGCCGACCTCGAGGCGGCGCTGGAGGCGGGGGAGCAGCTGGGCTGGGACGTGGTGCTCAAGGCGACGGCCCTCCACCTGCGGGACCGTCCCGACCTCGCCCACGTGTGGCGCAACATCGACTCCGCCGCCGAGATGACCGATGCCTGGAACACCCTGCACGAGGTGATCACCGACCCCGGGTCCGCCGGGTTCGTGGTGCAGCGCAACGCGCCGCCCGGGGTGCCGGTGGCGGTGGCCAGCATCGAGGACCCCCTCTTCGGGCCGGTGGTCTCCTTCGGGGTCGGCGGGCCGATGACCGAGCTCCTCCAGGACCGGTCCTTCCGGATCCCGCCGCTGGCCGAGCACGACGCCCAGGACATGGTCCGGGAGATCAAGGCCTCGCCGCTGCTCTTCGGCTACCGCGGGAGCGAGATCGTCGACGTGGAGGAGGTGGAGCGGATCGTGCGCCGGGTGGCCCAGCTCCAGCACGACCTGCCGCAGGTCCGCTCGCTCTCCCTCCCGCTGGTGCTGGCCGGCCGGGACGGGTGCTCGGTGCTCGGTGGCGCCTGCCGGATCGAACCGGTGCTCGACCCCCGCTCGGACTGGTTCGTGCGGCGGCTGAGCATGATGCCGGGCGACACGCTCCCGGACTGAGCGCGCGGGCGCCGCGCGCCCTCGCACTAGGATCGCGGCCGTGCTGGTCTCCGACTCCCATCGCTTCCTCTTCGTGCACGTGCAGAAGACGGGCGGCGTCAGCGTCGAGCACCTGCTCCGGCCGCTGCTCCCGGACGTGCGCACCCTGGACGGCCTGACCCGGCACGCGCGCCTGGCCCAGGTGCTGCGGGCCGAGCCCGGCCTGGTCGACTACTGGACCGTCGGCTTCGTGCGCAACCCCTGGTCCCGGCTGGTCTCCTGGTACGGGATGGTGCAGCGCTTCCGCGAGCTGGCCGCGAAGGGGTCGCCGAAGGCACGCCGCTTCCTGGAGGGCGGGGGGTTCATGGCCGGCGTGGCCCGGGACTACCCCGACTTCGAGGCGTTCGTGATGCGGGGGCCCGACGACTGGCCGCGGCTGCGCACCCCCCAGGTCACCTACCTGCGGGCGCCCGGCCGGGAGGCGGACTTCGTCGGGCGGACCGAGTCCTTCGAGGACGACGTGCGCAGCGTCATGCTGCACCTGGGGCTGCCGACGCCGGAGCGGGTGCCCCGCGACAACGCCGCCCCGCCGCGCGACTACCGCAGCGAGTACACCCCCGTCATGCGGGACCGGGTCGCCGAGGTCTTCGCCGCGGACCTCGAGGCTTTCAGCTACGTCTTCTGAGGGGCATGACAGACTGCCCCCATGCGCAGCAGGACCCCCGGTCACCCCACGGACGCGAAGGACCACGCCCGCCGCCTGCGGGTGGCCGTCGAACGGACCGGCTACTACCCCGACGTCGTGATCGACGGGGTCTTCTCCGCCCTGGGGGGCGAGGAGGTGGTCGCCTTCTACGTGCACCACGAGCCGACCTTCGAGCGCGACGAGGTACGTCGCCACCTGACCGTGGCGGTGCTCACCCCCAGCCGGCTGATCCTGGCCCACACCGACGAGCACCCCGGCGACGACCTGCTCCCCGAGCCGCACACGTCGACCTCGACGGAGGCGGTCACCCTGTCGGCCGTGCGTTCGGTGGTGGTGACCCGGATGGTCGCCAACCCGACCTCCGGGCCGGCGCCGGCCGCCGAGGCGGTGCTCACCATCGGCTGGGGCGGCGTCTCCAGGATCGACCTGGAGCCGGCCTCCTGTGCCGACCCGCAGTGCGACGCCGACCACGGCTACACCGGGGTGCTGGCCGGCGACGACTTCTCGCTGCGCGTCTCCGCGGCCGCCGAGGGCCGGGACGCCGTGACCGGCCTGCTCGACTTCGCCGAGGCGCTCTCGGCGCGGACCCGCGGGGCATGAGCCCCGACTCCTTCGGAGCACCCGACTACGGATCGCGGACCCTGAGCGACGTGGTGCCCGCGGTGGCCCGCGCCCTCGGCTCACCGCTCACGGAGGAGGGGTCGATGACCCTGCCGCCGGCCCCGTCCTACGTGGTGTTCCTGATCGACGGACTGGGCGCGCGGCTGCTCTCCCGCTACGCCCACGCGGCGCCGTTCCTCTCCTCGCTGCTCGACGACCGGGCCACCGGGTCGGCCACGGTCCCCTCGACGACGGCGACCAGCCTGACGTCGTTCGGCACCGGCCTCCCACCGGGCGCCCACGGCCTGGTCGGCTACACCTCCCGGATCCCCGGCACCGACCGGCTGCTCAACGCGCTCGCCTGGGAGTCGGGGGTGGACCCCCGGCAGTGGCAGCCGCACCCGACGGCGTTCTCCCGGCTCACCGCCGCCGGGGTCTCGGTGACGGTGGTCAACAAGCGCGACTTCGCCACCAGCGGACTCACCGTGGCCGCCCACCGCGGCGCCGACTACGTCGGCGCCGACCGGGTGGGGGAGCGGATCGCCGCCGTCCAGGCGGCCTCGGCCGCGCAGCCCTCGCTCACCTACGTCTACGACGCCGACCTGGACTGGACCGGGCACAAGTTCGGGGTGGCCTCCACCCAGTGGCTCCAGCAGCTCGCCATGGTCGACGCGGAGGCGGAGCAGATGCGCGAGGCGCTGCCGGCCCACACCCGGATGCTGGTGATCGCCGACCACGGCATGGTCGACAGCCCGCCCGGCTCCCGGATCGACGTCGACGAGCACCTCGAGCTCCGCTCCGGCGTCGCCCTGCTGGGGGGAGAGGCACGCTTCCGCCACGTCTACTGCGCCCGCGGGGCGGTCGCCGACGTGGCCGCCACCTGGCGCGAGGTCCTGGGCGACCGGGCCGAGGTGCTGACCCGCGACGAGGTGGTGGCCGCGGGCTGGTTCGGTCCGGTCGACGCGGGCGTGCTGCCCCGGATCGGCGACGTGGTGGCGGCCTGCCGGGGCGACGCCGCGATCGTCTCCACCGCCGACTTCCCCTACGAGCACCAGCTCGTCGGGCTGCACGGGTCGCTCACCGACGACGAGATGCGGATCCCCATCCTGCTGGCGTGAGCCGCGCGGGACCCGCGGCCGCGCTCAGCCGAAGGGCAGCGGCTCGGGGGCCAGGCTGACCGCCTTGGCCCGGGCCGCGGTCAGGCGGCGCCGGTGGTGCTGGCGGCACAGCACCTCGTACGCGACGTCGCTCGGCGCCTCGTCGGCCGCCTCCACGTCGCCCACCACCACGACCTCGCCCTCGACCACCATGGCGCCGTTCTCGGTCCGGGCGTTGTGCGTGGCCCGCTTGCCGCACCAGCAGAGCGCCTCGACCTGGAGCACGTTCATCCGGTCGGCCAGCTCCACCATCCGCGCGGAGCCGGGGAAGAGCACGGTGCGGAAGTCGGTCAGGATGCCGAAGGCGAAGACGTCGATCTGGAGCTCGTCGACGACCTTGGCCAGCTGCTCGACCTGCTCGGGGGAGTAGAACTGCACCTCGTCGCAGATCAGGTAGTCGATCCGGCCGCCCCGAGTCAGGGTGTCCACGACGTACTTCCAGAAGTCGAAGTCGCTGTCGACCTCGAGGGCCTCGTGGGTGAGCCCGAGGCGGCTGGAGAGCACGGCCTGGCCGCCACGGTCGTGGGCGGTGAAGATCCTGCCGGCCCGTCCCCGGGTGGCGTGGTTGTGGTTGGTCTGGAGCGCCAGGGTGCTCTTGCCCGAGTCCATGGTCCCGGTGAAGAAGTGCAGTTCGGCCACGGTCGAGGATCCTTCCACGGACCGCCGCCGGCCGGACAGCCGGGCTCGCCGTCGGTTGGGGGGTGCGGCTAGCGTCGCCCCATGGAATTCCGACACCTCGGCAACAGCGGGCTCAAGATCTCCGAGATCACCTACGGCAACTGGCTCACCCACGGTTCCCAGGTGGAGAACGACGTCGCGACCCAGTGCGTGCGGGCCGCCCTCGACGTCGGCATCACCACCTTCGACACCGCCGACGTCTACGCCAACACCGCGGCCGAGACGGTCCTGGGCGAGGCGCTGAAGGGGGAGCGGCGGGAGTCGCTGGAGATCTTCACCAAGGTCTACTGGCCGACCGGGCCCAAGGGGCACAACGACAGCGGCCTCTCCCGCAAGCACGTCATGGAGTCGATCGACGGGTCGCTGCGACGCCTGCAGACCGACTACGTCGACCTCTACCAGGCACACCGCTTCGACGCCTTCACCCCGCTCGAGGAGACCATGCAGGCCTTCGCGGACATCGTGCGCAGCGGGAAGGCGCTCTACATCGGGGTCAGCGAGTGGACCGCCGACCAGCTGCGGGCCGGGGTCGAGCTCTCCCGCGAGCTGGGCTTCCAGCTGATCTCCAGCCAGCCCCAGTACTCCATGCTCTGGCGGGTCATCGAGGACGAGGTGGTCCCGGCCTCGCGCGAGCTCGGCGTCTCCCAGATCGTCTGGTCCCCGATCGCCCAAGGCGTCCTGACCGGCAAGTACCTGCCCGGTCAGGCCCCGCCGCCCGGCTCCCGGGCCACCGACGAGAAGGGCGGGGCCGACATGATCGGCCGCTTCATGCAGGAGCGCACCCTCGAGGCGGTGCAGGGCCTGCGCCCGGTCGCGGAGTCGGTGGACCTGACCATGTCCCAGCTGGCGGTGGCCTGGGTCCTCCAGAACGACAACGTTGCCTCGGCGTTGGTGGGTGCCTCGCGCCCCGAGCAGGTGCACGAGAACGTCGCCGCCGCCGGCGTCCGCCTCCCTGACGAGGTGATGGCCCGCATCGACGAGGTGCTCGGCGACGTCGTGGTCCGCGACCCGTCCCTGACGGCCAAGCAGACCATGACCCAGCGCCCCTCGTGACCGCGACGGGCGGGCCGCTGGTCAGCGCCGAGGAGCTGGCCGGGCTGCTAGGCGCCGTGACCGTGCTCGACGTGCGCTACCGCACCGGGGCGCCGCCGGGGGAGACGGGCCGGGAGGCCTACCTGGCCGGTCACCTGCCGGGCGCGGCGTTCGTCGACCTGGACCGCGACCTCGCCGCCCCGCCCGGTCCGGGCGGGCGGCACCCGCTGCCGGCTCCGGCCGACTTCGTCGACGCCATGCGACGCTGCGGGGTCAGCGACGAGCGCCCGGTGGTCGTCCTCGACGACTGGCAGGGGCGCGCGGCGGCCAGGGCGTGGTGGCTGCTGCGCCTGCACGGGCACCGCGACGTCCGGGTGCTCGACGGCGGTCTCGCCGCCTGGCGTGCCTCGGGCGGGGTGCTGGTCGCCGGCGAGGAGGAGATCGCCCCCGGCGACCTCACCCTCGCCGCCCGGGCGGACGGCATGCCCTGGGTCGAGGCCGACGACGTCCCTGCCGTCGGCGTCCTGGTCGACGCGCGGGCGCCGGAGCGCTACCGCGGTGAGGTCGAGCCGCTGGACCCCGTGGCCGGGCACGTGCCGGGGGCCGCCAACGTGCCGACCGAGGCCAACCTCCGCGCGGACGGGCGGTTCCGGCCGGTCGCCGAGCTCGCCGACCTCTACGCGGCGGTCGGCGCCGTGCCGGGAGCCGACGTCGCGGCCTACTGCGGGTCGGGGGTGACGGCCGCCCACGACGTCCTGGCCATGGAGGTCGCGGGGGTGCGCGCGGCGCTCTACCCGGGCAGCTGGAGCGGGTGGGTCACCGATCCGCGGCGTCCGGTGGCCCGCTGAGCCCACGGGACGCCGGCGGGCGCCTCAGTCGCCGGAGCCGCCGCCGAACATGATCTCGTCCCAGCTGGGGACGGAGGCCCGCCCGCGGCTCTTGCGCACCGGACGGCGCGGCGTCTCGGCCGGCTCGTCCGCCTCGGCGGCCGGGGTCTGCGCCGGCTGCGGCGCGGCGGGCTCACGTGCCTGGTCGTCTGCCTTCGGGGTGGTGCTCGGGGAGCCGGCGCGGTCGGCGGGCTCCTTGTCGAGGAAGGCCTCGACCGGCAGGCTGTCGGACAGGTCGGCGGTCTCGTCGTGCGCCCCGGCCGGCGCGGCGGCGCCGGTGCCCGCGAGCATCTCCAGGGCGTCGTCGCCCAGCGGCAGCTCCTCGGCCGGCACGGCGGAGAGGCGGCGGCGGGTGGTCCCGGCGCCCGCCGGGGCGGGGCTCTCGGCCGCCGGCGTGGGGCCGGCCTCGCCGACCAGCCACCGCGCGTGGTCGTTCTCCACGGTCACGTAGTTGCCGGGCACGTCGAAGGTGAAGGTGGCGGTGCCGCGGCGGCCGGGCGTGCTGAACTCGCCGGTGAGGGTCCACCGGCCGTCCTCGCGCCGGAAGGCGTCCCACTCCACCGAGCCCGGGTCGAGGTTGGCGCCGCGCAGGTGGGTCGTCACCGTCTCCTCCAGCGTCCGCCCGCCGCCGAGGGAGCCGGACCCCTCCGACGAGCGGCGCCGCACCGAGGAGCGCTGGGCCCGCTCGGCGACGTGTGCGCGCTCGGCCAGCACGGGGGCGGCGTACGGCATGATCTTCTCCACCGTCGCCTTGGCGGCCTGGGCCACGGCCTCGGGGGTCTCCCCGGCCCGGATGCGGGCCTGGATGTCACGAGGGCGGAGTGCGCTGTCCATTCGAATCTCCAACTGGCCGGGGCGGGGTTCCTCTCCGCGCAGGGCTGCGCGGAGCTTGGCGTCGGCAGCGAGGGTGAACTCCTCACCCGCGTCGTTGACCAGGAGCAACCGCTTGCGGTCCTCGCTGAGTCCCACGAGCGTGAGGTGTGCCTTCGCCTGCACTGCTCCTGCTCCTGCCCTGTCGGGCCCCGGAGGTGACCGGGGCATTCATGCGGTGGTGCGAGCCTACGCCAGCCCCCACCCGGCACGGGCGGACACGCGCGCACCACGCGACCGATCAGGGCCCGAGCACGCGGCGCAGGTAGGCGTTGGCGAAGACCCGGTCCGGGTCGAGCCGCTCGCGCAGCGCCCGGAAGCGGTCGAGGTCCGGGTGCAGGCGAGCCAGCTCCTCGACCCCCAGCGAGTGCAGCTTGCCCCAGTGGGGCCGCCCGTCGTGGGCCCGGACCAGGGCCTCCATGGCGCCGAAGTACGGCCGGTGGTCCATCGTGTGCGGGACGTGGAAGGCCAGGTAGCACACGTCGCGCCCGCGGGCCGTCGACAGCGGCACGTCGTCGGCGGGGGCGGTGCGGATCTCCACCGGGAAGCCGATGCGCCAGTCGTGGGCGTCGATGACCCGCCGGGCCTCCCGCAGCACCGCCAGCCCCGCCTCCCGTGGCACGGCGTACTCCATCTCCCGGAAGCGCACCTCCCGGGTCGAGACCAGGACCCGGTGTGCCACGTCCGAGTACGACCGGGCCGACAGGGCCCGGGTCGCCAGGCGGTTGACGGTGGGGACGACGGCAGGGGCGCGGACGCCGAGGGCGGTGAGCAGGCCGAAGACCTTGTTGGAGAGCAGGTCGTCGTCGAGGCGGCGCTGCCACCCGGGGAGCGGCCGGCGCTCTCCCACCTCGTCGGCGAGCCGGGTGTTGGCCTTGAGCAGGGCGCCGTCGCTGTGGGGGAACCAGTGCACGTCGACGTGGTGGTGGGCCTCGACCAGCTCGTCGTGGGTGGCCAGCAGCTCGTCCCAGCCGACCGGCCGCTCCTCGGCGAGCAGCAGGAAGAGGGGCTCGACGCGGAACGTCAGCGTGATCAGCACCCCGAGGGCACCCAGCGCCAGGCGCCCCAGCTCGAGGACCTCGGGGCTGTGCTCCGCGTCCACGGTCAGCACCTCCCCGGTGCCGGTGACCAGCTGGAGGCCGCAGAGCTGGGCGGCCAGCCCGGCGGTCAGCCCGCCGCTGCCGTGGGTACCGGTGGAGACGGCCCCGGCGAGGGTCTGCTCGGCGATGTCGCCCATGTTGTGCAAGGAGAGCCCCAACCGCTCCAGCTCGCGGTTCAGGTCCTTGAGCCGGGTGCCGGCGTAGGCCGTGACGGTCATCGCCTCGCGGTCGACCGAGACGATGCCGGTCATCGCCTCGGGCCGCAGCATCGTGTGCTCGGGGGTCGCGATGCCGGTGAAGCTGTGGCCGGCGCCCACCATCTTGACCGTCGTCCCGGTCTCACGCGCGTGGGTCACGGCGTCGCACACCTCGCCGGCGTCGGCGGGGGTGAGCACCCGCGGCACGACGGCGGACTCGGTGCCGGCCCAGTTCGTCCATGCCGTCATGGGGTCAGGCTAGTGGGCCGCCGCGGCCGGCGTCGCGAGGTGGGCTAGCGCGTCGCCCCGGTGCCGGTCGTGGGTCGCGCGGCGCTGCCACCGAGCGGGGCGAGGGCCGACGCCGCCAGCCCCACCACCCCCGCGGCCACCGCCACCCAGAAGGCGGCGGAGGCGCCCTGGTGGTCGACCACGTATCCCGCGGCGGCGGCGCCCGGGGCGATACCGGCGATCAGCCCCGTGTGCAGGATCGCCATGCCCTCGGTCAGGCGGCCCGCCGGCACCGACTGCTCGACCAGGGTCAGGGTGGCGATCAGCGTGGGGGCGATGGCGAGCCCGCCGACCACCATCACCAGCGCCATCAGCGGGACGGAGGAGACGAAGACCGGGGGCACCATGGCGACCGCGAGGGCGGCCGTGCCCAGCCTGACCCGGAAGGCCGGCGGCCGCCGCCACGCCACCGCCCCGGTCACCAGGCCGGCGGTCAGGCTGCCCAGGGCCCAGCACGCGAGCAGGATCCCGGCCGCGGCGGCGACACCCTGCTCGTCCGCGAAGGCCACGGTCACGACCTCGGCGGAGCCGAAGAGCGTGCCGAGCGCCAGGCTCACCAGGGCCAGCGGTCCGACCACACGCCAGGGCATCGGGGGTCTGGGCCCGGTGTCGCCCCGGCCGCGGGGCGGCGGCTGGGTGCTGCGCTGGGCGGCGTAGGCGAGGGTGCCGGCAAGACCCAGGACCAGCGCCGCGAGCAGACCGGCGGCCGGGTGCCACAGGGTCGCCAGGGCGGTCACCAGCACCGGGCCGGTCATGAAGACCACCTCGTCGAGCACCGACTCCAGCGCGAAGGCGGTCTGCACCTCGCGCGGGTCGTCGAGCAGGTGCGCCCAGCGGGTCCGGACGCTGGCGCCGACCTGGGGCAGGGTGGCGCCGGCCAGCGCCGCGAAGAGGTAGGTCGTCACGATCGGCCAGGACTCCTGGACCGAGAGCACCAGCAGGCTCAGCGCGACGCCGAAGGCCGAGATCGCCAGGGGCAGGACGGCGGACTGGCCCAGCGTGTCGAGCAGCCGCCCGTGGACCAGCGCCAGGGCGGCCTCGGCGAGCACGTAGGCCGCCGAGACGGTGCCGGCGAGACCGTAGGAGCCCGTCTCGGCCTCCACGAGCAGCACGATGCCCAGGCTGACCATCGAGATCGGCAGCCTGGCCACCACGGCGGCGGAGCTGAAGCGGAGAGCGCCGGGACGGCGGAGCACACGGCGGTAGGAATCCAACATCGTGACCGCAGCCTAGGCATGCCTACGATGGCTTTCATGACCCTGGCTCCCGGTCCCGACGTCTCTCCCTACGACGCGCTGCTGCTTCTCTCCTTCGGTGGGCCCGAGCGCCCCGAGGACGTGGTGCCCTTCCTGGAGAACGTGACCCGCGGTCGTGGCATCCCGCGGGAGCGGCTGGAGGAGGTGGGGCAGCACTACTTCCTCTTCGGCGGGCGCTCGCCGATCAACGACCAGAACAGGATGCTGCTCGCGGCGCTCCGCGAGGACCTCGCGGGGGCCGGGATCGACCTCCCCGTCTACTGGGGGAACCGCAACTGGGACCCCTACCTGACCGACACCGTGCGCCAGATGGCGGCCGACGGGATCCGGCGGGCCGCGGTGCTGCCGACCTCGGCGTACTCCTCCTACTCCTCGTGCCGCCAGTACCGGGAGAACCTCGCCGACGCCGTCGCCGAGGTCGAGGGGGCGCCGCGCCTGGACCGGCTGCGGCAGTACTTCAACCACCCCGGCTTCGTGGAGCCGGTGGTCGACGCCACCCTGACGGCCCTGGCCGAGCTGGGTGACCCGCTGCACGGCGAGCCGGAGCTGGTCTTCGTCACCCACTCGGTGCCCACCGAGATGGCACGGACCAGCGGGCCGCACGGCGACGCCTACGTGGCCCAGCACCGCAGCGTGATGGAGGAGGTGGTCGACCGGGTCCGACACGAGACGGGAGGCCGGCTCCGCCACGACCTGGTCTACTGCTCCCGCTCGGGGGCGCCCCACGTCCCGTGGCTGGAGCCGGACGTCAACGACCACCTGGAGACGCTCGCCGCCCGGGGTGCCCAGTCGGTGGTGCTGGTCCCGATCGGCTTCGTCAGCGACCACATGGAGGTCATCTACGACCTCGACACCGAGGCGATGGACACCGCCAAGCGGCTCGGGCTGCGCGCCGCCCGGGCGGCCACCCCCGGCATCGACCCCCGCTTCGTCGCGATGATCCGAGATCTCCTGGTCGAGCGGGCGGCGCTGGAGCGCGGCGAGAGCCCGGAGCCGGCGGCCGTGGGGTCGCTGGGACCGTGGCCGGCCATCTGCGCACCCGGTTGCTGCCCCAACCCCCGGGGCCCGCGCCCGGCCCTGTGCGGGATGCCGGAGTGAGCGGAGACGGCCACGACCTCGCCGTCCGGCTCCGCGACGTCGCCGTCGAGGTGGCCGTCGAGGCGGCCGCTCTGGTCCGGGACCTGCGCGCCGAGGGCGTCTCGGTCGCCGGCACCAAGTCGAGCAGCGTCGACGTGGTGACCGAGATCGACCGCGCCAGCGAGCAGCTGGTCAGGCGGCGCCTGGCGCAGCGGCGCCCCGGCGACGGCGTGCTGGGCGAGGAGGAGGGGGACACCCGCGGCAGCACGGGGGTGCGGTGGGTGGTGGACCCCGTCGACGGGACCGTCAACCTGCTCTACGGCATCCCGGAGTACGCGGTCTCCGTCGCCGCCGAGGTGGCGGGCGAGGTGGTGGCCGGAGCGGTGGTGGACGTGGCCGCCGGGCACGTCTACGCCGCCGCCCGCGGTCACGGGGCCACGCGCGACGGCTCGCCGCTGCGGGTGCGCGACGACGTCCCGGTCGGCCAGCGACTGGTCCTCACCGGCTTCGGCTACCTGCCCGAGGTCCGTGCCCACCAGGGCGCCTGCGTGGCCCGCCTGCTGCCGCGGGTCCGCGACATCCGGCGGATGGGCTCGTGCGCCCTCGACCTGTGCCACGTGGCCGAGGGGCGGGCGGACGCCTACGTGGAGCAGGGCCCCCAGTCCTGGGACTGGGCGGCGGGGTCGCTGGTGGTCCAGGAGGCGGGCGGCCGCTTCGAGCGCCTTCGGGGCGGCGGACCGTCGCCGGGCCCGGGGCTGGAGCCGGGCCGCGTCCTGGTCGCGGCGCCGGCTGCGGGGTGGGAGCCGCTGGTCGCCGTGCTGGCCGAGACGGGTTTCCTGAGGGGTCCTGGCGAAGGGTCGGCGGAGGGGGAATAGGCGGGGGCCGGCGGTCGTTGGTCCGGTCGCGCGGGCGTTTGGGCCGCACTCGGGCGGGGCACTGCTCCTCGTACGAGTACATGGTGCACAATCGGCCCGCGCATGAGGACTAGGCCGGTGGCCCCGGCCAGCGGACCGGAAGTGGAAGAGGACACATGGCGACCGATTACGACGCACCACGCAAGACCGAGGAAGACCAGAGCGAAGAGAGCATCGAAGAGCTCAAGGCGCGGCGTCACGACAAGAACTCCGGCAAGGTCGACGAGGACGAGACGGAGGCCGCTGAGTCCTTCGAGCTCCCCGGCGCCGACCTGTCCCACGAGGAGCTTGCCGTCGAGGTCAAGCCCAAGCAGGAGGACGAGTTCACCTGCATGTCCTGCTTCCTGGTGCACCACCGCAGCCAGCTGGCGGACGAGAAGAAGATGACCTGCGTCGACTGCGCCTGATCCGGGCGCACCGCGCCTGCGACGCGAAGAAGGCCGCGACCCCGTGGGGGTCGCGGCCTTCGCGCGTGCGGGGCCGGGCGGCTCAGGCCTTGGCGTCCTTGTGCTCGCCGTCCTTCTGGAGGTCGGGCGGCAGGTGTCCGGTGGACTTCGCGTAGTAGGTCGCCGCCTTGCGGGTGGCGAACATCCGGGCCAGGCCGATGGCGACGCCGCTGACCGTCGCCCAGGCCACCGCCTCCCAGACGTCCACGTCCGGGTCGGCCGGGTTCTCCGGCGGGTTCTTGCCCGTGGCGGCCCGCCACGAGGTGTTCAGGGCCTTCTTCGCCAGCGCGGCGCCGGCGAGCGCGGAGCCGAGCGAGAAGACGGTCCAGAACTTGGAGCTCGATGCCATGTGTCCTCCTGGTTGTCTTCCTGGACCCTACCCGGCAGCCGGGTCCGGCATGCGCTCCGCGGCCCCCTGCCGCAGGGCGCTCGCCAGCCGGTCCGGGTGGCGGGTGTGCAGCAGCCAGTAGGGGGTGGGGTCGGCGGGGTCGACGATCTCGACCTTGACCGATCGCTTGAGGTAGGGCCGCAGCAGCAGGTAGGCGCGGGCGTCGGCCTCCACGCCGCTGACGGCGCGGGTGCGCTTCGCGTCCAGTGCCTCGACGCCGCCCACGTGGCTCAGGTCGATGTGGGCCCGTCCGGCCCGCAGCTCGCCCCCGGAGACCGAGACCCGGGCCTGCAGGGAGAGGAAGAAGGCGATCATCAGCGCCATCGCCGCGGCCGTGACGCCGAGGGAGATCAGGAAGCCGCCGAGGGTCTCGGGCATGGCGACCACGACGGCGAGCCAGAGGCTCGCCACCAGCATGGTCCCCTGGACCCACCAGCGCAGCGGGACGTAGAGGCGTTCGGCGTACTCCACGGGTCAAGAATAGGGGGGCGGGTCGCGCCGTGGGCGGTCGGGGCGTGGGGCCTCGGGCGGCGGGTAGGGTGCGTCGCCGTGAGCGCTCCCTCCCCGGACCAGTCCGACGTGCCCCTCCTGGACGTGGCCCTCGTGCGGCTCGACCCGGATCTTCCGCTGCCCGCCTACGCGCACCCGGGGGACGCCGGGGCCGACCTGTGCACCGCCGTCGACCTGAGCCTGGCGCCGGGGGAGCGCGCGCTGGTGCCGACCGGGATCGCCCTGGCGCTGCCCGAGGGGTACGTCGCGCTGATCCATCCCCGCTCGGGGCTGGCGGCCCGGCACGGCCTCTCGATCCTCAACACCCCGGGGACCGTCGACGCCGGCTACCGCGGGGAGATCAAGGTGCTGCTGATCAACCACGACCGTGTCGAGCCGCTGGAGCTGCGGCGGGGGGACCGCATCGCGCAGCTGGTGGTGCAGCGCTTCGAGCGGGCCAGGTTCGTGGAGGTCGACGAACTGCCGCAGTCCAGCCGTGGGGCCGGGGGCTACGGTTCTACCGGGGGATTCGGCGCGTCCGGGTCCTGAAAGACCCCGTTCCGCACCGTTCGGGGGAACCCGAGACCAGGAGGCACCACAGGTGAAGTTCCGCCGCAAGTCCGCCGAGGCGGCGACGCCGGTGCAGGAGACGTCCGCCGACGAGTCGGCGTCCCAGACGTCCGAGCCGCAGCCGCCCGCGCCGCCGTCGGGGCCCTACGACGCGGAGTCGCTGGACGACGGGATCGACCGGATCGACATCGGGGCGCTGCTCGTGGCGCCCACGCCCGGGCTCGAGCTGCGGCTCCAGGTCAACGAGGAGAGCGGCGAGGTCGCCGGCGTCCTGCTGGCGGGCGCGGAGGGTGCGATGGAGCTCCAGGTGTTCGCGGCCCCGCGCCACGGGGACCTCTGGTCCGAGGTCCGGCCGCAGATCGCCGAGGACGTGACCCGGCGCGGGGGCACCGTCTCCGAGCGCGAGGGGCGATGGGGGACCGAGCTGGAGTGCCGGGTCCCGGTGCGCCGCCAGGACGGCACGGAGGCTGTCCAACCCTCCCGGATGATCGGGATCAACGGCTCCCGCTGGCTGCTGCGGGCCTCCCTGCTCGGCCGGCCGGCACTCGAGCCGGACTCGGCGCAGGAGTGGGAGGACGCCCTGGCCATGATCGCGGTCCGCCGCGGCGACCAGGCGCTCCCGGTCGGACGTGCGCTCGGCTTCCGCCTGCCCCCCGACGCGCGACGGGCCGAGTGAGATGACCGTGCGCAGCAGGCTCCGCGACAGTCTCTCCCGCTGGGCCGACAGCGGGGACCAGGAGGTCAGGGACCTGCGCCGCACGCACGGCGGCGACGGGGTGCAGACGATCGCCGACGCCCCCGAGCGCGAGCCGGTGGTGCTGCGCGGCAGCCTGCGCACGGTGACCCTGCGCCCGCGCGGCGGCGTGCCCGCCCTCGAGGCGGACCTGGAGGACGGCACGGACGTGGTGACTCTGGTGTGGCTGGGCCGGCGCCGGATCATCGGCATCGAGCCCGGCCGGGCGATGACGGTCTCGGGTCGCATCGGCCGGCACGACGGTCGCCGGATCATGTACAACCCCCGATACGAGCTGGTGCCGTGAGCCTCGGGGACCCGGCGGCGGGGGAGCCGGCCGGCGGCGGCCGGGCCGGGGACGACTCCGCGGTCGACACCGTCGAGGCCGTGGTCCGGCGTCAGCTCGCCCAGGCCCTCGGCGGCCGGCGCGGCATGGTCGAGGCGGCCGTCCCGACGATCCTGTTCACCGCCACCTGGCTGATCGGCAAGGATCTGCGGCTCGCGCTGACGGTGAGCATCGTCGCGGCCGCGGCCCTCCTGCTCGTCCGCCTGGTGCAGCGCTCCACCATCCAGTTCTGCGTCAACGCCCTGGTCGGCATCGGGATCGGCTGGTTCTTCGTCAACCGGGCGGCCGCGGCGGGCGGCTCCGAGCAGGAGCAGGCGCTGGCCTACTTCCTCCCCGGCCTCCTCTACAACGGGGGCTACGCCGTCGTCCTGGCGCTCAGCTGCATCGTCGGCTGGCCCCTGGTGGGCTTCATGGTGGGCAGCGTCACCGGCGACCCCACCCAGTGGCACGGTGACAAGCAGATCGTGCGGCTGAGCAGCCTGCTCACCTGGGTGCTGGCAGTGCCCTGCATCCTGCGGGTCGTGATCCAGGGACCGATCTGGCTGGCCGGCGACTCGGGTGCGTGGGACCCGGACACCGCGATCGCCACCCTGGGCCTGCTCAAGATCGGCCTCGGCTGGCCACTCCAGCTGGCGGCCCTGGCCAGCATGGTGTGGCTGCTGGCCCGCAACCACACCCCGCTCGAGCCGGCGCCGGACGACAACGCCTGAGCCGAGCGCGGAGGGACTCCCGGGGAGCCCTCCGGCCCCACCGCGCACTCGCCGGCGGCCGGGGTCAGTGCTCTCGGGGGGCCAGGGTCTGCTCGAGCTCGGCCTCGGAGTCGGCGGCCACCACGAAGAGCAGCTCGTCGCCGGACTCCAGGGGCTGCTCGTCGCTGGGCGGGTAGACCTGGCCGTCGCGCAGGATCGTGACCAGGGCGCAGTTCTCCGGGAAGGGGACCAGCCCGGCCGGCCTGCCCACGTAGGGGGAGTCGTCGGGGAGCGTCATCTCCACCAGGTTGGCGTTGCCCTGCCGGAAGGTGAACAGGCGCACCAGGTCTCCCACCGAGACGGCCTCCTCCACCAGGGCCGACATGATCCGGGGCGTGGAGACGTTGACGTCGACACCCCAGGCCTCGGTGAAGAGCCACTCGTTGTCGGGGTGGTTGACCCGTCCCACGGTCCGCGGGACCCCGAACTCGGTCTTGGCCAGCAGCGAGGTGACCAGGTTGGCCTTGTCGTCTCCGGTGGCCGCGATGACCACGTCGCAGCGGTCCAGGCGCGCCTCCTCCAGGGAGGAGAGCTCGCAGGAGTCGGCCAGCAGCCACTCGGCGTGCGGCACCCGCTCCTGCCTCACCGCGTCGGGGTTGCGGTCGATCAGCAGCACCTGGTGGCCGTTCTCGATCAGCTCCCGGGCGATCGACCGCCCCACGGCACCGGCTCCGGCGATGGCGACGCGCATGCTCAGTCCTCCTCGGGGCCGCGGTTGAGGACGCGGTAGGCGTCGGCGGCGTTCTCCTCGCGGATCACCAGGTGGAGCACGTCACCCTCCTGGATCACGCTCTCGCGCTTGGGCAGCATGCCCTCGCCGAGCCGGTCGATCCAGGCGATCCGGCTTCGGGTCTGCTCCTGGAAGTGCACGGTGCGGTGGCCGATCCACGCCTCGGGCACCGGGACCTGGTCGAGCCGGATGGTGCCCGAGGGGTCGCGGTAGGTCGGCTCCGCGCCCGCGGGCAGGATCCGGCGCAGCACCTGGTCGGAGGTCCACTTGACGGTGGCGACCGTGGTGATGCCCAGCCGCTGGTAGACCTCGGCCCGGCCGGGGTCGTAGATCCTGGCCACCACCTGCTGGATGCCGAAGGTCTCCCGGGCGACCCGCGCCGCGATGATGTTGGAGTTGTCGCCGCTGGAGACCGCGGCGAAGGCGTCGGCGCGTCGGATCCCCGCCTTCTCCAGCACGGCCTGGTCGAAGCCGTACCCGGTGATCTTGTCCCCGTTGAAGGAGGGGCCGAGACGCCGGAAGGAGTCGGGCTCGCTGTCGATCACCGAGACCGTGTGGTTGCGGTCCTCGAGGCTGCGGGCGAGGGTGGAGCCGACCCGGCCGCAACCCATGATGACGACGTGCACGGGGAAACCGTATCCCAGTCGTGCCGGTCGGCGTGCGTGTCCGCGGAGGCCGGGGACTAGCCTTCCGCACGTGGGTGTCGGCGATGTCTCCAAGCGGATCCTGCTGGGGCGCAAGCTGCGCAGCTCCCAGCTGGGCGAGTCGCTGCTGCGCAAGCGGGTGGCGCTGCCGATCTTCGCCAGCGACGCCCTCTCCTCGGTGGCCTACGCCCCCGACGAGATCTTCATCATGCTCTCCCTGGCCGGGGCCTCGGCCTACGCCTGGTCGTGGAAGGTGGGCCTGGCCGTCGCGCTGGTGATGCTGACGGTGGTGACCTCCTACCGGCAGACCGTCCACGCCTATCCGAGCGGCGGCGGTGACTACGAGGTCGCCTCGGTCAACCTGGGCCGCAACGCCGGCGTCACGGTGGCCAGCGCCCTGCTCGTCGACTACGTGCTGACCGTCGCGGTCTCGATCAGCGCGAGCGCCCACTACGCGTCCTCGGCCCTGGAGTTCCTCCACGGCCACGAGGTGCTCTTCGCCAGCCTGATGGTGCTCCTCCTGGCCGCGGTCAACCTGCGCGGCGTCCGGGAGTCCGCGACCTGGTTCGCCGTCCCGACCTATCTCTTCATCGCCGCGGTGCTGGGGATGTGCGGCTACGGGCTGCTGCGGTGGTGGCGCGGCGACCTCCCGCTGGTGGAGAGCGCGGCCCTGGAGATCCAGCAGGCCCCCGGCTACGAGGGGCCGCTCACCACGCTGGCCCTGATGCTGCTGCTGGCCCGGGCCTTCTCCTCCGGCTGCGCTGCGCTCACCGGCGTCGAGACGATCTCCAACGGGGTGCCCGCCTTCCGCAAGCCCAAGAGCCGCAACGCCGCCACCACGCTGCTGCTGCTCGGCCTGATCTCGATCTCGATGATGATGTCGGTGATCGTGCTGGCCCGCGAGATGGGCCTGAAGTACGTCGACCCCCTGGAGCTGGAGCGGCTCACCCAGGACGGCCGTCCCGCCGCGGGCTACGACCAGCACTCCGTCATCGCCCAGATCGCGCGCGGGGTCTTCACCGACTTCCCGCCCGGGTTCTACTTCGTGGTGACGGTGACCTCGGTGATCCTGGTGCTGGCCGCCAACACCGCCTTCAACGGCTTCCCGGTCCTGGGCTCGATCCTCGCCGAGGACGGCTACCTGCCCAAGGCGCTGGGCGCCCGGGGCGACCGGCTCGCCTACAGCAACGGCATCGTCTTCCTCGCCACCGTCTCCATCGCCCTGGTCGTGGCCTTCGACGCCCAGACCACCCAGCTCATCCAGCTCTACATCGTCGGCGTCTTCGTCTCCTTCACCCTCAGCCAGCTCGGCATGGTCCGGCACTGGAGCAGGGCGCTGTCGGACGCCAGGGTCACGGCCGACCGGCGGCGGATGCAGCGGGCGCGGGTGACCGCCGCGGTGGGCTTCACCCTCACCGCCGTGGTGCTGGTGGTCGTGCTGGTCACCAAGTTCCTGCACGGCGCCTGGATCACCGTGCTGGCGATGGGCCTGTTCTTCGTGGTCATGCGGAGCATCCGATCCCACTACGACCGGGTCTCGCTCGAGCTCGCCGCCGAGGAGGAGGACAAGCTCCTGCCCACCCGGGTCCACGCGATCGTGCTCGTCTCCAAGCTGCACAAGCCCACGCTGCGGGCGCTGGCCTTCGCCAAGGCGACCCGGCCCAACGTGCTCGAGGCCGTCTCGGTCGACACCGACTCCGCCGCCACCGACCGCCTGGTCGCGGAGTGGGACGAGCGGCGCCTCGACGTCCCGCTCAAGGTCCTGCACTCGCCCTACCGGGAGATCGCCCGGCCGGTGGTGGAGTACGCCCAGGAGATCCGGCGGGCCAACCCCCGGGGTGTGGTCGCGGTCTACATCCCGGAGTACGTCGTGGGCCGCTGGTGGGAGCAGCTCCTGCACAACCAGACCGCGCTGCGGCTCAAGGGCCGGCTCCTCTTCTCCCCGGGCGTGATGGTCACCTCGGTGCCCTTCCAGCTGCAGTCCTCGCAGGTCGCCCGCGAGCGAGAGGACCGCGAGGGGCCGCGGGTCAAGGCCGGGGACCTGCGGCGGGGGCGCGTCGGGCAAGGGTCGGAGACGGTCGGTCAGACCAGGAGGAGGACTCGGTGAGCAGGTCGGTGCGGCCCCGCAAGGCGCGTGGCCGGTCCCGGGTGGGAGAGCGTTTCGAGGCCGAGGTGGGCCCCGTCGCCCACGGCGGACACTGCGTGGTGCGGGTGGTGGCCGACCCGGCGACGCCGGAGCAGACCCGCGTGGTGTTCACCCGGCACGCCCTGCCGGGGGAGCGGGTGGTCGTCGAGATCACCGAGGGCACCGACGGCGACCGGTTCTGGCGCGGTGACGCGGTGCAGGTGCTGCGAGCCTCCGAGCACCGCGTCACGCCCCCGTGCCGCTTCGCCGGCCCCGGGCTCTGCGGCGGCTGCGACTTCCAGCACGTCGAGCTGGCCCACCAGCGCGAGCTGAAGGCGGCGGTGGTCCGCGAACAGCTCGTCCGGCTGGCCGGGCTGCCGCCCGAGGACCCCCTGGTCGCCGGGCTGGTCGTCGAGCCGGTCCCCGGCGACGAGCACGGGTTGCGCTGGCGCACCCGGAGCCGCTTCGTCCCGCTGCCCGGGGGAGGACGCGGGATGCGCAAGCACCGCTCCCACGAGGTGATCGAGGTCGACGACTGCCTGATCGAGTCGCGGCAGCCCGAGGTCTCCCACGTGGTGCTCGGGCGGGAGTTCGCGGTGGCCCCGGGTGGGTTCTGGCAGGTCCACCCCGGCGCCCCCGAGGCCCTGGTGAGCGCGGTGCTCGAGATGCTCGACCCCCGGCCCGGGGAGTCCGTGCTGGACCTGTTCGCCGGGGTCGGGCTCTTCGCCCGCTTCCTGGCCGAGCGGGTCGGGCCGGGAGCGCGGGTGGTCGCGGTCGAGGGCGACCGCGAGGCGGCCCGCCAGGCGCAGGCCAACCTCGCCGGCTCCGCCAAGGTCCGGGTGAGCGCGGGCGGCGTCGAGGAGGTGCTGGCGCGCGAGTACGACGAGCCCTTCGACCTGGTCGTCCTCGACCCGCCGCGTACCGGCGCGAAGCGCGCTGTCGTCTCGCAGGTGGCGGACCGGGCACCCCGGGCCGTGGCCTACGTGGCGTGCGACCCGGCTGCGCTCGGCCGCGACCTGGGTCTCTTCGCCGAGGCCGGCTACCGGGTGACGGCGCTGCGCGCCTTCGACGTGTTCCCGATGACGCACCACGTGGAGTGCGTGGCGCTGCTGGAGAGGATCGGCTCCGCCCCGCGCTGAGCGAGGCTCGCGTCACGCGCCGAGGCGTGGGTGTGGTGCAGAATCACGCAGCATGGCTGAGAACCCCGCCGGTGGTCCGACCCTGCTGGCGCGGCTGACCGGAGCGCAGGAGCAGATGCTCGACGACCTCGGCGGGCTGGTCGCCTGCGAGACCCCGTCGGAGGACCTGGCGGCCTGTGGAGCGGGCGCGGACGCGGTGGCCGCCCTGGGGGAGCGTCTGCTCGGTGTGCCGCCGACGTCCGAGGTCGTCGAGGGCAGGCGTCACCTTCGGTGGGCCTTCGACTCCGACGTGCCGGGGGTGCTGCTGCTCGGTCACTACGACACGGTCTGGCCGGTGGGCACCCTGGTGCGCTGGCCGTTCGAGGTGGACCGGGCCTCCGGGACCGCCACCGGCCCGGGATGCTTCGACATGAAGGCCGGGCTCGTCCAGATGTTCCACGGGGTCGCCTGCCTCGACGACCGGGCCGGGCTGGAGATCCTGGTGACCGCCGACGAGGAGGCGGGCTCCACCACGAGCAGGGGGCTGATCGCGGAGGCCGCCCGGCGCTCCCGGGCGACGCTGGTGCTCGAGGGGGCTGCGGGCCCGGACCTCAAGCACGCCCGCAAGGGCACCGGGATGTACCAGTTCGCCATCACCGGTCGAGCGGCGCACGCCGGGCTGGAGCCCGAGCGAGGGGTCAACGCCCTGACCGCGCTGGCCGACGTGGTCGTCGACGTCAACCGGCTCAGCCGACCCTCGGCCGGGACGACCGTCACCCCGACGATCGGCCGCAGCGGCACCGCGAACAACGTGGTCCCCGCCACGGCCTGGGTGGAGGTCGACGTGCGGGTCGAGAGCCCCGACGAGCTCAGACGGGTCGACGAGGGGCTCCGCGGCATCACCCCGCGACTCCCCGGGGCCGAGCTCGTGGTCACGGGCGGGCCGACGCGCCCGCCCATGACGAGCGACCAGGCGGCCGGGCTGGTTGCGACCGCCCGGGCCGTCGCTGCGGACCTGGGCATCGCGGTGCCGGGCGCCGCCGCCGTCGGTGGCGCCTCCGACGGCAACATCACCGCAGCGCTGGGATGCCCCACCCTCGACGGGCTGGGCGCGGTGGGTGGGAATGCACACGCGGAAGGGGAGTTCGTCCGGGTCGCGGCGATGCCGGAACGTGCCGCCCTCCTGGCTGGTCTGGCCCGCGCGCTCCTCGAGGATCCGGCGAGCAGCGCCTGAATCCCCGGGTGCGGGCGGAGCGCACCGGGAAGCTCGGGCGCTCTGCCCGACGTGCCCGCCGGAGCGGGGCTCGTCGTGAGGTGTGGCGGGCGGGCAACCGTATGGTCCGTCGTGTATCTTGATATCGAGAGATATTCCCCGGTGCCGCACGTCCGGTTAGGTCAGCCTTGCTTACGCCCTCGTGGAGGGCGGCGGCAAGATGGATGCGGTGACACCCACAATCCCCGCTAGGAGACGCGACTGATGGTCAGTCAGGACAGCTTCGGTGCCAAGGGCACCCTGGACGTGGACGGGAAGTCCTACGAGATCTTCCGTCTGAGCGCGGTGGAGGGCGACGGCCTCGATGTCGACTCGCTGCCCTTCAGCCTGAAGGTTCTCCTGGAGAACCTGCTGCGCACCGAGGACGGTGCCGACATCACCGCCGACGACATCAAGGCCCTGGCCGGGTGGGACGCCGACGCGCAGCCCGACAAGGAGATCCAGTTCACCCCGGCCCGGGTGATCATGCAGGACTTCACCGGCGTGCCCTGCGTGGTCGACCTCGCCACCATGCGCGAGGCGATGGCCGAGCTCGGGGGCGACCCCGCCAAGATCAACCCGCTGGCCCCCGCCGAGATGGTGATCGACCACTCCGTCATCGCCGACGTCTTCGGTACCCCCGAGGCGTTCGGGCGCAACGTCGAGATCGAGTACGAGCGCAACCGCGAGCGCTACCAGTTCCTGCGCTGGGGCCAGGGTGCCTTCGACGACTTCAAGGTCGTCCCGCCCGGCACCGGCATCGTGCACCAGGTCAACATCGAGCACCTGGCCCGCACCGTCTTCACCCGTGAGGTCGACGGCGTCCTCCAGGCCTACCCCGACACCTGCGTCGGCACCGACTCCCACACCACGATGGTCAACGGCATCGGCGTGGTGGGCTGGGGCGTCGGCGGCATCGAGGCCGAGGCCGCGATGCTCGGGCAGCCCGTCTCCATGCTGATCCCGCGGGTCGTGGGCTTCAAGCTCTCCGGCGACCTGCCCGAGGGCTCGACCGCCACCGACCTGGTGCTGACCATCACCGAGATGCTCCGCAAGCACGGCGTGGTGGGCAAGTTCGTGGAGTTCTACGGTCCCGGCGTCTCGGCGCTGCCCCTGGCCAACCGCGCCACGATCGGCAACATGAGCCCGGAGTTCGGCTCCACCATCGCGGTCTTCCCGATCGACGAGGAGACCCTGAAGTACCTCGAGCTCACCGGCCGCTCGGCCGAGCAGCTCGCCCTGGTGGAGTCCTACGCCAAGGAGCAGGGTCTCTGGCACGACCCCTCGGCGGAGCCGCGCTACTCCGAGAAGCTCGAGCTCGACCTCTCCACCGTGGTGCCGTCCATCGCCGGGCCCAAGCGCCCGCAGGACCGCATCGAGGTCACCGAGGCCAAGCCCGCCTTCCGCAGCGCGCTGGCCGACTACGTCGCCGCCGACGAGACCGGCGGCGAGGACCGCGAGCCCGGGGTGCCCGGCCAGGAGAAGCCCTTCGGCGTCAACACCGGCGCCGACGAGGCCTCCGCGGAGTCGTTCCCGGCCAGTGACGCGCCCTCCACCAACGGCAACGGCGACGGTCACGACGACGCGCCCGCCCCCCAGGACTGGCACTCCGCCGCGGCCAAGGACGGCGGCCGTCCGAGCAGCCCGGTCGAGGTGACCCTCGAGGACGGCACGAAGTTCACCCTCGACCACGGGGCGGTCACCATCGCGGCGATCACCTCCTGCACCAACACCTCCAACCCGTCGGTGATGATCGGCGCCGCCCTGCTGGCCAAGAAGGCGGTCGAGAAGGGCCTGCAGCGCAAGCCGTGGGTCAAGACCACGCTGGCGCCGGGCTCGAAGGTCGTCTCGGACTACTACGAGAAGTCCGGCCTGACGCCGTACCTGGACAAGCTCGGCTTCAACCTCGTCGGCTACGGCTGCACCACCTGCATCGGCAACTCCGGCCCGCTGATCCCCGAGGTCTCGGCCGCCGTCAACGAGGCGGACCTCGCGGTCGTCTCGGTGCTGTCGGGCAACCGCAACTTCGAGGGCCGGATCAACCCGGACGTGAAGATGAACTACCTGGCCTCGCCGCCGCTGGTGGTCGCCTACGCGCTGGCCGGCTCGATGGACGTCGACCTCTTCAACGACCCGCTGGGCCAGGACGCCGAGGGCAACGACGTCTTCCTCAAGGACATCTGGCCGTCGCCGTCCGAGGTCGAGGAGACCATCGCCGGTGCGATCAACGCCGAGATGTTCGGTAACTCCTACCAGGACGTCTTCGCCGGGGACGAGCAGTGGCAGTCGCTGCCCACGCCCGAGGGCGACACCTTCGCCTGGGACGCCGAGTCGACCTACGTCCGTCGTCCTCCGTACTTCGACGGGATGCCCGCCGAGCCGGAGCAGGTCACCGACATCGAGGGCGCGCGGGTGCTGCTCAAGCTGGGCGACTCGGTCACCACCGACCACATCAGCCCGGCCGGTGCCATCAAGAAGGACTCCCCGGCCGGCCGTTACCTGGCCGAGCACGGTGTCGGGCAGCGGGACTTCAACTCCTACGGCTCGCGCCGGGGCAACCACGAGGTGATGATCCGCGGCACCTTCGCCAACATCCGGCTGCGCAACCAGCTGGCGCCCGGCACCGAGGGCGGCGTGACCCGTGACTTCACCAGCGGCGGCGAGGTCACCTCGGTCTACGAGGCCTCGGAGAACTACATCGCCGCGGGCACCCCGCTGGTGGTGCTGGCGGGCAAGGAGTACGGCTCCGGCTCGTCGCGCGACTGGGCGGCCAAGGGCACCTCGCTGCTGGGCGTCAAGGCCGTCATCGCCGAGTCCTACGAGCGCATCCACCGGTCCAACCTGATCGGCATGGGCGTCATCCCGCTCCAGTTCCCCGAGGGGGAGACGGCGGAGTCGCTCGGCCTGACCGGCGAGGAGACCTTCTCCATCACCGGGATCACCGCGCTCAACGACGGCACCACGCCGCGCACGGTCACGGTGAAGGCCGACGACAAGGAGTTCGAGGCGGTCGTCCGCATCGACACCCCCGGTGAGGCGAACTACTACCGCAACGGCGGCATCATGCAGTACGTGCTGCGCAACCTCCTGCGCAGCTGAACCGCTCGAAGGGGCCGGTCCGGGATCTCCCGGGCCGGCCCCTTCGGTGTGCCGGGGGAGCTGTCGTGCCAGGGGACCTCGGACCTGTCAGCGGAACAGTGTGGCTCGTTCGTCCGCCGCCTCCTGGGCGGCCGCCGCGACGACCTCGGCCAGGGCCACGGCCTGGGCATGCAGGTCGGGGATGGCGCCCACCTCCCACTCCAGCCCCTTGCGGGCGGCCCCCAGCCAGAACAGCCCCTCGAGGACCCGGCCGCTCTCGTCGACCGGGTGGCCCGGCGACACCAGGTCGGCCCCGAGCCCGAGGCGGTGGGGCCGCAGCAGGCCGCGGTCGAGCAGCGCGTCGACCAGCCGGCTCCAGCCCCGTGTGGGCACCGGGCGGGGACCGGTGCAGTTGAGGACGAGGTCGAAGTCCGCGGGAACGACCTGGTCCAGGGTGCGCACCACCAGGGTGCCCTGGTCGCGCAGGCGGTCCAGGTGGTGTGCCATCGCCGGGGACATGCGGTGCCGGTGCAGGTCCCAGGTGTGGGCGTAGGTGGCGGCGAACCGCGCCTGGTCCTCAGGCGAGAGCCCGGCCCACAGCTGGTTGGCGAAGCCGCGGGCGGCGTCCACCGCGTCGCGCCAGTCGGTGCCGTCGGTGGGCTCCACCACGTGCGCGGTAGGTAGGGCGCCCCGGCGCGAGGCGGCGACGATCTCGGCCCGGGGGAGGAGGTGCTCCAGCTCCACGGCCATGTCCAGCATGGTCAGCCCGGTGCCCAGGAGGAGCACGTTCCCGACGCCGTCCACCCGCGAGCGCCAGTCCGCCTCCCACGGGTCCGGGACGAACCGCTCCCCGAGATCGTCGGCGAGGTGGTCCTGGGGGCGGGGTGGCGGGTTCCCCAGCGCCAGGACGACCCGGTCGGCGCCCAGGCTCGCGCCGGAGGCCAGCTCGGCCCGCCACCTGGCCCCGTCGTCGGCGAGGTCCACCACCTCGTCGCGGGTGCGTCGCAGCGAGGAGCCGGCGGGCACCTCCACCTCCTCGAGCACCGCGGCGAGGTAGTCGCCGTAGATGCGGCGAGAGGGGAAGGAGCGTGCCCCGAGGTCCATGCCGCGCGCTGCGCACCAGCGGATCAGGTGGCCCGGGTCGCCGTCGACGGCGCTGAGCCGCTCGGCGAAGTTGTTGACCGTGTGCCGCGGGTTCTCGGTGCGGTAGGCCAGGCCAGGTCCCGGGCGGGGGGTGCGCTCCACCAGGTGCACGTCGACGGGACTCTCCGCGGTGGTCCGCCGGAACAGGTGGAGGACCGCGATCACCGCGGAGGCGCCGCCGCCGACCACTAGGACCTCCAGCGGCCGGGGACGGGTGCTGCTGCGAAGGACGGTCATGCTGACTCCTGGGTGCCGCGGAGGACCTCAATGGGACAATGTCTACCAAATTACTACACAAGAGCCTTCCCGACGGAGACTCGCTACCGTGTCGGGATGATCGTCGCTCTGAGCATCAGTCCCGCGTCCGCCGACGAGACCGGAGGGGTCGCCGCCGCGGTCGCCGAGGCCGTCCAGGTGATCCGTGACTCCGGCCTGCCGTGCGAGACCAACTCGATGTTCACCAACATCGAGGGGGAGTGGGACGAGGTGATGGCGGTGGTCAAGGAGGCCGTCTTCAAGGTCGCCGAGGCGTCGCCGCGGGTCGGCCTGGTCCTGAAGGCCGACCTGCGGGCGGGCCACGACTCCGGGGAGCTCGAGGGCAAGGTGCGTCGCCTCGAGGCGCACCTCTCGGAGACGGGCTGAGGGCCGTGGAGACCCTGAGGACCGACTACCTGACCGGGGACGTCGAGCGGGTGCTGGACATCACCGACGACTGCGCCGAGTTCGTGGCCGGCCGCGGGGACGGGCTGCTCCACCTCTTCGTGCCGCACGCCACGGCGGGGCTGGCGATCCTGGAGACCGGCGCGGGTTCCGACGTCGACCTGCTCGCCGCCCTCGGCGACCTGCTCCCCGCCGACGACCGCTGGCGGCACCGGCACGGCTCTCCGGGGCACGGACGCTCCCACGTGATGCCCGCGCTGGTCCCGCCCTACGCGTCGGTCCCGGTCGACGGCGGCCGCCTGGCGCTCGGCACCTGGCAGAGCATCTGCCTGGTCGACCTCAACGTGGACAACGCGGTGCGACAGGTCCGGATGGACTTCCTGCGCGGGTGAGCATCGAACACCTGTTCGACGTACGATGACCGGGTGCCCACCTACGTCGCCCCGCCCGGCTGGCCCTCCCAGGTCAGGCCGCCGGACGCGCCCGACTGGGAGCGCACGGCGGTCAACTGGCTCTTCGACATCTGTCCCCCCGAGTACCGCGCCCACCAGGCGCTGCGCCGGCACGTCGTCGTCCTGGCCAGGTTCGCGGTGCTGCAGGTCGAGGCGCAGCAGGCTGCCTGTCGTCGCGGGCTCAGCGAGGCGCGGGCCGACCTGCGCGACGTGGCCGACCTCGACACCGTGGAGGCGGCGGTCGCGACCTGGCAGGCCGAGGAGGCGCGGCTGCTCGGCGTCCGGCGGGCGGTGGGGCTGGTCGAGGAGGCGCTGCGCGGGCGGCGCTTCGTGGCCCGCCTGTAGGTTCGCGCCATGCCGTCCCCCCGCCGCTTCGCCGGCGCGCTGCTCGTCGACCCGCGCGGCTGGCTGCTGCTGCAGGAGCGCGACGAGCACCCGGTGATCGACCCCGAGCGCTGGGGGCTGCCCGGCGGCCACGTGGAGCCCGGCGAGGAGTACCTCGCCGCGGCGCACCGCGAGCTGGCCGAGGAGACCGGGATCGAGCTTCCCGACGGCGCACTGGCCTTCTGGCGGGAGTTCAGCGTCGACCACCGGCACGCCTACGGCACCTTCGACGCGATGCAGGTCTTCGTCGCCCGCACCGGCCTCGGCGACGAGGACGTCGAGTGCCGGGAGGGCCGGCGGATCGTCTTCGTGGAGCCGTCCCGGGCCCGGGACCTGCCCCTGACGGCGGCCGCGGCGGTGATCCTCCCGGCCTTCCTCTCCTCGCCCGTCTACGCCAGCATGAGCCCATGAGTGCAGCCGACCCCCGCCTCACCGTCCACCCCGTCCCCGGGCAGGGTGCCGAGGACGTCCTGGTCACCCCGGAGGGGGACGTCCTCACCGGCACCGAGGACGGTGTCGTCTGGCGGCTGTCGCCGGACGGCGCCCGTCTGGACCGGGTCGCGACGACGGGCGGGCGCCCGCTGGGCCTGGAGCTGATGCCCGACGGTGACCTGCTGGTCTGCGACGCGCGGCGCGGCCTGATGGTGGTCGGCGCCGGCGGCCGGGTCGAGGTGCTCGCCGCCGAGGTGGGCGGCATACCTCTGCGCTTCTGCAACAACGCCGCGGTGCAGGCCGACGGCACGATCTGGTTCAGCGACTCCTCGCAGCACTACGGCATCGAGCGGTGGAAGGACGACTTCGTCCAGGCCACCCGCACCGGACGGCTGCTGCGCCGGGACCCGGACGGGAGGGTGGAGGTGGTGCTGGCCGGACTCGCCTTCGCCAACGGGGTGGCGCTGGCTCGGGGCGAGGAGTTCGTCGCCGTCGCGGAGACGGGGGCCCGGACGGTGGTGAGGCACTGGCTCAGCGGCCCGCGGGCGGGCGAGCGCGACCTGCTCTGCCCCGACCTGCCGGGCTACCCCGACAACATCTCCCGCGGCAGCGACGGCCTCATCTGGGTGACGATCGCCAGCCCGCGCGACCCCCTGGTCGAACGGCTGCAGCGTGGCCCGGTCGCCGTACGCCGCCTCGTCACCCGGGTGCCCGAGCGGCTCCAGCCGAAGCCGCGCCGGACCATCCGGGTGCAGGCCTACGACGACCAGGGGCGGCTCGTGCACGACCTGGACGTGGACCACCCCGGCTTCCACATGGTCACCGGCGTCCGCGAGCACCTCGGCCGGGTCTGGCTGGGCAGCCTGCACGAGCCGGCGGTCGCCGTCCTGGACCTGACCACCTGACGCACGCCGCGACCCCCAGGAGGAACACATGTCGCAGACCCTGAGTCCCGCCGACGTCGAGGCCGCCGGTCTCGCGGACTGGCGGATGCTCTTCCACGCCCTCCAGACGCGGTACCTGACCGGCGACTACGCCACCGGGCTTGCCCTGGTGGCCGACATCGGGCGCGCTGCCGAGGAGGCCGACCACCATCCCGACCTGGACCTGCGGTACGGCCACCTCAACGTGCGGCTCCACAGCCACGACGCCGGCGGGGTCACCGGGCGTGACGTGCGCCTGGCCCGGCGGATCAGCGAGCTCGCGGCCGCCCACGGGGCCGGCGCGGCGCCCCACCGTCTCTCCGCGGTCGAGGTGGGCCTCGACACCCCGGACCGGGAGGCGGTCGCGCCGTTCTGGCGAGCGGTGCTGGCGATGACCAGCCCGTCGGACGACGACGAGGTCCGCGACGACTCCGCCGACCTGCCGCGGCTGTGGTTCCAGGCCAGCGGGGGAGAGGAGCCCCGGCAGCGGTTCCACCTGGACGTGATGGTCCCGGCCGAGCAGGCCCGGGCCCGGATCGAGGCCGCGCTGGCGGCCGGTGGCGTGCTGGTCGACGACGGGAACGCCCCCACCTTCACGGTGCTGGCCGACCCCGAGGGGAACCGGGTGTGCGTGTGCACGATGGAGGGTCGCGACGGCTGACGGCCCTGCTGGGGTCTTCCCCTAGACTCGATCCTCGGACCGGTGGACTCCACCAGCACCGGTCCAGACCACCGCAGCACCCCCGTCAGGAAGCGAAGGACCATGGCCCACCTGGAGTCGATCTCCACACCGCGGGATCTCCGGGACCTCGACGACGCCGAGCTCGCCGAGCTGGCCTCCGAGATCCGCGACTTCCTGGTCGCCACCTGCTCCCGGACCGGTGGCCACCTGGGCCCCAACCTCGGCGTGGTGGAGCTGACCATGGCCATCCACCGGGTCTTCGACAGTCCCCGCGACCGTGTCGTCTTCGACACCGGCCACCAGACCTACGTGCACAAGCTGCTCACCGGACGGGTCGCGGGCTTCGACAAGCTGCGCCAGGAGGGCGGGCTCAGCGGCTACCCGAGTCGCGCCGAGTCCGAGCACGACATCGTGGAGAACTCCCACGCCTCCACGGCGCTCAGCTATGCCGACGGGCTGGCCAAGGCCTACCGGATCCGCGGCGAGGACCGGCACGTCGTGGCGGTGATCGGCGACGGCGCCCTGACCGGCGGGATGGCCTGGGAGGCCCTCAACAACATCGCCATCGCCCAGGACAGCCGGCTGGTGATCGTGGTCAACGACAACGAGCGCTCCTACACCCCGACCATCGGCGGGCTGGCCACCGCGCTCACGAGCCTGCGCACCAACCCCCGCTACGAGCAGGTCCTCGACCTGGTCAAGCGCCGTCTCACCGCCGTCAAGGGCGTGGGCCCGGCCGCCTACGACGCCCTGCACGCGATGAAGAAGGGCATGAAGGACGCCCTGGCGCCCCAGGGCCTCTTCGAGGACCTCGGCCTCAAGTACGTCGGCCCCATCGACGGGCACGACCGGGCCGCGGTGGAGCAGGCGCTGAGCCAGGCCAAGAAGTTCAACGGCCCGGTCATCGTGCACGCGCTGACCAAGAAGGGGTTCGGCTACCAGGCCGCGATGGCGCACGAGGCCGACCAGTTCCACGCCCCTCGCCCCTTCGACGTGGAGACCGGCGAGGAGCACCCCACCGGCCGCATCTGGACCGACCACTTCGCCGAGGAGATGGTCCGCATCGGCGAGCGGCGCAGCGACGTGGTCGCGCTGACCGCGGCGATGATGCACCCCGTCGGGCTCGACCACTTCGAGCGCCGCTTCCCCGAGCGGACCTTCGACGTCGGCATCGCCGAGCAGCACGCGGTCACCTCGGCCGCCGGGCTGGCGATGGGTGGCCTGCACCCGGTCTTTGCCGTCTACGCGACCTTCCTCAACCGTGCCTTCGACCAAGTGCTGATGGACGTGGCGCTGCACCAGTGCGGCGTCACCTTCGCGCTGGACCGCAGCGGGGTCACCGGCGACGACGGCGCCAGCCACAACGGCATGTGGGACATGTCGATCCTGCAGGTCGTCCCGGGCCTGCGGCTGGCCGCGCCGCGGGACGCCGCCCGCCTGCGCGAGCTGCTCAACGAGGCCATCGACGTCAAGGACGCGCCCACCGTGGTCCGCTTTCCCAAGGGGCCGCCGCCGGCGGACCTGGAGGCGGTCGGCAAGGCCGGCGGCGCCGACCTGATGGTCCGCAAGGGCACCAAGGACGTGCTGGTGGTCGCCGTGGGCTCGATGGTCGAGGTGGCGGTCGACGTGGCGGACCGGCTGGTCGCCCAGGGCATCGGCGTCACCGTGGTGGACCCGCGCTGGGTCAAGCCCGTCGACCCGGCGATCGTCCAGCTCGCCCGGGAGCACCGCCTGGTGGTCAGCGTCGAGGACAACGGCGTGGTGGGCGGCTGCGGCTCGGTCCTGCTGCAGACCCTCAACGCCGAGGGCGTCACGACTCCCGTGCGGTTGCACGGCATCCCGCAGGAGTTCCTGGACCACGCCAAGCGCGCGGTGATCCTCTCCCGGATCGGGCTGGACGCGCAGTCGCTCGCCCGGTCGATCGTGGAGGAGGTCACGGCCACCGATCCGGAGGGCTCGCTGGTGGAGGCCGACAACACCCCCTGAACGCCCCGGCGCCGCGTTGGGACCATCGACCTACCGGCGCGTAACCCCTAGCGTCGAAGCGTGGGAGTCATGCGCCGCAAGCCGGTGGAGCAGTCCATCGCGGAGACCGAGGAGCCGGAGCACCGGCTGAAGAAGAACCTGAGCGCCCTGGACCTGATGGTCTTCGGGGTCGGCGTGATCATCGGCGCCGGGATCTTCGTGGTGACCGGCACGGTCGCCAAGACCAACAGCGGTCCCGCGATCACCTTGTCCTTCCTCATCGCCGGGCTGGCGTGCGGTCTGGCCGCCCTCTGCTACGCGGAGTTCGCCTCGACCGTCCCGGTCGCCGGCAGTGCCTACACGTTCAGCTACGCCACCTTCGGCGAGCTGGTGGCCTGGATCATCGGATGGGACCTGGCGCTGGAGTTCACCATCGGGGCGGCGGCGCTGGCGACGAGCTTCTCCGGCTACTACCAGGAGGTGGTGGCCGGCAGCTTCCTGGAAGTGCCCACCGGGGTCGCCTCCGCCGCCGACGGGTTCGTCGACCTCCCGGCCGTGGTGATCTCGCTGGTGGTCACGGTCGTGCTGATCCTCGGCATCAAGTTCTCCAGCCGGGTCAACCAGGTCGTGGTGGCCATCAAGCTGCTGGTCGTCGCGGCCGTGCTGATCTTCGGCTTCTCCCACATCAAGGCCTCCAACTACGTCCCGTTCATCCCCGAGTCGAAGCCGGCGCCTGCGGGCAGCGGGGGCTTCCTCGACAGCACGCTGATCAGCACCCTCACGGGCGCCGAGCCGGCGGTCTACGGGCTCGCGGGGGTGATCGCCGGCGCCGCGATCGTCTTCTTCGCCTTCCTCGGCTTCGACATCGTCGCGACCACCGCGGAGGAGACGCGCAACCCGCAGCGGGACATCCCGCGCGGGATCATCGGCTCCCTGGTGATCGTGACCGTCCTCTACATCGCCGTCAGCCTGGTGGTCACCGGGATGCAGCCCTACGAGCAGATCGACGAGAACGACGCCGCGCCACTCGCCACCGCCTTCGATGCCGTCGGGATGGAGTGGATGGGCCGGCTGATCGCCATCGGTGCCTGCATCGGCCTCATCGTGGTGGTGATGATCCTGATGCTCGGACAGACCCGGGTCGGCTTCGCGATGGCCCGTGACGGCCTGCTGCCCGGCGTCCTGGCCAAGGTGCACCCGTCCTTCGGCACGCCGTACGTCTTTACCGCGATCACCGGCGTGGCGGTCGCCGGGATCAGCGGCTTCGTCGAGCTGGACACCCTGGTCAACCTGGTCAGCATCGGCGCCCTCTTCGCCTTCGTGCTGGTGAGCCTGGGGGTGGTGCTGCTGCGGCGTCAGCGGCCGGACCTGCCCCGGGCCTTCCGGACGCCGCTGGTCTACGTGGTGAGCCCGGCCTCGGTGCTGCTGTGCGCCTACCTGATGCTCAACCTGACCGGGGCCACGTGGGTGCGGTTCCTGGCCTGGATGGCGCTGGGCCTGGTCGTCTACCTCCTCTACGGGCGGACCCACTCCCGCCTGGCCCGCGCCGCGGCCGAGCACGCCGGCTGAGACGCCCCGGGGGAGTGCCACAGGAACGACGAGGGCGCCCGACCCGCAGGTCGGACGCCCTCGTGCTCAGCGCCGGCTGACGCCGGCGGTACCGCTCAGTGGAAACGCTTGCCGTTGACCTTCTCCGAGATGCCGGAGGAGTCGAGCAGCATGGTCAGGCCGCCGTTCCAGAACGAGAAGCCGGCGCCGGTGATCATCGCCAGGTCCAGGTCCTCGGGGGCCACGGCGACACCCTCGTCGAGCATCAGGCGGGCCTCCTCGGCCAGCCCGGAGAGCGCAGCCTCGCGCAGCTCCTCCTTGCTCAGCTCGACCGGGTTCTCCGGCTTCTCCTGCAGCGCCTTGATCTCCGGGTCGATGGAGAGGTCGGGCAGGTAGAACGAGGACTTCTTCTCCGCCACGACCCGCTCCAGCAGCGGCGAGACGTAGAACCGGTCGGGGAACGCCTTGACCAGGGTCTCGTTGTTGTGGAGCGCGATCGCCGGGCCGACGAGGCCGAGCAGCATGAACGGCGGCATCGGGGCGATGCCGGCGAACGCGGCGTCCGCGGTCTCGATCGGGGTGCCGGCGTCGACCGCCTTGGCGACCTCGCCCAGGAAGCGGCCGAGGAGGCGGTTGACGATGAACGACGGGCTGTCCTTGACCAGGATGCAGGTCTTCTTCAGGCCCTTGCCGGTGGCGAAGGCCGTCGCCAGGGTGGCGTCGTCGGTGGCGTCGCCCTTGACGATCTCGAGCAGCGGCATGATCGCGACCGGGTTGAAGAAGTGGAAGCCCACGACCCGCTCGGGGTGCTGCAGCTCGGCGGCCATCTCGGTGATGGACAGCGACGAGGTGTTGGTCGCCAGCACGCACTCGGGGGAGACGACCTTCTCCACGTCGGCGAAGACCGACTTCTTGACCGACATCTCCTCGAAGACGGCCTCGATCACGAAGTCGGCGCCGGCGAAGGCGGTCTCCTTGTCGGCCGAGCCCGAGACCAGCGACTTGAGCCGGTTGGCCTTGTCCTGGCTGATCCGGCCCTTGCCCAGCAGCTTGTCGATCTCGGCGGTGACGTAGTCGACGCCCTTCTGCGCCCGCTCCTCGTCCAGGTCGGTGAGGACCACCGGCACCTCGAGGCGGCGGGCGAAGAGCAGCGCCATCTGCGAGGCCATCAGGCCCGCGCCGACGATGCCGACCTTGGTGACCTTGCGGGCCAGGGACTTGTCCGGCGCCCCCGCGGGACGCTTGGCCCGCTTCTGCACCAGGTCGAAGGAGTAGAGGCTGGCCAGCAGCTCGGGCGTCCTGGACATGTCCTCCAGGCCCTGGTCCTCGGCCGCGAATCCCTCCTCGCGGGTCGAGGTGCGAGCCGCCTCGAGCAGCTCGACCACGCGCTGCGCCGCCGGGGAGGCACCGCCCGTCTTGGCGAGCACGATGCCCTTGGCCCGCGCGACGGCGGCGTCCCAGCCGGCGCCGCGGTCGACCTCGGGACGCTCCACGACCACCTTGCCGGTGAGCACGTCCGCGGCCCAGAGCATCGACTGCTCCAGGTAGTCGGCGCCGGAGAAGACCGCGTCGGCGATGCCGAGCTCGTAGGCGTTCTTGCCGCCGACGACCTTGCCGTTGTTGAGCGGGTTCTCCACCATCACGGTGACGGCGTTGTCGGCCCCGATCAGGTTGGGCAGCAGCCACGCGCCGCCCCAGCCGGGGACCAGGCCGAGCATGACCTCGGGCAGGCCGAGGGCCGGCGCGGAGTCCATCACGGTGCGGTAGGTGCAGTGCAGCGCCACCTCGAGGCCACCGCCGAGGGCGAGGCCGTTGATGAAGCCGAAGGAGGGCTTGCCGCCCTCGCCCAGCTTGCGGAAGACGCCGTGGCCGAGCTCGGCGATCAGGCGGACGCCGTCGGGGCCACCGGCGGAGATCCCGGAGAGGTCGGCCCCGGCCGCGAGGATGAACGGCTTGCCGGTCACGCCCAGCGCGGTGATCTCGTCGTCGCCCAGCGCCGCGTCGATCGCCTCGTTGAGCGAGATCAGGCTCTTGAAGCCGAACGTGTTGGGCCGGGTGTGGTCCATCCCGTTGTCCAGGGTGATCAGGCCCAGGACGCCGGCGTCACCCGGCAGGGTGACCTTGCGAAGCTTGGCGTGCGTCACGACCTCGTTCTCGGGGGCGAGGGACGCGGCCTTCTCGATCAGGGTGCTCAGGTCGGACATCAGGCCTTCTCTCCGTTCCAGTGCGGGTTCTCCCAGACGATGGTCCCGCCCATGCCGATGCCGACGCACATGGTCGTGATGCCGTAGCGGGCCTCGGGGCGCTCCTCGAACGCAGCTGCGAGCTGGTTCATCAGGCGCACGCCGGAGGAGGCGAGCGGGTGACCCATGGCGATCGCACCGCCGTAGGGGTTGACGCGCGGGTCGTCGTCGGCGATGCCGTAGTGGTCGAGCAGCGCGAGGACCTGGACGGCGAACGCCTCGTTGATCTCGAAGGCGTCGATGTCGTCGATGGTCAGGCCCGCCTGCTTGAGCGCCTTCTCCGTCGACGGGATCGGGCCCGCGCCCATCACCTCGGGCTCGACGCCCACGAAGGAGTAGGAGACCAAGCGCATCTTGACCGGCAGGCCCAGCTCCTTGGCGGTCTCCTCGTCGGCGAGGATCGCCGCGGTGGCGCCGTCGTTGATGCCCGAGGCGTTGCCGGCGGTCACGTTGCCGTGCGCGCGGAACGGGGTCTTGAGGCCCGCGAGGGTCTCCATGGAGGTCTGCGGGCGCGGCGCCTCGTCGGCCAGGGCCAGGCCCCAGCCCTCCTCGGCCGAGCGCGTGGCGACCGGCACCAGGTCGGGCTGGATCTTGCCTGCGGCGTAGGCCTCGGCGGTGCGCTGCTGGCTCCGCACGGCGAACGCGTCGGCGCGCTCCTTGGTGATCGCGGGGTAGCGGTCGTGCAGGTTCTCGGCGGTCTTGCCCATCACCAGCGCGTCGGGGTCGACGATCTTCTCGGAGATGATCCGCGGGTTGGGGTCGACGCCCTCACCCATGGGGTGGCGGCCCATGTGCTCGACACCGCCGGCGATCACCACGTCGTAGGAGCCGAAGGCGATGCCGCCGGCGGTGGTCGTCACCGCGGTCATCGCACCGGCGCACATGCGGTCGATGGAGTAGCCGGGGGTGGTGTTGGGCAGGCCGGCCAGCAAGGCGGCGGTGCGCCCCATCGTCAGGCCCTGGTCGCCGATCTGCGTGGTGGCCGCGATCGCGACCTCGTCGACCCGCTCCGGGGGGAGCGAGGGGTTGCGCCGCATGAGCTCGCGGATGCACTTGATGACGAGGTCGTCGGCACGGGTCTCGGCGTACTGGCCCTTGGCCTTGCCGAACGGCGTGCGCACGCCGTCGACGAAGACGACCTCTCGCAACTGTCGGGGCACGAAGTCTCCTAGTGGTGTGGGTGTCCCGGTCGTAGCCCGGGCGAAGTAATGTTACCTCCCGGTAACAAATTGGGCAGGGGGTCCCCCGTGTGCCCGTGATCACGTCGTCTCGCGCTGCCCGCGACGCGCCGGGCCGCGGGGCAGCATAGGCTGACGCCATGCCTGACGCCCCGAACCGCCTGGTGCACATCGTCGACGACGTGCCGGAGCTCGAGGGGGTCCACGAGCTCACCATGGTCGTGGTGCTCTCCGGGTTCCTCGATGCGGGGCAGTCGGCCGAGGTGGCCGTGCGGCACCTGCGTGAGCTGGGCGAGGGCCCGGTGGTGGCCACCTTCGACGTCGACCAGCTCCACGACTACCGCGCCCGGCGCCCCCCGATCGCCTTCGTCGAGGACCACTACGAGGGCTTCGAGGCCCCCCGGCTCTCGGTGCGGCTGATGCGGGACTCCGGCCAGACACCCTTCCTCCTGCTGTCCGGGCCGGAGCCCGACATCCGGTGGGAGGGCTTCGCGCTGGCCGTCCGCGAGGTCGTCACCCGGCTGGGCGTCACCCGGGTGGTGAGCCTGGGCTCGGTGCCGATGGCGGTGCCGCACACGCGTCCCATCGCCGTCACCCACCACGCCAACGAGCCGGGCCTGCTGACCGGGCGGAGCCCGTGGCGCGGCGAGCTGCGGGTGCCCTCGAGCGCCCAGGCGCTGCTCGAGGTCCGCCTGGGGGAGTGGCAGCACCCCGCCCTGGGGTACGTCGCCCACGTGCCGCACTACCTGGCCCAGATGGAGTACCCGCCGGCCTCGCTGACCCTCCTGGAGAACCTGGAGATCGGCGGCCGGCTGACCATCGACCTGACTTCGGTGCGCCGGGCCGCGGAGGAGTGCGAGGAGGAGATCGCGCGCTACCTGAGCAGCCACGAGGAGGTGCGCGACGTCGTCGTGGCGCTCGAGCAGCAGTACGACTCCTTCCAGCGCGCCGAGGAGTCGGGCGCCTCGCTGCTGGCCGCGAACGAGCCGCTGCCCACCGCGGAGGACCTGGGGCAGCAGTTCGAGCAGTTCCTGGCCGGTCTGGACCACCCCGACAGCGACCCGGGGCAGGCCTAGTGCCCGGGTCCGCGGCGGAGCTGCTGGAGCTCCTGGACCTGGAGCATCTCGACGTCGACCTCTTCCGCGGGCGCCAGCCCGACACCCGGCGACAGCGGGTCTTCGGTGGCCAGGTCGCCGCCCAGGCGCTGCTGGCCGGATCTCGCAGCGTGGAGGCGCCCTTCGCGCTGCACTCCCTGCACTCCTACTTCCTGCGCCCCGGCGACACGGCGGTGCCGATCCTCTACGACGTCGAGCGCATCCGCGACGGCCGCACCTTCGTCTCCCGCCGGGTGGTGGCCCGCCAGCACGGGCGCCCGATCTACTACCAGACCTGCAGCTTCCAGGTGCCCGAGGAGGGCTTCGACCACCAGGAGGCCATGCCTGCGGTCCCGCCGCCCGCGGAGGCGGTCCCGCTGGCGTCGCTGATGGGCCGCCGGGGCGACGAGCAGGCCGAGGAGTGGCGCCGCGAGTGGGCCGCCCTGGACGTGCGCTACGTCGGGACCTCCCGGCGCGGGCTCGAGCCCGACCCCAGCCGGCCGGCGGTGGCGCGCGCCTGGGTCCGGGTCGACGGCGAGCTGCCCGACGTCCCCTTCATCCAGCAGGCCGCGCTGCTCTACGGCACCGACCTCACGCTGCTCGGAGTCACCCTGATGCCCCACGGCGTCAACATCGACTCCGCCGACCTCCGGCCGGCCTCGCTCGACCACACGGTGTGGTTCCACCGGCCCGGCCGTGCCGACCGGTGGTGGCTCTACGACCAGCACTCGCCCTCCGCGTCGGGTGGGCGCGGCCTGGCCCTGGCCAGCGTCTTCGCCGAGGACGGGACGCTGCTGGCGACCGTCGCCCAGGAAGGGCTGATCCGCCGCCTGCGCTAGCCGCGGCCATTACCATCACATCGATGTAATTCGTGGGAAGAGGCGACAGACACGCCGAACGCGTGTTTATCTGTGTGCGCTTCCGTGGCAGTTGAGCCCTTGCGTGGCATGCGGGTCCCGTGGGACTCGGGTGTCGGTGAGTGCCTCACCGCGGACGCTCCCCCTACGTCCAAGGCGGTCACCTGTGCTCCTCTCCTCGCGTCCCAGCCGTCGTGCCCGCTCTGCCGTCGCCCTGGCCGCGCTGGCCGCGCTGGTGGTCTCCTCCGCCGGGCTGGCGGCCTCCGCCCAGATCTCGGAGCCGAGCAAGCGGCTCGCCGTCCCGGTGACGTCCTTCCGGATGCCGTTCACCTGCGCCCAGGAGTGGAGCGCGGGCACCCGCGCCCGGCACTCGCCGAGCCAGCACGCGGTGGACTTCAACCGGAGCAAGGACCTGGGCAAGGCGGTGGTGGCCGCGGCGCCCGGCCGGGTGACCATCGCCAACCAGCGCAACGCCCGCGGCTACGGCAAGCACGTCGTGATCGACCACGGGAACTTCGAGACCACGACCTACGCCCACCTGCGCAACGTCTTCGTCACCGTCGGCTCCAGCGTCGACCAGGGCACCTTGATCGGCGCCGTCGGCAGCACCGGGAACAGCACCGGGCCGCACCTGCACTTCGAGCAGAAGGTCGGCCGCGACGTCGTCCCGGCACACTTCACCGGCATCCCGCTCGGCTACGGCACCGTCGCCTCGACCAACTGCGTCGACGTCCCGATGTCCGCCAACCTGACCGGGGAGCGCCCGGCGGAGCTCGCGGTCTTCCGGCGGACCGCCAAGAGCGACTTCGTGGTCCACCAGCCCGACGGCCTCGCCCCCCTGGTGCTGCGCTTCGGTGCCGGCACCGACGAACCGCTCCTCGGCGACTGGGACGGCAACGGGACCGCGGAGCCGGGGGTGTGGAACCCCCGGGGGCGGATGTTCAAGCTGGGCGGCCCGGCCGGGACCACGCAGTTCCGGTTCGGCGTCCGCGGCGACCGGCCGGTGGTGGGGGACTGGGACGGCGACGGGCGCTCCGACGTGGGCGTCTTCCGGCCGAGCGCGGCTGCCTTCTTCCTGCGCCACGCCACGGGGGAGGTCGAGACGATCGCGTGGGGCGACCGCGACGACCTGCCGGTGACCGGTGACTGGAACGGCGACGGGCGCACCGACGTGGGCGTCTACGACCGCGGTCTGCTGCTCTTCACCCTGCGACACCCGGACGCCACCGGGACGCCGGTCGCCGCCTCGGTGCCGTTCGGCTACCCGGGAGACCTTCCGGTGACGGGGGACTGGGACGGCAATGGCGTGACCGACGTCGGCTCGTGGACCCCGTCGACGGCCGTCTTCAACCTCGCCCAGACGCCCCTCGACGCCGCCGCGGCCCGCACCGTGTCCACGGTGCAGTTCGGGCAGCCCCGCTGAGTCAGCCCCGGTCGGCTCTCGGACCGGACCTCAGAGGGCGACGGCGCGGCCCACCAGGTGGGGTGCGGAGTCACGGGGGCTCATCAGCGAGAAGCTCCACTCCGAGCGGTCGCCCTCCAGGCCGAAGGCGACCTGGCCGGGCAGGAAGATCGGCTTGCGGAACGAGACCTCGACCCGCACGGCGTCGGGCAGCCGGTTCTCGATGGCAGCCAGGCTCCGGGCCTTGGACCACATGCCGTGGGCGATCTGCCGCTTGAAGCCGAGCGCGCGGGCGGTGAGGGGGTAGAGGTGGATCGGGTTGAGGTCGCCCGAGACGGCCGCGTACCGGCGGCCCAGGTCTGCGGGGAGGTCCCACCCGGCGCGCCCCTGCGGCACCCGGGGCAGGTCGAGTCCCCGGGCCGCGTCCTCCTGGCCGCGCCCGCGGCGCAGGTAGGTGGAGACCGACTCCCACACCACGTCGTCGCCGGAGCTCACGGACGTCACGAAGTCCAGCAGGGTGCCCTTGGGGTGCGGGCGGGGCGGGCGCACCGAGGTGGTGGCGCCCAGCAGCTCCCCGTGGCCGATCGGGCGGTGCGAGGTGATGGTGTTCTCCAGGTGCACCGTGCCGATGGCTGGCCACGGGAACTCCGGGCTGCTCATGATCTCCATGTGCAGGTCGAAGGCGAGCAGGTGCGGGTAGGTGAGCGGCACGGTGTCGCGCCGCGGGAAGCCGCAGACCCGCGCGTACGCCGCCACGTGGTCGGGGTCCAGGGCCCGCACCGGACCGGTGCGGGCCATCCCGTCGAAGGAGTCGACAGGGGCCTTGCGGACCCCCGGCAGCTGGTTGACGCCCGGCACGGCGGGCAGGGCGACCCGGGCCAGGCTGAGCACGCCGGACACCTCAGGCCCCCAGCATCATCTGGCCGCAGACCCGCACCACGTTGCCGTTGACCGCGGTCGAGGCCGGGGAGGCGAACCACGCGATCGTCTCGGCGACGTCGACCGGCAGACCGCCCTGGCTCATGGCGTTGAGCCGCTGACCGACCTCGCGGGTGGCGAAGGGCACGGCCGCGGTCATCTGGGTGACGATGAAGCCGGGCGCCACCGCGTTGACGGTGATCCCGTCCTCGAGCTCGTCGGCGAGGCTGTCGACGAGGCCGATCACGCCGGCCTTGGAGGCGGCGTAGTTGGTCTGCCCGACGTTGCCGGCGATCCCGGCGATGGAGGCGACGCCGATGATCCGCCCGTTGTCGTTGACCACGCCCTGCTCGAGCAGCTCCCGGGTGATGAGCTCGGGGGCCAGCAGGTTGACCGCGATCACGCTCTCCCAGCGGTCCGCGGCCATGTTGGCCAGCTTCTTGTCGCGGGTGATGCCGGCGTTGTGCACCACGACGTCCACGCCGCCGTGCTGCTCGCGCAGGTGGTGGGCGATCCGCTGCGGGGCGTCGGAGTGGGTGATGTCGAGGCTGAGGTGGTCACCGCCGAGCTCGGCCATCAGGGTCTGCAGGTCGCTCGCGGCCTGGGGCACGTCGACGCCGACGACGGTGGCACCGTCGCGGTGCAGGACCCTGGCGATCTGCTCGCCGATGCCCCGGCTGGCGCCGGTGACCAGGGCGACCTTGCCGGCCAACGGCTTCTCCCAGTCGGGAACCGGGGCGGCGTCCTTGCTGCCGTGGGCGCCGATCCGCACCACCTGGCCCGAGACGTAGGCCGACTTGGGGGAGAGCAGGAACGCCAGCGTGGACTCGGTCGCGGCCTCCGCGCCCGGCGACACGTAGACCAGCTGGGAGGTGCCGCCGCGCCCGATCTCCTTGCCCAGGGAGCGGGTGAACCCCTCCAGGGCGCGCTGCGTCACCCGCTCGCGGCCCTCGAGCTCCTCCGGAGGGGTGCCGAGCACCACCACCCGCGGGCAGGAGGCGAGGCGTCGCATCAGGGGGGTGAAGAAGTCGCGCAGGGCCACGAGGTCGCCCGGCTCGGTGAGCCCGGTCGCGTCGAAGACCAGGCCCTTGTACGTCGTCCCCTCCTGGTCCTGGGAGAGCGTGGCGACGCCCAGGCCGTCCAGCAGCTTGGGCAGCTGGTCTGCCAGCCGGCCGCGGCCTCCGACGAGCACGGTGCCGTCCACCAGCGGGGCGCCCTCGGTCCACCGCTCCAGCCTGGCCGGGCTGGGGAGGCCGAGGTTCTTGACGAGCAGCTTGCCGAAGGGGGTGGAGACGAAGCCCTGGTAACGGTCGCTCATGTCGCGAGTGCCTTTCGGTGGTGGGACGCATCGGTGGGCAGCCGCGGTCACCGGCGCCGTGGATAGACTGCCTCACATGTAACTCCAGGTGTAACTCTGCGTCCAGATTTCGTGACCTTGCCCTCATCGGGTTCCGGCCCGGGCCGGCAGGCGGAAGGATGGGACGCCGCGAGTCACCGCACCACGCAGGTTCCGCGACCCCGACCCCGCCAACCCCGCACCACTCCACGCCAACTCCAGGAGCACCAGATGCAGGCCCAGACCCGCCGCGTCGCCGTCATCGGCGGCAACCGGATCCCCTTCGCGCGTTCCAACGGCGTCTACGCCGACGTCTCCAACCAGGAGATGCTCACCGCCGCGATCGACGGCCTGGTCACCCGCTTCGGCCTGGAGGGCCAGCGGGTCGGCGAGGTGGTGGCCGGTGCGGTGCTCAAGCACGCCCGCGACTTCAACCTGACGCGCGAGTGCGTGCTGGGCTCCAAGCTGGACCCGGGCACCCCCGCCACCGACATCCAGCAGGCCTGCGGCACCGGCCTGCAGGCGGTCATCCAGGTCGCCAACAAGATCGCCCTGGGGCAGATCGACGTGGGCATCGCCGGTGGCTCCGACACCACCTCCGACGCGCCGGTGGCGATCAGCGACAAGCTCCGCAAGAAGCTGATGAAGGTGAACTCCGCCAAGGACCTGAAGGGGCGGCTCACCGCGCTCGGCCAGATCCGGCCCGGCGACATCGGCCTCGACATCCCGCAGAACGGCGAGCCTCGGACCGGCAAGTCGATGGGCGAGCACGCGGCCCTCACCGCGCTGGAGTGGCGGGTGGGTCGCGAGGAGCAGGACGAGCTCGCCGCGCGCTCCCACCAGAACCTCGCCCGCTCCTACGACGAGGGGTTCCAGGACGACCTGGTCACGCCCTTCCGCGGCGTCGAGCGCGACACCAACATGCGGGCCGACTCGACCCCCGAGAAGCTCGCGAAGCTCAAGCCGGTCTTCGGCAAGGGTGCTGCGGCGACGATGACCGCGGGCAACTCCACCCCGCTCAGCGACGGCGCCTCGGCGGTCCTCCTGGCCTCCGAGGAGTGGGCGAAGGAGCGCGGGCTCCCGGTGCTGGCCTACCTCACGGCCCACGAGACCGCGGCGGTCGACTACGTGCACGGCCACGAGGGGCTGCTGATGGCGCCCGCCTACGCGGTCGCCCGGATGCTGGAGCGCGAGGGCCTGACCCTGCAGGACTTCGACTACTACGAGATCCACGAGGCGTTCGCCTCCCAGGTCCTCTCCACGCTCAAGGCCTGGGAGGACCCGGTCTTCTGCAAGGAGCGCCTGGGCCTGGACGCCCCGCTGGGCTCCATCGACCGCGACAAGCTCAACGTCAACGGCTCCTCGCTGGCCGCCGCCCACCCCTTCGCCGCCACCGGCGGCCGCATCGTCCCGGTGCTCGCCAAGCTGCTCGACGCCAAGGGCTCCGGCCGCGGTCTCATCTCGATCTGCGCGGCCGGCGGCCAGGGCGTCGTCGCGATCCTGGAGAAGCCCGCGTCGTAGTCGGCGCATGCCACGGGCCTCGGCTGGGCACCCCAGATCCGTGGTCGACATCTCCAGCAAGGCCCGCCAGGCGGGCGACCGTGCCGAGGACAGCCCCTGGCTCGACGTGCTCATCCGCGTCGGGCTCGTGGCCTACGGCATCACGCACCTGCTCATCGCCTGGGTGGCGCTCCAGCTCGCCTGGGGCGGCTCCTCCTCGGAGAAGGCCTCCAGCCAGGGGGCCTTCCGGCAGCTGACCTCCAGCGGCCTCGGCACCGCGGTGCTGTGGGGCGTCGCGATCGGCCTGGTGCTGCTGGTGCTGTGGCGTCTCCTGGAGGCCGCCTTCGGTCACGAGGACGAGGACGGTGCCGAGCGCTGGCTCAAGGCCGGGGGCTCCCTGCTCAAGGCGGCCCTCTACGGTGCCCTGGCGTTCACCGCCTTCCGCACGCTGCTCGGCAGCGGCGGAGGCGGCGGGAAGCCGCTGACTGCACAGGTGATGTCCTGGCCCGCGGGCCAGTGGCTGGTCGTCCTCGCCGGGCTCTGCGTCATCGGCTACGGCGGGTGGCAGGTCTACCGGGGGGTGTCGCAGAAGTTCCTCGACCACCTCGACCAGTCCGGGCGGATGGGCGAGGCGGGCCGGGCCTACCGCTGGTTCGGCACCGCGGGCTACGTCGCCAAGGGCGTCTCGATCGGCCTGGTCGGGATCCTGGTCACCCACGCCGGCTGGACCCACGAGGGCAAGGACCAAGGACTCGACGACGCGCTGGCGGAGGTGCTCGAACAGCCGTTCGGCCCCTGGCTGCTGAGCGTGATCGCGCTCGGCATCGCCTGCTACGGCCTCTTCTGCTTCGTCCGCGCCCGGCACCTCGACCGCTGAGCACGACCGCCGGCTGTTAGCATCCGGCCTGAACGACATCCTTTAACGAGCCGTCCGGTGAATCGCTGCATTTGCGCAGGTCAGAGGCCTGGGAGTGTCGGAGTAGGTAGCAAAACCTCGCCCCGAAGAGTCGCACCATTCACGGGCGCACTACTCCTCGCTCGTGGCGTTCACCTTCCGCGGGACCGTGCTCTTGCGGCACCGGATGCGACCTTGTTTAGGGCGTCACCAACTCCTTCCCCAAGCCTGAGCGCGATGGAGTCGACCTGACGATCAGTCAGTGGAGGCCTGGACGTGTCCTCGGCGGGCGCCTCGTAAGAGACCAGCACCGTGTCTTGCTGACGCAGCAGTCGCTGGTCGCGCCAGACGATGTGCACCCAGAGATGGTCAGCTTCGCCCAACAAACGGTCATGAGGCAGGCGGTGGCTGTAGCCCGGGCTGAGCGCCGCGATCCTGTGGGTCCGCCATCCTCTCTCGGGTGGCGTGTCGGGGTCCGACCGGAGTTCGACCTTGATGTCGCGGGCTCGTGCGGCGCCCTGGTTGGCGAGCTCAATGCGGCGGGGGGTCCAACTGACGACCGGCGCAGCGCGTCTGCCTTCAAGGCCAGTACGAAGCAGGGCGATGAACGAGAAAATCAGTGCGATCGCGCCGGTGATGTCGCCGATTCCAATCTCAGAAGCAAGGTCCATATGGAGAGTGGAGCAGATGACTCCGACAGATGAGGGCGCATCTGGGCAGTCCCAGGTGATCGCGCGGCCCCAGCGCGCCGGATCTGCCGCACTTATCGCGGCATGAGGGGGGCGGCGCTCCGGCATGCGGTTCCTTCCATCCGCTCGAGCGTTTGACGAGTCAGACCGAGTCCAGCCAGTAGCGTCTGATCGTGGCGCAATTCACTCCGAAGGTTCTCCGCCTGCTGTCGGTCTATGTGACCGACGTCGTGATCCGTGAGATAGATGCACTCTTCGGGGACAACGAAATCCGGCTCGGGCCGGAACAGCCAGACCCCGGCGACCCGAGCGAGCGCAGAGAGCGGATGCGCCGCTACTTGGCGACGCTGGACCTCAACAATCCTGCGGACCACGCGAAGCTCATCGCCGTGTACAGCGATGTGATGCAGGACATCGGTGAGCGCTCCAAGCATGGTGGCGACTACTACGACCTCATGCCGTTGAAGGCCAGATGGCTGAACACCCTCACCAGTGCCGGGTTCGAGGTGGATCAGTGGTCGTTCGTTGTGACCGATCCGTCGCGCCTCGCGGCCCCGGTCACGTTCTCGGCCGACGCACTCGCAGCCTTGGCTAATCCGGCGGTTATCCACGATCACCTAGCGCGCCTAGGAGACACGGTGGAGTCGGACCCCCGGCTGGCCGTGAGCACGGCCAAGGCACTGATCGAGTCCACCGCGAAGTGTGTCCTTTCGGCTCGCGGGGTCGCGTACACGAAGTCAGATGACGTGACTCAGTTGGTCGCCCGGTCCCAGCAGGCCCTCGGATTGGCGGCTAAGGGAGCGAGCGGCGAGGACCAGTCGCTCCGGCGCGTGCTTGGGTCACTCGCCACTTTGGCGCAGAACGTCACTGAGATACGTAACAAGGTCGGCGTCGATCACGGGACCGAGAGTGTGCCGACATGGGTCCGCCCGCGTCACGCCCGACTGGTCATCGGCGCGGCGCAGGTCTGGTGCCAACTCATGCTTGAAACCCTCGGCGACTCCGATGCTCCCTGGCGTAGTGGCAACGTCACTGGCGATAGTCCGTGAGCGCACGAGTCGCGGCAGATCAGTGCGTTGTTCATGTCAAGATGCGCGCATGTCTGACTCCATGAGCCTGGCCCTGACCGTTGTCTGGGGTCTGCTCGCCCTTGCTTCGTACCTTCTTGCCGAGCAGAGGCATCGTCGGGAGGTTCGGGCTGGGCGGACCGGCTACAGCACGACGGTGCGCGTGGTGCTTGCAACCCCATTCGTGCTGGCGCTGCTGGTCCTGGCGCTGGACTTGACGGCCTGAAGCTCTTCGCGGGTTGTCGTGCCAGACAACGCCGCGTTGCCCGCTCATCGGCTGCTTGTTCCATTGACCCAGGACCGGTGCCTGGCGAGGCTCGGTCCAGGCGCCCGGGCTGTCGCTCTCATTTCGGCTGCCCATGCTGGTCGTGTGGCTCTCATT